>NZ_CP081299.1:3206250-3847500 GCF_019711195.1 Dyadobacter sp. NIV53
TTTTCTTACTTCTGCTTTCAATATTCCTTCCCGGAGTTTTTGCGCTAACTGAAACTGCTTTTGATCTAGCAAATACTGTTCAACTGAGAGATTTTCAGGATCAACAATCCAATATTCCTTTATACCGTGAAGAGCGTAATCTGTCATTTTGATGCCATAATCACGATCTTTTGTGCTTTCAGAAAGAATCTCTATAATGAAATCAGGAGGTGGAAATGCAGACTGGGTTTTACCGAAATTTTCAGCCTGGCCTTTCAGCCAAAAACAGATATCAGGTTCATAATCATTTCGGGTTAACCGGATCATTACTTTTTCGATTCCCACTTTTCCCAGATTATTTTCCTTTACAAATGGTAGTAACCGGGTTAGAATATTAGAAGATGCCATCCAGTGTCTGCCATATATGGGTGAGTGGTATATGATTTCACCTAATATAAATTCAGCTTTCCGATTCTCATCGACCTCTGCCCAAAAAGTATGGCGCCGGATTTGTTCTTCACGCCAAATACCTTCAAGCTCGTCCAGCAAGCTTCTAAGGTCAGGGATCTTTAACAATTCGTCTCTTACATTCATACTTTCATTTAATGGCTTCATAATATGTCGAACCGGAAAACATTAAATCTAAGTTACACAATCCAAAAGGATCCGACAAACCTGCTTTTGAAATCATACGTCAAGCGTCCGCCCTAAACTACCTTGATCAAGTGATTTTTCTTTCCTTTTGAAATCAGTAAAAAACTCTCCTGAAGTAAAGTAAAATCCGATCTTGACTGATCCGCCGAAGTTACCTTTACTTTATTAACACTTACGGCATTTTGCTGAATTGCCCGGCGTGCTTCACCTTTTGATGCGTATACTTCCGATTTGGTTACAGTCGAAATCAGATCTGTTACATTCAGGCACTCATTCCATTCTTCTCTGGTAATTTCAGTTTGGGGAACGCCATCAAAAATTGTATCGAACTCGTCGAGTTCAATGCTTTGTAAAGTTTCAAGTGTCGCTTTTCCAAACAAAACTTCCGAAGCTTTCAGAACCAGTTCATATGCTTTCTGAGAATGTATCCTGATTGTCAGTTCTTCTGCCAATGCTTTTTGCAATACACGCAAATGTGGTGCTTCTGCATGCCGGCTTTCAAGCGCTTCAATTTCTTCTTTATTTTTAAACGAAAATACCCTCAGGTAACGTGGAGAATCTTCATCGCTTTGGCTTAACCAAAACTGGTAAAATTCATATGGAGATGTTTTGGCAGCATCCAGCCAGATATTCCCGCCTTCACTTTTACCAAATTTTGATCCGTCTGATTTTGTTAGAAGTGGCGTTGTTAATGCATAAGCTTTGAAATAACCATCTTCATCCCCTTCTTTCCTGCGAATGATTTCAGTTCCGGTAGTAATATTACCCCACTGATCCGAACCACCCATCTGAAGACGGATATTCTTGTGTTTGTACAAATGGTAGAAATCGTATCCCTGCAAAAGCTGGTACGAAAATTCGGTAAAAGAAATGCCGGTTTCCAGTCGCTTTTTTACTGAATCTTTCGACATCATATAATTGACACTCAGAAATTTACCTGCTTCGCGTAAAAATTGCAAAAACCCCATTTCCTTGAACCAGTCGTAATTATTGACCATTTCGGCAGAATTGGCACCACAATCAAAATCAAGGAACTGTTCCAATTGTTTACGAATCCCTTCCTGATTGAACCTTAATGTATCTTCATCCAGAAAAGAACGTTCCGATGCTTTAAAAGAAGGATCGCCAATCATACCAGTAGCACCGCCAACCAATGCAAACGGTTTATGGCCTGCACGTTGAAAATGAACCAGAAGCATAATTGTAGCCAGATTGCCAATATGCAGTGATGAAGCAGTAGGATCAAAACCGATGTATCCGGAAGTCATTTCTTTTCTCAGCTGATCATCTGTTCCCGGCATCATATCGTGCAGCATTCCCCGCCAGCGCAATTCCTCTATAAAATCAATCGTCATTTGTATGTTATTTCTTATTTCAAATCAAACCGCAAAGGTAAAGGTTATAGTTTTTAAAAGACGCAAAGAGAATAATATTTGGTCATGAAAGTTATTCACTTCAAAGTGCCTATTTTAGCATCTTTAAAAGAAATAAATGTAACTATACACGATTCAAGTCATGCCAAGACTCACTTATACCACTATATTATTTTTAGTACTGCTTATTTTAAGCTCTATAAACGGATACGCTCAAAGCCAGGCAACTTTTTGTAATCCAATGGATATTGATTACAAATACAACTTTGAACAACTGAATGAAAATATCTCATACCGTTCTGGCGCTGACCCGGTTATCATTAACCATAAAAACGAATATTATCTTTTCGTAACAATTTCCGGCGGTTACTGGCATTCCAAAGATATGATCCACTGGAAATATTTAACAGCAAACCGCTGGCCATTTGAAGATATGTGCGCGCCGGCCGCCGTTTCCGTCAATGATACTTTATTTTTATTTCAATCTACTTTTGAGCAGCGCCCCATTTTGTATTCCGTAGCACCTGAAAAAGGAATCTGGGAATTTTATAACAGATGGACACCACGTTTACCCAAAGATATTGGCCCCTGGGATCCTGCTCTTTTTCATGACCCGGATACAAACAAATGGTTTATGTACTGGGGTTCGTCCAATGTCTATCCCATTTTCGGAGCAGAACTGGATCATTCTAAAAAACTTGCTTTTAAGGGACAATACAAAGCAATGCTCTGGCTGAATCAGTATGAACACGGCTGGGAACGTTTTGGCCCAAATCACTCTGACCCTTTCAAACCATTTACAGAAGGTGCCTGGATGACCAAAAATAACGGCAAGTATTATCTCCAGTATGGTGCGCCAGGAACGGAATACAATGTTTATGCAAACGGAACGTATGTGGCAGATGATCCGCTTGGCCCATTTACTTATGCACCTTACAATCCGGTATCATACAAGCCCGGCGGATTCGCAACCGGGGCAGGTCACGGTAATACATTTCAGGATAATTATGGCAATTACTGGAATACAGGTACTTCGTGGATAGGACTGAACTGGGCTATGGAACGAAGAATAGTCATGCATCCGGCGGGATTTGATAAAGACGGACACATGTTTGCAAATACGCGTTTTGGAGATTTCCCCTATAAAATGACTACTAAAAAATGGGATGGAAAAGGTGATGATCTTTTTGCGGGATGGATGTTATTGTCTTACAAAAAACCTGCTACTGCTTCTTCCACTATGGACACGATGTCAGTTAACAAGATAACAGATGAAAATCCAAGAACTTTCTGGGCAGCTAAACAAAACAAACCTGGTGAAACCCTGACGATAGACCTGCAAAATGAACAGGATATTAAGGCTATACAGGTTAATTATACCGATTATAAAACAAACATTTTCGCTAATGATCCTGAAAAGGTTTATACACAATTTAAAATTCTTACTTCAAAAGATGGCAAAAAGTGGGAGTTGGTAAGTGATCTGACGAAAGAGCCAAAACGTGACCGCCCCTGTGCTTACATCGAATTGCCACAGCCGGTACGGGCGCGTTATGTGCGTTATGAACACGTTTATGTAGCCGCCCCAAATCTGGCAGTCAGTGAGTTCCGGATTTTTGGGAACGGATCAGGAAAAGTACCTGAAGTTCCGAAAAAATTCACTGCCAAACGCCAAAAGGATACACGAAATGCAGATTTGAGCTGGGAAAAAATTCCTGGTGTAGTCGGCTACAACGTACTTTGGGGAATTGCACCGGATAAATTATATCAAACCTATCAGTTCTGGAACGATGAGCCCAATGCATTCGAACTCAGGGCATTGAATGTAGGTGTACCATATTACTTTGCTATTGAAGCTTTTAACGAGAATGGGGTTTCGGAAATGAGCGAGGTAATAATGGCGAAGTGACAATACCGGTTAATTGTTGATGGTAAATTGTTAATGAGCTGTTATTAACGATTTGCCATCACTCATCGTACCAGACAATTATCGTATCATAAAACTTCTTCCTCTGCCTCAAACACAATTCCTTCATAAATAGCCGAAACAGGCATTGTAAAATTGAGAAGATCAAATGATATTACTGATTCAGGAGTATCGAAAGACTGATAAATCCAGACGCCTTCCTGATCGGTTCTGGTATAAAGTTCTACGTAGCATTCATGCTGGGCAATCAACATGTAATAATTTGGAGAAGCAATATTTTTATATCTTCTCAGCTTAAAATCCCGGTCCCATCATAAAATTCATGACGGATTTCACTTCTCTCCTCCATTTCCAGATACTCAGAAACTGTATATTTCTTTTCTGCTATTTGTGCTTGTCCCATAGTATTTTCACATAACTGTCAGAAAAACTACACTAAATTAAATTAGTTGCAAAAAGGGAAGATTATAAAGTAAGGGAAGTAAAAATATCAAACCAAAGCATCATTTTCCCCACAAAAGCGAAGAATCACCATAACTTAAAAAGCGGTAATCGTTATCCAGCGCCTCTTTATAAATTCGCTTCCAATCCTCTCCTACCAAAGCTGCTACAAGCAAAATTAATGTGGAACCGGGTTGATGATAATTGGTAATAAGTCCTTTGCATAAACGAAATGTATATCCGGGGAAAATAAATATTTCTGTTTCGCCAACAATAGAATCCAGCTTTTCCTTATCCATGTAGCGTGCAATAGCACTGAGTGACTCTGTTGCAGATGGCAGTTCAGATTCTTCAAATGGGTATGGATACAGTTTCTCAATTTCAAAAACTGTCGTTTCTGAACGATACAATTTTACACCGTACCAATACAGACTTTCCAGGGACCGCAGCGAAGTAGTACCAACCGGAACAATGGTTTCGGTATTCAGAAGCAATTCATTAATTAAACCGCGTGTGAATACAACCTGTTCCGAATGCATTTTATGTTCGGTAACTGTATTTGCTTTAATTGGCTGGAATGTACCGGCACCTACATGAAGCGTAAGAAAAGACCTTCTGATTCCTTTAATTTGAAGCTCATGAAATATCTGATCTGTAAAATGCAACCCGGCGGTTGGAGCAGCTACGGCACCATCATGATTGGCGTATACAGTTTGGTAAGTCTGTTTGTCAATTTCTTCTGTTTCCCTGTTCAGATAAGGAGGTAGCGGAATCTCTCCCAATGCTTTGACAATCTCCAGAAAAACAGCATCCGTATTCCAGATTAACCTGACTTGATTCTTTTCATAATCAGCATATTCAACCCGCAATTGAATTATTTCCCCATCGACAGTTATCTGTGTAGATAAAGAATCAGATACTTTCCAGCGTTTTTTATTACCAATCATGCATTCCCATACGCACGACTGAGTTACCAGCATCGCATCATTGATAACGTGTGTAGGCTTTTCAGGATGAAGCAATAAAATTTCTATAGTAGCACCGGTCTCCTTTTGAAAATATGCCCTTGCAGGAATAACTTTCGTGTCATTAAAAACAAGCAGCGTATCAGCAGGAAGATTTGCAGGTAAATTCGTAAAATGACTGTGATCAATTTGTCCTTCTTTATAAATCAGGAGCTTTGAACTGTCACGCGGGACGACTGGATAACGGGCAATTCGCTCGTCTGGCAAGTCATAATGAAAATCCTGCAAACGCATAGCTTCCGCTGCTGCTAACCAGTTATTCTTCATTCAAAAAATGATTTGTAACAAATAAATTGCCGGATATGAATTAAAATATTTCATATTGACTTCTACAATTTATCTTCTGGTGCCGGTGTCCACAACAAGCGTAATGGCAGAATAAATACCATCACCATCAATGCAATACTGGCATAATAAAGCCATGAAAAATCGAAAACATCCAGCTTATACTGGTTGCTGTTGATAGTAGCCAGCGCAAAAAGACTGAACCCGATAATTGTATTGATTACAGCTACCAGACAATAAAGCCAATTGATCAAATGTTCGTTCAGGTCAGTACGATGCCTGGCCCATATCTTGCGGTTTATTATAGGTAAATACTCAGGGTCGACATTCGGAATTTGTTTGGCTAGTCCGGAAATAACAACATTATTTACCAGGAACAAACCCATTACAATGTAGAACACATGCTCTTTGTTCACATATCTTTCTGCCAGTCCGGTATCGGAAAAGTCTACCGCCACCATATCGGGGAACAATGAATAGGTCCAAATTAGCGCTCCGATTACCAGTAATACCGATAACCACCGCCATATTTTAATAACAAACGTTCCAACTTTCATGAATGAATAACCTTTGCAGGATTTCTTTTTTCGCCATAGTAATTTGGGCGCAAAATTAGGTCGGGGAGTTTCTAAAACCTAATTGAAGCGGTATCAATCCAACATTAATTAAATAACACATATAAAATATTGATAAAAGTCAGACCGATCATACTAAGCTGAAATAATTTACACAAATCAAATCGTGATCAGATGACCAAATTTTGTAAAATTCATGCTTATTCGTGTTATTCGTGGCTGGCAAAAAACCGAATAATTATCAGATAAAGAGGCTAATCACTTATGAAAATCTACACAAAAACCGGTGATAAAGGCACAACTTCGCTTATAGGAGGTACACGACTAAGCAAAGCGCACGTACGTATTGATGCTTATGGCACAGTGGATGAGCTCAATAGCTACATTGGCTTACTTGGCGATCAGCCGGTTAACATAAAGCGTAAAGACCTTTTAAAAGAAATACAGGACCGCCTATTTACCATTGGGTCACATTTGGCATCGGAGTCGGATAAATCCAGAAAAATATTGCCCGACTTACTGGAAGACGACATCGTTTTACTTGAAAAAGCCATGGATGAAATTGACAGGCAGGTTCCTGCTCTTCGTGCATTTATACTGCCTGGAGGCCACGAATCAGTTTCGTTTGGACATGTAGCCCGAACCGTTTGCCGCCGGGCCGAACGTGCTGTTATACATTTGCAGCAGGGAGAAGAAGTTGAAGATATTGTAATCCGCTACCTGAACCGGTTGTCAGATTATCTTTTTATGCTTTGCAGAATCATGACACTTGACCTCGGAATAGAGGAAGTAACCTGGAAGCCAAGGGTTAGCAAATAATAATTGTTATACTAAATATCTTCCTAATGTTGATATAATTTTGCTAAATTGCAGGACTAAATTCAGAAGTAAAAGTTCATTATATTCAGCATAAATTTGAGGCATTATGACAGCCGATACATTGCAAATAGAAATTCAGCAAACAAGTAAATCACGTTTGCAGGAGGTTGATTTTAACAACCTTGTCTTTGGAAAGAATATTTCCGATCATATGTTTATCTCCGAATATCGTGATGGCCAATGGCTAAATTCACGCATTGTACCTTACGGAGATCTGTCCCTCAGCCCTGCAACAGCCGCCCTTCATTATGGCCAGGCTATTTTTGAAGGAATGAAAGCATATAAAAATGAAGAAGGCGAAGTACTTATCTTCCGTGCTATTGATAACTGGAAACGACTGAACAAATCTGCTGAGCGTCTTTGTATGCCTGTCATTCCTGAAGAAATTTTTATGGGTGGGCTTACAGAATTACTGCGTCTGGATTCAGAATGGGTACCTTCGCAGGATGGCTGCTCGCTTTATATCAGGCCGTATATGTTTGCAACAGATCCATACATTGGTGTAAAACCATCTGATAGTTACTATTTTATTATATTTACAAGTCCGGTTGGTACTTATTATGCCAAACCACCCAGAGTAAAGGTGGAAACACATTTTATAAGAGCTGCGGAAGGCGGAGTAGGTGGTACCAAATGTGCAGGAAATTATGCAGGGTCACTTTATCCTGCCAAACTTGCGCAGCAGGAAGGTTACGATCAACTTATCTGGACTGATGCCCGTGAGCATGCTTACATTGAAGAATCGGGCACGATGAACATTATGTTTATGCTCGATGGCAAACTGGTTACTCCCTATGTTTCCGAAACCACGCTTGATGGTATTACGCGTAAAAGTATTGTTGCCATTGCACAGCACTGGGGCGTTCCGGTCGAAGAAAGAAGAATCAGCGTAAAAGAAATAATAGATTCATTAAAAGACGGAAGCCTTGAAGCGGCTTTTGGTGCTGGTACTTGCAAGTGGTAATATCTCCGTTTGCAACCATTGCATTTGAAGGTGTTGACTACGCCGTTCCGGAAGTAAAAGCAGGTTCTTTCGTTGCCAATGTAAAAGATTATCTGACTAATATCCGTACAGGAAAAGAAGAAGATACTTTTGGATGGACGCTTAAAGTTTAGTTAAAGTTTTGATTTTAAAGTTCAAAGTAAACAGATTTGCAGGCTACTGTAAACTGTTTTACTTTGAACTTTTTACTTGTACAATGGACTTCTTCCCAGCGTAATTATCCCGGAATTCCTTAGGCGTACATCCGTTTTTGCTCTTAAAAATACGGTTGAAATAAGATAAATTATTGAATCCGCAGCGATAAGCAATTTCTGAAATCGTATGGGTTGTATTTACCAATGAATGGGACGCATGCCCCAGCCTTATTTCATTCAGGCTTTCTATAAAAGTCTTTCCTGTCCTTTTTTTGATAAAACGGCTAAAAGACACTTCCGACATTCCTGCTAATCTGGAGACACCATCCAGTGTAATTTCCTTGTCATAATTATCACGCATATAACTAAATACCTTTTCAATTCTCCGGCTGTTAAAATTGATGTTTTCATTCGTAAAAGTACTGTTTGATAAAGTTCTCATGTTACTGGAAACAGATAAATCATGCAATATGGACATCAGTTGCAGAATCGAATCAAATCCATTTTTTTCGGTTAACAATTTGAGTTTTGGTATAACCTTTTCTATTGTCTCCGCTGAAAAAGCAATGCCCTGAACAGACTTTTCCAGCAAGGAACGAACGAAGAACAACTGGTTACGGCATAAAAACTTATCATCAAACAAATCCCGGTGAAACTGCAAGTGTAATTTCATAAATTTCCGGCATACCTTCACTCCATTGATAACTATGTGTTATCCAGCCATGTGGCAGATTACTACCTAATAAAACCAGTTCGGCATCATTAATAATTTCGACGTGATCCCCAACTATTCTCTTTACACCTTTCCCGTTAAGGATCAGATTGAGCTCCAATTCATCATGATTGTGCAATGGAAAGTTAAAATTGGTTTTATTACGTGCAAGAATGGAAAAGCAATCATATTCCGTTAAGGAGGTAATTTCTCTGTAAACTTCATTCATAGATTCACTGTTGAGTAATAAAAAAATTGAATAATTAAACCGGTAAACAATATTGGCACTTTAATCTATTCATTATCAAACTGAAACGCATATTAGTATAACTTCACAAGCAGTAATAATTTTCCAAAAAAGTCCGATCGAAGTAAAATATCACTATAAATAATAAGTAAATTACTAATTAAATTCATCTAATTTAGTCAAAAGTCATACCGTAATTATAAAAAAAATTAGAAATATTATTTTATTTATTCAAATAAGCTAATAACTAAAATTTGACACACTTGCTGCCAGATAATCTGATGACATCAATACCGGTCATTTGAAAGATATATTGGACATTAATAGATTTGAGCTCCAAGATGTCATGAATTTTTTAGGGTATCTTTTTGTATTTTATCCTAAATTTGGGATTCAACGTGATCTCATCCAATAATTCATTTTAACATGATCCAATCATTTACCGCAGCAGCCGATAAGGATGTTGTTTTCGAAAAAGTCGGACAATTTATTAAAGAACAAGGCTTTACCGTAGTTAGTAAAGACCATTCGCGTCCATGGGGTGGATTTTTGTTTTGGAAGAAACAGAAGCACCCAAATTTATTTCGACTTTCTTTCCTCATTTATCACTGGAAGATTTTGCAGGTTACGATAAATTGAGCCCAAAAATTCTGGTAGTAGCTCCTAACAAAAGGCTTTCGTGGCAATATCATCATCGCCGTGCCGAAATATGGAAAGTAATTGGTGGAAATGCAGGCATTGTGATCAGTGATACGGACGAAGAAACCGAAATGCAGCAACTGCCGATTGGCACAGTTATTGACTTAAAAAAAGGTGAACGTCATCGTTTGATTGGTGTAGATGAATGGGGAATTGTAGCCGAAATATGGCAGCATACCGATCCTGCAAACCCTTCGGATGAAGACGATATTGTACGTGTACAGGATGATTTTGGCCGGTAAATTCTATTCAAGACTTTCCAAGTCTAGGCGTTGGCGTCTTTAAGACCTGGAAAGTCTAATCCGGCTTAAAAACATTCCGTTTAACCAAAAAGTTATGCAATTCGGAAAAGTTAAAGACCCGGTAGAAATTGATTTTATTTTACCAGACGACCATCCTGATACAAAAAACGTACTGGATGCTAAAAAAGGCAATCCCAACATTTATGTTGGTTGTACTGGCTGGAGCAGGGCAGATTTAAAAAACTTTTACCCAAAGGGTACTAAAGATGAACTTGCTCATTATGCGGCAAAATTCAATACAATTGAGTTAAACGCAACGTTCTACACCATCTTCCCTCAAAATACCATTGAAAGCTGGCATGAAAAAACACCGGTAAACTTTCGGTTTTGCCCCAAAGTATACCAGGAAATCAGCCATAGAAAAAGACTCAAAGACGTAAAAAATGTAACAGATATTTATCTGGATGGAATGGCACTTTTACGTGAAAAACTTGGCTGTATGTTCCTACAGATGCCGGAAAACTTTGGCCCTGAAAATTGGCAGGTACTACGGAAATACCTGGAAGAATGGCCTTTGGGCTTTCCTCTTGCACTTGAATTAAGACATCCTGACTGGTATAGCGGTTCCTGGAATAATGATGAACTATATACCCTGCTTGAAAAGCAAAATATAGCTCATGTCATCACCGATTCTCCCGGGCGCCGTGACCTGTTGCACATGCGGCTGACGACAACGACTGCCTTTATCCGTTTTAACAGCACAAACCTTGATTCTGATTACCCTCGTTTGGATGACTGGTTTGACCGTATAAAATTATGGGTGAATGAAGGAATTGAAAATATTTACTTTTTTGTTCATCAGGATCATGAAAAGGTTTTTCCTGACCGGTTTGTTTACCTGATTAAAAAACTAAATTCTGAGTTGGGAATAAAATTAAATATCCCGCAAAATCCAATGGCAACCGGGCAGCTGAATTTATTTGGTAACTAATAGCACGAACGTCCCCGTTCGTGCTATTAGTCATTTTTCAAGCAGCCCGTGGTAATAAGCCATGTAATAAGGCAGTAAAAAGAAAGTCCCTTCGTGTTCATCATGCCCGTCTCCTTCGGAAGCCAGCAATGCAAAACCATCCCGATCCTGACGAACATGCCCGCGCTCATCAATAGGCACTGCATAACCATTTGCCCGCCAGCCAACATTTGGTTTTTGTAACGGAGATAAATCAAAAACTACATCCAGCCGGTGTGTATTGTCCATCGTATAACCAATCAGATCAAGCGGGATTTTTTGCAGATTTTCAAGAATATAGCTTTGGTTATTATTTCTCTTATAATAGTTTTTCACCACTTTCGGTGCATAAAGTCTGTTTTCAGGAAACAGATTACCTTTTTCAAATATCTTCTGATCAGCCATTATTGTAAACTGATTAGCCAGTGAAGCATAAATTGCATCCCAAAATGCATTTTTTTGCTTACTGATATGCTGCCACGCAGTTTCCAAAGATTGCCTGTACATTAGCATCAATGCAGGATCAGTTTCATATTTTATCAATCCATACATACTCATCAGGCAAAGATTATTGTCCCATGGAACTACATTTTCCGGAGGGAAGAACTCTTTTGGATGCATGGCGTAAATGTGATAATTGTATTTATCCCTGAGTATTTTAGCTTCCTTATCGTATTTCGTGTCACCAGTCACATGTTTGGCTACGTTCAAAAACGACAGCATCATCATTGAATTCAGGCCACGCTGATCGTAGCCATAAACCGAAGCAAAATATTCAGGAGAATAGTCTCCCCAACGCGTCACTTTTCCATCATAATCTACCAGTTTGTAACCATGCCGAATAAGATGATCCATCATATCTCCCACCACCTCACGGACTGCCTGCTTTTCTTCCTCCGTCCTGGCAACCAGATCATAATAAATACCATAGAAAAAGAAATGCCCGGCCAGCTCGTCTGAACTGGTATCGCATTTCCATAAATATTTCCCGTCTTTGCTTTTAGGAAAACGCGGATAAATATCCTTCCACATGGGATCCTTTTTCTGGTTTTCAAGATTATCTTCCCGGCTGTAAATTTCATTCACAGGCTCATGCCAGTCAACCGGAATAATTACACGTGCCGGAAACCCTTTTTCATGCGTAATATCCACCAGCCATTTACAGGCTTTAAAACTTTGATCAGCCAGTTTTTTTGCTTCCGGATCGCCTGTTGCAGCATAGCGGAATGCGTTTGCAGCTCCATACATGGATGTATACATACCATCATTATCCGAAATGCCCACTTCGGAAGTTGCTACATTGAACTGTTCTTTTAAGTGGCTTGGTGCAACAAATCCCATACGATTATGCCGTTCTTCCACTTGTTTGGTAAAATACCTGGCTTTTTCTTCCAGCGACATTGAAACGGGCGTAACCTGACTTACTCCTGCATTGGTAGCAATCCAGGCGGTACCATTCTTTTGTACAACAATACTATTTACATAGTCATCTGGTAGCCAGCGCCGGCTAAAGCGGTATTTAAAATCATCATGATCTGCTTCAATAGCACCTTTTTCAGTTCCAAACCAGACAGTACCGTTAACACCGGCAGCAGCACTGGTAAATTTATTATAGGGCAGTCCCTCTTTTCCTGTAAACAATTTCCACGATTTCCCTTCCAGATATCCAATACCTTCTTCGGCACCGAACCAAAGCCTCCCTTTGGAATCAACCACCAGTGCGGCAACGTTTTTTAATACCCAGTTGTACGTATCATTTGCAGGAAAGATTCTGGTTGGTTTTTTAGCTTTATTGTAAAAATAAAGCCCCCGATTACAGCCAATTGCATAACCATCTTTAAACGGAACGGAAGATAAAATAACAGCACCCGGAATTACTGGTAACTGAGAGGCAATTGCTCCCTTGGAATCAGCTTTTATAACACTCCATTTCGAATCCTTAAACCCAAAGCGTTTTCCCGAAGCTTCTGCTACCGGATATTCATTTTCCAGGACCATTTTATCAATCCTACCCTCAGGCAGCCCTTCTTTTGAGGAATGAATCGTTACAACTTCCTGTATAAATTTCTGATCACCAACTGATTGGGCGAAAATCGAAAAGGGCAAAAGCAAAACTAAAAAAATCAAAAGCTTCATATACGTTCCAGCATTTATTGTATCAAGACTCCCGCTTTAATAACGGACTTTGTTAAATACTTGCAATGTGAACGAAGAGGCTATGAAAACGAGGAATATTCCAATTATAAGCCAAAGCCAACGCCTTGTTCAGGAATAACCAGTTTGAGCCGAAGTAAATTGTTTTCCCTTAATTGTGCCCTTATTTTTTCTTCATTGTTTCCCGCCGGCTTAATGTGTGTAATGATTATGTTCAATTTCTGCATATTCTCTTTTCCTGCCAATTCCGAAAGTTTGTTCATTTCCTTCATCAGCCATTTTGGTGTTAAATGCCCGTATAATTTATTGTCTGGTTGCTCATTTGGATATGACACTTCCAGAAAAACCCCTTTCAGTTTTCCTGCTTTAATTAACGGACTTATATCTTTCCAGATAGCTTGAATATGATCTGTTTTTTCAACTTCATCCGGCCCGGTATCCCCGAAATACAATACATAAGCATCACCAGTTCTGATCAGAAATGCTGCACTTTCGTATGGATTTGAATGGCTGAGTTTATAGGCTTTTACCGACATTTCAGTTTGTTCTATTTTCAGCTCCTTTCCTTCTATTAATGGTTTATAAGTATATTTATTTAACAAGAACCCATTTCCTTCATTTCCGAAATTCGGCCAGCTTTCCCAGTTAAAATAATGATTTCTGATCGTTTCCAGTGTATTTGGAAAAGCGTAAATACTTTTCGTCGTATCATCTGCCGAATTAATAATAAGTCCCGATATATGATCGAGATGTGCGTGGGAAATCAGATATCCCTTTATATAATTTTTCAGTACAGCATCTTCTGAAACTGAAAAAGCCCCATTCTCAATCGCCTTACGAATCCCTGTATTGAGCGTTCCTGCATCCAGACAGATATATGCCTCTGAACCGGAAGGTGCAATCATATAAGCCGACAAATTCCCTTCCTGAATTCCACCTTTTACACCCAGCGGAACGACCCGAAAAGCAGATTGTGCAAAGCTGATTGAAAAAAATAACTGAGAAAATAAGAAAACAGCGGAAATGAAACGGATCATCGAAATTTGAATTAAGTACTTATCGTACAATTATAATATATCAAAAATAATAGTTGTCTCAAAATTTAAACCAGATTGTCAGAAAATGAAAAATAGATGTTGTCTTTACCGGTAAATAAAAATAACCACGAAAAAATAACAACTTTTTTTCATTTGTATTTACTGCGTATTAATTTGAATGTTAATTCATTACAGATTAAAAGTCAGATTTTATGACAAATGGTGACATCGTTTAAAATACTTCGAATATTGTATGAATTCTCTTGAAATGGTTTTGGTCATTCTGGCCGTCTGGAGACTTACACACCTGCTTTCGGAGGAAGACGGTCCGTTTGACATCATTTTCATAATAAGAAAAAAGCAGGAAATGGCTTTTTCGGAAGTTTGCTCGACTGTTTTTATTGTGTAAGTATATGGATTGCTTTTCCATTTGGAATGTGGATCGGAGATAACTGGTGGGAGAAAATAATAATGTGGCTGGCATTTTCAGGAGCTGCCTGTTTACTCGAACAGGCGACCACCAAAACCGGCAGGAATACCAATAAACCTGATTATTACGAAGACTAAACTTTTGAAATCATGTGTAATTGCGGACAAAAAAGAATTGAAATGTCTGATTCAGCTGAATACAGTTCATCAGAAAAATATAGTTTGAATGACACTTTTTTTGAGTATACTGGTAAAACCGGCCTTACGGTAACAGGAAGCGTTACCGGCAGGAAATACAGATTTAACAATCCCGGCGATAAGGTTATCATTCATTATAAAGATATGCCGGGTATGCTTACCATTCCTGTATTGAAAGAAGTACTGGAAAAAGAAACCGCCTGAGAACAGCTTATCCAATAAAACAGAATAATTACAGCAGATTATGAAAACGGTCAGCCATGATGGTGTGAGGATAAATTATGACATTTATGGAGCCGGGCATCCTGTATTGCTATTCGTACATGGTTCCTTTAATGATCAGACTTACTGGCAAAAGCAGGTTGAATATTTCAAAAAGGAATATCAGGTTATAACCATGGATCTTGCCGGCCATGGTCAGTCGGGGCTAAACCGTGATACCTGGACAATAGAAGAATTTGGCGAGGATGTAATTGAACTGTTGAAACAGCTGGAATTTACTAGTGTAATTCTGATTGGGCATTCTTTGGGGGCAAATGCTGTTTTGGAAGCGGCCGTTGAATTTCCTGATCCTGTTATCGGAATTATTGCTGTCGATAATTTTAAAAATGCAGGAATGCCGCTTGCCAATGAATACCAGGAACAGGCAAACCAGATCATTCAAAATCTTAAAACGGACTTTGCCAATACATCAGGCGATTATGCAAAAATGGTTTTACTGACTAATAAAACACCGCCTGTTATCACCGAAAAAGTCATAAATGCTTACCGGAATGCCGATCCTAAAATGGGCGCAAAATCTATTGAAGCAATTTTCGATTATTCGGCACGGGAAAGAGAATTGTTACAGCAGCTTAATTTCAAATTGTATCTCATCAATGTAGACTATATGCCAACCAATGAAGAGACTCTGAAAAAGTATGCCCGGCAATCCTACGAACTAAATATCATTCACGGCACAAGCCATTTCCCTATGCTTGAAAACCCTGATGAATTAAATAAATCTCTGGAAAAAATAATAAACGAAATTAAAGCAGGTATTTAAGACAAAGGCCATGATTCTGTCTGTCCGCATTCTTAAAAATTCAGCCTGGGTCATTCAGGCCTTGTTGTTTTTCAAAAACCATTTGTCCGTTATCCTTGGATTGGGGCTTATTGCTGCTTTTGGAAGAGCCGCACAACTTGGTGCTTTCGGGCCGGTTACTTCTTTTTATCATTATCTTCTGGAAATCATTATTCAGTCGGCGAGAATATCTATTTTCATATACACTTTGGGATTAACCAATCTTAAAATGGGAGTAGTCCGGTTAAAAAAAATATTATCTGATAAAAATACCTGGCAGGAACATGGAAAAATTGCTGTCCGAAAAATAAAAAAAGAATGGGTTTCTCTTTTGACAAGTTTTGTTATTTATCTTATTATTGCCTTCATTATCAATAGCCTCATCAATTTTGCTACCTATCAGACCTGCCTTTATTTTAAATTAAAAACCAGCGAAATTATTTCTGACAAAGCATCGGAATGGGTTATAATTCTTTTTCTTAAAAATATTTCCGTTATTCCGTTCAGTCTGGTTTTCAATGCTGTATTCTTACTTTGGATTACAAACAAAATGAAACCGGTATCTTTCAATAACTGATTATTCAGCATTATCATATTACCCAAATGAGCAATATATTAGGTTTAAGAACTACCATCTACAAAGTGCCCGATGTTACGCTGGCAAAAGAATGGTATGCCAAAGCATTTGAAACAGCGCCTTATTTCGACGAACCCTATTATGTCGGTTTCAATATTGGCGGTTATGAGCTGGGATTAATTCCTGATGTTTCTCCACCGGTTACAAAATCTGAAAACGTAGTAACTTATTGGGGCGTGAAGGATATTCATACAGAATTTAAAAGATTGACTGATCTGGGTGCCGTTACCCACGAAATACCGGAAAATGTAGGAGGCGATATTATGACGGCTACCGTAAAAGATCCCTGGGATAACCTGATCGGGATTATTTACAATCCGGAATTTAATCTGGAAAATCAGTCCTAATCCTTTCCTGTGCACTTGTAAATGACCGAATCCTCTCAACGCCCGTTTTACCATCAGCTTTCGCACACACTTTTAGCCATTGGAATAATAACACTTGGTATTTATCTGGGGCAGGATATATTGGTCCCGCTGGCTCTGGCCGTATTACTCGCCGTTTTATTGAGGCCGGTTGAAGGATGGCTGATGCACCGCGGCATTCCAAAAGTGCTGTCGATCAGCATTGCTGTTTTACTGGCCGTTTTAATTTTGGCAGGAATAACCATACTGCTTTCCATGCAAATTTCTGATTTTTCAGATGATGTTCCCAAACTCAAACGGAATATCAATGACGCATATCGTGATGTGCGCCGCTGGATACGCCGTGAGTACAGCGTGAGTTACTGGCAACAGGACCAGTACGTAAAAAAGGCGCAAACCCAGACATTGGAAAGTTTTCAGAATGCCGAAACGCTTGGTGTTGTTACCGGGCCGCTTGGTTCTCTGATACTTCTGCCGATTTACGTTTTCCTTTTTTTGTATTACAGATCCATGCTTTTACATTTCATGATTGTCTTATTTGCAGAAAAATACAAAGCGCAGGTAATGGAAATCCTGGGAGAGATAAAATCCATTATACAAAGTTATATGGTAGGGTTGCTGTTGGAAACTGGTGTTGTAGCGTTATTAAACTCCATTGGATTATTACTTCTCAATGTTCAATATGCCATATTATTGGGGATAATGGCAGCTATTCTGAACCTTGTCCCATATATCGGCGGCCTCGTTGCTACGGCTCTTGCAGTAATGATAACATTTATAAACCATCCCGACGGATACACACTTGCAGGCGTTGTGGGTGTATTTCTTGCCGTTCAGTTTATTGATAATAATTTTCTGGTCCCGCTGGTTATTGGTTCCAAAGTGAAAATCAATGCACTTGTTTCTATTGTAGGTGTACTGATCGGAGGCGCTTTGGCAGGAGTTTCCGGTATGTTTCTTTCAATTCCTGCCATTGCTATGATGAAAGTTGTGTTCGACCGGGTCGATGGTATGAAGCCCTGGGGAATTCTGCTCGGTGACCAGACTCCCGAACAAGCCAACAATAAATTATTCGGGTTGGTAAGTATCAAGAAAAAGGTAGCCGAATAGCATTTTATCTTAAACCACTCATTCCGCCATCTACCTGAAATATCTGTCCGGTTATCCAAGCTGATTTATCGGTTAAAAGAAATTCGGCCATGTTTGCTATATCTCCCACTGAACCTATTTTTTTCAACGGATGACGTTGCGCATTAGCCGTTTTCTTTTCGTCAGTGCTTAGTAATGTTGCGGCCAAAGGTGTATCCGTAATGGATGGCGCAATACAATTCACCCTGATATTTGGTGCCAGTTCGGCTGCCAATGCTCTTGTAAGCCCTTCAATTGCACCTTTGGATGCAGCAACAATAGTGTGGTAATTGAAGCCGGTTTGAACTGCTACTGTGGAAAATAACACAATAGACGCATGTTCCGGCTTTTTTAATTTTGGCAACAGAGCCTGAATAATTTTTATAGCTCCTAAAACCTGCAACTGATAATCCTGTAAAAATTCCTCTGGTTTAATTCTGGCAAAAGGTTTCAGATTAATACTACCCGGACAATAAGCCAGTCCATCAATCGTATCAGGCAAAAAGGAAAGGTCTGCATTTTCATCCAGTACATTCAGGTAATGCAAAGAAACAGAATCAGTATTTTCTGTTTTATAAAAAGTACCAAAAACCGTTGCTTCCGTTTTTGAAAGCTGGCTTGCCAATTGTTTACCAATACCGGACGATGCGCCGATAATAACGAAATTTTTCAAAGTGAATGTTTAAGTTTTTTTAAGTAACAATTCATTATTGTTGCTCGTATTGCAAACTGACAGCTTATCCGTGGTACGGCTCGCAATGCAACCATTTTCACTAGAAAACAATCAGGCCGGACAATTTGAAATTATCCGGCCTGATTAAAATAAATTCAAAAAAAATTATGATACAAACTGATTCGCTCTCACGACGCCAGTTGCAATCGTAGCTTTCAGATCATGCAATAAACTGAACAATCCGAAGAATGTTCGGTTGATATAAATGAAATGTTTAGAACCGCGGTTCACATTCATTTTTTTCAATTCTTTATCATTGGCGTATTTTTCTCCCAAGGCCGCAAGTCTGCCAAAAAACTCTTCATCAGAAAAATCAAACGTTTCTGACTGGAATGGCTGGGTAAGCAGGGAAAGAATTTCATAAAACAATTTGGAAAAGAAAACTGTTTCTGTCGGCGTATCTTTATCCAAAAGGATTTCCAGATCAATCAGCCTTTGCCTGAACAACTCCGGATTATTCAATTTGTCCGGTTCTGCCAGTTCGAAATAGGGTTCATAAAAAGAATCAGGAATGGCTTTCATACAACCAAAATCAATCGCAATCAGATTTTCCTGATCATCAACCAGAAAATTACCCGGATGCGGATCGGCATGTACTTTTTTCAACTGATGAACCTGATACATATAAAAATCCCAAAGTGCCTGTCCCACTTTATTAGCCGCTTCCTGTGTAGGATTGGTTTTAACCCATTCCGACAAATGTTTGCCAGTCATCCAGTCCATAGTAAGCACGCGCTCACACGAATACTGACTGTAATATTTCGGGAAAACCAGATTTGGAATATGGGCACAAGCTGCTGCAACCTCATTACTCTGGGCCAGCTCCAGCGTGTAATTTGTTTCTTCAAAAAGCTTCGTTTCTACTTCCTGAAAATATTTGTCCGAATCTTTTGCCTGAATATTGAACATCGCCATTGCAATCGGTTTTACCATCGCAAGATCCGACGAAATACTTTCTGCTACGCCGGGATACTGAATTTTAACCGCCAGTTCTTTTCCATCTGCAAGTGGCTTTGTGAACCTGGCCGATACTTGCAGCATTAATTGCATTGGCATCAAATGTGTCAAAGATTTCAAGCGGGGATTTACCAAAATATTTCCTGAAAGTCCTGATAACCAAAGGAGCTGACAATGGGGGAACCGAAAACTGGGAAAGTGAGAATTTTTCCACATATGCCTGGGGCAGAAAATTCTTTTCCATGCTTAGCATCTGGGCAAATTTCAATGCACTTCCTTTCAGGTTTTTAAGGCCATCGTAAATGTCCTCCGCATTATTCGTATTCAGATTATCCCTTGCCGATTCAGGATTTGTTATTTTTTCACCATAATACTTCAGATAGTTACCTCCAATTTTTACTCCGGTGGTAATCAGTTTGCTCGCACGCTGAATTTTTGAAGTAGGTATTCTGTCAATTGTTTCCATTCCTACTTCAGTCTTTCTTTGATTAAAAATTTACCAAAATCGATTACACTTTCCAGCGGTGTAATATCAATAAGATCAAAAGTTGCGCGAATTGATTTCTCAATAAACAAATCGGTTTTTTCAAATCTGATAGATTCATCGTCCAGCCAGAACCGGAGAGTAACCAGGAATTGTATCCATGCCCCTTCTTCCAGTGCATCCTGCTGTGCTTTCCGAATCCGCTCGCTTTTCACTTTTAAATAGCCTTGGCTAGCTTCTGCAATAAACTGCTTGAAATCCTTTCTGAATTCTTTCAGTTTCGCCAGGTTATTCATCCGGTTTTTATCCTCTTTCAAAGTAAAAACAACATAACTTCTGTTAGCCGTCAGTATTTCAAAATAGGTATAATAGTAAGTAAGCAGCTTATCGCGGAAACCTGTTAAAGTATCGCCGCTTTGATTGATCAGCTGGATAGTGAGTTTATGAAAACTGGAAAAAACACTTTTCTCAATCGATTCAATAGAGGAAAAGTGGTTATAAAAATCCTTTTCAACAATCCCATTCAGCTTACAGAACAAATAAACCGACTCAGGCTTTTTATTATTCTCCAGACAATAATGCATGTACAATTCTGTAATTTTGTCCGCCGTAATATCCATGGGAGCTGTAAATTCCTTGCTTTTTGTTGCCATTATGATATTGAATTAGTAGTCAACCTGATGATTTTCAATAAATTTAACGAAAAACGTATATTTTTCTTACGTCCGTTTTTGTGAAGATCTCCAACTGTAATGATTACTTAGTGATAAGATCATGCCAGCAAAATAACCAACAATTAATCAACAAATTTATGAACGGAATAGTCCATTTTGAGACATTTATTTTAGCAGGATTATTACTGAATCTAACCCCCGGAAACGACACCATTTTTATATTAAGCCGCAGTATTGCACAAGGCAAAAAAGCCGGGATCATTTCTGTACTGGGCATTACTACAGGTTCTCTCGTTCATACTTTACTGGCGGCATTCGGGCTTTCAATCGTTATAGCAAAATCGCTGTTTGTTTTCAATATTATAAAGTTTGCCGGAGCAGCATATTTGTTTTATGTCGGTTTCAAAATGCTGACAGACAGAAGTCCGTTAAACACAGAAAATTCAAGCTTGAGTAAAGAAATTAATCTGATGAAAATATACAGGGATGCAGTTATAACCAATGTATTGAATCCGAAAGTTGCCATGTTTTTCATTGCCTTTTTGCCTCAGTTTATTAATCCTGCTGTAAACAATACGGTTATACCTTTTCTAACATTAGGCATAACTTTTACTATTACAGGCATGTTATGGTGTCTGATGCTGGCTAATTTTGCCGCCCTGATTTTTTCCGGGTTAAGAAACAATAAAAAAATATCGGGGTATATCAATAAAGCCTGCGGTACAATACTTGTAGGATTGGGAATGAAAATTGCACTTACCAGCAGAACATAAATCTTCCGCAACCGCCCTATTATACTTCTTTGTGCAATAGGTTTTCCCATAAAAAATTCAATTCAAAAAACCCATCAATGCTCGAAATACGAAGAACAAACAGTGATAATCCTGATTTTCATCAATTAACACAGCAGCTCGATATTGCACTTTGTGAAATTTATAACACGATGATAGAAGATTATGAAGAATATAACCGGATTGTGAATCTAGACACAATAGTTCTGGCTTATTTTGACGGAGAGCCGGCTGGCTGCGGATGTTTCAGAAAATTCAATACCGATTCCATGGAAATAAAACGGATGTATGTAGTTCCTCAACATCGCAAAAAAGGAATTGCATCGCGGATCTTATACGAAATGGAGACTTGGGCAATTGAGCTGAATTATACTTATGCCATACTTGAAACGGGGAATAAACAACCGGAAGCTGTTGAATTATACCAAAATCTGGGCTATACGATTACCAGTAGTTATGTAAAAACAGATTACAGTGTGTGTATGATAAAGAGTTTGTGGGCTTCATGATCTTTAATCCTTTCAGATAGAATATATATGATTTTAGGTTAACCCCGGTTGCTGCCGGGGTTATTCACATTACAGCAATTAGTGCTTGCCGGATGTAATCATTTTAACTCCTGAATATATTTGTATTTAAAAAATCATTTCTGAATTTTCCCTTTGGGTCATATTCTTTGGCTATTTCCCGGAATTCAATCAGTTTAGGAAATAACTTTTCGAGTTGGGCCGGTGCTATCGTAAATAGTTTTCCCCAATGTGGTTTGGCGTTGAATGGTGCCAGTTCTCTTTCAATAACCGGCAATAATTTGCTCACTGCCGGCCAATCCTGTTTCCAGGTAAAATGAATAGTAACACTATCCTGTTTGTAACAAGGGCTCATCCATAAATCATCAGCAGCAATTGTTCGGATTTCTGACGTAAATAAGTGTGGGCCAATCTGGCTTCCCATTCTGGAAATTGCCATAATTGCGTCCACTGCATTTTGACGCGGAATATAATATTCGGTTTGCAGCTCTACACCACTGCTTGGCGTAAAACCCATTTTGAAATGTGGCATACGTTCATACCAGGGACCGGCTACTCCCATTTGTTCAGTACAATTTTCTGCTGAAAGTTCGGGGATCGGATGCAGGTTTTTGGTAGCAAGTTTAGCTCCAAGCCATTCTGCTTCCGGCATTCTTTTGTCATCCGCACGTCTTTTAAGCCATATTTCAGTAATATGCTGACTTTGCCAGTTGGTGAACAGACTTACGCTGTAACCGCTTCCTTCAATTTCATCAAAATGATCCTTCAATTGGGTAATTGGCATGTTTTCATATACATGCTGCGTCATCTGAAATGTTGGCTGCAGATCGAGCGTGACCTTGGTAACAACGCCCAATGCTCCCAGATTTACAACAGCTGCTTTGAATTTTTCACCGTCCTTATCCCGTGAAAGTTTTACAATATCACCTGCCGCTGTAACCATTTCCATTGCTGACACAGCCGTAGATAAATTGCCATTTTTTTCACCGGATCCGTGTGTTGCAGTAGCACATGCACCGGCAACGGATATGTGAGGCAAAGAAGCCAGGTTATGTAATGCGTATCCTTTTTTATCCAGATAAGGACTGATCTGACCATATTTGATACCAGAATTAACCGTTACCGTTTTTCCGGAAGGATCAATAGAAATATCATCTGCCATGTTGACCAGCGATATAAAATTGTCCTTTGAATCGGCGATCGTGTTAAAGCAATGCCTGGTTCCCAGCACTTTAAATCGGTCATATTTTTTTACCAGCTCCTGTACCTGTTGTATAGACTTTGCCTGATCCAGTTTTTCTGTGCTATAAGTAAGGTTACCAGCCCAGTTTTTTAATTTTTCGCCGGTTGCCCAGCCAGTCAAAGGTGAAAATAATGGAGCTGTCATTAAAGCAGATGATATTTTGAGAAATTGTCTTTTTTTCATTGTGCGGGCAGGAGAAATGAAGCTAATAATATGATTTTATTGACAAATTACTTAAATTATTGAACATTTCAATTATGGTTTATTTCTTGTTCATTTCTACCACCTGTTTCAATATCCCCAAAGACTTCCCAATTTCCGATTCATTCAAATTTCCAAAACCCATTCTGACCGCACTTAATTTTCCTGTTTGAAAAAGAAGCGTTTGTGGTAAATAGAGATCTTTTTTCAAACACTCCTTACTCACTTTAAGCAGATTAATATCCGTTTCCCATTCTGTCCATACAGCCAGGCCTCCCGGTGGTACCGTATATGTACAATAATTCTTAAACTCGCTTTTCAGTAATCCGCAAAGTAAGTCACGGCGTTCCTGATATATCTTTTGCGCTTTTTTCAGGTGGCGCTGAATTTCGCCTTCATTGAGCAATTCCCCCAATGCCTGTTCCATCATCAGATCTCCCTGACGGTCAATAATACGCCTTAATTTAGCCAGTTCAGCTATGAAATTTTGGGGAGCCACAATGTAGCCTGAGCGTAATCCGGGAGCTAATGCCTTGCAAAACGAACCGATATATACCACCATTCCCGATGCATCGGCACTTGCGAGGGGTAAAACCGGACTACTGTGGTAGTGAAAATCGTAGTCATAATCGTCTTCCAGAATGACAAAACCATACTGAACCGACAGATTCAAAAGTTCAATCCTTCTTTCTGCACTCAGTGTAACCGTAGTTGGATAATGATGATGAGGCGTGAGATACAGCATTCTGATCCGGGTAGTAGCACATAAACTTCTTACGGCTTCCACTGAAATTCCCTGATCATCAACAGGAACCGAACGAATATTTGCGCCGGCCTGCTGGAAAATCATATTGGCAACATAATAGCTCAGGTCACCTACAACAACATGGTCTCCGGGTTCGATCAGGAGCATGGAAGCCAGGTAAATTCCCATCTGAATACCCCGCGTGGTCATAATATTTTCTTTTCCAATATGTAAACCGCGGGTATTATTAAGGTAAGAAGTAAGCTGTTCCCGAAAATATTCATTGCCTTCTACATGCGAATAACCCAGATATCTATTATTATTTTTTCGTTTCAAAACACTGGAATAGGCTTTTGATAGCTTATCCATTGGTGCCAAACGAACATCTGGTAAACCGTCCGTAAATTCCAGTTCTGCTTTTGAAACCGATACTGACCTGTCGAGCAGCATGCTTTGACGAAAAGTAAAACCTGTTTTTTCAGGATAAACTGCCGTGTAATCCAATTTTTGCCTTAAAGGCCCGGATGGCATAACGAGCGATTTCATGGTTACAAAAGTTCCTTTATTCGGAATGGTCTCAATCCAACCCTGGGCGTCAATCTCGGTATAAGCAGCAACTGCGGTCTTTCTATGAATTTGTAGGATCTCTGCCAACGCGCGTGTTCCGGGAAGTTTTACACCAGGTACCAGTACACCATGTTGTATTGTATTGATCATTTTACGCGCAATCTGCATATAGACCGGTGTCTCGGAAAATCTGTCTATTGCCAGTATATTTTTAAGTGGTATTTCAACCGGACTACTCATAATATCAAAACCGGATCATGTTAACAGTCCGGAAAGGTAGTATTTTTACATCGGCTTTCGGCAGTTGGCTTTCGAAACCTGATGATCAATTTTATCAGTTTGTTACCCGCTAATGGAAAGTGATAGCTGACCGCCGAAAACCGAAGTACTCTTTACATCTCTTTTCCATGAAAAAAACTTTATTTAAATCCGTCTTTTTATTTTCCATTGTTGCTGCCCAGGTAACTTTCGGTCAGGAAATTTCTCTTGATCCTGTGACAGTTACTTCTTCTCTGATCGAAAAACGTGCGTCTGAAACGGGCAGGAATATAGCTGTCATTAAAGGTGATTATTTTCAAAATCTGCCGGTTCACAGTATTGATGATTTGTTGCGTTATGTTCCGGGTGTAGAAATCCAGGCCCGTGGACCAATGGGCTCACAAAGTGATATTGTACTTCGTGGCGGTACGTTTCAGCAGGTTTTGGTGGTATTGGACGGTTTGCGGCTGAATGATCCGAATACAGGTCATTTCAACAGTTATATTCCTATTGCGCCTTCAGAAATTGAACGGATCGAAGTATTAAAAGGCGCTTCATCTGCTATTTATGGTTCCGAGGCTGTTGGTGGCGTTATACATGTAATATCAAAAGCATTTGCAGCAAAACTACTGTCTGATGGATCTCCGGAAGAAAATTCTTCTGATAAAACGGCATTAAATATTGGATTAACAGGTGGAGAATACGGATTAAAGAACGCAAATCTGGGTGCTTTTGTACAAAGAGATAAACTTGCCGTATCTGGCGGGTTGTTTTCCAATAATGCTACCGGCGTACAGCAAAGAGGGACGCGTGGATATTTTCATAATAACACAGCTTCCGTTTCAGCAAATTATGCGATTTCTCCGGATTTCAACCTGGCATTAAGAAGCTCTTATGACAACCGGGATTTTGCTGCACAGAATTTCTATACAACTTCCAGGGCAGATACGGCAAACGAGCAGGTAAAAACATCCTGGAACCAAATTAAAGCTGGTTATAAAAAAGGCAAATCGGCGTTTTCTGTTGACGGAGGTTATAAATATGTCAAAGATCAGTACCTGTTCAATTCTGCTTCAATCCGTAATAACAGTAAGTCGCGGCTTTGGCAGGGGTTAATTACCTGGCAACAGTCTTTTACTAATAAAACGCAGCTTATAACGGGGCTCAATTACCAGCGTAAAAGCATTTCGTCCAACGACCGTGGTGATCATTCCATTAATCAGCTGGCTCCGTTCATTTCATTATCACAGCGGATCGGCGAATATTTTACAGTGAATCCGTCTATCCGTTTCGACTGGCGCCAGCGAATTGGCACGGAAACTGTGCCGCAAGTAAATATCTCATTCAAAAAAGAAAAACTTCAATTACGTGGAAGTGCCGGAAAAACAATTCGTGATGCTGATTTTACAGAAAGATATAACAACTACAATAAGCCAATAGTAACTACCGGTAGTAAAATAGGCAGTCCCGGTTTGAAGGCAGAACGTTCCTTCAGTTATGAAGCCGGAGCTGATTTATTTCTAAATGATATAAAAGTATCAGGTACCTTTTTTCAGCGTTTACAAAAAGACCTGATCGATTATACCAATACATCCTACGCGGAAATGCCACGAAAAGACAACCTCATTTCGACCGGGACTTATGCGTTGGCCAAAAATGTAGCGAGTGTGAATACCACAGGTTTTGAAGTTGATCTTCAATATGCACGAACAATTAATGAAAAGCAAAAATTGTGGATTACAACAGGACTTACCCGGTTGAATAGCGCAAGCAGCGATTTGAAACCCACATTCTATGTTTCTTCCCACGCCAAATTTCTTATCAATTTTTCTGTTCTGTACCAATTTTCCGGATTTTCTGTGAGTGTTAATGGATTATATAAAAGCAGAGCTGCACAGGAAGCAACATCCTTGCAAACTTCGGTTTCAAAAGAATATTTTATATTAAATGCCAAAGCGGAGTATGCATTTCTTAAGAAAACATTATCAGTTTTTGTTCAGGCCGATAATGCTTTTAATACTAAATACAGTGATTTATTGGGCTCTCAAATGCCCGGGAAATGGATGATGGGAGGAATAAGGTACAGTTTTACAAATTAATCAGAGAAGCCGATATTTGACCTAAATAAAAAAAGCCAAGTAAACAATAAATTAATACACCTATTTATGAATTAATTGTGAATTTTACTTTGTTTATAAAAGTAATTCTACTATTTTTATTAAAAATGTAAAATAAATTTACAGATAGTGTATTTTTTTGCTAACATTTTTTTTACAATAGATATAAGCGTAATCAAAGAGTACTGTAGTTTTATTTAATCATACTCAACTTAATCCGGAATCTTCAAAAGTACAATTAGAGGAATTACGCCTGTTAAATGAATTGTTGTTAAAAAAAACGAAGATGGAAACAATTTACAATTGTAGCCCAAATCTATTTAAAATAATGGTTGAGAGATTACCGGTAGCGGCAATTATCCTTGATCATAATTTTAATCACATTTATTCTAATCCGGCATTCCTGAATTTTTCCGGATTAAGTTCTTCACAAATTGTACTCAGGGATTGGTCGCTGTTTCTTGATAGCAACGATAAGGAGTCATTATTTCATTTGCTGTCCGAAATAAATGCTTCCGGAGCGTTTTCTGAGGATAAGTCACTGACAATTTTTAAAAACAAAGGCAGCAATAATTCCCCGGCGGTGGTCATAACACCGATGAATGATCCCACAACGGCGAATATTTATTTACTTTCTTTTTCAATACCAGCTGCTCAGGAATATAACTACGAACTCACAGTCACAAATGCACCAACACAAGAATTAATACATAAAAAAGCGGCGCGTTACAGTCCAAAAAATGTAATTAAAAATAAAATTCAAAATCAGAAATTAGCAAAAAATCAAATTCTGAGAAATCAGTCTGGTACAGAAGAATATATTGCCAGTTTGAAAAAGGCAAATGAACTCAAAGATAAAATTTTAGCCATTATTTCCCATGATCTCCGCGGGCCGATCACTTCATTGAAAGCCCTGAGTTCCAGCTATTTTTTTGAAGAACTTACAGTTGCGGAAAGAAACGGGTTCAGAGAAAGCTTGTTAAAACAGCTTGATGCAGTATGTGACCTTACTGAAAATTTGCTGCGGTGGGCTACATTGTCTTTTTTGAAACAGGACTCAGTTGAAAGCAAAGCACTGAATATATTTGAAATTGTGAAACAGAATATAGAACTGGTCAGTCAGCATGCACTTTCAAAAAGCATTGTGATACTCAATAAAATCCCCGATGGTATCATGACAAGAGCAAACAGGGACCAGATTGATATTGTGATCAGGAATCTTATTTCTAACGCAATTAAATATACTCCAGCCAATGGCACAGTAAGTATCTCGGGTGTTGATTTACAAACACATACACAAATCTGCATCACAGATACCGGCATTGGAATTACCAAAGAACAACTCTCAAAATTATTCACTTATTCACATAGTAATACTTATGGCACTGACGGAGAAAAAGGGACCGGCCTCGGATTGCTGTTATGTAAGGAATACGTGGAGTTTAATGGTGGAAAAATATCTGTTTCCAGTGAGGTAAATACGGGTACAACCATTGTTATAGAACTTCCCAATGCTGAAATAAGTCATAAAAACTATAATGCCGCTAATAGTCCCGCCAAAATAGAAGTTGCCAAAGCGGCTTGATCTGTACCTTTTTGTTTTCTTCAATTTCCAGGTTGCTTTGTTGCATCGCCTTTAAACTTGGTCTATACTAATAATTTCCTGTTATAGATTAATTGGAATATTAAAATCTATACACTTAATTGAATTTTTGCAACAACACTATTTATATAGATTATTAATTATTTAGGTCAGATATACGAGTTCACCCCAAATTGGTGATTATATTGATTAATAAGCAATTACTTCTTAAAAAATATTAAATAACTCACAATCAATTATTTAATATTAAAAATTTATTTCAAAGTTCATCTCAATCTTTTTTATATCGGTGCTTTCACCCCAAAAACAATGTAAAATACTCTTTCACCTATTAGTTTTGAGATATGAAAGTAGTTAAGCAGTGGTTTGTATTTAATACAGATCGCCTTCACTATCAGAGTAAGCTCTACTCTAAAAAGTTACTACCAAAGAAATAAACTCAACGTTATCTTCATTTAGAAAACCTCGCCGGACTGGTGAGGTTTTCTTGTTTTCACACGTTTGTTTAAATTAATTTTTATTGCCCGTTTACTTTTTCTTTTACTGACAACAACTATAAATTCCTGTATTTGATCGAATTTTGCAATCAATCATCAGCATTCATCAATGACCCGCCACCGGTATTTTATTATTAACAAGCCTGCAAATATGGTTTCCCAGTTTGTCAGTCCTGATGACGTGCGCTTACTTGGTGACCTGCAATATGACTTTCCGGAAGGTACTCATGCAATAGGAAGGCTCGACAGCCATTCGGAAGGCTTGCTGATATTAACTACAAACAAAAAAGTAACAAATTTACTGTTTCAGGGAGAAGCTCCTCATAGGCGTACATATCTGGTACATGTTGGCCACGTAGTCACGCTTGAAACCTTGCACACGCTAAGGACAGGAATTGGCATTCAGATCAAGGGCGGAATAGAATATGTTACTTCGCCTTGTGAGGTCGAAATTGTTGCCAAACCTGCAAATTTATCTATCGAAAAAGGAGAAGAACGGGACATACCGCACACCTGGCTGCTTATCACCCTGACAGAAGGGAAATACCATCAGGTAAGAAAAATGGTGAGAACAGCCCGGCACCGTTGCAAACGGCTGATCAGGATGAGTATCGAAAATCTTACGCTCGATGATATGAAACCTGGTGAAGTGCGGGAAATTGAGGAAAATGATTTTTTCCAGAAATTAAAAATCGGAAACTGGAAATAATGTATGGTGACATTTCCTTAAACCGTAGAAAGACCGGTAAAACGGAGTGTTTGCCAATTATCAAAAATATGTTCTTACTGTTATAAGCCTGGTTACTTTTACCACGTTGGTAATTCGTTTATCCTGGATTGAAATAAAATATTGGCTATGAATTTAATCGGTAATATTATCTGGCTTGTTTTCGGAGGTTTTGTGGTATTTCTACAATATATGATTTCCGGCTTTGTGCTCTGTCTTACTATCATTGGAATCCCGTTTGGCATTCAATGTTTCAAAATAGGATTTCTGACGTTGCTTCCGTTTGGCAGGGAAGTACGCGAAATACCGGGCAACACAGGTTGTTTGTCAACCATTTTCAATATTATCTGGATTGTCATAGGCGGTATCTGGATCGCCTTAACTCATCTGTTTTTCGGAATTTTGCTCGCTATCACCATCATTGGATTACCTTTTGCCAAGCAGCATTTTAAACTGATGAGTTTATCTTTCACACCATTCGGAAAAGAAATTCATTGATTATAAAGGCAGTAACAAGCTTGTCAACAGCAAACGTGTTACTGCCTCCAGGTTTATTCCACAATCCAGCGGTTGAGATTATTGTATTTTGCTTCCAAAACAATTTTGAAAAATCCGGATGGATATTTTGATATATCTACTTCTGCTTTTTCATTGGTAACAGGCACTTCGTCCATTAAAAAATACTGATCCCTTTCCCCTTCTTTAAAATGGTTGGTGGTTGAAATCCATATTTTCACTTTTCCTTCCTGATCCAGGGTTTTCCAATTCAGGCTTATTTTATTATTTACCTTCTTTACCGTTGGATAGATAATAGAAAGTTTACCCGTTATGGATACTCCATCTATTTCAAATGACTGTTCTTTGGGAATATAAATATCTAAATGTCTTGCAATTGCGGGCATAATGTCGATGATTCCGGGGATATTAGCAGGGGCAATCCTATTGGTCGCCAGTGATGTATTAAAACTGGCATTTAAATCTTTCGCGTTGGTAACGATCCACGTTCCTCTTTCACGGTCCGATTGTCCACCATGCCCTTTTCCGGTTTTAGAATCACGGCCATGATCTGTGGTAATTACTACCAGCCAGTCTTCATTAAAATTTTTCTCCCGGTATTGCACCGCCTTCCACAACCGGCCCATTTGATCGTCCATCATTTGAATCGCTTTATGGAACTGGTCACTGTCACCATATTTATGCCCCATATCATCCGTATATTCCAGATATACCCACGACAGGTCCGGACTATTGGACTGAATATACGAGGCTGTTTCGTCTACTACCTTTTCATCAATCTGATGGATGTATTGTTTTTCTTTGTCATGTGGAAAATGAATAGTATCAAGTTCAAAACCATCAAAAGGATAATTGATACGGATTTTGTTGGTTTCTGGTAAATTTTCTCCGATCAGTCTGGTCCGGTTATCGAGCCAGGTGGAAAAGACAGCACTTCTCTTATTTGGGTATTGTTCCTTCAAAAAACGAAAAATGGTCCAGTAATTATAATTTGGATCTTTGATATCATTATCCCAGACATTATGCTTATTGACCCAGCTACCAGTCAGCAAGCTGTTGTAACCCACTGCTGAAATAGTCGGTGTTTCAGAATATGTCCCCCTTTCGCCGCCAACATGTGCCCTTGTATAACCGCCGATTTTCGCTATGGCATCCAGGTTAGGTGTAGCAATTTTCTCTTTCGAATCGCTTGAAATCCCATCTACTATCACAAAAAGTGTTTTCTTGATTTTCTGTGCATATGTCATTTCATATCCGCAGAACGAAAACAATAAAAAGAACAGTACTCTACTTTTATTAATGGACATGGCAGATAAGATTTTAAATTTGGTTACAAAAGTAAAATAGCAGCCCGGTATTACACAGGCTGCTATTTTACTTTTATGTTAATTCATCGGCAAAAATTATTCACCAAGTAATTCCTTACGTTTTTTAACAAAAATTTCTTTTGTTTTTTCAAGCTTAATTTTTTCCGCTGCTGACGCTTTCGCAATTTTAGCATCAAGACGGTCGATTTCATTAGTAACCGCAACATATTCTGCGTGCGCCGATGCACTTAGCTTATCAGCTTTTGAATCTGCTGCGTCAGCTGTTTTGTTTGCAGCATCTTTTACATCTGAAACCGCTTCTTTACCCGCGTCTTTCACATCTGTTGCAACCTCTTCAGCACCTTCTTTTGTGTCTGCCGCAGCTTCCTTAACATCTTCGCTCACTGCTTCAGTTGCTTCTTTGGATTCCTCCTTCGCTTTTTTCGAGCAGGAAGAAAGAGTAAAAACGCCCAGCAAAAGTGCAAATCCAATATTTAAAAAGTCTTTTTCATTTGGTGTGGAATTTGATTTATTAATAAGTGTAAATAATATTCTAAGTAAAATCTTGTCTTTGGTAAATAGGACGCGAAATAAAAATCAGGTAACAAAAAAAGAATACGCTTTTGTTTATTGTTTCTGATCTGCAATGTCTTTCTTCTTTTTATTAAAAACATAAACCACTCCAAAATGGCTTTTCAAAACCCCACTGTCAAAACCGTCTTTGACATAGGGATTGAGTTCCAGGGCAAGCTGAATTTGCCTGTTTTGAGGAAGCGGAGCAATACGCACGCCGACATTAACCGAATATCCGTCAATCGTAATCAGATCTGCATCAGAATCCGCAATACGGTATAAAGGATTCAACCTTACACCGCCGCCAATATACCATTGTACTACTTCTCCCCTTTTCAGGTTAAACATTGGAAGTATATCTACACTCAGGCTACTGAACAATGAGTTAGTCTGAAAACGTGAATCCAGCCAGACTGCCCTTTTGGGATTGGTACTCACCGATAGCAAACTACTCCATGGATAATACCCTACAGATGGTTGTGCTTTAAGGTTTTCGCGGCTGCATAGCGTGAATAAGATAAGCAGTAAAATTACTTTTTTCATGATGAAATAATAAAACCAGAAACTGGCATGATGCTAAGAATAAACTAACGGCGCATTGCTTTGCCAAGTTTTCCAGCTGCCTGCATCGTGTTCATTTTCTTCATCATCTTTCTCATTTCATCAAACTGCTTGATTAAGTTATTCACCTGTAAAATGGATGTTCCGCTGCCCGTTGCAATTCTTTTCTTACGGCTTCCGTCAATCATATCAGGATTTTCACGTTCCTTTTTAGTCATGGACTGGATAATTGCCTCGATTGGTTTGAAAGATTCATTATCAATGTCCATATCTTTCATCGCATTGCCCATTCCCGGAATCATACCAATCAGATCTTTGACATTGCCCATCTTTTTGATCTGCTGTAACTGGCCCAGAAAATCGTCAAAATCAAATTTATTCTGACGCATTTTGGCGTTGATGCGTTTGGCTTCGTCTTCGTCAAATGCCTGCTGGGCACGTTCAACAAGAGAAATAACATCACCCATTCCCAGAATCCGGCTCGCCATACGATCCGGATAGAAAGAATCAAGTGCTTCCATTTTTTCACCTGTACTAATGTACTTGATAGGTTTATCGACAATCTGCCGAATGGAAAGAGCAGCCCCACCACGTGCGTCACCGTCTAATTTAGTAAGGACAACACCGTCAAAATTCAGCCTTTCATTAAAGGTTTTTGCAGTATTTACTGCATCCTGTCCGGTCATGGAATCCACTACAAACAGAATTTCGGAAGGATTAACAGCAGATTTGATATCCTGTACCTCCTGCATCATCACTTCATCCACTGCCAGACGACCGGCTGTATCTATAATGACAATTTTCTTACCTATTTTTCTTGCATGCGCAATGGCATTTTTGGCAATTTCAACAGGATTTTTGTTTTCTAGTTCGGAATATACCTCAACTCCAACCTGTTCTGCCAGTACTTTAAGCTGTTCTATCGCAGCCGGACGATAAACGTCACAAGCAGTTAAAAGAACTTGCCTGCCTTGTTTTTTAAGCAAATAGGCCAGTTTTCCGGTGAATGTCGTTTTACCCGAACCCTGTAAACCTGCAATTAATATAACAGCCGGATCACCTTTGATGTTAATTCCTTCTGCCTGGCCGCCCATCAGCTCAGTCAGTTCTTCCTGAACAATCTTAACAAACATCTGGCCAGGTTCAACCGATATCAGAATTTTGCGGTCAAGCGCTTTTTCCCTGATCCTGTCAGTAATATCCTTGGCAACCTTGAAGTTAACATCCGCATCTACCAATGCTTTACGAACCTCCTTAGTAGTTGCAGCAACATTTATATCTGAAATTCTATCCTTTCCTTTTAGTGTGCGAAAGGCATTATTAAGCTTATCCTGTAAGTTTTCAAACATGGAATGATATGTATGATTCTGAACCCTAATTGAAATAATTCACAAAGGTATAAATAAAATAAGGAGTACAGGAAAGATGCTCCCCATACTCCTGCAAAAAATCAATATATTAAAAGAGAAAATCTACCCTTATTGTTTCAGTGCAACACTTACTTCAGCAGGTTTTGGTGCCTGAATTCCATCTAATGCAAATTGCCTGCTAATCCCTTCCTGTACATGATAATAAGTATCCCAATATGCTGAACTTGGTGTCCAGACACGCACATCGAAGAAGATCGCATTTTCAGTCAGTTTAGTAACCAGAATATCATGCTGTACATCTTTCAGTGCTGTTGGACAAGCATCGGTCACTTTTTTAATGGCTGCTCTTATTTTGTCAGCGCCATTCTGGCTTCCGGCAGCAAAAACCATATCAACACGAATTTTGCCTTTGTGCGATATATTAGTAATCGGCGCGGTAGAAAGAGAGCCGTTTGGCAAAATGATCGTCTTGTTATCAGGCGTAACCAGAATCGTGTTAAAAATCTGAACACCTTCTACAACACCCGTAAATCCCTGAGCATTAATAAGATCTCCTACCCGATAAGGCTTAAAAATTAAAATCAGAACTCCGCCTGCAAAATTCGCCAGGCTTCCCTGTAAGGCCAAACCAATTGCCAAGCCAGCTGCACCAAGTACGGCTACAAAAGAGGACGTTTCTATTCCAATAATACCTGCAATGCTTAACAGAAGCATCACATTCAGTAAAACAGTAATGAGTGAAACGAGGAACGGCTGAACATCACGGTCAACTCTCCTTTTTTCCATCACATTGGCAATAAGCGAAGTAATCTTCCCAATAACGATCCTACCTATAATAAGGGCAATAAGCGCGAGTACAATTTTGCCGCCGTATAATGTAACAGCAGACAACAGCTGGGCTTTAATAACTTCGAAATCCATAATTTAAGCGTGTTTTTGATAGTGATTCTGAGTTTCCAAATCTCTCTATGAAGGATAAAAACGTATATTATACGCAATAATCCATTTTTATTCCCGAATAATCAAGACCGGACACCAAATTAATTCCTGGATCCATTTATAAAGTGCTTATCTTAAAAAATAAAAGGACAGGCCGCGGCAAATAGCGCAACCTGTCCTTTTTAAATAAAAATCTTATTCTGTTATCTATTAAATTTCGCTGCAATCCATCGGAACATTTTTTTCTCTTTTTCCCAAAAGAATGAAAACTGTCCTAAAAGAAAACCATATAAAAGTAAAAGACTCTGATAAGTCGGAAATATAAATAGAATATATGTGATGGTTTTCAGCCACATCGGTGTGGTTTCATCATATCCTAAAAGGTAGAAGAGGCCTTTGCGAAGCCAAACTACGGATGATCCTGATAAACTAAAAACGGCTAATACTAACAAAACCTGTCTGGTTGTTTCCAATCCCCATTTTGCCTGCATTTTACCTAACCAAGGCTGTGCGTTTTTTTCTCCGCTTTGCATATGTGTTTAATAGTCAGCTGTAAATTTTTCACAAAGAAACAACGCATATCGCAATTTTCCTTGATTTTAATGAATGTTTAATAGTGACTTTTATCAGTGGAAAAGTTATAATACTTATGTACATAAATAATATATATACTTACAATCTACTCTTCCAGCAATACATTTATATCCTCAATCAACTGCTTCGTTCCTTCTTCCGTTGTTCCGTCGTACATACCACGGATATGTTTGTCTTTATCAATGAGTACAAAATGACCGCTGTGAATGTATCCGCCTGGTTCATTCGGATCTTTTCTGGCACTTACCAGATAATGCTTTTCTCCGATCTCATAAATTTTCTCCCTATCGCCGGTTACAAACTGCCACATATTTCCCGTCACTCCCAAATCATTCGCATATTTATTCAGCACCGCTACGGTATCGTGTCCGGGATCAATAGAATGAGATAAAATGCGCACATCCGGATTCTCACGATATGCCTGATACACTTTAAGCATATTCTTTTTCATGACCGGGCAAATGGTAGGACAGGTTGTAAAGAAGAAATCCGCCACGTAAATTTTATCCTCAAACGTTTTTTCTGTTACTGTTTCTCCGTTTTGGTTTTGAAAAGAAAAAGCCGGAATAGAAGGATAAATTGTTTCTTCAATTTCCTTACCATCCACTACTTTCTTAACAATGTCAGATTCACCTATAAATGGCAATTTCTTTTGCTGGCAACCCATAACAAAAATGGCTGACAGACTTAGCAAACCAAAAATCAGTTTTTTCATGTGGATCATTTTTTCTGAATAAAGATTTGCGCCTCGCTTATGCTTTTATGCGTCAGGTCACGAACAGCCTCTATTTTTTGTGTTTGATCTGTAATGTACGCCGCTACATGCTCTTTATCCATTTTGTTTAGTGTATCGGCTTTGTACTGATGCATCCAGTTCATCATTTCCTGATCGGCTTTTTCCAATTGTGTATGAAGAAGAAGCGCTTTTTCTTTTCTCTCTTTCAATATGTCGCTGGACTTTACAGCAAGCAAACTGTCCATATTTTTAATTTCAACAGATATTTTTTTCTGTAAATCCATCAGTGATCCCATTGCAGGCATAATGCTGTCATGAATCGCCATAATGCCTTTGTTCAGTTCATTGGGCTTTTGCTCTTCATGCAGGTGTGCATGATTTATAGTTTCTTCTGTATTTTCTCTCTCTTTATTGGTATTACAGCTAAGTAAAAACAGGGCCAAAAAAGTGGCTAAAACATATTTTTTCATTATAATTTTCTTCGTTAAATAAAACTTAAAATAACCAGCCCACCTGAATCATACCGCGTGAACGCGCCTGAACGAAACCTGCTGAAAGATCCTGGGATAGCGGTTTCTGTGCATTGATTCCCAGTGTCCAGCGATTGGCAAAAAGTGTAACACCGATTGTTCCGCTCACAAGACGGCCGCCAGTTTCCAGTACTTTCTTACCTTCTTTGGTTCCCAGATCTGATTTTTCTCCATAGACTCCTATATTGGGTGTTAAAGTAAATTTGCCAATCGGAAAGGAATGATAAAGATCAATCGTCCCATAAAGCTGATTTCCGAAACGGTAATGCTCCACATTGGTCGTATTGAATTTCCTGGAAGCATTCATGGCAAGTCCCCATTGATTTTTATTCACAGTATAAAATGCATTTAGTATAAAATCAGTACTTCCTGTTCCCGACTGGAAATTGGCATTGGCTACATCGGTCAGGTTATTTTCGTCGTATTTAAAGCGTCCGGTCGGAACTTTAACCCCACCACCGATCAGAAGCGTATGATTAAAGCTCGAACTGGATTCTTTATCCATCAGCGTATTGATCACATTGTAATTAATCAGCACCGTTGCGTCGCTTATTCCGTTTTGCTTTTTTGTATCGGAAGTGGTGATCTGCTGGGCGAAACGATAAGGAAGAAACGCCATCACCTGCACACGTTTAATTGGGAAAAACCGCGCATAGAGTTCGGTAACATTAAAACTTTCTTCCGTCCGCAAAACATGGCTGTCGGGGTGTGTTACAAAGTTCAGGTGTTGGTAGCGAACACCAATTAATGACTTGTTGGATTGTGGCATTAATCCAAAATAGGCCCCGCTGTTAGAACATCCGCAGGCATCGCAGGCAAAGGTGGCCGGGGAAAGAAACAGAAGAATATAGAAAAGAATATATTTAATTTTCATAGTTGAATTCGTTATAATGATGTACCAACGCCCGGATCAGAAAACCGCTTATCAGTAATATATTGTTCGTCACTCAGTGTTCTCAGAAAAGAAATAATGGATTGTTTTTCTGATGCGGTTAATTTAATTCCCTTCTTCTGGCCTGAAATCTGCAAAATCGGATCGAGCGAAGGTGCATCATAGATACTATCGGTGGAACTGCTGTTTTGGTCATTGGCATAATGATCCAGTACCTCCTGTAATGTATAGTAGCGTCCGTCATGCATATAAGGAGCTGTTAGGCCGACATTTCGTAAACTTGGCACTTTGAATTTCAGCCGATCTGCTTCGTTTAAAGTTATGCTATAACGGCCCTGATCCTTGATTTTATTAGGAACCAATCCATTGTTACGAAAGCTGTTATCTGTAAAAAGTTCGCCGCTGTGACAGGTTGCACAATTTTGTTTAAAGAGCACCAATCCTGATTTTTCCTCCGTTGTAAGTGCCGATACATCACCTTGCAAGTAATAATCATAACGGGAAGTAGCCGAAATCATAGTCATCATAAATTGAGACAGCGCTTTCATCATACGGTCCGAATTGATTTCATCAGTTCCAAATGCAGCTTTAAACATTTTGGGATAATCCACCTGTTTTGCAGCTCCGGCTACCGGCGTGTTACGTAGTTTTTCAACGACATTACCAACTCTTTCTCCCATTTCAACCTCGTTTTGAATAGGAACAGGAGGCACCAAATCGAGGTCATGCACACCGCCATCCCAAAAGAAAGACGTATTCCATGCCATATTTTGAATGGAAGGTGAATTCCGTGTTCCAAGTAAATCGTCCACACCATGGCTCAGATCATGGCCATGATGCGTGAAAGCTGCCTGCTGCTGATGGCATGTACCGCACCCGATTTTATCTGTTCTCGAAAGAATTCCGTCATAAAAAAGAAAGCGGCCCAGTTTTACACCTTCTTCTGTAAGCTGATTTTTTGACAGATCGTAAACCGGATCAGGAAAATAGGAAGGTTTGGTCCAGCTAAGCGGGGTAGGCGTAGTTGGTTCGGGTAGGGGCGTTTCTGTTTCAGGTTCTGATTTGCAAGAAACCAGTACCTGAAACAGATAAACAACCGCGACACCCAAAAACAGGATATTTTTCATTGCATAAAAATGAAAATCAGATTTAATCTGCATGAATATGATCTAGTGTGAACATATTCACATAATTATCAGCAATATTTTTCGAATAATCTTCAAACATGACACTGGTATATTTACTGATACTTAATTGTGTTGAGCCGCTGAATATTTTCAGAACGTCAGCCATCAAATGTACTTCCGGGCTCAGTTCTGGTGTAACAATTGCCTTTTTACCTCCAAAATCAACCTTAGCAGTACGGAGGTTGTTGATGGTTTTTTCAGTACGTCCGCCAAAGCCACCGATATGATAGTAGTATTTACCGTTTGCTGATGTTGTTGAATCCGAAGTACCTTCTATTTTCAGGAATATATATCCCGGGTTCCAATCCCAATACATTGCTTCCTCGTTGGTAGGGCCTGAACCCGTATCCAGAATCCCCTTACGTTTTGAAGCATCTGCCACACTTCTTAAACTGTCCACACCGATCATAAATTCAACGCCGGTATACTCGCCGGATGGCACATTGTTGATCGTTACTTCCTGTGATTCTGCATCAGCTTCACGGATCAGGAAATAGCTTGAATCCTGTGGAACAACAAAACTGCTGCCATTTGCCATAAGCAGTTTGATGTTGGATACGTAGTAATTCAGTTTGGTTACAGTGAAGGGCTGATTCGCTGCATTTTTGTAAGTTCCGGTATTTAGAACCAGGTCCCTGTCTCCTACAATGTTGTCAAATTCAATTCTTAAACTACCTGTTGTAGCTGGATCAACAACCGGATCATTGTCGTCGTTACAGGATGTTAAAACAAAAGAAAGAGCAATTAAAGACAGGAATAAGTATATAGATGAAAATTTGAATTTCATGATTTTGTAATAAAAAATAATTGTTTAGATAAGTACACCCAACGTAACAGATTGTTTTTAAATCAGTTGGATTGAATGATAAATAAGCGCTATTTTCCTGAAAAAGGAAACGTTAACGCAAACCAGTAAGTTAAAGGAAATAATTAAACGAGAGGAGGATGGAAAATATCCTGTATGTGGTTGAAAGATCTGAAAGCGGTATTAAAATTGAATTTAACCGGTTCCAACGTGATAAATACGTATTCAGATTTGTTGAGATCAGAACCGACAAGTGCTGATAAATCTGTCGCGGAAGAAAAAAGTTTGGTGAGATAATCACTTTCTGCTTGTTTTTCTTCCTGTTTTTTAGCTTCCGCTAACCTTTTTGCGAGATAACATTTTCCGTTACAATTCATCATCGGACGATTGCGGTTTACGCAGAGATTGGCAACAATGTAATCCCGGCGAATTTCAAAATCCAGATACAACAAAGGTATCACCCATACTTTTACAAGCATAAGGCTCAGCAGACTGAGAGATATCAATTGTTTGACCGAACTTTTCACAATAGTCTTAACGAATAGAATACAGATAAATGTATTTCGGGGCAAAGGTATATACCGAATCAATACGGCTGACGAAATTTTGAAAATTTATCGGGTTCCAGACAAGAATTCAAAATCATATACTTTTACCATTTGATACCTTAACCCTAATTCCGTTTAGGTTTCGCTATTTTTGTTAAAACACCCTTTTTATGATGCCAACTGCCACACAAACAATTTATACAGAAACTGAGTACTTCCAAATGGAAGAAAAAGCCGTTTATAAAAGTGAATATTTCCGGGGAGAGATATTTATGATGGCAGGCGGCACACCAAATCATAATCGTATTAAAGAAAATGTATCTATTGAAATTGGTATTATTTTAAAAAGAAGGAAAAGCTGCCGCAGTTACTCAAGTGATCAGCGTATTCACATTCCTGAAAATTCTCTTTACACTTATCCGGATATTGCAGTGATATGCGGACCGAATAAATACTCAGAAAAGGACAAAAATACAATCATAAACCCTACTGTCATTATTGAAGTTGTTTTTGACAGCACAGGAGCTTATGATCGGGGGGATAAATTTCGCCATTATCGGGATATTGAAAGTTTGCAGGAATATATTCTCGTAAACTCAATAAATGTGGGCGTTGAAATTTACAGACGAACAGAAGATAATCATTGGCTATTGGCAGAATCAGCCTACAAACTATCCGATACTACAACTATTCAATCTATCGAAGCATCCCTTCTTTTGTCTGATTTATACGACGGTACCGAAAATGTAAAAGAAGGATGGATTACGCGTGAAGCGTAATTTTTCTATCTTTGCCCCTTAAACAATAAGCCGGGCCTTGTACCGTTTATGTTCAAAGCTGTTTTCTAACCGGATTGACCTCTATTTTATACGCTTAATCGTTCACTTTCACTATTAATATGATGCTTCTACAAGCACTTACTGACTCTACTTTGGCAGCACCAGCCGCTAGCCAGGGACTTTCTATTATTGATCTGCTTGCAAAAGGAGGCTGGGTAATGTTTCCTCTCGGGCTGCTTTTTGTGGCCACTCTTTTTATAATCTTTGAGCGTTATTTAGGAATTGGGTCAAATGGAAAGATAGAACCACAATTTGTGGACAATGTAAAGGATTTTATTCAGCAGGGAAATCTTAAATCTGCGGAGTCGTCTTGCCGGAATCAGCACAATGCAGCAGGCCGTATTTTCGAACGCGCAATTGGTCGTATAGGTTATCCGATCAAAGATATTGAAACAAGCATTGAAAATGCCAGTCAGATAGAGATCCAGCGCATGGAAGGAAATCTTGCCTACCTCGGTGTAATTGCGGGTATAGCACCTATGCTTGGGTTTGTGGGTACAATCTCAGGGATTATTCGTATTTTCTATGACATTTCCATATCCAATGATTTCAATATCAGCACGATTGCAGGCGGTATGTATGAAAAAATGATCACGTCCGGATCAGGTCTGATCATTGGTCTGATCGCTTATGCGGGTTATCACTTGCTGAATATGAAAATTGACCGTTTTGCTTTGAGGTTACAAATGGCGGCTTCGGACTTCCTTGATGTACTGCAGAAACCAGTAGCTTCAAAGTAATATAACAGTCCTCATTCTATCATTCACTCATTGAAAATTGTTATATGAAGATACGTCGGAAGAGCCGGTTTGCCCCGGAGGTATTTACGAGCTCCCTCAGCGACATTATGTTTTTCCTGATGCTGTTCTTTTTGATCATTTCCACGATGTCCAATCCGAACGTGATCAAACTGATGTTACCAAAAGCGTCGGCTTCACAGCAGATGTACAAAAAACAAATTACCTTGTCAGTAGACGATAAAAAAGTTTATTATATTGATAAACAGGCAATTCCTTTTGAAAATCTGGAATTAGAGCTGAAAAATATATTCGCCGGAACAGAAGACAAGACCATTATTCTCAGAGTAGATAAAAACCTTGCGGTTCAGGATCTGGTGGATGTACTGGAACTTGGAGCCAAGCAGGAAATTAAAATGGTAATGGCAACATCAAAATAGCTTCGTCGGAACCTGCTCTCTTTTTATATTACGAAAAAAACCAAAATAAAACGCCTTGTGAACAAAAGTCACAAGGCGTTTTATTTTGCACTCTGATAAATTCTCTCGATAATTTCCTGTAAAATGGCACCTTCTTCTGCTGAACAAATATTGCTTGCCTTCCCATTACAAGCATCAACAAACGCGGTAGTATTTTGAAGCTGAATGTCGGTTTCCGTCAGATATGGAAAAGATACATCCGCCAGTTCTCCGGCCACCTCAGTAAATATCGAAAGCGGACGTAATATAGCGCCTGATTTCGTGCCAAAAACTTCAAGATTAACCGTTTCTTCTTCCTGTCTGTTCAACGCAAATGAACTGGAAAGCATGATACTTGCATTATCCGGAAAAGACAAATAAGCAAAACAGGCATCTTCCACTTCAAATTTTTCGGGATCCCAGTCCCCTTTTAGTCCCTTGCCACCTGCTTTTCCAATGAAATCATAAACATTAGCTACAATGCGATCTGGCATCTGATAATCAAGCATACCCAATGCAAGATCCAAAACGTGCACACCCAGATCAATCAGTGCCCCACCACCCTGAATGGCTTTATTTGTGAAATTACCCCAGCCTGGTATTCCTCTGCGTCGAAGAAAATTAGCCTTAATATGATATACTTCTCCAAACCTGCCCTGTTGCAGAAATTTCTGCAATAAAATATACTCCGGCGATTGCCTCCGCTGAAAATTATAAGCCAGTACTTTTCCTTTTTCCTGTGCGAGATCAGCCATTTCTTTTGCTTCCTTCGCATTCATTGCAGGTGGTTTTTCGCATAACACGTGGCACCCGTTTTCAAGTGCCTGCATCGTATACGGATAGTGCAGATTATTAGCAGTGCAATTGATGACCAGATCAGGCTTTTGCTCGTTATTAAACATTTCTTCAGCGCTGTCGAATGCAAACGGAATATTATATTTTTCTGCCAGCGCTCTTGCTTTGTTAATATCACGACTACAAACAGCAATGACTTCTACCTGGTCTTTTAATGCCTTTAATGCCGGAATATGGTTTTGATCGGCAATATGTCCGCCACCAATAATGGCTGCTTTGAGAAGTGACATTCAGTTGAGGTGTTTAGGTTAGTTTTATTTTAAACAAAAATATCGAAACATAATTTACAGTTGCCATAAAAAGTTAAATGCCCGGCTTGGAAAGCGCGGGCATTTAGTATAAAATCAATTATTTACTCCTTTTCTAAGGCTTCCTTGTTGTAATTTGTGCTGGCTGCACGCTGTAATTCATAAAAGTAGAAGTCGTTTGCTTGAACTGATTACTATTAGGCTCAGAATTTAACACAATGTCGTCAACATATTCAACCTTCCTGCTGAGAAATTTTCCAATTTCTGTCATGGTTGGAAGCGTATATTTTTCAGCTTCAGTTTCCTCTGTTTTGTTATAATTGTTAAAACCCTGGCGTTTGTCGCTGGTACCATTCGAATTTGTTTTGTTAAGTGCAAACCGAATAAATATGCTGTATTCACTTCTTAATGGATTCCCGTTTTGTATGGCAGGTTTCCAGTTGGGCATATTCAAAATTACCCTGGTTGCTTCGTCATCTATCCCAAATCCCAATCCTTTAATAATTTTAGGTTTCCGGATCTCTCCATATTCGTTCACAATAAAAGAGATTAGTACAGTTCCACTGATGTTGGCTTTGGAAGCTTCAGAAGGATACCTGATATTTTGAGCCAGGAATTTTATCATCTCTGGGTTTCCTCCCGGAAATTCTGCTTTTTCTTCAACAACAGAAAATTCTTTTATACGGTTTGTTGGGTTTTGTTGGCTTTCCTCTCTGTCAGTATGGATAGTTGGTGTGTAACCGGCAACTTCGACTCCATCAATAACATTCTGTTCGGATATAAGTTTAACAGTATAATCTAAAAATTTTGACCTCCCTATTCTGATTTCATAGGATTGGTAATTGACATGACTTACAACAATCTGACTAAATGCTGGGACGTCTTTTAATTCAAATTTGCCATTCTCGTCTGTTAGAGTTCCCCTGGTTGATCCTTTCAAAATTACAGTCGCATTCGGAACAAAATTCCCGTTTTCATTTTTGACTGTTCCCCTTACAATCACTTTTTCCTCTTGGGATTCATGATTCAATTGTACATTGGATTTTTGAACTGAATGATTCGCTGCACTACCAAAAGGTTCTCCCAGATCCAGAGTTTCTTTGATGGATCGGACAATCTTTATTTCCGCTGGCATTATCGCATGTTTACGCGCAGCAGTTAAAGCCGTCATAATTCCGATAACAGGAATGATTATGAAGTATTTACTTAATAACCATTTCGAAGTACGGTTTTTATAAATCATCCTGATCCGTGTTTTAAGTAAAGAAGATTTGAAGAAATGATTGGTGAGCGACTTAACGGGAGAGTTTAAAGCATAGGAGACCAGAAAAGTTGTGTAATGCTCCCGGTTCGGAGCTTCTTCATCTGCCAGATATTCATGTACTTCCTGTAAGGAATGCTTATAAAACCATAATACAGGATTGAACCAAAATACAATTTTGAGCGATTCGATAAGCAGAATATCTAAACTGTGGCGCTGTTTGATATGAATGCTTTCATGTCGGAGAATGGTATCAAGATGATTTTCGTAATCATTACAACTTACAACCAGCCATTTTAGGAAGGAAAATGACCCGATACCGGAACCGGCTGGCTGATAATCAGGTAATAAAATCAGGTTATAATCTTCGAATTTTATGCTTTCGCCCTGTTTTATGATTGAAAATATCTTGTAAAATCCACGAAGTAATTGATAAAGCATGAAACAAACACCAAAGCCATACATTATCCGGACAATGAATATCCATTCCACGGGTTGGTCAGGAATTATAGAAGTAGCTGTTAAAATTGGAGAAACTATTATTGGAACCTGCGTTATGGAGGCACTGTAAACGGTTTTGGGAATGACGATTTCTACGGGCCCGGGAAATTTCACAATTGGCAAAATGAATGCAATCAGCAAAGATCCGCTCAGATAGAATCTGTTCCATTGGAAAAATGTATGATTACGGAAGAGTAACCAATAGCATGCATAAAATAAGAGCCAGTACAAGTTTACTTTCCCTAAGTAAATTAATAACTCCATTTTACTATTTTTTCATAATGATAGATACCACTCCACCTTTGCCTCTTTCTCCATATGCACTTATAGCGGCCTGGTCTTTTAAGACAGATACAGACTGCACTTTTTCAGAATCAATTTTCTTTATAACATCAGGATCTTCTTCAATCTTCCCATCAATAACGTAAACAGGATTGCCCCCGGTAACACTGATCAATTGTTGTCTATTTTTTTGGTATGATTCAATTATTCTGCCATTTGTCATCAATGCCGCTTCGGATTTATCAGGATTATTAAACACTTTTTTAATATCTGATACCTTTTTGGCACCTTTCAGCTCAAAGTTGATGGGCAAATTATAGCGCACATTAACTGGAATTCCACCTTGCTTACCTGGCTGCCATTTTGGAAATGCCTTCAATACTCTTACTGCTTCTGCATCACATCCGTAACCGACACCTTTCAAAACTATAATATCTTCAATTTCGCCAGTCGCGGTAACTACAAAGGACAGGAATACACGTCCGCCAACATTGGCTGTTGCCGCTGCCTCGGGATATTTAATATTATTACCCAGAAATTCATACATAGCCTTTGTACCACCAGGAAACTCAGGCTGCTCTTCAACCACTGTGAAAATTTTCCTGTCAGTTACATTCACATTTTCCGGAGCCGAATTCTCGCTCAGATATGCATATGATTTTAAACTATTATGTCCCAAAGGTGCTAACACAGCGTAAATTGAAGTCTGATTGGTGATTTGAACGGTTAAATTCTGAAAACCTTTACCACTTATTTTAAGCGAACTATTTTCCGGGGCCTGGATCGTGTAATTACCCTCACTGTCTGTAATTGCTCCGTTATGCTTCCCGGCAACAATCATGGCACCTGAAATGCCTTTTTTATCCGAATCAACAATTCTGCCTTTTATTGAAACCTTATCCATACTCTCATTACTGACGTTTTCAGCATCATATTTCTCCCGCTCACAACCAGCAACAAACAGAGCTATTGTTCCTATAAGTAATACTGCTGCTAAATAAGAACTTAATAGCCATTTAGAACTACGATTTTTATAGATCATCTGAATCCGGGTTTTGATTTGAGATGGTTTGAAAAAATGATTAGTCAACGAGGCAATTGGTGCATTTAAAGCATAAGAGACCAGAAATGTTGCATAATTTTCCCGGTTGGCAGCTTCGGCATCAGCCAGAAATTCGTGTACTTCCTGTAAGGATTTTTTATACAGTATCAGTATCGGGTTGAACCAAAATAATATTTTCATCAATTCAATGAACAATATATCCCAGCTATGGCCCTGTTGCATGTGAACCATCTCATGCCTTAAAATGGCATCAAAATGATTTTCATAATCGTTACGGTTTACAACGATCCATTTTAGAAATGAGAAAGAACCGACATGGTTCGAATTGATCAAAATGATTTTACCCACTTCCATATCTATTTGTTCACCTTCATTTAGAAAGCCATTAAGCTGACGGACATGGTTATACAATTTAAAACTCATGAACAATATGCCTGTGATGTAAAGCAATCCAACGAGATTTGTCCAGGTAAATAGTGAAACCTGTTCATTCTGAACTGTTGAAACAACAAATGACGGACTGCTTACTTCATAAATAACGGGAATTGCAGGAGCAGATTCGGGATAAATTATAAAAGGAAGCGCAAATGAAATAAGAAGTGAGGCAATCAGATATATCCGGTTCCAGACAAAGAATGTTTGCCGGCGAAGAAATAACTGATAACAAACGTAAAATAACGTCCAGTACAAGCTTACTTTTCCTGCATAAATAAGAATTTCCATAACAAACAATAATTAAGGTTCATTTTTATGTTCATTGATCAGTTTCATAATCTCTTCGAGATCTTTCGATTTCAGATCATTTTCTTTTACAAAAAATGAAACGAGGTTTGGCAAAGAATTATCAAAGTAATTGACCATCAGCTGCTGCATCTCGAAGCGTTTGTATTCTTCTTCACTAATCAGCGGGTAGTATTCATGGGTTTTTCCGTAGGCCGTGTAACCAACAACTTCCTTTTTCTCTAAAATCCTGATAATAGTTGATACCGTGTTATAGGCTGGTTTCGGTTCCGGCATTTCGGCAAGTATATCCTTTACAAAAGCTTTTTTCAATTGCCAGAGAATGCGCATAATCTCTTCCTCTGCGCGGGTCAATGTGCGTATTTCCATTGTTATATATTTGTATTACCTGTATTAAAATTGGTTTTCAAAGTTATTACTATTTTATTAGTTTCAAAACTATTTTATTAGTTATTTAAATCAAATAAAAAAACAATGAAGATTTCTCATTGTTTTTTACTTAAATTCTCATCTGGACTGATCAGGCAAATTCCGAACCTTCCTGTTTTAAATAATTCCCTACATTGAAGATTATACCATCAAAAATTTCAACGTCTTTATCCCAATCCTGTATTTCCCAATTGCCATGCGGCGTAGCAATCATTATATTTCTAGATTCACTCAAAAACCAGATGACCTTTTCGGCCCCAAATTCCAATAGTTTCCTGGTTTTAAGAAAAATATAGCTGTGTTCAGTAAATCCCTCCAATTCAATATCAAGATCTATTTCAATTGAAATTTTAGGCGGAACATTTGAATAATGTTTATTGATCTTATCAATAGTCAGCACTTTTTTATCAAAAATGAGAATATCCCCTGCCAGGTTATTCCTACGGTCTAAATGCAGCCCGGCTTCATTAGTCGCAATAATATATTTAGTCCTGTCAATATTGGGATAAAGTATACCAAGAAGATAATCAATGATAAAAAACTGCAAAGAACTTGAACCCATAATATCCTCGATATTTTTGGTTTTGGCCAATACTTCCCGATAGCCTTTGCGGTATAATGGCTTGCCGTCTATTATTTCATGGATCAAAACGCTGGGTATATTCTTTGCAGGGATTTTTTGCAAAACCTTGCGTGGGCCTGGTGAAGCTATCATGACTCAATTAGTTTACTTTACCAATATATGCAGAATATCGGTAAAGCCTGCAATTCACTAACAAATATTGAAACATGGCACACAGCAGTAAAACAAGCCGGATTATAAATATAAAAAGCAACAGAGAAACTCTCTGCTGCTTTTTATAAACCTTAATTATGTTTTTATTCTACCACACTCAGTTTAACTGTGTTGGTTTTACGTTGTCTTGAAACGGGCATACTTAATGTGTTAATGAAAACATCACCTTTCTGCAATTCACCTTTTTCGATCAGGAACAATTTAATATCCTCAATCAGGTCATCCGTAGATACATCCTGGTCGCGGTCATAAAAGTAAACCTTCGTTCCCCAATACAATGCCAATTGATTCATCAATACTTTGTTGGAAGTAAATATGATCAGATTAGCTTTCGGGCGATGATGTGAAAGGCGGTAAGAAGTATATCCTGAACGTGTAATTCCAATAATTGCCGTTGCAGATGTATCACGTGCCAAACGACAGGCACTCATAACCACATTGTCATTCAATTTATTTTCACCCGAATGTTCGTTCACAAAAGCATGGTGTTTGAAATAAATGCTGTTGGTAGATGTTTCTACTTTTTCGATTGTACGGGTCATGCTTTCCACCGCCAGTACCGGGTATTTTCCGGAAGCAGTTTCAGCACTTAGCATTACAGCATCAGCTCCATCCAATACTGAATTAGCAACATCGTTCAATTCTGCACGTGTTGCACGCGGGCTTTCAATCATGCTCTCAAGCATTTGCGTAGCGACAATAACAGGCTTTCCTGCTTTGTTACATTTGTCTACGATCATTTTCTGGATCATCGGAACTTCTTCCGCAGGTAACTCAACACCAAGGTCACCACGCGCAACCATTATTGCATCTGTTGCCTCAATGATTTCGTCTATGTTAACGATTGCCTCAGGTTTTTCAATTTTAGCAATAAGTTTTGCTGTTTTCCCTTTGCTGGCAATATATTCTTTAACTTTAATCACCTCAGAAGCCGTACGTACGAATGAAAGAGCAACCCATTCAACATTGTGTTCCAGTCCAAAATCAAGATCTTCATAATCTTTGGCTGTAACAGAAGGCATTGAAACACGCGTATTAGGAAGGTTTACACCCTTTTTCGATTTAAGGTAACCACCGTAAATAACCTCAGTAATTACGTCAGAACCATCTTTACCAGTTACAAGCACTTCCAGTTTACCATCGTCCATCAGAACGCGGTCACCTATTTTCACGTCATTGTACATACCGTCGTAAGGCGTACTTACTTTTTCGGCAGTACCTAATACTTCAGTATTTGATAATATTAATTTATTACCTGCTTCGATCAAAACACCGTCTTTTTCTGCTACCAGGCCGATACGGATTTTCGGGCCTTGTAAATCCTGTAAAATAGCAAGGTTCAGTCCGTATTCTTCATTAATTTCACGAATAGTGTTCAGTCTGAGAAGGTGATCAGCATGCGTACCATGTGAGAAATTCAGACGAAATACGTTTACTCCAGCCTTAGCCAAGGCATATAACATTTCTTTTGTTTCGGAAGTTGGACCGACGGTAGCAACAATTCTGGTTTTTTTGGAAGACATAGGTTAATATGCAGTATTAAATTGATTTTATACACAGTCCACGTCAATGACAACGTAGACACTTTTTAGCGTCTTATCGGTCAAAATATCAATGACCTTTTCTTGGATAAATGACTTTGCCGCCTTAAAATTAATCTTTTCTCGCTCAAGTTTAATGAGAATGTCGAACAAAAACAGATTTCTTACTCTTTCAACGAGCGGTGGCTGTGGTCCAAGTACTCTGCTTGCGCCCAAATTAACTGTTAATTTTTCAGCCAAAAGCACCGCTGCACGCTTAGAAGTAGCTTCGTCCAGGTGTTTAACCGTAATTTTTATCAATCTGGTAAAAGGTGGATAGTGGAATTTTTCACGCTCAGCGATTTCAGTTTCATACATGCCGGAATAATCCCCTTTCACAATCCGGTCGAGTAATTTCTGTTCGGTATTAGCAGTCTGGATCAATACTTTACCAGGTTTATTCGCTCTTCTTCCTGCCCGGCCGCTTACCTGGGTCAGCATCTGGAAAGCGCGTTCTGATGCCCTGAATTCGGGAAAATGAATCATTCGGTCAGCATCAAAAATCCCAACGATACTTACATTGTCGAAGTCAAGGCCTTTACTGACCATTTGCGTTCCGACCAGGATGTCGATCCCGCCCGTTTCGAACTCCTGGATAATTTGCTGATACGCATTTTTTGCACGTGTAGAATCCAGATCCATGCGCTGTACACGCGCTCCGGGGAAAATGTTATGTAATTCATCCTCAATTTTTTCGGTACCATATCCCATTGTTTTGACTTTGGGAGAGCCGCAATTAGGGCATGTTCTGGGTACTTCCTCTTTATGCCCGCAATAATGGCAGCGAAGTTCGCCCACTTTCATGTGGTAGGTGAGGCTTACATCACAATTGATACATTCGGAGATCCAGTTACATTCTTCACACTGCACATAAGCGGAGTATCCCCGGCGGTTTTGAAAGAGGATCGTTTGCTCTTTATTTTTAAGATTGTATTCCAGGTGTTCCAGCAAAACGGATGAAAATTCATTTTTCATCTTTTTTTGCTTTTTCTCTTTTTTAGTATCAATCAGCTCAAAAGTAGGTAATGCTGCATTGCCAAACCGCTCTGTCATTTCCACAAGTCCATAACGTCCGCTTTGGGCGTGATAGTAACTTTCCAGTGAAGGTGTAGCAGAGCCGAGCAAAACCTTGCCTTTATGCATATAAGCCATCATTACAGCAGCATCGCGGGCATTGTAACGAGGTGCAGGATCATGTTGTTTGTATGAAGTTTCATGTTCTTCATCCACAATGATCAGTCCAAGATTGTCAAAAGGAAGAAAAACGGAAGAGCGAACGCCGACTACAAACTGAAATTTGCCGTCCAGAATTCCTTTCCAGACTTCCACACGTTCATTATCCGAGAATTTGGAATGATAAATTCCCATTGTATCGCCGAATATTTTTCTTAATCTGACAACAATCTGCGTGGTAAGTGCAATCTCCGGCAAAAGAAATAAAACCTGTAAACCACTTTCCAGAACCTGTTTGATCAGTTCAATGTATACCTCTGTTTTACCACTTCCCGTGATTCCATGAAGCAGCACGACCTCTTTTTTAGTAAAAAGGTCATGAATTTCACTGGATGCCTTTTTTTGGGATTCAGTAAGCAGGATTTCCACGGGCTTATCCATGGTAATATCGTCAAAGCGGGAAATAAAGATTTCAAACTGTTCGAAAATCCCTTTTTTGATAAGTGTTTGCAATGCAGAATCTGACAAACCATCATTCTTTAAAAAAATGGATTTATCAAGCCCTTTCAGGTTCAGGTCAGGATTATTGTAAGCCGGGATGTAGCTTAGGTAACGGATCAGGATTTCCTGTTGCCTGGGAATTTTATCCAGTGACGAAGTAAGTTGCACAAGCGATTCATTAGTAAGAAAAGCAGAAGTTAACCTGACCTTTTTTACCACTTTGGGTTTGTATTTTTCTTTTACTTCTTCAAATAGAATCACTGCCCTTTTACCAACCAGGGACTTAATGAGTGAAGTTATATTGGACTTCTGCATCAATCGCTCCACTTCTTCATAAGAAAGCGTCTGGTGTTTTTTTATTTCATCAAGGATCACATGTTCTTCGTCCGTAAGCAGTTCATAGTAATCAAATTCAGGATTAAACTGGATACGCGACTGGCTGGTAATTTTAAGTCCGGCCGGAAGAGCTACATTCAGCACTTCACCAATATTGCACAGATAATATTCTGCTATCCAATTGAAAAGTTCAAGCTGTCTGTTAGTAATGATCGGCTGTTCGTCCAGTAATTCCAGAATATATTTTGCCTGATATTTTACTGGTGGGTTTGTATGCAAACGTGCCACAGCAGCAGTAATAATCCTTTTCTGGCCAAATTGTACGATTACCCTTGCGCCAACCGTGATCAGCTCGCTCATTTCCCTTGGCACTCTGTAAGTAAAAAGTGAAGGTATAGGAACCGGTAATATTAAATCGGCGAATAAAGTGGTTTCTTCCTCGAAAAGAGAGGCCATTGGTTGTGTTAATGTTTACTTCTTGAAAAAAGGTAAAAAATCCAGCTGGTTAACTTTCCGTACATCGAAAAATACATTGTGAGGATGATCAAAATCAGCATCTGTTGTAACAAGCTGAAGACCTAAAAGAGCAGCTAATGAAGCAATCCAGAGATCATTTTTACCCATATTTCTGGGTGTGGTGAATGGATATATATGGAAGCCAGGATTACGTAATTGAGAGTATGCATCAATTTCAGAATAAGCACTCAGATTTAATTTACTGATATCTATTATGGTTGATTGATCAAGAATTTTTTCCAAAAATTCAATCTGTTCACTCCCCAATTGTTTTGAAGGGCAATAGAATTTATTTCACCTTCAGAAACGACCGAAATATATGTTGAAAGATTCGTTGGATTAAGAAATTGCGTTATGCCCAAAGTGTCAACCGACCTGACAATATTAATAATTATGTTTGTATCAAATAGAAGATTCATTATTTATCACGTTCAAGCTGAGCCAATAAGTCGTTCCATTCTTCTTCTGTAAATGGTTCGATAGGTGCTGCATTCTCGAGTGCGTGAATAAGTGTCTGGTTATTCTTTCCCGATTTCCTGCCAAAAGCGGTTGCTCCTCCGGCGGCAAGTATTTCATCTGGTGAATAGGATCTCTGTGTTTCAGATAACCTGATACTTCCTGAAGATATGTCTGCTTTCATATTTGTGCATGTCTTATTTAATCAAATATACAAATAATAACGCTTTGTTGAGATGCCTGAATCGTATGAGATCCCTGCTTGCCATAAATAATATGATAGCATTATCAGAATATTGCATCGATTCCCAAAGCCACCGCATTTTTCCAACTTACCATTGCATTAAACAATTTTATATGACTGTATTTAGCAATATCCTCTTCCCTTATAACAGCCTTTTCAATAATTCCTGAATCAAGTAAAAAGCTCTTTGTGTTCCCGGAAGCAACGGTGTATCAGGTGTTAACCATTTTTTTCCATCAAAAAAAGCGACGTTATAGTAAAATGAATCAGTCACCATTCCCTGTTTAATGATCAGGATTTCATCAGCATCTTTGCGCTGTTCAAAAAGCTGGTTAAGCCCGGGTCTTTGATCATATTTATAGGAGTATTCAACCGAATCGTCATAAACAAGCCGAATTTTGTTAATTGTCCTGAGAGAATAAGGCTCCCATTTTACAGCATCTATTTCAAAGCCGTAAGCCAGCCTGCACTTATGTAAATCATGCGTAACTGAATCAGGAATTACAATCATTGCTGATAAATCCCATTGATCCCGGTAGCCCCAAAGTTCGTTTCGCGTTTTGTTCAACCGTACCTCGTGGTATTTCAGGTTTTTAAATTGCCGGTTCTCAACCGCGATGGTCTCAATGCAAAGCATTTATAGTATTTGGAAATGGAAGATACACTTTGTCAATTAATTCCTGGTATTCGTCTTCTGCTTTACTTAAAGCCGTAATTCCTCCGCCACTCTTAAATATCAGATTTCCTTCCTGATTTTCTATATAACGTATCATCACTGCACTTTCAAAATTTTCACCGTCAAAATAACCCATTACACCTGTGTAATATCCACGTTCATAACCTTCTGCATTTTTGATTATTTTCTGTGTACTGGGTTTTGGCGCACCCGTAATTGACCCGGCCGGCAATAATTTCAAAAGTAAATCACCAAATTTTCCGCCAAAATCTTCCGGTAAAATTCCGGCTATTTCTGAACTGACCTGCAAAAGTGTTTTTTCATTGGTTTGAATAAGATCAATATAACGATATTTTTCAACCCAAACCTTTTCAGCAACCATACTCAGATCGTTACGGATCAAATCTACAATCGTGGCATGTTCGGCAGCTTCTTTCGGATCGTTTAATATCACATTTTCCGCGTCAGGAATGGAAGCATCGATAGTACCTTTCATTGGAAATGAAGAAATCCGGTTTTCCTGAATACGAATAAATATTTCGGGAGAAAAACAAACAAACTGATCTTTATACCAAAAACGATAAGGCGCCTCACTGCTTTTAAAGATATCAGGCAAGCTTAAATTTGTCTCTATCGGTGTCGGTACTGAAAGATTGACCAAAAATGAATTTCCTGCTTTCAAATTTTCAACAACGTACCTGAACCTTTTCTGATATTCTGAAAATGAGACCGGAAATTTTTGAAAAGTAAAATCCAGCACTTCTCTGCCGTTTCCATTATTTGGATAATTCCGAAAACCATTCAGATCAAATAAAATTTCATCCGGATTTACATCTTCCAACTTCCAGGCAACCGGTTTCTCAGCCAGATAATCGACAATGAAAACAAACGGAATTTTCCGTTTCCCCCAATCATTGAGGTTGCTGGCAAATGTCCTGATTGCGTCTGTCAATGTATGAAATTTGTAATATTCATGGAAACATTTTTAACAGTATGCCAATTTACAAAGTTCAGAAACCAATATATAAAATATGGAGTTAAGCAATAAAGAAGTGGCAAGGGTCAAAAGTAGAAAAGAATGAAGGATGTTGCTGAAAGCCAATTGCCCAAAGCCGAAAGCTAAAAAAATATTTATGCATATCTACGACGTTATTGTTATTGGTGGCGGCCCTTGCGGGCTGGCAATGGGAATTGAGCTTGCTAAGGGTGGTTTGGATTATTTGATTTTAGAAAAAGGAAATCTCACTGAATCTATTCGTCGTTATCCGAGAAGAATGCGCTTCTTTTCTACTGCCGAAAATATTGAGATTGGAGGCATTCCGTTTGCCATTTCCGAAGTAAAAGCAAACCGTACCGAAGCGTTGCAATATTACCGGAAAGTGGCAGGTTATTACCATCTCAATTTTAAACTTTTTGTGGATGTTGACCGGGCAGAAAAACAACCTGATGGTACTTTCCTGATCTACTCCAATGACGGACAGATTTTCCAGTCAAAAAAAGTAGTACTATCAACCGGCTACTTTGATGTGCCGCGGATGCTGAACGTACCTGGCGAAAATCTGCCGCACGTTTCACATTATTACGATGAACCATTCCAGTACTCTTTTACCAATGTAGTTTTGGTTGGCGGTTCCAATTCATCCGTAGAAGCTGCGCTCGAATTGTATCGTCATGATGCACATGTAACTATTGTACATAAAGAAGCAGATTTCCGTACCAAAGTAAAATACTGGCTGGTTCCTGATGTCAAAAACCGTGTAAAGGAAGGAAAAATCCACACCAGGTTCAATAGTATTACCAAAGCGATCGAACCCGGACGGATGCAGATCGAAAATATAGAAACAGGTGAAACAGAATGGATTCCTGCTGATTTCGTGTTTTTGCTTGTTGGTTATTTACCCGACGAACACTTGCTTTTCCGTTGCGGCGTAGCACTTGATCCGGCCACTAAAGTCCCGACTTTTGACCCGGAAACTTTTGAAACAAATGTTGAAGGTTTGTATTTATGCGGAACTGTTATGGCCGGTGTTTTTACTGAAAAAATATTTATTGAAAACGGCCGCGATCACGCAGCCGCCATTTCTGATCATTTATTGGGTAAAGAAGTAAGGAAAGTGAAAGAACTGATTGACAGGATATAAATTAAAAGTTAAGAATGGAGAATTAAGAATGTGGAGTAGTTATTAATCTTCTACAAACTTGATTTTCCTTTTATTTTTCTTGGTGGAAACCTTATCAATTTTACCTATCAAACCTTTTCCTCCAACTGCAAAACCTACATTTCCTGCAAAACTTACGGCATGGAAAGGTTCTTTGCCAATTGATCGCCAGGTTTTACCACGGTCAACCGAAGAGCTGCTTCCTGACGGGCCTACTGCAATAAGCGCATAGTTATCTGCGCGGATCTGCGTATCACCGTTCCATGTTGCGTTGGTTTTATGGTAAATGGCAACGCATTCTTTCAATCCGGCAGGCTTGGTCATATTCTTTTCCAGTTCCCAGGTTATTCCACCATCATCAGTTGTAAGCACATTTAATGTAGAATCGGTTGTTTTTTTATAATCACCTCCTACCGCAATACCACTCTTTTTAGACCAGAACCGAAGTCCGAAAATACCGCTTGTTACTCCTGCTGCAAGTGGTGTTTCTGAAACTTTCCAGGATCTTCCATAATCTTCTGAGCGGAATACACGTGCTTTTTTACTTCCTCCCGTTCCTATAAAAACATTTCCTTTTCCATTGGTCAAAATAGACGTCCCGCTTGCTGCAAAACTGGCTTCTCCCGGCTCCCCGACCGGACGGTTTTCAAACGGTAATTCCTGCCAGGATTTCCCGTTGTCTTCTGTGGTAAGTATGAATAAACGACCGCCTATGGGATCACCAAGGCAGATTCCTTTATCTTTATCCCAAAAGTCTATACCATCCAGAAATACCCCAGTTTGTGTAGATTGATATACAAGAACCCATGTTTCTCCACCATTTTCCGTACGGTAAATTCGTGCTTTCCCATTCTGTGCTTCTCCTGCACTCATAGCAACGGCAGTCTGTTTATCAAAAGCATGGATATCACGAAAGTCGAGAGAATCGCCTCCCGGAACTTTGAGGGTAGTCCACGAATGTCCGCCATTAGTAGTTCTTAAAACAGTGCCCTGACTGCCTCCAATCCAACAAACATTAGACGAAACAGCATGGATACCACGCATATTAATAGTCGTTTTAATATCAAGAATTTTCCATTGGGCAATGGCTGGAAAAGAAAATCCTGAAATGAACATTGTTAAAACCAGAAAATGCAGACTGATTTTATTGAAACGTATAGACATAGGTTGATTTGGCACGGTATTTTTGTTATTTTCGGGACTAAGTTTAATATCATCACGCAAAATAAGTCAATTCGTATGAACAAGGATCAAAAATTTCTAATAGGAGCGGTAGCAGCATTATTAACTGGTATTTCAATAGGACTTTTAGTGGCTCCAAAAAGTGGTAAAGAATCACGTAAGCTTATTAAACATAAAGCAACTGATCTGGGCGATACGGCAAAAGATAAATATGAAAAAAGCCTTGAAGAATTATCTATTCTTGCCGATAAATTAAAAGAAGGTTTTCTTAAAAACGTTAGCACGGTAAAGGACAAAGCAGGTTCGGTTGCTGAAACTGTTAATGACAAAGTTCGCAGCGTAGTTAATAACGCATAACACATACTTTGAATTTACATATACGAGGGTCAATTCTGTGAAAGAGTTGACCCTTTGTTGTATATTAATTGGGGATTTTCTTAAAAATGTCATTCATAACCTGATTGACCTTATCCGAAAAATCCTTACTCTTTGGCAGAATCCCCTGGCTTCCGCCTCGCCAGACCATTTTATTATTGGTGAGGTCTACAAAATCAATCAGTATTGTACCCTCTTTGTATTTTCTTACCGGCACTTCTTCGCTTTTCCAGGAATATCTCCTTTGACCCATGTAACGGGGTAACCCGTCTGTACGAAAGTCAGTCTGACGGGTTTGTACTTCTTCTCTTACCGATAAAGCAATGTTAATTTTTAGCGCCGGATCTTGTGCTTCGTTCAAGCCTTTTTGCTGTAAATTTCTTGCAATAGCTTCTTTAATAATACCGACATTTGTTTCAAAAGTTTTAGAAGAAGTATCGCCACTGACCTCTATGTCATAAAAGCCGAATGTGGGATAATCCGATAACCGGAAACCGTCTTCTTTTTCAGATTTAAGAAGTTGGTAAGAAGGCTGACAGCCTGTAAGCCAACAACTGGCAACGAATAAAATGACTATGTAAGTTTTCATGTGGTGGTATTGTTGAGTAAACCCGGAAATATTTATGACCTTTTAATAGAAGCAAATTTCATAAAAAGTTTTGATAACGGAGAAGGCTGTCCCTGGCGGTGAACAAAAGAAAAAGTACGCTCGATATTCAATCCATCTACTTCCAGAATGGTAAGCCTGTCGTCAGTTAATTCCTGCTGTACACTGTAAATTGACAGGAAGGCAAAAGTGTCTGAACACAAAAGGTAATTTTTAATACTTTCTGTCCCGCCCAGTTGCATTTGAATGGTTAAATCTTTGAAATTCAAGCCAATTCCTGACAAATGTTCATCAATAATTTCGGAAGTTCCCGATCCGCTTTCCCTTATCAAAAGCGGAAGCCTGGTTAATTCTCCGGCATCAATGATACGCTTTTTTAACAAATTGTTTTTAGGCCGCATGACCAGTACAATTTCGTCTTTCAGAAACGGAATATATTTTAAGTCACTATTATGAATAGAACCTTCAACAAGGCCAAGATCAATCTTTTTTCTTCCAGCAATTGCTCTATTACCAGCGAGTTCCCATTGGTGAGCTCTATTTTAATATCCGGAAAACGCTGGTGAAAATGAGCCAGATAAGCGGGAATAACATACTGAGCAATGGTAGTACTGGCACCAATGTGCAATGTCCCTTCCGTTTTGTTCTGGAAGCAGATTAAGGTCAAATTCCAGCTTTTGGTACTGTTCGAAAATAAGATGGGCATGTTGCAACAGAACTTCCCCTGATTTCGTCAGAACAATATGCTTTCTGGTGCGATCAAAAAGTGTGGTGACATATAGCTGTTCCAGTTCTTTAATATGCTTTGTAACAGCGGGCTGACTGATATTAAGCTGCTCCGCTGCCCGGTTAAAGTTCAAGGTCTGGGCAACGGTGTAAAAAACTTTGAGGCGAAAGTCAAGCATAAATGATGAGTAGAACGTAGGAAATTATTTTTAAATTAAAACCCTGAGCCGGATTTTAACCAACTACCCTGCCTAAATCTCTCGCAGCTGCCATACTTATCTCTTTATAGTGAAGAAACTCCTGCATAATAGACATCTGTTCTTCCTCAGATTTCGCATTTTTTTGCTGTTGCATGCACAAATGCATCTTTTCTTCAATAAACTCCTTTTTAAGCCTCAGTATATTGTTAAAAGCAGTTTTATCTAATACATCAGTTTCAAACGGAACATAAATTTCAAATTTGGAAAGCCACAGTTCACTAAGTTCATGTCTGCTGCTCATCCAGGTAATCGTTAATTCCCTGATTTCGGCCTCCCGGTGATTTTTGAAATAGCTTGTAGACAATAAATTATTTTGATTGAAATTCTCCCTGAACAATGTCAGAAGATGACCGAAAATAGGATCTTTGAACTCTATTCCCTGTATTTCTCCCAAAACATACTGGCATACTGTTATATTAGGTTCAAGTTCCCTGGTTCCGTGCAGAACCAGCAGCCTGATAAAAGCTTCTTCCTGATAATATAATTTTGAGCGCTGAAGAGCCTGGTCATCTTCCTGAAATGAAGGTTCAAACAATCCTTCCGGTGGTCCATCAAATGGAGATCCGTCAGACGGCGGCCCGTCAAACGGATTATGGTCTGGTCCTGAATTAGCAGATTGCCTGCCTGCACGCATTCCATTCAGATCACCAGGGCCATTGGGAACATTATTCGCCGACCGGCTGCTGCGTTCCTGAGGTTTCTGCGCATGAAGTTTCCGAAGCAGTTTGTTTCCTTCTGTAATGAGCATCTGCTCATCCACTTTCATCATTTCAGAAGTACGATGAAAGAAAACCTGCCGCTTAATAGCATCCGGAATTTTAATAATACTATTGACAACATCGCCAATTACGGTTGCCAGTTTGAAAGGATCATTACCGGCGTCTTGTAATAATGTTTCGGTTTTGAAAGTGATAAAGTCTTTTGAAGCTTTGCGCAGATAATCCTTAAAAGCTTCTGCACCAACTTTCCGCACATAACTGTCCGGATCGTCTCCATCCGGAAAAAGCACAATACTTACATTCAGCCCCTCCTCCAATACCAGATCCAATCCGCGTAATGCCGCTTTTATTCCGGCCGCATCGCCATCATAAAGTATGGTAATATTGGGAGTAAAACGGCCAATAAGTTTAATCTGTTCTATCGTAAGCGAAGTTCCCGAAGAAGCAACCACATTCTCAATACCCGCCTGATGCAACGAAACAACATCAGTATAGCCCTCTACCAGATAGCAAAGTTCCTGCTGGCGTATGGCATTTTTAGCCTGAAATATTCCGTATAGAATATCACTTTTATGATAAACCTCCGTTTCAGGCGAATTAAGATATTTAGGCTGGTTTTTATCAGATTTAAGAATCCGGGCGCCGAAAGCAATTGTTTTTCCTGCAACATTATGGATCGGAAATATGACCCGCCCCCGAAAACGGTCATAACCTCGGGACTGGCGGTCAGTAGCATTACTTCCTTCTTTATGGATCAGCAGGCCGGCTTTTTCGAGCAGTTCGGATGTATATCCTTTTTCAAGTGCATGTTTTGAAAAAGCGTCCCAGTTGTCAAGGCTGTACCCAAGTTCAAATTTTTTCTGTATTTCATTATTAAAACCCCTCTCTTTGAAATAACTTAATCCTACTGCAAGTCCTTCGTCACTTTGATGAAGCTGTTGCTGATAAAAGTTTTTTGCAAAATTGAGAATAATATAAAGGCTTTCACGTGCATTCTGGCGTGCAGCTTCTTCATTGGTAACCTCCTCTTCCTCTATTTCAATATTGTACTTATTGGCCAGATACCGCAAAGCCTCACCATATCCGATTCCATCCACATCCATAACGAACTTGATAGAATCGCCTGCTGCGCCACAACCAAAACATTTATATATCTGGCGAACCGGATTTACGTTAAAAGAAGGAGTTTTTTCATTGTGAAAAGGACAGCATGCAGAATAATTCGCACCTTTCTTTTTTAAAGACACAAAATCCCCTACCACTTCTACAATATCAGTGGCTAACTTAATTCGGTCTACCGTTTCGGGATTGATGCGCATTTAATTTATTTCAGAAATTGTGATGATTTTGATTTTAATCCAACCGCTCTTTCAATTTCACAGGATGAGTTACTTTTTTATCCAGTTTCATATTTAAAAGCTCCACCAGGAATGAAAAAGCCATGGCAAAATAAGCATAACCCTTAGGTATTTCGTAGTGAAATGCCTCTGCCACGAGGAGCGTACCAATCATCAACAAAAAAGACAGCGCTAAAATTTTAATAGAAGGATGATTATTTACGAAATCGCCGATTTTAGCCGCGAAAGCGATCATAATAAATGTAGAAGCAACTACGGCGGCAATCATAATTGGAATCTCTTTTACTAACCCAACGGCAGTTAACACAGAATCAAACGAGAAAATGATGTTTAGCAATGCAATCTGAATCAGAGCATTTCCAAACGAAAGTCCTCCTTTTCCCGACTTTCCGGCCTCAGCAGAAGGCAGGTGTTCCGCTTCCCCTTCGAGTTTATGGTGAATTTCCTTGGTGGTACTATATAATAAGAACAACCCTCCTCCTAATAGTATCAAATCCCGTCCACTGAAACCATGTCCGAAAACATTGAGCAAATCTTGTTTTAATCCAATTACCCACGAAATAGCAAAAAGTAATGCAACACGTAAAACAAGTGCAATCAGTAAACCATTATTCTGGGCTTTCTTGCGTTGGTCAACTGGTAATTTACCTGCAACTATTGTAATGAAGATGATGTTATCAATACCGAGCACTACTTCGAGCAGGGTAAGAGTCAAAAAACTTATTAGTGCATCTATAGTAAGCAGTGATTCCATGAAGTATATATTATACAGTTAGATTACGCGAAAATAAGAAGTGGCATGCCGGTTTCAACAATCTTTCTTATATATTTTCAGTATTTTTTGGTTGTTTATGTCTTTTATAAGTCAGATTGGGGATAAAATGGAAACATTCTTATTAGAATTTAGAAAATCACAACAGAAAGTTTTTTTCTAATTACTTTAATTTGTTATTTTGCGGTATAGTAAGTTATTTAGATAATTCTTAAAGAGATATATAGAAATATTAAAAATATAGTGTGTGTATAGTGTGAAACAGGGCATGGAAGTTTTTCTATGCCTTCGTTTTTTTCCAGCCACTGTCAAATTAATATTTGAATCCCCGCTTTTCCAAACCTGCTGCTCAGGATATACACCTGTTATAAAGTAAGATTACTTCTCCTACTGTATCAAAAAAATCCTCTTTAATTTGCCTCTTACTATTCAGCTTGTTTACCTGAAGCTCCTTTACAAAGTCAATTTTAGTAATATCGGTAAATAAGATACACTCCGGCGGACGTGAAACGCAGGCCGTAGCGAAAACCAAAACCTGACAGGATATTGCTTCATGAATTGAGATGGAATCTCCATCTGTGGTTGTATTTCGTATAAATGCGTTCGAAAGTTTCAGCACATTCCAAAAATCGTGTGCCCCGGTTATGAATAATACATTCTCCGGTATTTCTTTTAAAGAATGTATAGCATAATTTTTATAAATCCCGGATGGATCAGAAATGACAAGCGCAGATGCTCCAGTACAGGAAATATTTGTTATCAGTTGTAATATACCATAAATCTCCTGGCCATTTTTATCAAAAGTAAGATTCGAGGCATTGGTACAAAACAAATATTTATATTTCGCTTTCAATGTGAGTACGTCCCGAAATACATAATTATCAGGCGGAAGGACATTTATTGGTGGAATATATGCTGAAAGTAAAATGGCGTTTTTATTCCACTTCTGCACTTTTATGAGACTTTCCTGATTTTGTACCAAAGCTTCAAAAGCAAACCTGGCTGATAAACCTGCCGCAAAGTTTTTTAAAAATCCGTATCTGCCCCAATTACCATGATAAGTAATAATTGATCTGCTATTGAACAAACGGCAGTACACAGCAATGATAAGCTGAAAATACACATGTGAAGTGTGTAAGTGGACCGTTTTATACTGCGGTATTTTTAGAAATATATTCCAGACAGATTTCTTTTTAAAATCATAAAAGCAAAAGGAATCGTAATCTCTGTTACGTAAATTTTCCAGCAGCCGAAGAACATGAACTGTAACACCTCCGACTGGTGGCGGAATCCTGCCCAAAATTAAAACTTTGTTTATTTGCTTAAATACGCTCATTTTTATTCCGGATTCCTATTATCTGAAAAATCATGTTCAAATCTTCCCTGCCAATTATGAAGAGAGAAAAGATTTCTGAATTTCCTTTCTCGTACTTTTAGTATCATTAGTAAACAAAGAATAAACCCGGTTGCAGAAGCGCATATACTTGCATAAGAAAGGCCTGAAACACCAAATGAAGGGCAAGCAAACGAGCAAACAATTGCTAATAATGCTAATTGCAGCAATTGAATCCCCGATACAATCATATTTTTACCTGATGCGGCCAGATAATTTGAACAAATTCTTCCAAGGCTATGGAACAAAACTGATATAAGTAATAGCAATAAAAGATCCCAGGTTTTACCAAATTCAATTCCGAAGAAGTAAATGAAGACTGGCTTGCCAAATAGAAGCGTAATGAATAAAATCGGAAAAAGTAATATAACCGTAAATCGTAACGATATACTTAAAAGTCTGGTGTTCGATCCTTGTGAAGCAATTTTGTTAAAAATAAGTGGTGTTAAAGAAGTATTGATTACAAGAAATGACTCGGAAAGATTGGAAGCTAAAATGTAATATCCCAGATCTTTATTACTTAAATACTGACTGCCTATCAGAACTGCAAAACGGGCAATTCCAAATTGCAGAATTACCTGTGGCCATGCATTTAATGAATATCTCACAAAAATGATCAACAGATCTTTATCAAACCGATATCTGAAATTCTTAAAGCTGATAAAAATAAGTGCCGTAACAATCGTTGAAATCCAATATATGACTTGTGCCCAAATAATAAGATCCAATGATTTTGGTGAAAAGTATAAAGCGGCTATAATAACCGTTTGCAGGAATAATGGCAGAATTTGGGTAAAGGAATATTCTTTGATCTTACCAGATCCTAATAATAAAATCGGTAATGTCATCGACAGCATGATCAAAGGCAGAAATGGAAAAAACCTTAGATACACCAATTGTGCATTTGTATCAGACTTGAACTGCCAGTCCAGTATTTCATTTTGGAAATAAAGCAGAAAAATCAGATTAATTATTCCTATTAAAACAGAAGACAAAATTGCATAAATGAATAAGGTGTTTTTTTGCTGTGGAAATTTACTATTGGTGAATTGGATGGCTGGTGCAATTCCCAATGATCCCCATCGGCTGATGATTGATGCAAAATTCAAAGCATTTCCAACAGAACCTAAATCGGCAGGGCCGAGTATTCGAGCTGTTAATATCCTGGATATTAGCAAAATAAGTAGAGAAACGATCTTAGTCCCAAGTGAGTAATAAAAGGAAGTGATGAATTTCATGAATGCGTGAAGTTGCTTTTTTCATGACCGGACAAAATACTTTCCTCACTTTTGGCATAAAAATAAATGCAGATTAAAAGGATTGGGGCAATGCAGTTGACTGTAATACTTTTACCCGGTAAAATCACAAAAACGCTTCCAACAGTATGTTTAAAAATCAGGTAAAAAAGAATACTCATCAAGAAGACAGTATATTCTTTCCCTGCTTTCAATATCTGTTTTGCAAGAAATACAATTAATGCCAGGAAGACTCCATAAATATAAACCGTACCGAGAATACCTTCTTCGGCCAATAAAGTATACCAAATAGAATGCGCCTCGCGATATCCCGGGCCAAGTGTTTCGAAACTTCCTATCCCAAAACCTGTCAGCGGGCTTTTTAGAAATAGTGAATAGGCTATTTGATGGATTTCTACTCTTCCACTTGCTGACTCCAGTTTATTCAACAGCGATTCCAAAGAATTCATATCACCAAAACGAAGCTTCCAGAAGTACGTCAGGTCCTGCTTTTCAAGAAATTCAGCAATTGCGGAATTGTATAAAAGACTAACAATCAGAACTGGAAGTATCCATTTCAGGCTAAGGAAACCTTTGGTAAGTAATGTGGTAAGCAACAAATAAGGTATAACAATCAGAACTGCACCGCGGGAAAATGAAAAAACTACTACTCCTGCTAACAACAGGATCATGGTTAATTTGAAGGGTTGCGAAACTGAGTTTCTGGTGCAGTAACGCAATACAAATGGCCATATGAGAATAAAATAAGCGATTGTCACATTAGTATCAGCAATATTTCTGGTGGCAAGCAGGTTGTCACTGCCTTTGTAACCAGCACCAGCAAAGACAAGTCCGAACGTACCCAGAGCAAGAATAATGAATGCAACACATAAATGTTTTTCAATTTCGGACTGGAAATTAATCGCTTGAATCGTAAAGTTTAAATAAGAAAAAAATAATGGTAAAGTGAACAAATACAAAATGATTCCGCCCCATATAATTCTTTCAAGATTAGGAGAAATCAGCAGAAAAAAGGCATGGACAATCAACCAGGAAAGAATAAATAGTCTGCTGCGTTGCGTAACAATATTTTTCTTCTTTAAAAAGAAGAAAATTAAATACAGGTTCAGGATTAAAAATGGAAGCAATCTCCATAAAGAATTGGCTCCGCCGGTAAATGAATACTTTTGAAAAATATGAATAAACTGAGTCAGTACAGGCAAGGACAAAACATAAAATAATTTATGGTGTGAATAAGTGAAAAGAGAAATAAAACAATAGATGTAAAAAGTAAATACAGTTAAACTCTGAAAAGTACTTTCTCCAATGGTTAATATTTCCGGAAACAGAAAACTGGTAAAAGCAACTAAACCTATGGAAACCAGTGCCTTTTTGCACATGTCTGTCATTAATTCAACCATTGATCTATGTATTTCATCGAGGTTGATACGCCAAAAGGCCCGGAATGGCAGGTAAACTTTTCTATCCCTTCAGTATAATTTATTGCTGGTAAAGAAGACTTATACAGGATTTCGTCCAGAGAACTGAATAACTCATTTTTACTGAAAACCATGTGATCTATTCCAAGGTCATTTAACGGAACCTGATGAGAATAAGCATAAAATCTTTGTACAGAGTGCGTTAATTCGGGCTTTAAATTACCATCGTAAGCTATACTAATACCCGGTTTGTTACATACAGCCGCTTCCAGCCGTATCGTTGATGCTACATTCAGACACACATCGCAATAAATCAGCATTTCAGCAAGGCTTAGAGGAGTTTCCAAGCCGGGGATGCGTTTTGAAATATTGTAAGAATTATGAGTATTGTCCGGATGCCATATTCTCAAATCCGGCTCTTGAAGAAACTTTGTATAAAACATGGAATGGTCACCGGCATGACATCTTACTATAACTGTAATATCCTGTTTTTGAGATACATATTCAAGCAGATGTTCCACAATATCCGCCTGGTTAGGGAAATGGTTTATGGCACTTGTTGTAAATAAAATAACTTTATCTGAGGCACCTATCCGATATCTTTTCCTGAATTCAGAAATAGAATAATTTTCAGGAAGTTTCTGAAAATAAATGTCAAATCTGGGAATGCCAGTAACACAAATCTGTGTGTCCGGAGCATTAAATGAGGAATAAAAAAGGCGGTATTCATTGGCCATCAATTCATTCCATGCCAGCACATAATCATGATCTGCATTGATAATACCTTTGGAAGTGAGATTGTCCCAACTGATGATCATTGCCAGTGAAGAAATATTTTTTTCTTTAAAAAATTGACAATGCTATTCTCCCGGATATCCAAAGGAGAAGTAGAGATTACCCCGCAAAAATTGTAACTACCCAGCCCTTTTAAAGCGCTTTTATTGGATGTAAAACGAATAATTAATTTTCGTAAAATGCTTAACAACAGCTCGCTTAATCCTAAAATTTCAATTGCATTGAGAATTGAACCTATGACAAAGTGATACCAGAATCCTTTTTGTTTTTCTTTGATTTTTTGTGTACCAATTTTATAAAAGCGAAAGAAAATGGCCTTTTCCAACAGGCGTAAAATCCTGATTAAACCGCTTTCGTTTGGTAAGGGAATACCAATTTTGTGAAGTTTAATATTAAAATGTTGGCTGATTTCTTCGATCTCCTCTTGATAAATCAGATCGGAAATAATGTAAACCTCGTATTGCCCGGCAAGCGGTTTGATGAGACCGCTATGGATTACATTCATAGTTGCATAAATGTTGGTGATCAGCAACAGAATTCGCTTTTTACTATTGGAATCCATCTGTCAGGTGTTTTTCTGCCAATGCCCAGTCTTCCCAGGTATCAATATTAATATCCGGCTCATTCTCATTGATATAGCCAAAAATATCACCTCCCAACAGCATTCCTTTTTGTATTTGTTCCACAGTAGAAATGTAAATTTTGCCATCTCTGTAATAACGATCGGGCAAATCCTGACGTCGGGTAATGATATGCTTTTCACCAGTTGATACAGATAAAATATTGTCTTTCATCCCGAAGGTCCAGTGTGGATTGAATTTATCAGGAACTTTTCGGATCGTAGTCAGACTGTCGGTTTTAACTTTGAGGATCTTATCAATAGTTTTGTCAATCAAATCATCATTTCTGAACGGCGATGTTGGTTGTAACAAGCATATATAATCGAATACTTCGCCGATCTTCTCGTAATATTTCACTGCATGCTGAATTACATCAATCGTTGGCGTATTGTCGGTTGCAAGCTCTTTGGGCCTGATAAATGGTGTTTTAATCTGTGGATATTGTTTAGAAAAATTGATAATTTTCTCGCAATCAGTTGACACTAAAATAGTGCTTAGTTTATCCGATAAAAGTGCAGACTGAATGGTGTATTGAATCAGAGGTTTACCGGCAAGCAAACGGATATTCTTATTCGGAATACCTTTCGAATCGCCTCTGGCAGGAATTATCCCCAGAATTCTTGGTTTGTTGTTCATCTAATAAGTCATTGTTTTATGAGAACATAGAGGAACCGTTGTGAGCAAAGCCGCTATTTTCTGACCGGAATCCCCATTCCCATAAATGAAATCCGGTTTATAATGGCCATGAGCCAACTGATATGCTATTGCATTAGTAATTGCCGCCACATCATAGTCGACATCCAGCACATTGCTTGCTCTGTCACGCCCAGCTTGTCTGCTGCCAATATTTACAACCGGAACACCTAAGAATGAACATTCCCTGATTCCTACACTCGAATTACCAATGAGACAGGAAGCATTTTTAAGCAGCATCAGAAAATGTGCAGATTCCATATTCTTAAAAAAGCGTATTGGAAACGTTTTATTTATCTCGCGAAAAGACCTTATTCCTTTTGCAGTTTCATTTGTGCCGGGATCCGGATTAGGCCAAAACCAGAATGTTGGGATTTTCAGTATTTGGATCGCATTTAATGTGCATTCAATCTGCTCTTTGGCAAAACCATATTCCGTAGTTACCGGATGCTGCATTACCACGATATAAGGTTTTCTATGATTGAAAACGGATCCCACACCGCCATATAGCCTAAACGGATTGAACCCAGGTAGCTGATTTTTAAGAATACCGGCGGCGATATCAATGGATGGACAGCCCGTATTATAGACATTGTCACTATTTTCACCCATTCGTATTACCCTGGTTCTGGCGTTTTCACAAGCAACAAAATGGATATCAGCAAGTTTCGTAATGGAGTGCCTTACTTTCTCATCAATATTGCCCGTAATTTCTCCTCCCTGAATATGTACCAATGGAATATTCATATAGGATGCAGCTACCGCAGTGGCGAGCGTTTCGAACCGGTCGGCTATGGTAACAACAACATCAGGTTTTATGGCATCAAACCAGGTAGCCAGTTCGGACATTGCCGAAGCTGTGGTTTTAACGGCAACGACAGGATTGTTGCCTTCATAAATGGTATACAAACTTGCCGTAACCTTAAATCCGTCATTTTCAATTTGATTGATTACAGAACCATACTTTTCTAGTAATATGCTGCCGGTCACAATCAGCTGCAATTCCAGATCAGGATGTGTGTTGATAGCGGTAAGTACAGTTTTAATCCTGCTGTAACTGGCTCGGGCCGTGATGACTACACAAACTTTACGCATCAGTATATATCGTTTTCAGTAAGGAATGCCCATTGATCCAAGTCTTTGTTGAGTTGTTTACCAATTACCATTTCATATTCTTTTACTGAAATCCCTCTTCCTTTCGGTTTCTTAGTTTCCAGATCTTTTATTGACAAATAATGGCCTTTCGAAAGCTTTTTATTAATAGCCAGAGATTTTTCAAAAATGTCTTTCAAATCTGAGAATGAAGAATTATCCGTTTTATTAACCGGATTTTTTAGTGCTGTTTCTATCAGCCTTACACTTTCTGCCAATGTTGCAGCCTGATCAATAGTAATTGAAGAAGTTGAATCCGGGCCAGCTATTCTCTTATCAAAAACGACATGGAATTCCAGGATTTGTGCGCCTAAATTTGCTGCTGCTAAACATGCAACAGTACCGCCTGAATGATCTGAAAACCCAATTGGAATGTTATAGCGGTCTTTATATTCCTGAATAAGATTTAATCCCCATTGATCCGTTTTTGTCGGATAAGAAGAAGTGCATTGTAAAAGAGATATTTTATTATTTTTGGATTTCAGGAATTGTATTGTTACATCGAGCTCCTGCTTTGAACTCATTCCCGAAGAGAGGATAATATCTTTACCGGTATTGGCAATATGTTGTAACAACAAAAGATTACTGGTATCGCCGGAACCAACTTTAAACTTCTGTACTCCCAGCTTAATCAGTAAATCGGCTGCTGCCAGACAGGATGGTGTCGCAATAAATTCGAGCCCCCTTTCTTCACAGTGATTTTTCAATCCGAACCATTGGTCAGGAGTAAATTCCATCCGTTTCCAGTATTCCATTCTGCTTTCGTTCAAATAGGGAATTGGAATTCTGAAAGGTTCATAAATACTGCTTTCCGCTTCTGCAATATGAACTTGGAATTTGGCGGCATTGATTTTGGTGTCTGCCAAAGCATCAATGTAAGAATGAGCTACACCTAAATTACCATCATGGGCTTGCCCGATCTCGCCAATAATAAATACATCTGATTCCATAATGTGTGTTAGAGTCATAGTTGTATTCTTTTCAATTCACGTTGAGAAAAGCCGTATTAGTAATAATCATAGCCATATCCGTATCCCGGAATAGCTTTGACATCGTTGAGAATTAAGTTAAGTTTTGCCAAAATATTTTGTTTGGAAATCTGCTGAATATCTTTGATCTGATGCCGGGAGGTAAATTTCTGGCGGATTACATAAAGGCTCATATCAGCATGTGGACTCAAAAGTTTGGTTTCGGTCACTAAACCCATTGGTGCTGTATCTAAAATAATATAATCGTACTTTTCTTTTAGCAAATTAATCAGGTTCGCAATCTTTGGGGAAAGCATTAACTCCGTGGGATTAGGTGGTAACTGGCCGGAGGTAATTACATCAAAACCATCATTACCCGATGACTGAATGATATCCTCTGTATTGATGTCTGTGATAAGGTAATCTGTCAGGCCTTTACCCTTTAAATGAAAGTAACCTGCTATTTTTGGTTTTCGCAAATCAAACTCTACCAGGATTACTTTCTTGCCGGTTAACTGTAAAGTGGCACATAAATTTATTGAAATAAATGTTTTCCCTTCACCACTCATGCTCGAAGTCACAAGTACAACCTGATCATTTTCCGTACCTGTTACATATTTCAGATTGGTGCGAAGCGCCCTGAATTGTTCAGCAATTTGGCCGCGGTTATTTTGATGGATTATGTTTATAACGCCAGTCTGATTATGCCCAATCTCTGCCAGGATGGGTAAATCTACCAGATCCATAACGTCTGATTTATCAGTTATGGTGGTATTAAAAATGTCAATTGTGTAAAAAACTGTAATTGGAATACACAAAGCCAGAAGCAGGGCTAAAATCAGGGTCAATTGTTTATTAGGCGTAATGGGAATATCGTCTGCTTTTGCCGGGTCGATAACACGCCCGTTTGCAAGTGTTGAAGATTTGGAAATGGAAGTTTCAATACGTTTTTTTAATAGAAAAATATATAATTCCTGTTTAATTTCCTGCTTCCGCGTATAATCAAGAAACACCCTTTCTTTGGCTGGAATATGATCAATCTGAGACTGAAATCCAGATGTATACCGCTTAATTTCTCTGTCTTTTAATTGAAGCTCTTTTCTCCTGGATTCAATATCAGATATTAATCCATCTCTCATTCTTCTTAACTGAATGTCAAGACTTTGCAAACCGGGATGCTCGCTGGTGTGGATGGCAGACGCCCGTTCATGTGATAGTTGTGTCGTATTGTATTGTTCAACCATCAGGATAAAACCAGCCTCCTGCATAACGATTGAAGACGGAATAGGTTTGGTAGGATTTTCAGTTATAAAAGCCAGCAGCGATTCAATTACTTTTAATTGTACTTTATTGGTAACACGTTCTTTATCATATTGACTGTAATTATTCAAAAGCAATTTAGTCTGTTCGTTTATATCAGTTACCTGATTTCTGGTACGAAACTCTTCAATTTGCTTCTCAACATCAGTAAGTTCTTCCAGCACCAGTTTTAAGTTTTGATTTATAAAAGCGATGGTGCTGTCAGCAATCCGGTTTTTGTCGGTAATACTTGTATGGAGATAATTTTCAATAAGTTTTTCAAGTAGTATTTCTCCTTTTGAAGGTAAAATATCTGTTAGTTTCAGATCAATGATACTAACCAGTTTATTAGTTGCAAGCACTGATAATTCCTGACTGAATTTATTCACTGTTTGTTTTACACCCGTTACTTTAATGGAGTAAGTATCTTCTGATACAAGTTTGAATGCCGTCCTGGTTAATACCACATAGCCGGTCGGAAGATGAAAAGTATCACCAAATGCCTGATTCCAGGTTTGAATATTATCGGTTAAAGTGAATCGGTTTTTACCTCCGAAAGACAAATAATAAGTGATCTCATGATGAATAGACACAGCAGCTTCCGGATCAACGTAAGTGAGTAAAATGGGCGATTTATCATAAATTTCTGTGGTTTTAACGTGCCCTGAAGCAAAATACTGGACATAGAGCTGAAGGTCTTTCACAACACTTTCCATCAGTGTTCGGCTTTTTAGTATTTCTACTTCGTTATCAACATTGCTTTTTCCTGACGATAATCCTAAACCCTCCAATAAGGCTGCTTCTCCCGAATCGGTACCCTTCGTATCGTCTTTTACCAGAATTGATGCATGGATTTCGTACTTCGGTGTAGTGTAACGCAAGAAAATAAACCTGATGCAAAGACATATTACCAGTGACAAAGCAAACCAGTACCACTTATACAATAGCTGCCATAATTTCCTGATCAATAATTCATTTTGACCAGGATTTCCCAAAGTTGCAGTAACATTTTCCAAGCGGTTTGAACTCATAAATGTTTAGAAAGTAAGTCTGGAAATAAGGATGATCAATACTGATAATCCCGATGCTATCAGAGCATAATTACGTGTTTTGTTACCATCAGTAGAAGCTGTTATTCTGGCTTTGTTTGGTTCTACTATAATAATATCATGCTGTTTTACATAAAAATAGGGTGAACGAAAGGTAGCAGTAGAATTCAGGTCTAACCGGACAGCATGTTTTCTATCCGTGCTGTTTCTAAGTATAAGAACATTTTCTCTCCTGGCATAAATAGTTAAATCCCCGGCTATACCCAATGCTTCTAATACTGATGTCTTTTCATTGGGCAAATTGTAACTGCCTGGCTTTGCTACTTCCCCCAAAACCGTCACAGTAAAATTGGCAAAACGAATAGCAACAACCGGCTCTTTAAAATACTTCGAAGCCCGTTTGTATACCGAATCCTGGGCCATGGCCGTGGTAAGTCCTCCCACAATTATTTTTCCTAAAACCGGGATTTCTATCACTCCATTTTTATTCACCTGATAACCTGAAAAAAGCTGGGATGGCGACGAATTGGGAAGTGAAGCTGATATTGTATTGGCAAATCCATTCAACGGAGATTCAATTGTTTGGATTGTTATACTTAGAATATCATCGGAGAGAATAACAGGTTCTGTATAAACAGCAAGATTAAGTATGGAAGGTTGTTGAGAAACTGAATCAGGAATATCCTGGAAATAGGCAACTCTCTTTACTGTTTTACATGAAAAACACATAGAAAGAAAGCAGCAAATTGCCCAGATATATAAGCAGCGGACAGGCAATTGTATAATAGAAAGTGGCCTATCCATAATAATAAATTAAAAGAGGATTACGTGAATTGTATAAATTTCATGTTGAGATTGTTAGACGCGTTGGATTATATTAAGTATCAGAATAAATAATCGATTATTTACCAGTTCAGTTTGCCAAAAAAAGCAACTTTCTTAAATACAAAAAAGTACCGCTCTCAGGCTGTTTATGCCAAAAAGCAGTACTTTAAAATGATATTAAGATTTTTTTATGCGAAATGCGTTTTTACTTTTTTCAAAGCAGATCCAATAACCTGATGCATATCATAATACCGGTATTCAGCCAGACGGCCACCGAAAATTACATGATCTTCTTCCGCAGCAAGCGTTTTATATTTACTGAAAATCTCAGAGTTTTTGTCATCGTTTACAGGATAATAAGGTTCTGCACCTTTTGTCCATTCCTGGGGATATTCGTGTGTTATGACCGTTTTAGGTTGTGTTCCGAACTCAAAATGTTTGTGCTCGATAATACGAGTAAAAAGCGTTTCTCCATCAGTGTAATTAACCACTGCATTACCCTGATGGTTCTCCTCATCCAGAACTTGATTGTCAAAACGTAAACTGCGATATTCCAATGATCCGTGCAGGAATCCAAAATATTCATCAATCTGACCGGTATAAACAATCGTTTCTGCAAGATCGCTCAATTCTTCACGATCCTGGAAAAAGTCAATACCCAATCTTACTTCTATTCCTTCCAGCAATCCTTCCGTTAATTTATTATATCCGCCAATTGGAATGCCCTGATATTTGTCATTAAAGTAATTGTTGTCAAAAGTAAAGCGAACCGGGAGGCGTTTAATTATAAATGCAGGAAGTTCAGTAGCTTTTCTGCCCCACTGTTTTTCCGTATAAGCTTTTATCAGCTTTTCATATATATCGGTACCTACCAGGGAAATAGCCTGTTCTTCCAAATTCTTCGGATCGGTTATTCCTGCCGCAATTACTTGCTCTTTTATTTTCGCCTGTGCTTCCGCAGGTGTTTTCACCTTCCATAACTGATAAAAGGTATTCATATTAAACGGCAAATTGTACAATTCGCCATTGTAATTTGCAACAGGAGAATTAGTGTATCTGTTGAATTCTACAAATGAATTCACATAATCCCATATCTCCTTATCGTTCGTGTGAAAGATATGTGCACCATATTTATGAACATTGATACCCTCTACTTCTTCACAAAAGGTATTTCCCCCAGTGTGTGTACGACGGTCAATTACCAGGCATTTCTTTCCTCTTTTATTAGCTTCGTGTGCAAATACGGAACCCCACAAACCAGCGCCTACAATTAAGTAATCATATTGTTTCATTTCAACCGATTCTAATTATTTATGATTGTATTGATTTTTATTATTCGTTGAGTAAAGTTGTTCTGAAATGAGAAAGGCTCCCGTTGGGAGCCTTTCTCATTTCAATAATATTCCCATTATTATGGAAGAAGTTTCAATTCAACACGACGGTTCTTTTGAAGACCATCACGTGTTGCACTGTCAGCTATTGGTTTGAATGAACCGAAGTAGTCAACAATTACTTTGCTAGGATCTGTAAGGCCTGCTTCGTTGATCAGATAGTTTTTAACTGCATCCACACGGCGACGTGATAGACCCATATTGTAACGATCTGTTGCACGACGATCTGCGTGACCAGCCAATTGTAAGCGGCAGCCATTTTTGTTCATCAGCATAGCAACATTTTTAAGCATTTCCTGGAATTCAGGTTTCAAAACATTTTTATCTGTTTCAAACTGAACGTTAGCAAATATTTCGCTGCAAGCGGCACCTGTTGCCAATGCATTTTTAACATAAGTATCAAAGTCAAGAACACGACCGCTACCGTCAACAACACTTCCTGCCGGAGAATTTGGTTCTTTATCGAAGAAGTCAGAAACACCATCACCATCTGTATCCAGCAACAAACGAGGATCGATATCTTTTGGACGGTTTGCTTTTGCAACAGAATCCATTTCTTCAAGTGTAAGGATTTTTACAGGTTTAAGCAAAACCTTAGGATCAGTATAACGCAGGTTATAGTAACCATCTTCTGGTTTGTAATCCCATTTACCGTCAACTTTCTTCACTTTAAGTGCTTTCTTACCTAATTTGTAAGTCAGCTGAACTGAACCGTAACCGTATGAGTCCAGTTCAGAATTCCCTTTACGAGATGTTTTCTGATCTTTTATGCTAAATTCGGTAGGGTTCAAAGAATAATCACCACCATATGTAGCATCCAGATAATCAGAATTTGTATGGTTCAAACGGAAGTCAAGCCCTAAATCAAGGCGTGAAGTCAATTCGTAACTTACATTTAAACCTGTTGGAATCATCCAGTCATTTTTCTTACCAGTTTCGCGCAGAGTAGTTCCTCCTACAAGACTGTAAGCTGTTGCATCGTAGAATACCTGACCGATACCGGCATAGACATCAACTTTCCAACGCTTCATTTTGTTAGGTCCTAATAAAAGGCCTTTCAAATTTACGGTTCCGGAAAGACTTACATCGCCATAACCAGTTTCGAAATAACGTCCGTATGTACGGCGTTTCATTCCTCTTAGTTTACCGATGCTTCCATCCAAACGCGCACCAAATAGATAAGATAGTTGCTTGTTAATGGATATGCCTCCTTGAAAAGTGCCGGATTCTTTGTGGCTGTCACTGTTTGTTTTTGTTACAGGCCAGAAATCATATTCCCGTAAGTCTCCAAAAAACATAGATGGTCCAATGTGTGCAGAGATCGACCAAGTGTTCATTTTGTACGGACCGTCGTACGTAGCTTTTGGATTGTAATCTGGAGAATTCGGCTGCTCTAATGGTTGTGCGATAGAAGGCAATGCCATCATCGTCCCCAAAGCAAGCGAACAAATCAACTGGGATACTTTTTTCATACTATTCAAGTTAGCGTTATTAAGATTAACTAGGATTGATCTTTATTAGTCAATTACGAGTAAATAAACTAAAACTATTTCATGGCCATTTATCTTTTATCAAAATGCCTAGCGGGCACAAAATTAGGTTAACAATATGATTTAATCAACCTCTATTTATATAAATGGGTAACTTTCCTGCAATTATATTAAAAAACTTCATGAAAGAAACGTCCTTTTTTTAACTTTTAGAGCCGTTCCATCAATTTCTTCACCATTTCTTCTTTCCACGATGCAAATTTGCCTTCTATAATTTTTTCTCTAGCGGTGTTTACCAGCCACAAATAAAACGTTAAATTGTGAATACTTGCAATTTGCGCGCCAAGCATTTCCCCGGATTTTACTAAATGGCGTAAATATGCTTTCGAATAAAATGTACTCGCATACCCACCTAATTCGGCATCAACAGGAGACAAATCGTCCTTCCATCTTTCATTCCTGATATTAATGATTCCCTGTGTGGTAAAAATCATGCCATTGCGTGCATTTCTTGTGGGCATTACGCAATCGAACATATCAACACCCAAAGCAATACACTCTAATATATTAGCCGGAGTACCCACTCCCATCAGATAACGCGGCTTGTCTTTCGGCAAAATATCACATACTACCTCAGTAAGTTCATACATGATTTCGGCAGGCTCACCCACTGATAATCCGCCGATTGCATTTCCTTCTCTCCCATAAGATGCAACTACTTCGGCAGATTGTGTGCGCAAATCTTTATATACACTTCCCTGTACAATTGGAAAAAGCGTTTGATTATATCCGTAAAGCGGCTCGGTAGAATCAAACCGTGAACAGCAGCGGCCAAGCCAGCGATGCGTCATTTCCATGGACTTACGGGCGTACGTATAGTCACATGGATAAGGCGTACACTCATCAAATGCCATAATAATGTCGGCTCCAATCGTGCGTTGTATATCCATTACCCCTTCCGGGGTAAATATGTGTATCCCACCGTCAATGTGTGACTTAAATACCACACCTTCTTCATTTATCTTTCTCCCTGTTCCTGCCAGAGAATAAACCTGGTACCCGCCGCTGTCTGTAAGAATGGGTCTGTCCCAGCCGTTGAAGCCGTGCAGTCCACCGGTTTTACTTAATATATCAAGTCCTGGCCTTAAATATAAATGATACGTATTTCCTAGTATGATTTGTGCTTTTACATCCTCCTTCAATTCGCGCTGATGTACGGCTTTTACAGTTCCGGCTGTTCCGACAGGCATGAAAATTGGCGTTTGAATTGACCCATGGTCCGTTTCAATAACTCCGGCCCTTGCCTTTGACTGTGAATCCTGCGCTTGTAATTTGAAATTCATTCAGGGGTTTTAAAATATTAGAGCGCAAAAATAGCAGTAAGCTTTCTAACATTGCTGACAATGACCGTATATTTGTAATGAATATCATTTTTTTTACTTCTCTCTTCAATTGTGGCGGATTATTTACTCTTAGCACTAGGGACATTTGTGCTTATCCAGTTATTCTACTATTTCTTCTTTTTTACCCGCCTCGCATTTTATGAGAACAATACAAATTATGACTGTTCAACCCCGGGTGTTACCGTATTGGTTTGTGCATGGAATGAACGTGAAAATCTGGAAGAACTGCTTCCGTTGCTGGATGCACAGGAATATAATAATTTTGAGGTTATCCTGCTGGACGACCGTTCCGATGATGGCAGCGAAGAATTTATAAGAGCGCATATTAATGACTGGAAACATATCCGCTACATCCGGATCAACGATCAGTTCGAGCATGTAACTCCTAAAAAATACGCGTTGACAGTTGGTATGAAGCAGGCCAAATATCCGATCGCCTTAATGACCGACGCAGATTGCCGCCCTTTTTCCAATCACTGGATCACTGCAATGACCTCACGACTGAGTGATGAACGGGACATCGTTCTGGGTTTTTCTCCCTACCTGAAACAATCAGGTTTCCTTAACTGGTTTATTCGCTGCGAAACATTTTATACTGCTGTACAATACCTTTCATTCACCCTGGCCGGGATGACATACATGGGTGTTGGAAGAAATATCCTTTACAAAAGATCTGTGTTTTTTGCGAATAAAGGCTTTTATACCCATCGTCATGTGTTTGGCGGAGATGATGATATTTTTCTGAATGAAGTTTCTACCAGTTCCAATACTGCCATATCAGTCGAATCAGAATCCTTTGTTTATTCTACTCCAAAAACAACCTGGAAAACCTGGTTCAAACAAAAGCAGCGGCATTTGTCAGTCAGCAAACATTATAAACCAAGAAATAAAGTCCTGCTGGGATTGCTTTCCGGAGCACATGTAGCGGTTTGGACAATCGGAATTTTTGTTCTGATCTTTGGAATATGGCAAAAAGATATGCCCTTACTGGCGGTTCTTGGTGGTACTTTCACCGTTCGCTGGCTCATTCAATGGTTTCTATTGTCCAGGATTAATAACAAACTTGATAAAACTGTGGAAGGTTTTAGCTTTTTATTAATGGACTTCGCATTATTTATGTATTATATTATCTTCGGCTTCCTGGCGATGATCAAAAGAAAACCAAGGACTACATGGAATTAATTAAAAAGTACTTCCCCGACCTGACAGCTTCCCAAATGGATAAGATGGCTCAGATGGAAGAATTATATCAGTTTTGGAATGCAAAAGTAAATGTAATATCCCGGCAGGATATTGACACCTTATACGAACGGCACATTCTGCATTCCCTGGGCATTGCAAAAGTCATACAGTTTAAGTCTGGTACGAGTATTCTTGATGTAGGAACAGGTGGTGGTTTTCCGGGTATTCCGCTTGCCATAATGTTTCCGGATGTACAGTTTCATCTGGTAGACAGCATTGGAAAAAAGGTCAGGGTGGTGCAGGAAATAGCCCAGGCACTGGAATTGACAAACGTAAAAGCAGAGCAGATACGCGCCGAAAAGCTGGAAGATGAATACGAGTTTGTTGTCAGCCGTGCAGTTACCCGCTTAACGCCATTCACCGGCTGGGTTCGGAAAAATATAAGCCGCAATTCGTTTCACTCGCTCAGGAACGGTATTTTATACTTAAAAGGCGGAGACCTGACAGAGGAAATTGCAGAACTGAACCTTAAAACACGGGTGTACGAACTTTCTGATTACTTTAAAGAAGAATTTTTTCAAACCAAGAAGGTGGTATATGTACCTTTGTAGTCGAGTTTAGAGTTTAGGGTCAAAAGTTTAGAATTACGTTTAAGACCGATGGAACGGTATGAAGTAAAAACCGGAGCGTTAGAGAGATTTACAGCAAAGAACTTTGACTTTAAAATAATATCAATAAGTAATTTATAACCTCAACCAAAATGAACGAGAAATATAGTGCCAGCGGCTTAATGAATCCTTTTTTTCCCGACGAAGTGACTTTTGGAGAAAAGGGTGTGACATTTACTGTCAAGAAATTTTTGAAAAGCACTGACAATTTTGTGTTTTATACTGATATATCCGGCGTAGAAATTGACAATGGAGTAGTATTTTCAACAATTCGGGTTATTCCAAGGATGCGCCCCGAAATTATTATCAATAATTTTAGCAAAGGTGATGCCAAGAAAGTCAAGGAGTTAATACTTGAAAAGGTACAAGCGTAAAACTTTTTTTGGCGATAGACTTGCGCTATATAAATCTTAGGATTACATTTGCACCACAATTAGGTATAACAACCGGATTTAAAAATTCCTGAATAGCTCACAAAACGTTTGCCGACCGTTTAGAGCATCTGAAAATTAATCAGAGGAAAAAAAAGCAAAAAAGATTCCTGAATAGCTCAGCCGGTTAGAGCATCTGACTGTTAATCAGAGGGTCGTTGGTTCGAGCCCAACTTCGGGAGCCCTGAAAGTCAAGCACTTACAAGATAAAACTTGTAGGTGCTTTTTTATTTGATACACAATTTGATACACAACCGCTTTGGGATCAAATAGAATTAGGAACAAGTCAAAATTCGGATCAAGCTGAAAACTTGGGGGGAAGCTGAATTATTATTTGCTTTGCACCCTGAAGCAATTTTGTCTACATTGAACGATTCATACCAAGCCCTTGTGCGTATCCTTTTGCCAGAAGGCATCCTAGAATATTTCGAATTATCCAAAGTCGTTGAAGCCATCCCAGGCTTGAACATCTATTTAGAAGAGAAGAATATTACTCCTGTCGAATATAAAGACGAGAAATTAGAGTCCAAAGGCTTCCTTCCAGAAATTTATATTCAGGACTTTCCTATTCGTAATCAGAAGGTTACACTCTGTATCAAACGTCGACGTTGGGAAATCAGGGGAACTGGCGAGATCATATCAAGAGACTGGAAAGTTGTGCAGCAGGGAACTCGAATAGCCAAAGAGTTTGCTGATTTTTTAAAAGGAATGTATTGATAATAATCCAGTTAGCTGTTTTCAGTTAGGGAAATATTTCCATTTAGACGGCAAACAATTACAGCAGCAGTATAAAGATCATATCAGCGATTATCGTCAACGGGATCAAAAAGAGCATGCTGGGGACTGGATGTTGTTTTCTTACAATACAGGAATTCATTTAAGTATTGATGAAACAGCTCTGTCCAATGGAGAACTTTATACTATTGTTACTAACAAAGCAGCAAAGGGCAAGAAAGGCGCACTCGTTGCCATGATTAAAGGTACCCGGGCGGAAAATGTAATTGATGTTTTACGTAAAATCCCAAAGCGTCTCCGAGACAAAGTTAAGGAAGTAACGTTAGAGATGGCTGCCAACATGAACCTAATAGTAAAACGCTGTTTTATCAAGGCTGCTCGGGTGATAGATCGCTTCCATGTGCAAAAATTAGCATATGATGCGGTTCAGGAAATCAGGATAAAATACCGCTGGGAAGCACTTGATCAGGAAAATGAAGCAGTTAAAACAGCAAAAGAGTCTGGCATAAATTTTGAACCGGAATTTCTTGAAAACGGGGATACTGTTAAGCAATTACTAGCCAGAAGCAGGTACCTGCTATTTAAACATACAGACAAGTGGACAGCTTCGCAATTAAGAAGGGCAAACTTGTTGTTTGAGCACTACCCATTGATTAAGAAAGCCTATACCATATCGCTGGATTTGGGGGCCATATTTCGTACATGCAAGTCGAAGGAAGTGGCTTTTAAAAAGCTGGCACTTTGGCACAATAAAGTAGAAGACTGCGGAATAGATTCGTTTAAAACCGTCTCCAGATCCATTCAAATACACTATTTGGGAATCTTAAATTTTTTCAATAACAAAAGCACAAACGCTTCGGCGGAATCATTCAACGCGAAAATCAAAGCTTTTAGATCTACATCAAGAGGCGTCAGGGATATTTCATTCTTCCTTTTCAGGCTAGCGAAACTCTATGCATGAAATCCCTTCGTTTCTTCCCCCAAGTTTTCAGCTTGATCCCAAAATTCCACCTCTGCCATCCTGGAATTATCATGATACGGCAATTTTAGTCTTTTATTTATTGAAAAATCTGCGGTGATTAGATTTACCATAATTTCCTTCCCTATTGATTACCGGTTGTATGAATTTCCGAATGAGTACAATACAAAAAAGGAATAAGATCTCTACTTCATTAACAACAGGTTCCGATAAGCAGCAATTGGCTAATCGCTGTTTCTTTGGCTAAAGATTTAAACAAACACATAGAATAACTTCAAAAAAAGTTTTAGACGAATTGTGACTTACGAATGTGAAGGGCGTCTAACATTAAAATCGTCAATCACCTTTCGGATTTGAGATAGTTCATGATCAGAACCGGGAAGTGAAAAAAGGAAAAATCAACATGGAAGCGACAAAAAAATCTAATTCGTTCAAAGATCTCGTTATTCTGATCATGGCATTTATACTATTTGCATTGGTCTACGTCGAAACAAGAGGGTTTTATTTTTGATGTGTCAAATTAAATTTCAGCAACAACTAAAAAATGAAAAACCGGGCTATACCCGGTTTTTTTATGCGTTACAATTTTTTATTCAACTGAACCAAATTCTAAAATCCTGTTGAAAATCTTATATTCCGGCGCACCGGAGTGCCGGCCACCGGAGTGCCGGCCATCATCATATTTTTCTGAAAGATCAATATCAACCCAATCTCTATTCAGCGAATTAATATAAGTGCCATAATATGCAGGAAATAAGGTGGTCAATGTAACAATTGATTCAGGCTCCATTTCCAGTTCTTCGTGCCCCAGGTCATTGGCCGTATAATACCCGGTGCAGATTCCACGCGAAGTCTCAAATTCAATTTTGACCCTGCTGCCGAGGCTTTCAGCTGCTTGCACATCTACGACAATTTCTTCACTCAAATCAGCCGCAGTACCCAGCGTTTCTTCCTGATCTCCCAATATATCAATATTTCCTATGTTCATATCCGAGTCATTAAGTCTTACGTATGTTGATTTTCATTTTGCGGCTTACGTTAATAACCACCTAAAAAATGAAGCCAGAGGAAGGAATTGAGCCAGTTTTGCCTAAACAAACTTTCTGATTATACGAACTTCTTCTTGTAAAAAGCCATTTTTTAACTGCTGATGATCATTATAATTAAAAACCTGCCCATCGTTTCGGACCGCTTCAATTTTAGAAAAATCAACCGGCTCAATCAGCCAGCCTTCCGTTTGTGGGGTCATTGTTGAAATAATCCCTTCTTCCGGCATATCTTTATCCGGAGTGCAGTAAAAAGCAGCAAAACCATAATTAATATCAACCGCAGGCGACCAAAGTGCATGACCAACTGTCTGGGAAACAACGGCATATACCTGATTTTCAAGAGCTCTGGCTCGTGCACCAATATGAACCCGTGTAGCACCTCTGATCGTTTCTGTACAACTTGGAGCTAAAATGAGAGAGGCACCTGCTGAACCGAGTATTTGTGACCCCAGCGAAAATTCAACATCGTAGCAGATCTGAATACCGAAGTTTCCCCACGAAGCTTCAAATAGGGTCAGGTTTTTCTCACCACTTTGTATCCCCCATTCTTCATTTTCAAAGCGGGTCATAAAAAATTTGTCCTGATAACCGGCTAAACCCTTTCCTGAAAAAACATAAGCGCGGTTAACATTCTTACCACTTTCGATAACCGGAATGCTTGGAGCAATAATAACCGTATTATATTTTTTTGCAAGATCCGAGAAAACTTCACAGAAATCTGCGTTGATAGAGTCCAGTTCTTTTACCTGCTGCCGGATATCCTGCCTGATTTCCTCTGAAAAAATGCTGACCAGCTCCATGGCACCATATTCAGGAAATAACAAAAGCTGTGCATTTTGTCCCGCCGCATCAGCAACCCAACGCTCTATATGTAATTTCCAGTCTTTAAAGGATTTGTGTTGGGTAATCGGATATTGGGCAGCAGCAATAACTATATCCATATTTATTCAGTCAGTGATTTGGTCCAGAATATCATTTTCTTTGAAGAAGATTCCGTTTCGCCAATATCCGGCCACTCCATAAAACTTTCGAGCAATGGTGCTTTTATATAACCACGTTTAGTCCAGAATACATCGTTTGGACGGTAATCAACCGGCTTTTCAGAATGATCTTTACCACGGTCAACCGAGCAGAAACACGTTAAATTATAATTTTCAAAACTTCGTGCGTGCTCTTCCCGTTCATCGAAAAAACGGTGCCCCAAACCTGAACCACGGTATTCAGACAATAAAATACTTTCTCCAAAATAGAAAATGCTGTTAATATCCATATTGGAATCTTCAAAAGGTTTACGAACCTCAGTCGTTTCGTCTTTTAATGGAATACAGGTTGTAGCACCAACCATTTTTTTACCATCATAAACCGCAAATAAAAACGACCGGTCTGCATTTGCATACGTTTTCAAATATTCTTTTTCATACGCAACAGTGCCTTCATACAAATAAGGATAATCATGAAATACAGCAATACGTAATGCCGCAAGATCATCAAAAACGGATTCGATTTCTTTCCCTTTTTTGGTGATGAAGGTTAATAATGGTATTGTATCAACTGAATTCATTAATGACGGAAGTTTTGCTCATTTGTATGTAGCCCGTAGATTATGATACCAGTTTTATCCACAACGGAAGATTATAATAAGTTGTAACCCTGCTGATCTTTCCTTCTTTTATTTCTAAAAATGCAGCTGCCGGTAATACGTAAGATTGTCCGTGCGCTTCCGGCGAACCCTCTTCACCTTTTTTATATATACCATTCACTGTAAATTCAACTGCAACGCGGGTATTACCAGGCTCAGTAAAATACACCATGTCTGTTAATGTTTCTTCATACGAATCGTCCATCATTCCAAGGAATTCCGTAAATTTTTCGATACCAATTCTTGGGTCACCCTGATTAGGTTCATGCCGGATTTCACTATGCAACAAAGCCAGCATTCCCTGCCAGTCTTTCTGATTGAAACTTGAATAATATTGTTGTACGATGTCTAATGCAGTCATTTTTAAAAATATAAGAATAAAGAATTTGACTATATTTTGTGTTTGATAAACCGGGAATTGTTATTTGAATGGCTCTCTGGTAAGTGAAACCTGGCCATTAGCATCTTTAAGATATACGCCAATGCAATTCTGATTAAAGGATTTTTCAAAATTCACCTCTCCGGCAACAAGCTTATCCGGAGCAGAATTAGCTGCCTGAAAAAAGTAAACTTTGGTTGTTCCGTATTTTGTATAAGGCATCAGGTCACCATATTTTTTCATTTCGTCCCAAAGTGTTTCCGTCGCAGTCACGGCATAAATCCGTGTGATAGGCCCGGTATTATTTTCATTTCTATACAAAGCAACTTCTTTAAATCCTCCTTTTAAATCATTTACATTCGGCTGGGAAGTGGAATCAAAAACGATGTATGTAATGACGGCGCCAATAAGGAAAAGAATGGCATATCTGATATTTTTACGACTCATTAGCGAATGTTGTTATAGAGGTAAAACCTGGCCAAACAGGTTTCAGTTCTGTTTTGGCCACTTTTTCTTAATTTGTATTTTCATTATTTTAAAGGAAATCAGCAGAACTTTGGCTCCTCTTTACTCTGATCGCATCTATTAGCGTTTCCATTTTGGTATAAGTCGCCACTGTTCCATACCAGTCCAGCTTCCATTGGATTTCTTTTGCTGGTTGTGTAACAGTAATTGCAGGAGCCGGATTTTCATCAGAATAAATCCCTATCCCTTCCCTTTGCAATGCTCGTTTGGTCCAGAAAACGAGGTCAGTATTTCCGGATAACTTGATATAAAATGAAAATGCTTCTTTATGGATCGTAAACGTGCCGGAACTTTTGTTGAAGTAAAACCCGCTTTTGGCAAAAGCAGATTCAAAAGCACCGTTTAACACAAGGTCTTCTGGTACGCCGGCTGTCATTTTACCTTGCTGATCCATGAGCCAAAGCTGGTCAGCAGCCTGCAATGCCAGATCCAGTTCGTGTGTACTTAATAAAATCGCCTTATTGGTCTGGCGTGCCAATGTGTGCAGCAAATGCATGATTTCAACCCGGCTGGGCAAATCCAGATGTGCAGTTGGTTCATCCAGAATAATCAGGTTTGTATCCTGTGCCAGCGCCCTTGCCAGCATTACCTTTTGCCGCTCACCGTCGCTCAGCTGATGAATTTTCCGGTGTTTGTATGTAAATGTTTCAGTAGCGGTTAAAGCCTGGTTTATTTTTTCGTGATCAAGGGAGCTTAATACCCCAAGCCATCCGGTGTAAGGTGTCCTTCCCAGCGTTACGACTTCGTTGATCGTCAGATTTACGGAATCAATTCGTTCAGTTAAAACCAGGCTTAATTTTCTCGCAAGTTCAGCTGGTTTGAGCTCCGAAAGCTGCTGATTTTCAATAGTGATTCCTCCTGATATTGCAGGCTGTAATCCCGCGAGCGTACGCATTAGTGTTGATTTCCCCGCTCCGTTTGGGCCTAACAAACACACCAGCTGCCCAGAATTCAAGTTTAAATTCAGCTTATCAGAAATGATCTTTTTTTGTCTCCTGATTTATATCCGATTGCCAGATCGCGGGTTGCGAGTAAAGAAGCTGGTTCGTTCATGAGAAAGAGGAACGAAGGTTATTACGGCTGATAATAATCCAGATCACAACCGGAGCACCCAACAAGGAAGTGACTACGTTAATGGGAAGGACGGTTTGTGTGCCGGGCATCTGAGCAATAATATCGCAAACCAGCATTAATACACTTCCAACCAGGCAGGTCGCAGGAATGAGAATCCGGTGATCGGATGTTCCCAGCAATGAGCGGGTTATATGCGGAATGGCAATACCAATAAAGCCGATCGGGCCGCAAAATGCGGTGATACTTCCCGTGAGCAGGCTCGTTCCGGCCATGATCAAAAAACGCGTCCGGCCAACAGTAAGACCCATACTTCTTGCATAATTCTCCCCCAACAAAAGTGCATTTAATGCTTTCGAAGAAATAAAGGCCAGTATTAATCCAAATACGACAACAACAGAAAGTACATATAAATGATCCTGAACTACGCCACCCAAAGAACCAAATGTCCACATAATGTATTCCTGTAACTGTTCCGGCTGACTGAAATATTGCCAGATGCTCACTATAGAAAGTGTAATAGTCCCGATCATAACGCCGACTATCAGTAATATCACATTGTCACGGATTCTGCCGGCAATCAATAAAATCATAAACAAAACCAGTGCGGATCCCAGCGAAGCCATGGCTATAATTAACCAGCTTCCGGAAAGCCCCAATTGCCTGATCGCATAAATACTTGTACTGCTTCCGCCTGTCAGCATAACGGCAGCCACGCCAAGCCCGGCGCCGGCAGTAATACCCAGTTCTGATGGTCCGGCTAACGGATTCCTGAATAAAGTCTGCATTTGTAATCCGCTTACCGAAAGTCCGCAACCTACCAGTATAGCAGTAATGGCTTTGGGAAGACGAATTTTTTCAATGATAAATAACCACGCAGTATTATCAGATTCATGAGAAAAAATAATCCTGATTACCTCACTGAAAGGGATTTCGACTGAGCCCAACAGTATATCCAGTAAAAAAAGAATACAACCAGAATCACAAGACCGATTATAATCAGTTTATGTGACCCGGAAGAACCAGCAGAATCAATTTTCATGTATAATATTTAGTGGACGTCCGGTTAAACAGCCGGCAGCCATTTATTTTATTTGCTTATAATAAACCAACTGATGTTCAGGGAGTAATTCCGGATGAAATATTCTGATCATATCCGCCAATACAGTTTGCGGGTTCATATTACCCGATTCAAAAAAATCATTAGACCCTTTTTCATTTACCCGGTTATTATAACTGTACATTTTACCGGATTTGTATGCTTTAAAATCACTGTAACGCGAATCCTGGGCCAGGATCTCCTTTTTTGTATCCTTACTGCTAAAACCAACATTCATCCAGTAATCGGCATTCAGGGCAACCGGATAAACTGTTTCAAAACCAAGTGAAAGACTGCCGGTTGTTTTTGTGTTCCTCCAATGATAATCAGCCCCTGCATCATTGAAAAACTGCGCCATATAACTGTCGCCACTTGGTAAAAACCATACATCTTTTGTATTCAGTCCGGATATAATATCAGGTTTATGAGTCGTTTTTTTGGCAAGATCGGCCAGCCGGTTATATTCTTTTTCGATTACTGAAAACTTTTGATTTACCAGTTTTTCCTTATTGAGTAAAGCTGCCAGCAATTTCACCCATTCAGCTCTGGCCAAAGGCGTAGTTTCTACCCATTCAGAATTGATTAAAGCCGGAATTCCTGCATCTTTTAATGTTTGGTAATGCCCCATTCCAGCTCCCGGACTTCCCATAGCCATAATCAGATCAGGATGCATTGTAATAAGCTTTTCTTCATTTATTCCCTGGTCTTTTCCGGCTTCGGTGATTTTCCCGGCAGCAATCATCGTAATCACTTCCGGAGCATAAACGTATTGCAGGCCTGCCAAACCAGTAAGAATATCGTAAGATTCCAAAAAACCCAGCAATCCAACATGCATGGATGACATCGCAACCAGGCTACGAATTGGCACCTCAATAACCTGATAATCAGCATAATTTTCAGGCCGCGTACTTCCGCGTTGTAAAAGCAGGTATTTTGTAGTATCCGTCGTTTTTTCAAATGGGCTTAAAATATTTACGACCTTATAATGATTAAAATACTGAATTGTAAAACCTTTTGCATGATTGATTTTTACTCTTTCAGGATAATAATTTTTTGTGTCAAAGGTAGGTTCCTGCCCATCACTTTGTGACTTTTTAGATTGGCAGCCAGTTAGAAGACTTAATATGATCAGCAATGAAACGGCCGACCGGAAAGAAAACTGAATAATTTTTATTGTCATATATTTCCTGATGTCTTTTCTGACAAAGACTACTAATTGCTTTTTACAACTTTTAAATAGTATAAAGCAGACTGAATAATGACAAAAGTAGTGAGAATTGAAGTGGAAGTTATGCATTGGTTCTGTATAAACCCAAGGCTTAACCCAGGATTTATACAGAATCCTGATTCATATATAAGTAAGCATTTGTGTTACGTTGTTTAAACCTGCCTGAATCGTGTCTATAGATTTTGTACCGTGATAATACCCAATAATGTGCAGTTCGTCGTAAACATTGACAAGCAGTCGCAAAAGTTTTTTGTCATACTTGCGAACGCGGCTTGTGTAATCTTCTATACTTTTTGGTTTAGTAAATTTATCTCCTTCTTTCTGTTTAAGATATTCATCCAAAATAAGAAGTGCCGCAGAATATGCCGTTCCTGCAGCCATTTTAACATATTTAACATCCGCATAAAGCCCGTCTTTTTTGCCTGCTTTTTCACGGAGTATCTCCCTGGCATTCTGCAAATATCTTTCGGCTTCTTCAACAGGTACAAGTCCAACCGTAAGATTTCCCTTTAAATCCTTTTTCATACTTTAATTTGATAAGAATTAGATTGTTGATGATGTTTTATCTGCCTGAAAGTTAACAATTTTTGAGCCTTGTTTATTCATTAATTTGCCGGATTACATTTTTTAACTGGCACACTTTTGTTATTTTTTACTTTATGCCATCACAACCTCTTTTACAATTTACCGGAAAAAGTATCTACTGTTCTCAGGCAGATGCACATATTGATCCGTGGATACCTGTTGACCTCGCCATTATCACACACGCACATAGCGATCATGCACGTTGGGGAAGCAAACATTATCTGTCCCACAAAGACAGTGAACCCATTTTGCGTTTGAGATTGGGGCCTGATATCTCTTTACAGACAGTTGAATACGGAGAAAAATTTGTAATAAATGGTGTTACATTTTCCCTGCATCCCGCAGGCCATATTATTGGGTCTGCCCAGATTCGGGTGGAGTATAAAGGGGAAATATGGGTGGCAAGCGGTGATTACAAGCTGGAAGATGATCATTTTTGTGTTCCTTTTGAGCCGGTGAAATGCAATGTATTCATTACTGAGTCTACGTTTGGTTTACCTATTTACAAGTGGCAGCCTCAGCAGGAAATTTTTTCTGAAATTGATAATTGGTGGGCTCAGAATAAAATAGAGGACAAAGCGAGTATTCTGATGGGTTATTCACTTGGAAAAATGCAGCGGATCTTAAAAGGGATTGAACTGAAAGATAAAATCATTTATGCACACGGCGCAATTTACACGCTTAATGAAAGATTAAGACAGGCGGGTTTTGATCTGCCTGAACTTACGCTGGTTACAAAAGAAACAGACCGTAAGCTTTTCAGGGGTTCACTGGTACTGGCTCCACCGTCGGTTGACAGCAGTACCTGGATCAAGAAATTTGCACCTTTTTCTCTTGGATATTGCTCAGGCTGGATGGCTTTACGAGGTGCTAAAAATCGAAGAGCAGTAGACCAGGGATTTATTTTGAGTGATCACGTGGATTGGCCGGACCTGAATACAGCAGTTGTAGAATCCGGTGCAGAAAAAGTATACGTAACACACGGATACACAAGTATTTTTTCAAGATGGCTGAATGAAAATGGCATTGAAGCCGGGGAAGTTAATACTATGTACGGAAATGAGGAGGAAGTAGAGAAAGGAGAAGAGGAGGAAGGAAAGATGGAGGAAGGGGAAAAAGGGAAAACGGAGGATGGGGCCATTCCGGTTACACAGACTAACAGCTAAAAAAACACATGAAACAATTTGCTGAACTCTTTATGAATCTGGACCGCACCAACAAAACCAATGCAAAGGTAGAGTTGATGAAAAACTATTTTCTGACTGCACCGGATGAAGATAAAATGTGGGCACTGACTTTATTCACCGGTCGCCGGCCATCGTTTAAAGTAAACCGGACGCAGGTAAAAGAATGGGCAGCAGCTGAGGCCAATATTCCTATGTGGTTATTTCAGGAAAGTTATCACAGTGTTGGTGACCTGGGCGAAACGATTTCCCTTATTCTTCCAAGAACCCACACGCTGGATTCGGATAAGACATTAACAGAATGGTTTTATTATTTGAGCCTGTTGCCTAAAATGACTGATGAAGAAAAACATGATCACATTTTACAGGCATGGATGCAATTGTCCCAACACGAAACATTTGTATTCAATAAGTTACTGATGGGCAGTTTCCGGATCGGTGTTTCCCAAACATTAGTTGTACGTGCACTGGCCGAAGCTACCTCAACAGATTCCAGTGTAATTGCACACAGGGTAATGGGAGAATGGCATCCTTTGAAAACTACTTTTGAGAAACTGATCCTGGATGAGGGCGAAAATGACAATGCTTCAAGGCCTTATCCGTTTTTTCTGGCTTATCCGATCGAAGGCGATGTATCGGGCCTGGGAAACCCGGAAGACTGGTTTGTAGAGTGGAAATGGGATGGTATCCGGTCACAGATCATTTATAGAAATAACGAATTATTTATCTGGACCAGAGGTGAGGAATTATCTACTGACAAATTCCCGGAATTGCATTTCCTCAGTTCTGTATTACCAAACGGCACGGTCCTGGACGGAGAAATTGTAAGTTACCTGGATAGTAAACCAATGCCTTTCAGCGTATTGCAAACAAGGATTGGCAGGAAAAATCTTTCTAAAAAAGTTCTGGAAGAAGCACCTGTTGCTTTCATTGCCTATGATATTATGGAAGCAAACGGAGTTGACATCCGAAATCTGACACAATTACAAAGGCGGGCACAATTGGTAGAAATTTATCAGAATATGCCGGTTCAGGGTGTATTTAATCTTTCTCCATTGGTGGAATTTTCAGAATGGAGCACATTACACGATTTGCACCCTACCTCACGTGAAAATATTGCTGAGGGTTTTATGATCAAAAGGAAGAACAGTACGTATCAGGTCGGAAGGAAAAAAGGAGATTGGTGGAAATGGAAAATTGATCCGTTGAGTGTGGATGCTGTGTTGATTTATGCACAAAAAGGATCAGGACGCCGGGCAGAACTTTTCACTGATTACACTTTTGCAGTTTGGGGCGATGACGGAAAACTGATTCCTTTTGCAAAAGCTTATTCCGGATTAACTGATGTTGAAATCGGCCAGGTTGATTATTTTATCAAACGTAATATTCTTGAAAAATTTGGCCCCGTAAGAACGGTAAAACCAGAATTGGTTTTTGAAATCGGATTTGAAGGCATTAATGAATCTTCCCGGCATAAGTCAGGAATTGCAGTGCGTTTTCCAAGAATATTGAGATGGCGAAAAGATAAAAAACCGGAAGAAGCAGATACGCTGAAAAGTTTGAAAGGAATTTTAGAGCTGTATAAATAGCATGAAGTCTGCAATTGTAACATTGTATGTTAGATTTGCAGACTTACTGAGAATATTTTACCATACCACTTCAATAATGTTATTGTATTGATAAAACTTTTCATCGGCAGAAATTAATGTAAATTTTTCTGAAAATGCTGTTGCCAGAATAAGCCTGTCAAATGGGTCACGATGATTGGGAAGAAGTGAAATCTGGTCATAACTATCCAAATACTCTTTTTTTATTGGAAGTAAAATGATTCCAATTCTCTCTATTTCAGTAATGTATTCGTTAATTGATTTTGTCAATTCAAGTTTCCCAATTTTCTTTTTAATTGCAATTTCAAAAAAGGAAATAATATTGACAAAGCATGCAGAATCTATATTTATTATTATGCTTTTAGCCGTTGCAGAAAGGCGAGATTCTTCATCCAAAGCCCAAAGTATTACATGTGTATCAAGTAAATAAGCCATTACATGTAATCCTTTAAATCATCAATTGGATCATTGAAATCATCTGACATTTTGATGGTGCCTTTCATTGTACCCAAAGGACGTTTTCGTAACAGAACCACTGGATCCGTTTCTTCTATAAAGGTTATCAGGATTTTTGCTTTTTTCTTCAAAGGTGGCGTCTCTTTAAATATTATACGACCATTCTCATAAATTCCTTCAATAGTTGTTATCATCTTCGGATCATTTAAGAAGTTATCAAATATACCAGATTTTAGATATTTAATTATTACTTTAATTAGTTATGATTTAGCTTCTTTACAAATGGAACAGAATTTGTGGATAAATAATCATTCAGTACAATTAAATATTGTGCTGAATAAGTTTTCTTTTTAGTCATCTTTTAATTTTCCATTCCCCTTTGACAAAATCCCGTGGACATATCATTGCTGAGCAATGGTTTAAATCAAAAAAATGGAAATGGGCAGCTTTTCAGAAAGAAGCAGCCGCAGCTTATTTATCAGGGAAAAGCGGGCTGATCAATGCTCCGACAGGAAGTGGAAAAACATATTCGCTCTGGATTCCAATTTTAATCCGCTATATTAATACTGCACCAAAACTTACAATAAAACCACGCAAAGGATTACAGGTATTGTGGGTAACGCCGTTACGAGCGCTTTCCAAAGATTTACACCGGAATATGGAAATGGCTTGCCTGGAAATGAACCTGAATTGGCAAATCGGGATGCGTACCGGTGATACAAGTACAGAAGGAAAGAAACGCCCAGAAAAAGCAAATGCCTGATACGCTGATTATTACGCCTGAAAGCCTGCATCTTTTATTTACGCAAAAGAACAGTTATGAAATCTTTAAAAACCTGCATACGGTTGTCGTGGATGAATGGCATGAACTGATGGGCAGCAAACGGGGTACACAAACTGAACTGGCGCTGGCAAGACTAAGAAACATGAATCCGGAATTGCAAACATGGGGCATATCTGCAACCATCGGTAATCTGGACGAAGCTATGCAGGTATTGCTGGGAATGCGTAAAAGTGCCGAGGAACCGGTGATTATTAAAGCTAAAAGTGAAAAGAAGATTACGGTTGAAAGTATTTTGCCCGAAAAAGTGGAAACACTGCCATGGTATGGCTACATGGGCGTCAGGCTTGTAGACAAAGTTGTGGAAGTGGTGAACAAGAGCAATACGACTTTATTATTTACAAATACGCGTGCTCAATCAGAAATCTGGTACCGGAATATTATTGAAAAATATCCGGAATTTGCCGGAATTATGGCTTTGCACCATGGATCGCTGGATCGTGAAATACGGGATTGGGTAGAAGACGCTTTACATCTGGGAAAGCTAAAACTTGTAATCTGTACAGCAAGCCTGGATTTAGGCGTTGATTTTCGTCCGGTTGAAACGGTAATTCAGGTGGGAAGCCCCAAAAGTATAGCGCGGTTTGTACAACGTGCAGGCAGGAGCGGACACCAGCCGGGAGCGGAAAGTAAAATTTATTTTTGTCCGGTAAATTCCCTGGAATTATTAGAAGCAGTTTCCCTGAGAGAAGGTGTGGTTAAAAATGTGCTGGAAGATCGCCCGCCAGTTGTCCAGGCTTTTGATGTACTGGCGCAATGGATGATCACACTTGCAGTCGGGGGAGGTTTTGAAGAGCAGCAATTATTTGAAGAAATTCAGGACGCATATGGTTATCAGTTTATCAACCGTCAGGAATGGGAGTGGTTATTGGGTTATATCACAACCGGAAGTGCTTCTTTGACGGTGTATGATGAATACAAAAAAGTAGAAAGAATAGACGGCCGTTATGTTGTCAATAGCCGAAAAGTAGCGTTGCGGCATGTACTGAGCATGGGAACCATCGTTTCAGATAGTGTGCTCAAAGTAAAATTTCAGCACGGGAAATACCTGGGTGCGGTGGAAGAATCTTTTGCAACCCGGTTAAAAGCAGGTGATGCTTTTTATTTTGCAGGAATGAATGTGGAGTTTGTACGGATTCATGAAATGACGGTTACTGTAAAAAAAGCGGAAGGTAAAAAAGGTTTCCTGATCCGCTGGGCCGGGAGTAGAATGTCTCTGTCTTCCCAGCTTTCTTCTTTTATCCGTGAGCGGGTTGCAAATGCGCTCGATAATCCACTTAAGGAAAAAGAACTCGCAAAAATGCAGCCGTTACTGGAATTACAGCAGGAACGTTCTGTAATCCCGAATATGGATGAATTACTGATCGAACAATGTGAAACCAGGGAAGGACATCATATATTTATATTTCCGTTTGAAGGCAGGCTGGTTCATGAAGGTATGGCAATTCTGATGGCTTATCGTTTGAGTAAGATCAAACCTATCACTTTTTCACTGGCAATGAATGATTACGGATTCGAATTATTAAGTGACCAGTATGTTGATATTGAGGCGGTTTCAAAAGAGATTGACCTTTTTTCGACAAAACATCTGGTGGATGATATTTACCAGAGTGTAAATGCCACAGAAATGGCGAAACGAAAATTCAGGGAAATTGCGGCCATTGCCGGACTCATGTTTCAGGGATACCCGGGAAAAGTTGTGAAGACGAAACATTTACAGGCTTCCAGTTCGTTACTGTTTACAGTAATGACCAAATATGAAAATAATAATCTGCTTGTAAACCAGGCATATCAGGAAGTGCTGACTTACCAGCTGGAAGAAGTTCGGATGCGTAAAGCATTAGACAGGATTGAAACACAGAAAATTTTATTCAAAAAAACGATAAAACCAACACCATTTTCTTTCCCGATTATGGTGGACCGTTTAAGGGAACAATTAACTTCGGAAAAACTGGATGACCGGATCCAGAAGATGATCAAACAATATGCAGATTGAAATAAGGGAAAATCACTTTTTGTTATTATCACAAAGGGCCATTTTTTGGGAAGAAAAACAAACATTACTCATTGGTGACCTGCATTTGGGAAAAATAACGCATTTTAGAAAAGAAGGAATTGCAGTCCCCAATATTGCCGCAGAAAATAATTTTTTACGTCTTAATGAATTGGTTCAGAATACAGGTGCCAGCCGTATTATTTTTCTTGGCGATCTGTTTCATAGCAAATACAACTCCGAATGGGAAACTTTCACTGCGTGGAGAAATCAGCATCATTATATTGATATGATCATTGTAATTGGCAACCATGATATTTTACCAGTGAATATGTTCTTAGAAGCTGATTTGCAAGTATTTGAAAACGATTTCGAAGAGGATGGATTCATTTTTACGCATCATCCGAAAACTGAGTTTGATCATTCAAAGTTTATTTTTGCTGGCCATATTCACCCTGTTTTCACTTCATATGGAAAAGGCAGGCAAAGTGTAAGGCTTCCCTGTTTTGTGATTGATAAAAACCAGGCAATAGTACCCAGTTTCGGCGTTTTTACTGGCGGATTTCCAATGGATCTGGCTGATAACCGAAAGATTTATGTAACAACGGAAACGAAGGTTTTTTCAATTTGCTAGCATCAACTAATCAAAAACCGGAATTATATGGAATCTGATTCCATATAATTCCGGTTTTTGATTATATTTGATCATGATCGAACGAATTGCGGCAAAAAAAATACTTCAGTTAGCAAGTGTATTTAAGTCAGTTGCTGTAACTGGCCCCAGACAGTCAGGGAAGACTACCTTGGTAAAAACACTTTTTCCGGATAAAACTTATTTATCATTGGAAAATCCGGATACGCGAAGGTTTGCCATTGAAGATCCCAGAGGCTTTTTAAAGAGGTATGAGAATGGTGCAATTTTCGATGAAGTACAAAGAACGCCTGAATTATTTTCTTATTTACAGGAAGTTCTGGATCAATCATCAGTACCTGGCCGCTTTATTCTTACAGGCTCGAACAATTTTCTTCTTCAGCAAAATATATCTCAAAGTCTGGCTGGCAGAATAGCAATTTTAAATTTGTTACCATTCAGCACGGTCGAATTATTTCCTGACCAACAGACTACACCTGATGAAAATGAACTGATTTTGAAAGGATTATATCCTCCAATTTATGATTTAAATATTCCTCCCGAAGACTGGTTTCCCAATTACCTTCGCACGTATATTGACAGAGATGTACGTCAGATAAAAAATATTACTGATCTTATCGTATTCGAGCGGTTTATTCGTCTCTTAGCAGGAAGAACAGGCCAGGAATTAAATTTTACCTCTCTGGCTGTTGAAACCGGAGTTGATACGAAAACCATCCAATCCTGGATAGGTATTCTTGAAAGTAGTTTTATCATCTATTTGCTCAGGCCACATTACAAAAACTTCAATAAAACTCTTGTAAAACGGCCAAAAGTTTATTTTTATGACACCGGGCTGGTTTGTTCTTTATTAGGTATTATTACTACAAACCAGTTATTACAACACCCTTTGCGAGGCAGTTTATTCGAATGTCTGGTAATTACAGAACTATTAAAAAAACGTACAAATGCCGGAAAGCAGATTAATTTATACTATTGGAGAGATAAAACCGGCCACGAAGTAGACGTTATTATTGACAATGGCACTTCGCTTCTGCCTTTAGAAATTAAAGCAGGAAGGACAATAAACAGTGAATTTTTTAAAAGTCTGACTTATTGGAATAAACTCAGTGAAGAACAGTCAGGATTTATTGTCTATGCCGGAAATCAGGAAGAAGATCGTTCTAATGGAATTAGTGTTATTAACTGGTTTACAATGGTCAAACGAGCCGAAATATAAGGTTTGGCAACTTTCTAGCGGAGCCTGCCTGGTACTGCCAGATCTATTCAACTATCCCAATCCACCTTAATTTACCGCGTGGCGGTCAGCCTCTTTCATAAAATCCAATATCTCATCGTAACGATTATTCCAGGGGTTAAAAAACTGGATAATCATCGGAATATGCTTTTTGCCTTTCAGAATATGGTAAGGCGTTCCCGGAGCAAAATCCTTTAATGCCTTAACAAATTTTTCATTGCTTTTTGAAATGGAAGGATACGTTTTGCCACCCTGATAAATAAGCATCGGAGGCATATTTTTGTGCAAATAATAAAGAGGCGTGGCTTGTTTCCAGATTTTCGGGTCAGAAGTGAAAGTTCTAAGGTACGTATGATCTTTCCCCAGTTTTTCTTCCATCAGATAACCATACATGTCCAGTCCTGCTGCGTCTATCAGGATAGTACCAACAATCGGATTTTTTATTCCTAAGTCTTCAAAGTATGTATTATCAATGGAAATTAATGCAGCCAGATGACCACCTGCAGAATGGCCGGAAATAAATATTCGTTCAGGATTTCCTCCATATGTAATGATATTCTCTTTTACCCACTTCACAGATTGGGCAGAAGCAATGGCCATTTCCTTGTAATTGGCGTCAGGACTAAGTGGGTAATCAATAATAACGCATACTATTCCTTTTTTAGCCCAGTGACTTCCTATGATGTTGTATTGTGATTTTTTTCCGGAGTTCCAGTTTCCTCCATGAATAAAAATAAGGACATCGTTTAATTTCTGATGCTTGTGAGGGGCAAAAATATTAAGCTGCTGTTCAACTTTACCCGTAGCATTTTCCGGTTTTAAGTAAACTATATCTTTTGATCTCGAAATCCTTTTAAAGGAGCAACCCGAAAGTGTAAGCAAAAATGCAGCTGCTACGATAGACAAAATAATAAGCGTAATACGAAGTTCTGATTTCAAAATAAACGACAACAAGTGTGAATGATAGTGTTAACAAACCTACGCTTATAGGACGCATATAGATGTAACCAGTAACTGGTTCAGGAAGAAAATAAAGATGTAAAAAAATGTTAAGTACGAACTATCAGCAGAAAATGCAGTTCGTTTTTTAATGAATTGAAATCCGGGTGCTGTAGTTTTTCTTTACTCGTTCACTTAATAAAATTTTGATTTTCTGTCTATTGAGGTTAATGCAACAAACAGAAAATCAAAATAATTTAAGCCTTTTTTGGAGGCAGGTCAAATGCAACAGCATTGTGTTCGAAATGTGCTTTATGAGCTCCGTCGCAGAAAGGTTTGTTTGCGGACATACCGCAGCGGCAAATGGAAACGACTGTTCTGCCTTGTAATCCGTAGGTGTTTCCCTGCATATCAACGATCTCAAAATCGCCGTCTACTTTTACAGAACCGTTGTTATTGATTGTAAGTCTTGTCATGGTCATGGTGAATTTTCCATCAAAGGTAATTAGCCATGTTCATACAAAAACATTCAAATGCCTGTTTAGGATGAATCCAAATTCCCGTTGCGGAAGAAAACCAGCCCGGAAACACGGCTAATTTACAGGCAAATACTTGGTTATGATTTTGATGAGTTCTTCTGACTTAAAAGGTTTGGTAACGAAATCATTGAAATGACATTCGGCAATTTCGGGTGTGCTTTCCGCAAAAGTATCTGCGGTAAAGGCAATAGCAGGGATTTGTGAATAAGCCGGAAGCGATTTGCGTATAATTTTCATTGCAGTAACGCCATCCATAACGGGCATCTGCAAATCCATTAAAATAATATCAAATTCTTGTTTTTCAAGTATATCCAATACCTCCTGTCCATTATTACACACGATAAAATCAGCACCCCATTTGCGTAGTAAGTGTTTTAGTAATATCTGATTTGCCAGTATATCTTCAGCCGCAAGAATACGATATCCCTGAAGTGAAAGATCTTTGGCAATATCTGTACTGGGTTTTACTATTGGTTTCATACTTTTTTTGAAATTCAAACACACACAAAATGTAGTACCTTGGCCCAACTGGCTTTTGGCTGTAATAGAGCCATTCATAAGCTCTGTAATTTTACGGGTAATGGTTAAGCCAAGACCTGTTCCTCCAAAATATCTGCTCGCGTTATTTTGATGCGCCTGTGAAAAGCTATCAAAAATGACACCAAGCTTATCTTCTGAAATACCAATGCCCGAATCGCTGACTTCTATCATCAGGTCGACCTGGTCATATAAATCTTTTTCTACTTTTATTGATAAACGAACGAAACCTTTGTCAGTAAATTTTAAAGCGTTGTCTAATAAATTAACCAGTATCTGGTTAAGACGGTAAGCATCCCCAATGAGAAAGTTTGGAACCTTGTCGGACACGTTAAATGCCAAAGCTATATTCTTTTCCCTTGCTTTGGCTTCAAAAATGTTTTGGAGGTGCCCCAGTTTTTCTTTCAGATCAAATTCAAAACTTTCCAGATCGAATTTTCCCGCTTCAATTTTAGAAAAATCAAGAATATCATTCAGTATAACCATCAGGTTATCAGCCGAGTACTTAATGGTGTTAAGGTATCTTTGGTCCTGTCCGGTAAAATTGTTTTCGAGCAGCAAATCCGTAAATCCAATGATAGCATTCATCGGTGTACGAATTTCATGGCTCATTGTTGACAGGAAATCAGATTTGATCCGCAATGCTTCTTCTGCATCCTTTTTCGCACGGATCAGTTCTTTTTCATCGAATTTTCTTTTGGTGATATCTATGGCCGTACCCAATACTTCCTGCACTTCGCCCCTGCTGTTCCGTTTAAAGGGAACTTCACGCGTTATAATCCAAACCTCCGAGCCGTTTTTATGCTTTAAGCGAAATTCCTTTTCTATCACTTCCCCGTCTTTTATCCAATGCCTGATGTAGTGGTAGTGCTTACGGAATATTAACTGGTCCTGATCATTGATGATTTTAAGGAAAACACTGCCTGTTTCCGGTACCAGGTCATCATCGGTGTATCCTAAAATATTCCATATCTGTTTGTTATGAAAAATATTAATCCATTTTTCTATATCAATAACATAAATAATATTGGGAGACAATAGAGCTATCTGGTCTATAAACTCTTCTTTTTTCGTTAGTTCCTGCTGTGTCTCCTGCCTTTTCCATTCCATTTCAAGCATTTGATTCATGGTATGAAAGGTTTTGTTGAGCTTTTCCGCATTAACCTCCGACTTTGGAAAATAATCCATAGCTCCTGCCTTCATCATTTCCACTGCAATCCGCTCGTCCCCCTGTGAAGTGAGTACCACAACAGGCAGCTGAGGTACCATTCTTTTTATTTTTTTAACAACTCCAGACCATTTGTCCTCGGTAGCTGATAATCAAGAAATATACATCCGGGCAGCCATGTTTCCAACGCAAACAGAGCGTCCTCTGCACATTTATAAATTCTGATCTCTTCAATTTCAACCTGGCTTTTTTTAATTGCACGCTGGAATTCCATAGCATCAAAATTGTCATCTTCAACTAACAAAATAGTCAATGGCATCATAAAATTGGGGAGAAGAGCGGATTAATTCATTCTGGGTATTCGCAGAGTGTCCAATAACTGTTTAAAGTGGAAACTGCTGCGATGAACCTGTCCATGGACAAAGGTTTTAATATATAACCGGCTACATTCAGATTAAAAGCATCTATTTTGTCACCATCTTCATTAGAGGTAGTCATCACAAAAACAGATAATGCGCTTAATTCAGGATCATTACGAATTTCTTTAAGGAACTCGATGCCTCCCATTCTGGGCATGTTGAGATCCAGCAGAATAATTTTTGGTTTTACTGCATCAACTTCTTTCGAACGAAGTAATTCCAGAGCTTCAATACCGTTGTGAGCTATTATGAGCGGATTAGAAATATTATTTTTCTTGAATGCACGCTTTACATTCATAATATCTACCTCATCGTCTTCAACCAATAAGATTTTCATGGGAATCGCATTTGAAATGGACATTGTAGTACTGTTAGAATTAGTGGTTTTGAATTTATATTAAAAATGTAAGTACTTGTGAAATAATCAATTAACTGTATTTTTTATTTCTACTTTTGGCCAGGAGAAAAAGAAAACGGTGCCTTCGTTCATTGTTGACTGCACCCGTATTACGCCTCCTTTTTCGTCAATAATCTTTTTTACAATTGCGAGCCCCACACCGGTACTTTCGACTTCATCCCTGGCTTGCAGCGTTTGAAAAATAATGAAGATTTTCTCATGAAATTCCGGGCTGATACCCGGGCCATTATCTTTTACAAAGAAATCAATATTAAAGCCTGTGTCTTTCCAGCCAATTGTGATGATGATATTGGGCTTGTCATTGTATTTTATTCCATTGGAAATCAGGTTCTGAAGAATTTGTCCCAATGTTATCTTTTCTGAAATAAGCTCAAGGCCGGGATCTCCTTCAATGACAAACTGAATCTTTTGTTTGATACCAAAAGTCTCACAAAGGTCATCCACGACCGTTTTAACCAGAAACCTTTCCTTAACCGTTTTGATCCTGCCCGCTCTGGAATAGGACAATATTCCGTTGATAAGGTTTTCCATGCGATGCACCCTGCCCCGCAATAATTTAAACTGGTCTTTTGTTTCCCCTTCGATCAGATGGCTGATGTCTTCTTCAATCCATTCTGATAAATTATTGATGGCTCTCAGGGGAGCTTTTAAATCATGGCTGACGACGTAAGCAAACTGATCCAGTTCTGTATTGATTTTTTCCAGATCATGCATATATGATTTAAGCTTTTTCTCGGCTTCCACACGCTCGGAAACATCTACAAAAGTTCCGATATAACCTACATGCTGCTGGTCTGACGAAGTATGATGGCTCAGCGATATTGCCAGCCATTTCTCAGTTCGGTCAGCAGTAGTAATCCTGACCGTATCTTCTATTATTTTTTTTTCTGAATTAAACAGTGCCGCAATCTGGTTTTGAGCTTCTCCCTGTGAAATTGTGAAATCCCTCCAGTTTTTGTTCAGGCTTTCAGCAACGGTATACCCGGTTACTACTTCCCAGGCGTTGTTGAGGTAAATAATATTTTCATCAATATCGAGCTGAACGAGCACTTCTGTTATACTGCTTACAACTTCTTCCAGCCTTTTACTGCTAAATGCCGCTTCTTCCGTTTTTTCCTGAGCTATGCGGCTAAGCTCTCTGTTTGTTTTAAATAATTCGTTCGAACTTTGTTCAAGAATATGCTCCACACGTCCGAGGTCTTCCTGAAATTCTGTGTAGGCCTGGCTTACTGAGGCTAAAAATTCGAGCATGCGCGGGTCATCGGCCAGTTCGCCTGGCAGCGACTTTCGCATCTGACGTTTTAAAAGCCTGTGATAATTAATTTCAGTTGAGTTTGGTGACAGCATTTTATTCTTCCCTGAAAGTGGTAATTGTCATTGTTTGGTTGTGTAATTCACAAAACGCATTTTTATTAAAAGGAGCCAATTCTCCATAGGAATAAAAACCTGCTATTGCCGGCTTTCCTAATACATCTGAGACGCACTCCACTTCTTCCTCTACAATTTGCTTCAAAACAAGCTTCCTTCCCACACAACTAACCAGAAGTGCGAATTCGGGCATGCTTTCCGTTCCTTCCAGTGCCACAAAGGCAGCCTCTTCTGCTCCTGTGATCAACCGGTCGTTGTTGGCTTTCATTAATCTTACAAATGATCCTTCGGGAATATCACCAGCGAAAGTCAGGCTTTTATTTTCCTCACTGATTCCCAAAATTGTTCTTACAACGGGCGCACGGTCTTCACTATCCCTCATGCTCAATGGAAATAATAAAGCGGAAGCCGGAAGATTTTTGGCTTTCTCACCCAGAAACGATTTATACAGATCCAGGGCCGGCTCTCCATCAATTTCATAAAGAACATTTTCATGTGATCTGGTTACTGTCCTGTCCAGCCCGAAACTATCCCAGCCTCCCCGCGATCCAAATCCAACTGAAATGGATTCGCCGTAAAAGCCAATTGCTGCAACACTTTCGGTGGCTACATTCCCGTTCGGTTCCAGGATTACCGTTTTAGTAAAATTAGGCCCGTCGCCAGCCAATCCACCAGTTAAAGTAACGGTCGGCGCTAGTCCTGCAATCATGCCTTTCACCAGATCAGTGCCATTTACCCTCGTACCATCGGATACCACAAAAATATGTTTAAGCCCGTCCGGCGGAAGTAAAGAGACAAGCTTTTTACCGGCTTCCATACTGTCAAAATCAACATCGGTAAGGGCAACTTTAGCCGAGGCAAGGGGTGTATTCTCAAACACTATACCTGTGACTACTATGGTGTTATCGCTAACAGACTCCCCTGCAATTTCCCCGGCAGTAGAGCAACCGGAAAAAACCGCATTCTGATACTTTTCATGTAATTCATCAGGTATTTGGCTCTTTTCCAGAAGTTCTCTGTTACCAAATATAAAAATCAGGTCGGGAGTAAAAGAGAATGGCTCTGCCGGCGTTTCACCAGCATATACCAGTTGTTGCGTATTCATTACAAAAGAAGCTTTTTGAATTGAGGTTATTAGATGAACAAGTTACAAAAAGTTTTATCTTTAAAAAAATAGTTCATGCTGCCGAAAAAATACTTCTACCGGATCATAACCAACGTTATAAAAAAATACTATTTTTCTAGCTGATCGAAGGAAATGAAATACCCTTTATTTTACGGAATAATTCCACTGCATACAGGTCAGTCATACCCGAAACGAAATCCAGCACAGTCTGAATTCTTGAATATTCATCCGTGCTTTTTGTTATAAACTGCTTTGGTATCAGCTCTACCAGCTTTTTCGTATAATGTGAATTGTTGTTTAAATAAGCAGGAATAAATTCTTCCAAAAGTCCGCCCATCACCTTATAACCAGCCACTTCGATCTGTACAACAGACGAATAGTTATATATTTTTTTAACAGAAATCGTTTCAATTTCTTTCATTACCGTTCTGTACGGTTCGTCGATGCGGTCAATCAGGCTAAAATTAAAATCACCATTTAAAATATTTCCCTGTTCATTATAAAACAGCGACGAGCAGGCCATGATGAGTACATTAATTGCTTTCGCCCTGAGCAGGCTGATCTTCGCATCGTCATCTTCAATGTCCGCCAATCGCGCAGGTAAATCAGGATCATTGCACAACCTGAGAAGCAACTCTTCAACGTCCTTGTAAGACAGGATTTTCAGGCGGTGTGCATCTTCCAGATCAATAATATTATAACAAATATCGTCTGCCGCCTCTACCAGATAAACTATCGGGTGTCTTTTATAAATTAGCAAATCGTTCTCCACTTTCTCCAATCCGAGATCTGTGGCAATTCTCTGAAACCCTGATTGCTCGGATTGAAAGAAACCGTATTTTTTAGTATAAATTTTCGATTTGTCATTAGCCAGCGATTCACACGGATATTTTGCAATTGACGCCAGTGTCGAATAAGTAAGGGCAAAACTGCCATAACCTTTCCCTGCATACGGATGCGTTAAAATCCGGAAAGCATTGGCATTTCCTTCAAAATTTGTTAGATCTTTCCACTGAGCTTCTGTCACTTTATCTTTATAATCCAGCCCTTTATCATTGGTAAAGTAATGCGAAATTGCAGCTTCACCCGAATGGCCAAAGGCCGGATTTCCCAGATCATGCGCCAGACAAGCGGCAGCAACTATATTTCCGATTTCACTGATAAGCGGGAGTCTTTCATCAATTCCCGGCTCGTCATTTTTTATTTTATTATAAAAAATCCTTCCCAAGGAACGGCCAACACTGGCAACTTCCAAACTATGTGTCAACCGGTTATGTACAAACACGCTTCCCGGTAAAGGAAAAACCTGCGTTTTGTTCTGTAATCTGCGAAAAGGGGAAGAAAATATCAGCCTGTCATAATCACGTTGAAATTCGGAACGCGCCTCTGCCTGATCTTCAATATATTTATCTTCACTTCCCCATCGTTTTGCAGAGAGTAACTTTTCCCACTTCATTGTTTTTATTATTTAAGACAAACAAAATTAGCTGCATGATGGAAAAGTTACGATTAATATCGGTACTGCTTTTGACAATTATTATTTCTTCCGGCTTTGCCAGTGGTTTTAATAATGCCATTACTGAAAAGGATGAGGTGCTTGCAAAAAAAATGTCGGCAGCAGTAAATACTTTTATCAAGACATTAAATCCTGAACAAAAAAACGTGGCTGTTACTGATTTTGAGAACAATGTACGTTTTGACTGGCATTATATACCACGGGAAAGAAAAGGACTTACGCTCAAAAAAATGAAACCGGAACAGCGTGCGGCTGCCATGGCAATAGTACATTTGATGATGAGCCGGGAAGGATATCAGAAAACGGAAGCGATCATTGACCTGGAAAATGTTTTACGCGTAGTTGAAAACCGCCCACCCAATGATACATACCGCGATCCTGAAAATTTCGCATTCCTGATCTATGGCAATCCTGGCAATGATCCATGGGGATGGAGTGTGGAAGGACATCATTTATCTTTGCACTTTACTTCAATGAATGGTCAGATTGCCTTTATGCCTGGATTTATGGGCAGTAATCCGGGGAAAGTTCTGGCGGAAGTTCCGCAAAAAGGAAAACGTATTCTGGCAGATGAACAGGATATTGCCTTCGAATTGTTACATAGCCTGAATGCGGCACAATTGAAAACAGTATTGCTTGGAACTGAGTCTCCAAATGAAATTTTCACCGCAAACAGCCGGAAAGCTTCACTGGAAAAAATGCAGGGATTGGCGATGAAAGACATGAATGCAGAACAACAGGCTGTTTTCAAAAAACTGATCCGGATATATTTACAGCGTTACCACATTACACTGAAAAACCAGCAATGGACTGAACTTGAAAAAGCAGGGCTTGACCAGATCCATTTTGCATGGATGGGCGATCAGCAAGCAGAAATCGGTGCGGGTCACGGACAATATTACCGTATTCATGGCCCTACATTCCTGATCGAATTTGATAATACCCAAAACGGCGGAAATCACATTCACTCCGTTGTAAGGGATTTAAAGAACGATTTTGGCGAGGATATGCTGCGGGAACATTATGCTAAAAAGCACCGGTAGGGAGATCTGAATTCACATTGAAAAGTTCAAAGTAAAAAGTTCACAGCTCGCTTTCAAAAGTTTACCATGTGTTAGTTAATATAATCTTTCCGAAATGTTCGCTGCTTTCCATTAACTGATGTGCCAAACTGGCTTCACACATCGGGAATTGTGTAAAAACGACTGGTTTAAACTTCCCTTCTTCCAATACCGGCCAAACATGCCGGCAAATATCCTGCGTTAATATTTGTTTAAAATGAGCATCCCGGCTACGCAGCATACTGCCCGAAATAGTCAGCCTTTTTTTCATCACTAAACCAAAATCAAGTTCATCACCCGGTTTTTGCTTACTGCCTTTCATCGTATTGATGAAGACTAGCCTTCCATCTTCCCGAAGCAACCTTACATTTTTTGATATATAATCACCACCGATCATATCCAGAATTACATCAACTCCTTCATTTTTCAGCTCATATTCAAAGTCTTGATTTTTGTAATTGATACATCGGTCAGCACCAATTACTACGCATTCGGCACACTTTTCATCAGTTCCGGCCGTAGCAAATACTTTGGCACCAAATGCTTTCGCAAGCTGGATGGCCGTAATTCCAATCCCACTTCCGCCTCCGTGCACAAGAAAGTGCTCATTTTCTTTCAAACCACCCCGTTGAAATACATTATGCCAAACAGTGAATACGGTTTCAGGCAGTGATGCAGCCTGAATAAAGTCAAAACCATGCGGGATAGGAAGGCATTGTCCCGCATTTACTGCTGCAAATTCAGCATAACCGCCTCCAGACAAAAGTGCACAAACCGCATCTCCCTTTTTCAGGTTGGTAACGGCAACTCCGCATTTTTCGATGATTCCGGCAATTTCCAATCCGGGAATATCTCTGGACACACCAGGCGGCGGCGGATAAGATCCCTTACGCTGAAACACATCCGGCCGGTTCACTCCTGCCGCATAAATCCTGATCAGCACTTCGTTTTCTTTTGGCTGAGGCCGCAGCCTTTTTTGTAACTGCAATACTTCGGGAGCACCGGGCCGGGTAATTACAACTGCATTCATTTGGTTACTATCGATTCCGGTTCCTCGGTATTGAGCCATACTTACTCTAAAAATTTACTTTACAATGTCCAAATAAAAAGCAAATGTCGCAGTTTACAAACTATCTGTTGCACGAATAGTAAGGCATACCAATCGGTCAGGTTGCTAAACAGGTTATCACGAGTTTAAAGTTATGAATAAAGATAAAATTAATTCCCTCCCCTTCCCGCTTTGTACGAGTCATATTCTTCCAGAAGCCTGGCCAGATCATCGTCTCCGTCAAATTCCAGCTGCTCTTCCTTTATCACATACTGCATTTTATTTTTCTCGTCTGAAAGCAATTTCAAAAAGCTGTTTTTGTCTTTCAGATAAACCTGGGTTACTTTATCACCTTTTACAATATAAAGCTTTGCATCCGGCTCCATTTCTCTGGTTGCATTTGCTTTTTCTATTTTGATCGGGGTCTGGTAGCGTTTCAGTAATTTGGTTTCCCCATCATACATAACACGGTAAAAACTTTTACCGTTATTATTTTCTGTTGCCGGAAAACCGCTTTTGAAAATATACAGATCTGTGCCGCTTGGAATTGTAAACTCTTTTACCGTTTGTTTTACGCGATACAGGCTGGAACCTGCCTTATATTCGAGCTCATCTTTTACAATATCATAACGGAGCAACACACCGTCATGAACATTATCATCGTCGGTTCGAACAGTGCCCGAATACCATTCTTTGAACAAATAGGGAGAAACATTTGACTGAACTTCCTGATAGGGTGTGCCGGATAAACCGGTTGAATCCTGAGCCATAATTTCGTTTCCTAAAAAAAAGGCTGAAAGGCATAGAATCCTTGATAAATAATTCATGATAAGACCTGTTTAATTTAACAATTGAAAGTAATTGGCAGGAAAAGTTAGTTAAAATTGAATAGATATGCCTTTTAATTCTATTTAACCTCCTAGAATCCCTACCATCTTTATGTACTTTTGCCTAAAAAATTGTACCTGCTCAATTGGATATTAACGAACAGCTCATACATATACGCCAAAGCCTGGCAGGAATTGCTCCTGAAATTTTCCTTGGCTCATTCTTTTGTTTATTTCTTCTGGCAGAGTTACTCCTGATAAAATGGGTGAAAAAAGAAGAAATATCCACCTGGTTGCACAGGATTGCTATTGCCGGAAGTATCATTACATTGATGATGGTACTTGTCCAGTGGAACGAAGAACCATCTTTCCGCTTTCATCCGCTTTTGTTTCTGGATCATCAGGCAGTTTTTTTTAAACTGCTTATTACCGCCGCATGGATATTTACGCTCATCCATGTACGAATCCTTCGTTATGATTTCCCACCGGAATTTAATGCTTTGCTTATTTCTTCCGTGGCTGGTTTGTTTTTGCTAACCATGTCCACACATTTACTGACAATTTACCTTTCCCTGGAACTGATCTCTATCAGCTCATATCTTTTGGTTGCTATTTCGCCTTACAAAAAGGCAGCAGAAGGAGGTATTAAATATTTACTTTTTGGTGCAGCAAGCTCTGCTGTAATGCTCTATGGAATTTCACTAATCTATGGGTTAACAGGCACTATGGATATTACAAGCCAGCATATGACAGCCGGATTACTGAATAATTCAGGATTGGTCATAACGGTAGCCATTGTACTCACTCTTTCGGGACTGCTTTTTAAGCTTTCGCTGGTTCCTTTCCACGTCTGGACGCCCGATGTATATGAAGCAGCTCCTACTCCGCTGGTATCTTTTTTATCGGTTGCACCAAAAGCCGCTGTTGTATTGGTGCTCATGCGTTTGGCAAGTATATTGCCCGCACAGTATTTTCCTGTACTTGGAGGAATAGCATTAATCAGCATTACAATTGGCAATGTGGCGGCTTTATGGCAATCCAATGCCCGCCGGTTATTAGCTTATTCATCCATTGCACAGGCGGGATATCTGTTGGTTGGGATTGCGGCATATAGCAGGTTTGGGTTTGAAACAGCTGTTTTCTACACTGCTTCTTATCTTATTATCAACATGGCAGCTTTCTTTCTGATTGACTTGTTAATACCTCAATCCAATACCGGACTGGAAGATTATGAAGGGTTGGGCAAAAAATATATCTGGCTTTCCGGTGCTTTGACCATGGTAATGATAGCACTCGCAGGATTACCGCCAACCGTCGGATTTACATCAAAGCTTTTGATTTTCTCATCTCTATGGGATAGTTATCAACAGCAGCAGTTCTCCTGGATGCTTTGGTTATTGATTGGCGGGATTCTCAATGCAGCCATTTCGCTGGCGTATTATCTCAGACTTCCTTATCTGCTTTTTTTCAAAAATATTAAATCTGAAAGCAAGGCAAATCCAATATCCAAGGCAATATTGAGCAACGTGCTTGCAGGGTTGATAGTAGCTCTGGTAATTGCGTTATTCTTTAAACCTGAATGGCTGACAAATTGGATTTCTGCTTTCTGAGAAAAAAATAAAGGTTTCACGAAAGGTAGTAAAGAAAGGGGCAGAGTATGCAAAGTAAAATCGTCTCTGCACTCTCTGCCCTTCTTTTATAATTTGCAAAAAAACTTTATTTCCTTTCTCCCTTACTTAATTGCCCGCACCATATATCCTTCTTTTCTCAACAACGCAATGACGCCCCTTTCACCTCCAAGATGTGCTGCTCCTACTGCGAAGAATGTTGGCTTTTCCGCTATGATCTTTTGAATCCGGCCAATCCATTTTTGATTTCTTGCAAACAACAAAACTTCCTCATTCCCTTCCAAACCGAACTCACTTTTTAATGTTAATTTGTATAAATCATTAACATTCTGCGTTTTATACATTTTTATTAATCCTTTGAATTCTTCCCTTGCCTGCGGAAGACTGTCAATCATAGTCATGATAATTTTCATCTGATCTTTATATGGAACAGAATCGAAAAGTGCCATTTGCTCGTCAATCGTTTCCAGGCCAATGACTTCTGCCTTTTGTTTTTTCGCAAGTTCTACCAGCGACATTTCATAAGACTGAGGCTGACAAGCCAGAACTGCATTAAAAAGCGGCCCCATCAATACAAACGGTTTTACTCTTTCAAACATAGCTAAACCAACCCCGACAGAATCTTTGTAAAACTGGCTCAGTTTATTATACTCGGCTTCTGTAACAAGTTTTTTAAGTTCATTCCCATCACTCATATTCATGGATTTCATCATGGCCGCCATCATATTGGGATCGTCCATGTCAACCTCAAGAGCAACCTGCTCAGTTTTAGAAATGGCTAATTTCAACGAGTCACTAAGAGAAAAATCCGCAGGACATATTAAATGTATGGTGCCAAACAGATAAGAAGGTTTTGATTGGTTCGGAGCTTTAATTTCCCAAAGCAAAGAACTTTCCACCGGAGCCTGAGCCTTTGCTATAAATACAGAAAAAAGCAATGCCAGAACCAAAAACAACTTTTTCATAATCAACATATTGATATTAAAAACAAATTCCCATTTTCCCAGGATTATACCCCGGGCAGAGATATTTAAGCCTTTCAGGCCAGGCCCGCTTCGTCTATTCTTTATGACTGTCCACAACAATTCTTTCTTCCCGGTTTGCCAGTTCCCAGGCAGTATGAAAAACAAGCTTTACAATAGGTGCCTGTTTATCGAACATAATTTTTTCCACATCATCGCCGGGACGGTGATAATCTTCGTGTACACCTGTAAAATAAAATATGACCGGTATGCCCACCTTAGCGAAATTGTAATGATCTGAGCGATAGTAAAAACGGTTCGGATCTTTGGGGTCGTTAAAAGTGTAATCCAGTTTATAATTGACATATTTTTTATTCGCTTCCTCACTGATCGCATGCAATTGGGAAGATAATTTATCAGCACCTATGACATACACATATTTAGGATCGTTTTTATGCGCTTCGTCCACACGGCCGATCATATCTATATTCAGGTCAGCAACCGTATTTTTCAGCGGCAATAAAGGATTTTCCGAATAATATTCTGAACCGAATAATCCTTTTTCTTCACCGGTTACATTCAGAAATAAAATACTTCTTCTTGGGCCTTTTCCATCTGCTTTTGCTTTGCTGAATGCTTCTGCCAGTTCCAGAAGTGAAACAGTTCCCGAACCATCATCATCCGCTCCATTGTTAATTTCTCCGTTCGGTGAAATTCCGATATGGTCCAAATGCGCACTGATTACCAAAACCTCGTCCTTTTTATCCGAGCCTTCCATGTAAGCTGCTACATTTTCAGTTTCAATGATCTCATTGGTTCTTTCAGCTTTAAATGTCGCTTCTCCCGACAGGCTCTTTGACAAAGGTTTTTTCGTTTTTCCTATTTCATCTTTTTCCTTTGTAAGCTTTTGAACCGAAGTATTCAATATTTGTGCGGCCATTTCAGCAGATAAAACAAACGACGCTATATTATTTGAAGATTCCTTAACGGGCTTTAATGTTGGCGAACTAAACCTTCTGGCCATTACGGCACGCTGGCGTATTTCTTTGTCAAAATCCTCTCCCGTTTTTTCACTAATAATAAAGACATGTTTTGCGCCTTTTTCTAATGCCAGTTTAACCTTGTTCTGCCATGAAACTGTACTATTCCATTTGGATTTATCTCCATTGCCGCTTAACAGATAATTGCCGTCTTTCAATTTCGGTTCACCCTCAAAAATAATAACCGACTTGCCCGTTACATTCAAATTGGCATAATCGTTATAAGCCGGTTCTTCAATACCATAACCTGCCAGTACTACAGGCGTATTTGTTTCAGCCGGAGCATCCAGGATTCCATTTAAATAAAAATCCTTATTGAATTCATATTGTTTCCCGCCTGCCTTTACATACACTTCTCCCCAGCCGCGCTTATACAGATTATATTTTTGCAAAAAAGATTTTGAGCCATCCGCTGCCGCTGCAATGGGCTGTAAACCATATTCCTTAAAATATTTCAGTACATATTCAGCAGCCATTTTTTGTCCTGGGGAACCCGTGTCACGGCCTTTCATGCTATCCGCCGCAATAATGACCAGATGCTTTTTTAAATCTTCGGGGGTAATACTTTCGGCATATTTGGTAGCATCATCCTGTGCATATGCAAATGTGGTGATCGACAGGAATATTCCGGCCAGTATGTTTTTATTCATAACGAATTAAAAAAAATGCGAGTTACAATTTCTACAAAGAAACTAAACGATACTGCGAATGCAAAATTGAGACCAATTTCAATGTTTTATATAAACAGCTAATTTCGTATTTCCTAAAATTGTATATTTGAAAATACACTTCACCATAAAGAATGCCAGAAATAAGCCGTTTTCTTGGAATAATTATTAAAATGTTTTTTGATGATCATAATCCACCTCATTTTCATGCAGAATTTCAAGATTATAAAGCAATTATAGAAATACATAGTACTGAACTTTTAGAAGGATATTTGCCTCCCAAACAATTAAAACTAGTTCAGGCATGGGCCATTATTCATGAAGAAGAATTGTTGGAAAATTTTATAAATCTTAATAAAGATTTTAAATCCTGGAACAGGATAGAACCTTTAAAATAATATGCTTCACTATATTAAAAAAATAGTTTCAGTTCAGGATTACCGCATTTACTGCCTGTTTAATACAGGAGAGGTAAGAGTAATTGATTTATGGGCAACAATTGAAAAATATAGAAATATCAATGACGGATTGATAAGTCAACTGGCAGATCCTACTTATTTTAAATCGGTGCAGCTCGATTCATATGGTACACTTATCTGGGATAATGGTGTGGATTTTGATCCTGATAATCTTTATAAAATGTCTAAATCTGAAATTGTATCTATTTAATATTTTTCTTCACTTTTTGTACTTCTTTTAGCATATACATTGTTTTTGGCTTGATAACAATAAATTAATTGTAAAATACTGTTATTCAGCGAAAAAACTCCGTACCTTTGCACCTTATTTGACGACGTTACAATCATAACGTCTCATGGCAGTAAAGTCAGTTGGCAACCAATTTCAGCAAACTGTCAACTGTAAACAATTGATCTATAAAACAATGCAATCCATTCGTAACATCGCAATTATTGCGCACGTTGACCACGGCAAAACGACATTGGTCGACAAAATCATTCATGCTTCAAAACTGTTTCGTGAGAATCAGGAATTTGGCGATCTGATTCTTGACAACAATGATCTTGAACGTGAACGTGGAATTACTATCGTATCTAAAAACGTATCAGTACGTTACAAAGATTACAAAATCAATGTAATTGATACACCAGGTCACGCCGACTTTGGCGGTGAAGTGGAACGCGTACTTAAAATGGCTGACGGTGTTTTGTTACTCGTGGATGCTTTTGAAGGCCCGATGCCTCAGACGCGCTTCGTTTTATCAAAAGCGATTCAGCTTGGTTTGAAACCAATCGTGGTTGTAAATAAAGTAGATAAAGAAAACTGCCGCCCTGAAGAAGTTCAGGAAAGTGTTTTTGATTTGATGTTCAATTTGGGAGCAACAGAAGATCAGCTTGATTTCGCAACCGTATATGGTTCGTCTAAACAAGGCTGGATGGGCCCTGACTGGAAAACTCCAACTGACAATATTACTTATTTGCTGGATACAATTATTGAGCAAATCCCTGCTGCAATTATCCACCCGGGAACGCCTCAGATGCAGATTACGTCACTTGACTATAATGCATTTGTTGGTCGTATTGCAATCGGACGTGTATTACGCGGAACTTTGAAAGAAGGCGCTGCGATGTCTCTTTGCAAAGCAGACGGTGTTATCAAAAAAGTAAAAATAAAAGAACTTCAGGTTTTCGAAGGACTTGGAAGAGTAAAAGTAACTGAAGTAGAAGCTGGTGATATTTGTGCTGTAACCGGTATTGAAGATTTCGAAATCGGAGATACACTTGCAGATCTTGAAAATCCTGGAAGCACTTCCACGTATTTCTGTTGACGAACCAACACTGAATATGTTGTTCACTATCAACAACTCTCCATTCTATGGTAAGGAAGGTAAATTCGTAACATCGCGTCATTTACGTGACCGTTTGATGAAGGAAACGGAAAAAAATCTTGCATTACGTGTTGAAGCAACTGATACTGAAGATAAATTTTTAGTATTCGGACGCGGAATTCTCCACTTGTCAGTTCTGATCGAAACGATGCGTCGTGAAGGTTATGAATTACAGGTTGGACAGCCTCAGGTTCTTTTCAAACAAGATGAAAACGGACAACGTTTAGAACCTATCGAAACGCTTGTTGTAGATGTTCCTGAGTCTTCTTCTGGTAAAGTAATTGAATTGGCAAGCCAGCGTAAAGGTGAACTTTTGATTATGGAACCAAAAGGTGATCTGCAGCATTTGGAATTTGAAATTCCTTCGCGTGGATTGATCGGTCTTCGTTCTAACTTACTTACTGCTACGCAAGGAGAAGCTACAATGACTCACCGTTTCAAAAGCTTTGAGCCTTTCCGCGGACCAATTCCTGGACGTTTGAGTGGTTCTATCATCTCAAAAAATACAGGACCTGCTACAGGTTACACGATTGATAAATTACAGGATCGCGGACGTTTCTTTGTTGAACCAGGTGAAGAAATTTATGCAGGTCAGGTTATTGGAGAACATACCCGTCCAAATGATATCGTAGTAAACTTACAGGAAGCGAAAAAACTGACCAACATGCGTGCTTCCGGTACTGATGATGGTTTGCGCATTGTTCCGAAAATCAATTTTTCTCTTGAAGAATCGATGGAATATATCCAGAAAGACGAATATCTGGAAGTAACTCCAAACAGCATGCGTATGCGGAAAATCTATCTGGAAGAAAACGATCGTAAAAGATTTGGTTCTAAGGTAGAGATGGCATAATATAAAATTTCAAGTTAGAAGTTAAAAAAGGAAGCTCATACGGGCTTCCTTTTTTTGTCACCGCACCTTCGTTTGTGTTCTCACAAACGAACATCACAATGCTATATAGCAAATCCCACCACGATACACAGTTGCTTATGGGAACACAAACAACTGAGACTATAACGCCCTAACTTCCCATTTCTAAGTCCGTAGCTTCCCTAACTACTTTAACTTCTTAACATGACTCCTCCCTTCAAAGCCTCCCCTTTTCATCATCCGAGGCATTATCATTATGCTTACGTTTCCGCGCAAAAGTGTCCTTTCCAAAGCGGTAGGTAAAAGCAACACCAATCCGTTGCGTATCCGTTTTATTGGTTTGAAGATAATCCGATTGGATCAGGCTGATTGATTTGTTATGGTAAACCCAGGAATGGAATAGGTCATTGGCAGACAAACGAATACTGCCCTTTCCATCCCAGATTTTCTTTTGAATTGAAGCATTGAGAATGTACATTCCGCTGGTCACAGCTTGCCCGCTGAAATCACGGCTTGCGTAATAACCACCAAACTCCGCACTCACGGTTTTGCTCAAAGTAAAGTAGTTATTAAGTTCAAGCCTTGCCATATTGGTGTCAAAACGAAGTTGTTCTCCGTAAACAATTCCTCTTAGTCCTATTCTGGAAAGTCTTAAAGTTGTATTTGTATACCACCATTTGGTTACAGAAGTGTTTACAGTTGTATTCAAAAGCACCATGTAGCCACCTTTTATATTATCGGGGCGATTGATAAATATACTGTCTATGGTTTTGGTTGTAGGAAAAATGGAATTCGTAAACTTATTGTAACTCAATCCCATATTCAGGACTTGCTTGTGCTGATATTTGAGTTCCAGCCTGTTTTGGTACTGCGGATTGATATCCGGATTTCCTGAACTGTAAGTATATTGATCTCTTTGGAACAAAAACGGATTCAGCAACTGATAATTCGGTCGGCTTATCCTTCTAACCGCCATTAAAACAAACGTATTTTTGCCCTTATCATCTAACTTGTAACTTACAAAAGCGCTTGGGAATAAGCCAGTATAGTTTTTGGTAAATTCAGAACCTTCTACTTCTTCATTACCCAACTGATTACCATTAATATGCGTATTTTCCACCCGCAGACCCAATTGCGCTCCAAATCTTCTCCATGATTTTTGCCCGTTAATATAGACCGCATTGATATTTTCTTTGTACTTAAAATGATTGGAATTCGCATTGTCAATTACCTGAAAACCATCTGTTATTTTGTAATAGTCAAACACATTATCATTATTGATCACACTGGATTTAAAGCCGGTTTCCAGTTTTCCTTTGTTTTTAAATGGATGAACATAATCGGCTTTGGCCGTGTAAATATTAATGTCGGAAGGAATGAGATATATAAAATCACTTCTGCTAATTAATGCTCCATTTGGCTCAAAAGAAAGATTTCTCAACGTTTGATGTCCTTTGGACAAATAATGAAGATAATTGACATCAACAGAAAGTTCTCGCCCATAGTTATTCAACTTGTGAAGCATATTCAGATTTATTCCAGTATTGGTTCTTTTGTCGCCACCAATTGTACTTCCCGAACCGATAAGTTCTAACGAATTACTTGAATCGTAGTTTTTACTATCATATTCAAAGACTCCATTTCTATTTGTCTTGTTCAAATTAAAAATTACCCCGTATGTGGTTTTCGGCGTCGCAGCGAAATCGAGGCCAAAATTCACGTTGATACTTTTGTTTTTATAAACCTGATCGTTGACCAAATCCACTCTCGAAACCAATTCCGAAGATGCGTTGTAAAATCTTCGGTTGTAAATATCAAGTGCGTAATTCTTCTCATAATTATAGCCCAAATTTGCAAACACATTAACCTTCTTACGGTTATAATTCAGGTTCAGCGCATCGTTGTTTCTTGCATATTTCCCTTGCGTTATACCCGTTGAAACACTTCCCGTCAGTCCTCCTATTTTATTCTTTTTCAAACGAATATTGATTACCGCATTTCCAGCCGCATCATATCTTGCGGATGGATTATCGATCAATTCAATTTTATCCAGAAGTCCGCCAGGAAGTGATTTCAGGTACGCGGCCAGATCTTGTCCCGACATGTAAGTGCTTCTTCCGTCGATCAAAACCATCACACCACTTTTACCGTTCAGACTTATCTCTCCGTTATTATTCACGGAAATACCAGGCGTTTTTTCCAAGACTTCCATCGTATTACTCGTTGCGCTGCTGATCATAGATTCTACATTTACGATCGTTTTATCTATTTCCTGTTCAATTAAGGGCTTTTTCGCTTTTACCGTCAGTTCCTTTAATTCGACAGTTTTAGCAGGCAGCAAAATAATTACTGGTAACGAAATAGTAGACTGGACATCGCTGATCGTGAGTGGAACGCTGACAAACCTCTTTTGTCCCATTGAAGTAATGTCAAGTAAATAAGTGCTGTTTTCCAAATTGCTAAATTGAAATTTCCCGTTCCCATCAGTTATTTCGCCTTTTACCATTGTAGAATCGCTGGCTTTAAGCAAACGGATAGTCGATCCTGGCAACACTTCGTTTCCGGTATCTTTCACAACTCCCGAAATGGTTTTATTTACCGTTTGGGCATAAATCATATTGGTAAGGAATGCAAAAATTAGAACATTGATTAACTTTTTCATGGCTTTTACTTTTTGTGCTGTTAGCTTCTAATGAGGCAAATATTGGCAGCCAGCATTGCCATAAGAAATAATAGTGTCGTAACTTCCCAAATCACTGACAGAATGTTGTTTTAAGGTGTCGAAAAGTTTGGTCATTAATCTGACCCTTTACAGCACGAATTTCCCATCGTTCGCCATCTTATTTTATAGTAATGGATATAAAAAATCACTTTTGCCAATCAACAAGGGCAACTAAAAAAGAGATGATCAAAGTAAAAGGAATAGACGAGAGTGATTTCAAATTAGGGTTGTACACAATTCTAACAGGAGTTGCTGCTTTCTCGATGTGGTTCGCCATAAGTTTTTATGCGGAAGCTGTTGGTGTGGGTGAAGTAGAAATTGTGGCGACAATAGGGACTGCATTTTTTCTGGCAAGCGTTTTCTTTGGCAGGCATTTGGGGCAAATCTGGCTCGATCGCAGTGTTCCCGTATCTTACGAACTGTTAACCGGTATTGGAGTAAGTATTCTTGCTTGTATTGGCTGGATTTTTAACCATGGTGACCGCCCTTTCGTCAACCGTCCCGCACTCAATTTGCTTATGTATTGGCTGCCGTTTCTGGCTGCGAGCGTGGCATTAGGAATATTTGTTAAACTGGCCCGTTCAATCGGACAAAATAAATTAAAAGAAGCACAAACGGACGCCGCACAATCTCAAAGTGAGTTGCATTTGCTTCAATCCCAGCTAAGTCCGCATTTTTTATTTAATACACTCAATAATTTATACGGATTATCGATTACACAACACGAAAAAATACCACCGCTTTTGCTGAGATTGTCGGACTTACTGCGCTATTCGGTTTATAATTCAAATGAAATTTATGTTCCGCTAAATGAAGAACTCGCCTATATTGAAAACTATATTGAATTTGAGAAAATACGAATCGGTGACAGATTGGAATTAACAACTAACATTGAGAAAATAAGTGATTCCTCGATCAAAATCGCTCCAATGGTTTTAATCGTCTTCATTGAAAATGCTTTTAAACACTCGAAGAATACAGCGGACGACAAGATTTACATTGATATGTCTTTGAAGATATGGGGAAACTCCGTATTGTTTTACATTAAAAATTCGCAAAATAAAGCTGCTCAGGAAAGTAGTATTATCAATAAAAGCAGTGGATTTGGCTTGGTCAATGTTAATAAAAGACTCCATTTGCTTTATCCAAAACAACACGAACTCGAAATCGAAAATGAAGAGACAAGTTATATCGTAAATCTTCGATTAAAAATAAAATAAGGAGAATGGAGGAAGAATGAGAGGAGAATGGAAGTTGGCGGATTACAGAATAACCTTATTTGACATACAACCGAGCTAACAGCCAATAGCTCAAAGCTAACAGCCATAATGAAATTCAACTGCCTGATCGTAGACGACGAACCAATAGCCCGGGAAATTATAAAAACCTACTGCGGGCATTTACCTTATTTAAACATCGTGGCTTCCAGTGGAAATGCATTGGAAGCCAAAGCTATTTTGAATCAGCAAAAAGTGGATATTCTATTTCTGGACATCAACATGCCGGTTATGGATGGTGTTACCTTCCTGAAAACTTTACGAAACCCGCCACAGGTGATTTTCACAACAGCCTATAAGGAGTACGCGCTGGACGCTTTTGAACTTTCAGCCTGTGATTATTTGCTAAAACCTTTCTCGTTAGAACGTTTCATTGTGGCAGTCGACAAGGCTTTGGAAAGGTTACAGATTCCACCCGCAGCAACGATTGAAAATCCTGAAAACAGGATTGAAGATTACATTTTTATAAAAACAGATGGTAAAATTTTCAAAATCCTGCATCAGGATTTGCTATATGCCGAAGCCAGCGGCAACTACACCAAAATCGTAACTCCCCAAAACACTTTGCAACCTGCAATGACTTTTTCCAGTTTCGAAGAGTTATTACCCAAATCGCTTTTCCTGCGAATACACCGTTCTTTCATAGTTAATAAGTCTAAAATCGATCATATTGAAGGAAATCGTTTGTTTGTGAATAAAACGGAGATACCGATTGGTAGTAATTACAGGGAAGGGTTTTTGAGGGAATTGGGATTAACTTAATCTTTCACGCAAAGTAAAAAAAGTAAAACGGCAAAGGACGCAAAGGTTAAATTCTTTGCGTCCTTTGCTCTTATCTTTCCTGCTTTGCGTGAAACCTTCAATATCAATCTCCTTCTTTTCCCATAAATTTCTTTACAATTTCTTCTCTTTTTTTCATTCCAGGAAAATCGCAAAATCTTCCAACAAATTTGGGTTATTGCCTCAATGCATTTGATTCATTTCAAACTTCATTAATACCATAAAACAATCTACTTTCTTCTGATTTTTATACTATTTCAAGAAAAATTGGTTTTTTGTTTTTATTAATGCAAATGATGTAAGTTTACACTGATTTACATTAGTATTTCATTAACACACTTAAAATCAGACTTTTAACAAAAAGTAAAATGTCATATATAGAACCTGCTCCAATCAAGGATAAAGAGAATCCGCTGGAGTCCATGATGCAGCGATTTGATAAAGCAGTAGAGCTTTTGGGGATTTCAGACGAAATGTACCACATCCTGAAAGTTCCTCGTAAACAGGTAATTGTAGGTTTGCCGGTCACAATGGATTCAGGTGAGATCAGAACTTTTGAAGGTTACCGCGTAATCCACTCCACTATTCTTGGACCAAGTAAAGGTGGTATCCGTTTTGATCCGGGTGTTAATCTGGATGAAGTCCGTGCTCTGGCTGCATGGATGACCTGGAAGTGTGCTGTGGTAGATATTCCTTATGGAGGTGCAAAGGGTGGAGTTGCATGTAATCCAAGAGAAATGTCGGCCGGAGAAATTGAGCGTTTGATGCGAGCTTACACGACAGCTATGCTGGATGTTTTTGGACCGGACCAGGATATTCCTGCACCGGACATGGGAACCGGCCCGCGCGAAATGGCTTGGCTGATGGATGAATATTCCAAGTCAAAAGGGATGACAATTCCTGCCGTTGTTACCGGAAAACCATTGGTTTTAGGAGGTTCGCTCGGGCGGACTGAGGCTACCGGGCGTGGTGTAATGGTATCAGCTTTGGCTGGTATGGAAAAACTTCGCATTAATCCTTACCGGGCAACAGCTGTTGTTCAGGGATTTGGGAATGTTGGTTCACACGCAGCTTTACTTCTAAGAGAACGTGGCGTGGCCATTCATGCAATCAGTGATATTTCTGGTGCGTACTACAATGATAAGGGAATTGATATAGCTGCTGCTGTTGCCTACCGCGACAATAATAAAGGTTCGCTGGAAGGATTTACGGGAGCAGAGCTAATTTCAGGTGATGAAATATTTACAATCCCGGTTGATGTTTTGGTGCCTGCCGCGAAAGAAGATGTGATCACCAGAAGGAATGTTGAGAGTATTCAGGCCAAAATGATTGTGGAAGGTGCCAATGGCCCAACTTCTTTCAAGGCTGACGATATTATCAATGACAAAGGTATCATGGTAGTTCCGGATATTCTGGCCAATGCCGGCGGAGTGACCGTTTCTTATTTCGAATGGGTACAGAACCGTATTGGTTATAAATGGACCCTGGAACGCGTAAACCGCAGGACCGACCGTATCATGAAAGATTCATTTGATAAAGTTTACGAAACATCTTTAAGATATAAAGTTTCTCTTCGGATTGCGGCTTATATTGTGGCAATTGACAAAGTTTCGAGCACTTACAAATACAGAGGAGGTTTTTAAAAGAAGAAAAATTGATGGAAGAAAGGAGGATAGGTTTTTACCGTCCTCCTTTTTGGTTTAATTTCGTTACAATTGTAATATAAAAAAATGAAATCCTGTGTTACGTTACTGTTAACAATAAAGCCCTGCGAAATAAACAGCGTTTTCTTGCTCACAGATTATTAACTTTATGGGTTAATTACAAACCTGACTCAAACAGGTTCCTGAATAAAAAACTATAAATAAAGGCTTAACGTTAAAAGCCAAGAGCTCACTTACCATGTCATTAAGTCCTCGTTTCATTGCCATTATCCTGGCCTTTCTTATTTCGCTCATTTCAACTACTTTTTTAGCTTTTGTAGATGGCGTAACAACAGGGATGTTATTCGTATCTGCTCTTTCTGCCTTTATATCCTCATTTTTTCTGGTTTATTACACGGTAGATATTCTTGTTTTCAGGGAAGTGAATAAAATGTACCGGACTATTCACAAGCTTAAAATGAAGGATTTCAATATAACTCCACGTAAAAAGCTCATTCTGGAATCCAATCCCTTAAAGACTATCAATGACGAGATATTTGTCTACGTCACTAAAAAACAAAAGGAAATAGATGAGCTGAAAAGACTGGAATTGTTCCGTCGTGAATTTTTAGCCGATGTGTCGCACGAATTTAAAACCCCTATTTTTGCAGCTCAGGGTTTTATCCACACGTTACTGGACGGAGCCATGGATGATGAAAACGTACGTGAGCGGTTCCTGAGAAAAGCTGCCAGAAACCTGGATAGCCTGGATGTATTGGTAAAAGACCTGCTGGTTCTGTCGCAAATGGAAACGGGCGATATAAAAATGAATATTGCTCCTGTCGATATTCGGCTGCTCACGCTGAATATATTCGGGAGACTGGAAAATATTGCTTCTGACAGGAATATCACATTAAAAGTGAAACCGGACGATTTGGCGGAAGTGTGGGTAAAAGCCGATGCAGACCGGATTGAACAGGTATTGCTAAACCTGATAGAAAATGCCATTAAGTACGGAAATGAAGATGGTAAAGTAATTGTGCACTTCAACGAAGGTAAAAAATATGTCGAAATTGCAATCCGGGACAATGGGCCTGGTATTGCGCAGGAACATTTGAACCGTATTTTTGAAAGATTTTACCGGGTGGACAAAAGCAGGTCGAAAGAACGGGGCGGAACAGGGCTGGGACTTGCCATTGTCAAACACATTATTAATGCGCATGACACAAAAATAGCAGTGATGTCTAAGCCCGAAAAAGGAACGACATTCTCTTTTAAACTTGAAAAGGCTTTTACAGAAAAAGTAAGCGAAGGCATTCAGGAACAACATTTTCCGGAACACAATTTATAACTCTTAATTTTTAACTCTTAATTCAATACACATGTTCGTACACAACGTATTTTTTTGGCTGAAAGAAAAAGACAACGAAGAGGCACAAAAAGCACTTCTTGCAGGAATAAAAACGCTTGAAGCAATTGAATCCATCGAATCAGTTTATATCGGTACACCGGCTTCTACACGCAGGCCGGTTATTGATGCAACATATGATTTTGCCGAAATTTTAATTTTTGCTGATGAAGCTGCACATGATGTGTACCAGGTTCATCCATTGCACACAAAGTTCGTTGCAGACTGTGCACATCTTTGGAGTAAGGTTGTGATATATGATGTGGAAGCTTAAGACTATTTGTGAGTTATTAACAAGTTATCCACATTATCCACAATTGCGTTGTTGATAACTTGTTAATAGTTACAGATATTCCGTATTTCCAGCACCTTAGCTTACTTTTACGTATTTTGAAATCTGTGGATAACTCGGTTTGTCGATATGTGCATAAACATTCGTTAACAATATAACCGGCACTATTCTTTCCACTGGTTCGTTTAAATAATATCAAAAACGAACAAGTGCCATGAGAAAAAGCAGAATAGGAACAGCAATAATCGGAGTACTGATATTAACATTAACCATCTCTTCCTGTGCATACAGATCATATGGCCCGGGTTATGATTACGGATACAGGCCGGGCTATGGATATCATTACGGGCCACCGCCACGAGTTATAGTAAGGCCAACTCCGCCACGTCAGATATACAGGAACTACGGCAGGTCAAGACATTACAACGAACGCAGAAGCAACAGAAATTTTACCGCCAAAGCCACAGGCAATATGGCCATAACGGTCGCAGTAACAGAGGCAGATAAGTAGAGTCATATTTTTAATACGGCTGAAAGATGAAATAAACTTGATTTTTCAGCCGTATTTTTTTAATAAAATATTTGAATTTTTTACGTCAGCTATCGTTTTTCTCCCTAATCTTTGTAATATTAATTTTAGACCTATTTGTTTGTAAAATCATCTGTCCAAAATCACTCCGCCCGAAATGCTGGCTTTCTCCATCATAGTATATTTACTATCAAATTTGGGAATAGGCCTTTGGGCATCACGCAGAATATCCACGACCGCAGATTTTGTATTGGCAGGAAGACGGCTCCCGCTTATACTCGCTGCATCAGCAACATTTGCAACCTGGTTTGGTTCCGAAACCATCATGGGTTCTCCCTCTGAATTTCTCGAACATGGCTTGTTAGGAGTGATTGAAGATCCGTTCGGGGCATCGCTTTGTCTGTTTCTGATCGGAGTGTTTTTTGCCCGGCGATTTTATAAAATGAACATTATCACTTTTTGTGATTTTTTCAGGATACGTTACGGGCGAACCTCAGAGCTTTTGTCAGCAAGTTTACTTATTCCTTCCTATTTTAGCTGGATTGCGGCACAATTGCTTGCAATGGGTATCGTGCTGAAGGTGGTGTTAGGCTGGGAGTTAACAGAATGTATTTTATTAAGTTCTGTTGTTGTGGTTTTTTATACGATCTGGGGAGGAATGTGGTCTATTTCAATTACTGATTTTCTTCAGACTATTATGATTATTCTCGGCCTGCTGATTGTCGCAATTGTTTTATACATAAAAGTAGGAGGTTTTACTCCCTTAATTAAAGCAGCACCCAAAGACTTCTTCCGGTTTTATCCCAAACTATCATTCAAGAACTATGTGGAATATTTTGCTGCCTGGATTACAATTGGCCTGGGATCAATTCCGCAACAGGATGTATTTCAAAGGGTCATGTCAGCCAAATCCGCAGATGTTTCGGTAAAAGCAACGTTACTTTCTTCTGTTATGTATTTTACCATTGCACTGCTGCCCCTGTTTATCGGGCTTTGCGGACATCATTTATATCCAGCGCAAATTGGTGGAGACAAACAAATGATCATTCCGAATATGGTATTGATGCACATGGGTTTACCTCTTCAAATTATCTTTTTTGGTGCTTTGGTTTCTGCGATATTAAGTACAACCAGTAGTGCAATTATGGCACCCGCGGCCGTATTTGGCGAGAATGTGATCAAATTTTTTCGCCCGGAACTTACCGACAAACAGCTGCTGCGGATTATCCGGATCAGTATTATCGGGATTACCGTTATCTGTATTTTTATGGCATCACGAAGCGAAAGTATTTTTGACCTTGTTGCCGAATCCTCTGCATTCAGCCTGGTTTCTCTGTTTGTTCCGCTTGCAGCAGGTTTGTATTTAAAAAGGGCCAATCAGACCGGATGTATTCTTGCCATGATTGCCGGGTTGGTTGTATGGCTATTATGTGTTTATTACAAGACCGAATATCCGCCGCTGGTTTATGGGCTAGTTGCTAGTATTGGAGGGATGTATGTGGGTATACTTTCATTTTTTAGATTTCGACAATTATAAAAGTTTAAGATTAATAACAAGAGATCCACAGTTGATATGACTGATCAAAACGAATGAGTCATTAATATTAATTTGATTTATAACGTACATAATCCGTTAAAAGCATTAATAATAATAATAAATAGCCTAAACCTGCCAGAAACCAGCTTCCATATGCAAAAAGGGTCAATCCGATGGCTTTAAACATATTAGGAGTCATATTTTCTTTTATATTGTACTTTTCAGCAAACATATAAAAAAACAATCCTGAAGAAGTTGAAATTAAAATGGCCTTAATCCATTTTGCAACATAAGAATCAGTTTGATCTTTATTACCATACTCCCATAAATACCACATGATCAAACTTAAAATCAAAAAAATAGATATTATAAACAATGAAAATCTAGTTGAATGCCCCATATGGATGTAATTAATTGAGTTTCATTAGACTTAAAAAATCAGCATAAGTAACTAATATCAATTAAGCACAATTTCACACATCATTTTTTAATTAAAAATGAGTTATTAATAGTCATTTGTAACTGCCCATACGTACATAATGAAACTCCATTTTCTCTCATTTACCTTTTTTTTCTCTTCCAAGTACATTCAGAATTCCAGATTCCAATGCATAAATCAATCGCAACGATTGGTCTTTTACTCCAAATACAGCTTTATTATCTTTAAGACTGATTCTCATAACATCCAAATTTTCCATATTCAAAAGCCCTTTCCCCTTAACCTTTTCGCCCTTAACCTTTTCCATTCTTCCTTTCACCCCTGAACTTCCTCTTTCCGATCCCAGCCTTCCAGAGCACGCAGATTTACCGCATCCCTGTCGGCCTGCATAATCAGTTCAAGTTCCTCAATGTGTTCACGGGCAGCATTGACATATTCCTCATCATTCCTGATTTTTGAAAGATGTTTCAGCGTTCTTTCATCATGTATAAAAAAAGTTTTGGCCGAACGCGTTGCCTCATGTGCACGATGTCCTAAAAGTTTTAGCGCATCAATGCCTACACGCAAACTGGTATCAAATGTTTCGCGGTAAATATGCATCATACCTGCGTTCATCAGGTCATAGGCATCATTCCGGTTGGTAGAACGAACCAGAATATACAGGTTTGGAAAATGTTTCTTAATCGTTTCGATCATTTCCAGCCTTTTTTCTTCGTCGCTGATAGCAATAATGATAATCTGGGCTTTATTTGCTCCTGCAATTTCCAGCAATTCATAACGGGTTGCATCTCCATAATACACCTTTAAACCCATGCGGCGCAGAAAATCAACATTATCACTGTCATTGTCCAATACGGTAGCTGTTACATTATTAGCCCTTAAAAACCTGCCGATCGTATTTCCAAAATGCCCGTAACCCGCAATGATCACCGGATTGTCCTCATCTTCCACATCACTTACCTTCTGCACTTCTGTTACCTCCCCCATTGCACACAAACGTGGCAAAATCAGTTTTTCGTTCAGCATCATAACCAGTGGGGTAAAAGCCATGCTAATTGCAACAACAGCCATCATCGTATCTGTTATTTCTTTGCTTAAAACTCCCTGCTGTGCAGAAAAGCTTAATAAAACGAAGGCAAACTCACCAATCTGGCTTAATCCGAAACTAAAAATAAAATTCTGTGCATTACGGACTTTAAAAATTCTGCCCAATGCAAAAAGAACAACCGTTTTAAATAACATCAATCCTCCTACCAATCCCAGGATGGTCAGTGGCTTGGCTATAATTAGCTGAAAATCAATAGATGTACCAACCGATATAAAGAAAAGCCCAAGCAGCAAACCTTTGAACGGATCAATTGAACTTTCCAGCTCGTGCCGGTACTCGCTATTTGCTAGCACTACCCCTGCCACAAATGCTCCCAAGGCAGGGCTTAATCCAACGGAGGTCATCAATACCGCAATGCCAACCACCAGCAAAAGAGCAGTTGCAGTAAACATTTCACGCATTCCCGTTTTAGCCATGAGCTGAAACACAGGCCGCAGCAGATATTTGCCCGTAACAATTACAGCTGCGACAGAACTCAGTACAAAAATTGCCTGTAACCATGCAGGAAATCCGCTTACCAAAGTTTCATGATCGGCTCCGTGCGATTCGCCGGCGGGAAGATGGTCAGCCAATAACGGGAACAATGCAAGCATGGGAATAATGGCAAGATCCTGAAACAGGAGAACAGCAAAAGAACTTTGTCCGGCAACTGTTTTCAGCCATCCTTTTTCTGAAAGGGTCTGCATTACGATAGCAGTGGAAGACATAGCCACGATCATTCCCAATGCAATGGCTTCTTTCCATCCAATCCCGAAAAGCATGGCAAAACCTGCAACAATAATACTTGTGAGCCCTACCTGCAAACCACCCAGTCCGGCAATGTCTTTACGCATCCGCCATAAACGCGAAGGTTCCAGTTCCAGGCCAATCACAAAGAGCATCATAACAACCCCAAATTCCGCAAAATGCATAATATCCTGCCCTTCGGTTCCTATGAACTTCAGACATGCCGGACCGATCAGAATACCAGCCACGAGATAACCTAAAACTGAACCCAGCCCCAACCGTTTGGCAACCGGCACCATAATAACAGCCGCCGCCAGATAAATCATGGCTTGAAAAAAGAATGTCTGCTGCATGTAAAATTTTAAAGAGTGAGAATTAGTCGTTCATTATCAATGCAATATCTCAACTGTTGGTACAAGTTCATTCAGGTATTCAACATGCTGGTATTGCTCCGGATTTATTTCATTATTGACCAAAGCAGAAAGTATGTGCGCATACTGTTCGCCATAACTTTTCAAATGATCATTATTCATTGTGTAAGTATCGTGTACGACAAAAGGAGGCAGATATTCCATGTTACACAAATGTGCGGTCTGATTGAAAGGCAGCAAAAACTGGCTGACCGGGAACCGATTGTACCCGGTTTCTTTGTAAGCTTCTTTTCTACCGCCGCATGAAATGGCATTAAAAATCTTTTTCCCGGCTAATGCATGTCCATCAGGACCATACGCCCAGTTATATTCAAGCACCAGATCCTGCCATTGTTTAATAATTGGCGGGCTGCTGTACCAATAGAAAGGATGCTGAAATATGATCACATCATGCTGTAAGAGTAATTTTTGCTCTCTTTCCACATCAATATACAAATCCGGATAGTATTCGTACAGATCATTAAATGTTACGCCTTTTACCTTCCGGCCGTAGGTTTCAAGGGTTTTGTGAATATTGGATCTGCTTAATGTAGGATGCGCAAATTGTATAAGGACTTTGGACATAACCAAAAATTTGATCGGGCTGATTTACTGATTCATGTAAATATAACAAAAAACGCTGACAGGTTTTTGAACAAAAACGTTCATTTGCTGTCAGCGCGGGTATTGTATGGTAAATAATACAACTATATATAACTGCTATTTCTATAACTTAATCACCCTCTTTTTTTCATGGCTTTTAATCGCTGCTTCCAAAACTTTCATTGTATTTACACCATCTGAGGCGGTAACAGGCTCAGGTTTATTATTTACTATGGACTGATAAATACACTCAAAATATTCCAGATAACTTCCTTTTTCCGTTTTATAATTCTCTCTGACAACGACTCCGTCCCTTATCGTATGCAGAATCCCTTCCTTTTCTTCCGGCTCTGTACACCAATCTTCTGCATTCGGTTTTTCACCAGCTACCAGCTTATCTTCCTGTAAATCGCCCCGGCTTTTCAGAAACGAACCTTTCAGGCCATGCAGAATATAGGCAGGAGCAGCTTCCCTGGCAATAAAACCACCTTTCAGTCTTACACGCAGTTCATCGTAAAAAAGAAGCATTTCAAAATAATCATTCACCAAAGAACCTGGCCGAACAATACGTAAATCCGCAAAAACGGCATCCGGCATTCCAAAAAGATACAGCGCCTGGTCTGTAATATGCGATCCTCTGTCTTTCAGCAAACCTGATCCGGGGGATGGGGTTTCCAGATGCGCTTTTTCGTTCAGTTCCGGGCTGTGCTGTTCGTAGGAGAAAGTTACTTCTATCAAATTACCCAACAGGCCTTCCTTTACAACTTTTTTTACGGTCAAGAAATCGCTGTCCCATCTTCGGTTTTGAAAAACTGAAAGCTTTAAACCTTTCTCATGGGCCAATGCATTTAACTCCTGAGCTTCCGCAAGTGTTGTGGTGAAAGCTTTTTCAACTATTGCATGTTTTCCGGCAAGCAAAACCTTTTTGGCATATTCGAAATGCGTATCAATTGGCGTGTTCACAATTACCAGTTCTACTTGCTCGTCTTCAAGTATAGATTCCAGTGAAGGATAACTTTTCAATTCGGGGAAATCCTGCTGAATCAGTTTTTTACTCCTTTCCCAGGATCCGGTCATTTCAAAGCCGGGATGCAGGTCAAGGAACGGGGCATGAAAGATCTTTCCCGACATTCCATATGACAGCAATGCTGTTTTAATTATTCTTGTTTCCGAAGACATAATAACGTTCTTATTTCATCACATAATTGATTTTGCTACTCCGCCATCCACTTTCAATGCAGAGCCATTGGTACCGGATGACAAAGGACTTGCAATATACGTCACCAGATTTGCAATTTCCTCAACAGAAGCAAAACGCTGAAGCAATGATGTTGGCCGGGCAGTTTTGAAAAAATCCTTCTCTGCTTCTTCGGGTGTAACATTTGCCGCAGCGGCCATTTGTTTTACAAATTCCCCCACACCTTCCGATTTGGTTGGGCCGGGTAATACTGCATTTACGGTAACATTGGTTCCTTTTGTGAGCTCTGACAAACCGCGGCTGATTGAGAGCTGTGCCGTTTTGGTTGTACCGTAATGGATCATCTCCTCCGGAATGTTTACAGCCGATTCACTTGAAATAAATATGATCCTGCCCCAGTCTTTCGCGAGCATTTTGGGAAACAAGTATCTTGACAATCTTACGCCGCTCAATACATTGACCTCAAAAAATTTGAACCAGTCTTCATCTGTAATATCGACAAACGGTTTTGGCTCAAAAATACCGGCATTATTGATCAGAATATCGACTTCCGGCAAACCTTCAAGTAGTGCATTTACTTCATCAGCTTTGGAAAAATCAGCAGCTGCACCGGATACATTTGCATCCGGAATCAATTGCTTTAATTTATCGATTGCTTCATTAATCCTGGCTTCTGTTCGCCCGTTAATGATAACCGTTGCACCTTCTTCAAGTAATTTCCGGGCAATGGCAAATCCTATTCCCTGTGTTGAGCCGCTTATAAAGGCAGTTTTTCCTTTGAGTTGTAAGTCCATATTTATTTAAAAGTTTCACCCTTTCTTTAACTATTTTTTATAATCTATTTTAATATCATCAACAAAGCTCTTTTGCGAAACCATCTTTTCAACGTCTTCCGCTTTCCTTGGTGCTAAAGATGAAAGTATTTCGCATCTTTCTTTTCCAATCAGTACATCATCTTCAATTCTCACCGCAATTCCCCACCATTTTTTATCACATTTACTGCCTTCCGGAATATAAATCCCTGGTTCAACCGTAATGATCATATTTTCTTTCAACTTATCATACTCACCCTTATCATGAACATCCAGCCCAAGAAAATGGGAACATCCATGCGGATAATATAAGGTATTCTCAGTTTCATTATTCAGGATACCCAACCTTACCAAACCTTTGGTTACTACATCTCTGGCCGTTTTTTCAATCTGTTCAAATGTAGTTTCTGATTTACAAATTTTAAATACTGCTTCCTGTGCTTCGTATACAATATCGTAGATCTGCTTTTGCTCTGCCGTAAATTTCCCGTTTGCCGGAAAAGTACGCGTAACATCAGCAGAATAGCCATGATATTCCGCTCCTACGTCCATAAGCACCATACGGTTACCAACATTTGTAACATTGTTTTCGATATAATGCAGTACACATCCATTATTTCCTGCGCCTGCAATAGACGGATAACCAACATATTCCGCACCCAGTTTTTTATGAATAAATTCCTGTATACCCTGCAATTCCAATTCTGACATATCGGGCTTAATGGCTTTCATAGCTTCATTATGTGCAAGTGCCGAAATGTCGATGGCTTTTCGCATCAGCAATAGTTCTTCGGCCGTTTTGATCTGCCTCAACTGATTGGTATAGGAAGTATATAAGGCTGAATTCCATTTTAACCCATTTATTTCTTTAAACAGCGAACTTAATTCCGTAGAATCTTTCACGTTTATAAACCTGTTGGCAAATTCGTTGCGTTTGTAGCGTTCATTCGCTGCAACTATTCCTTTGTAATACTTTGTAATCCGGGGCAAATAGGCTGCCGTTAAGAGCATAGGGTTCAGAGATGTTGATGCTATTTCACCAACAACTTCTGCATCAAAACCTTCCGGCATAGCAGCTTTTTTCCGAAAACTTTCAACAAGGTCGTACACATCGTCGGACTGGGAAAGTTTGTCGGAAAGGTCCTGTGGAAATTCGAATATCACTTTTTCAAATCCGGAGAGATCCAGTGGAAATTTTTTGAAATCACTCGCATTATATACGTTTGAAAATCCTAGCTCCTTTACTCCTTCCACACCCAGCCGTCTGCCAGTCCATTGTTCTCTTTGCGCATCTTTTTTCTGCACAAAAAACAACTCGGTATAGGAATTGTTTGCTGAATCCTTCTGTGGCTCTTTGAATATCAGCAATACAGCATTCGGTTCAGTATAACCGCTCAGATAATACAGGTCAGGATTTGGATGGTATTTATAATCCACATCGTTGGAGAAATTGCGTGCAGGGAAAGCAAAAACAGCCATTACTGAATTGGCCGGAAGCAATTGCCGCAGCGCTTCTCTCCGGCCTTTGTGAAAATCATTTTTCAAATAATCTGTTGGTAATGAAAACTGTGCAAAACTGACAGTCAGTGAAATACCTGAAAATAATAGTGTAAGAATTTTTCTCATTTGATCAGTCTTTACAAATATGGATGGCAATTAAATTATTTTTCACGAATGCAGATAATCCGAAAAGTACCTACTTTAAGCCTCAAAAGAAAGAACTTCGTGCCAAACGGCAATATCTGAATATTGGTAACTATTTTTTTGTAAAAAGCTTTCCAATTGAAAACGTTTCAGGTAGTCGACAACCTTGTGACTGCCAATTATTAAGCGGTTTGCCTGATTGTGAATATATTGTTTATTTCACGATGCCGCATTGTTAAACATTGATATCCAACACTAGCACTATGGCAAACATCAAATCATTACGGGAAATCGATTTTCCGAGCCTCATACGTTCAGAATACTTTCCTTCGCCGCTGGCCTGGGAAGACCAGGTCTTGTATTTTCTGCTACTGGACCGCTTCTCAGACGGGAATGAAAAAGGTTTTAGAGATAATAATGGAAATATTGTAACCACAGGCACTACACCGGCGTTTCAGCTTTCTGATTTTGAGAATGCCATTGTAACCGAAGAAGATGCCGCAGAATGGAGAGAAGCAGGCCAAAAATTTGTTGGAGGTACATTAAAAGGCTTAAAAAGTAAAATCGGATATCTGAAACGATTGGGAATTTCGGCAATCTGGATCAGCCCGGTTTTCAAGCAGGTTCCGTTCCTGGAATCTTATCACGGTTATGGAATTCAGGATTTCCTGGACATTGAACCCCGTTTCGGAACAACGCAGGATCTGATTGATGTAGTGCAGACGGCACATGAAAACGGGATTTTTGTCATACTGGATATCATTCTTAATCATTCCGGTGATGTATTTGCTTATCAGAATGATGAAGAACCCGTTTATGACAACAGCAAAACGTTTCCTGTTAAAGGATTCCGAGATGCCCTGGGTGAGGCTAATCTTCCATTTGCTGCTATTGATGATGCACTTTTTCCGGACGCCGGTATCTGGCCAAAAGAACTCCAGTCATCCAATTCTTTTACCAAAAAAGGTGAAATAAGAAACTGGGACAGCCATCCCGAATTTTTGGAAGGCGACTTTTTTTCACTCAAAGATATTAATCACGGAAATGGCAATGTAGATAGTTTTCAACCTTCCCAGGCATTAATTGATATTACAGAAGCTTATAAATACTGGATTGCCGCAACGGACATTGATGGTTTCAGGATTGATACAGTCAAACACATGGAACTGGGTGCAACCCGTTATTTTTCATCGGTGATCAGGGAATTTACTATGTCTATCGGCAAAGAAAATTTTTACCTGATCGGTGAAATTACAGGCGGAAGGCAAAGAGCTTTTGAAACGCTGGAAATTACGGGATTAAATGCTGCTTTGGGGATTGATGACATACCCGATAAACTGGAATACGCAGTTAAAGGTTTCCGCAGCCCATCCGAATATTTCAGTTTGTTCAGAAATTCAGAACTTGTTCAAAAGGAATCACATATCTGGTTCAGGAATAAAGTCGTAACCTTGTTTGATGATCATGATCAGGTCAGGAAAGGTGACCAGAAAGCGCGTTTTTGTGCCGAAGCATCAGGTATTGAATTGCTTATTGCTGTGATGGGCCTTAACCTTACTTCATTGGGTATTCCATGTCTATATTACGGAACAGAGCAGGCATTTGACGGAGAAGGCGGCAACGACCGTTATATCCGGGAATCAATGTTTGGAGGAAGTTTTGGCGCTTTCAGAACAAAAAACGTACATTTCTTTAAAGAAGATAATCTATGGTATCCTGAAATTGCCAAGATTCTAAAAGTAAGAAAACAGCATCTTCCATTGCGAAGAGGCAGGCAATACCTGCGTCAGATTTCCATTAATGGTACTGATTTCAGCTTTCCGGTTTTTTCAGGAAATCATTTAAATTCTATTATTGCGTGGTCGAGGATTTTAGATAAAAAAGAAGTTCTATGTGCTATTAATACAGACACAGAAAATGAAACAATTGCTTATGTAACGATAGATCACGGCTTACACGCGATTGATTCCAAATTAAAATGTTTGTATGCGTCAGGAACAAGTCCGAATGAACTGGGTGTGGAACTCAGGAATGGAAAAGCGATAAGGGTAACGATCCCACCTTCGGGTTTTGTAATTTATGGGTAAAATAGGCAGGAATTATAATTAACCCCGGGTACAAACCCGGGGCAATTGGGTATCTTAGTAAGTAAGCTTATAAACTTTGCCTAATGCGGAAGAAACCATGAAATATGTCTTGTCACCAGTCCTTTCGATATCAGTTGGCATCATGATGTTTTCAAGTAATGCTATTCCGTTTCCATCAGAAACCTTTCCGGTATTTGGTGCAAATCCGGTAGCCGGTGAAAACTGAGCGAATTGGATAACCAACGGACTGTTCGAAGGAGTAAGAGTGATATCTGTCAGCATTGTATATCCGCTTTTGTATAATGAAGGAGTTCCAGCCGCATTTAGCTGATATATAGCTGCGTTACCCTCCACAAAAGGAAATCCTGACAAAGCACTGACCAGGAATTTTGTGCCGTCGTAAGTAATTCCGGTTGGTACAAAATCAACCATTGGCGGGCCAACGCCAGTTGAATTCGGGAACTGCGGAAATTCTGAAAATACACTCAAATCTCCATTGGCTTTTCTGCGTATGATGGCATTGGCAGCAGCATCTGTAAAGAATAAATCACCGTCAATTCCCCAGGTCAGATTATATAAATGTGATTCGCCGGTGTCAATAATAAAATCGTGATCAAGAACGAACTGTCCTATATTTTCACTGCTTAGTGTACTAGCCTGAATCGGTGCATCTCCCGGCTCAAAACCTGAAACATCAACGATATACAGGAAACCGCCCCGTCCTTGTACAATATATAATTTTCCATCTTTATATTTTAAATGTGTTAGTCCGTCAGGGAGGCCCTCTTCTTCACTTATTTCTGACGTAAAACCAACAATAGCCGGATAAACAGCTCCGTCCGGAGTGATAAGTGAAACCTGTCCGTCGTTTTCGCCGGTACCTACCTCCGTTACCCACAAATTATCGCCTTCGCCTTTTGTTACACCAAACGGTGTGACGAGGTCGCCGACAAATTCTTCGGAAGTTAGTATATCCGGTTCGGGAATATCATGATCTGTACATCCGGCCGTAAATAATAAAAAGAAAAAAGCAATCTTTAAAAGATGTAAAGTTTTCATAAAATACTGGTTATGGGTTTGATTTACTGTATTTTACGCGATATTAAGAAACTTATAGATTATCTGTTTATTTTAAGCAGTATTCTTATTATCCGGTTATTTTAAAGGTAAAAACAGCTCAACGCGCGTTCCCATATCGTTGTCTGTAATTTTGTAAGAAGTTTTGCTTTCGTATAAATTGCCCAATGCTGTAATTCTTTTGAGTGTTATATCAATCGGATTTTTATACACAGAATTACCGTTCATTTTTTTTGGTTCTTCTTTTTCAATCCCGCTGTGTTCTATAATAACTTTAAGAAGAGGTTTTTCACACTTCATGATAATTTTCAGCAGACTTTGCTTCTGCACCATTTCTACTGAACCATATGCTATTGCGTTTTCGACAAAGGGTTGTACCAGCAAAGGCGGGATCTGATTTTTGTTTTCCAGAAGAGCAGCATCTATGTCAAATTCAGTTCGAAAAATATAATTGTACCGTTCTTCTTCGAGCTGTACAAAAAGCTTCAATGCTGTAAGTTCATCTTCCACGCAAACCAATTCCTGTCTGCTGTTTTCCACGACTTTTCTTATAAGCTTTGAAAAAACCTGAATAAAATTTGTTGCTTCCCTTCTTCGGTTGGTTAGAACATATGTTTCAATCGTATTAAGGCCATCAAACACAAAGTCTGGATTGATGTTTGCTCTAAGAATTGCTGCTTCCGCTTCCGTCCGAATCTGTTTTATTTCCGCTTTCTGCTGCTCCTCTTTTCTGATTAATGCAATTTTGTATTTGTAAATAAAGTATAAGATGCCTAAAAACAGTAAAAAAAGCAGTGTAATAAACCAGGTTGCTTTCCAGAAAGGTGGATGAATATGTATTTTTATGGCTGCCTCCTGTGGATTTTCAATTCCATCATTATTTGACCCTTTCACACGAAACGTGTAATCACCTGGTGGAAGATTGGTGTAATTTGCGGTCCTTCTGTTACCGGCATCTATCCATCTTTTAGTAAGGCCCTGCATCTGGTACTTATAGCTATTCCTTTCTGAATTAGAAAAATTTAAAGCCGAAAACTCAAACGAAATATAATTCTGATCATAGGGCAAACTGATCGCTTTAAGGTACGGAACCGCAATACTGTCGATATAAGCCTGATCCATTACTTTAATATTCGTAATCCTGACCGGGCCTGCAAACTGATTGGAAGTAAGGCGGTCCGGCCTAAAAAAGCTGATCCCATTTACACCGCCAAAATATAGAGTGCCGTCATCTGCCATAAACGAGCAATTGGTATTAAATTCATTACTTTGAAGCCCGTCCGACGCATCATAATTCTTGAATGTTTTTTTAGCCGCATCGAAGGCAGTAAGCCCTTTATTTGTGGAAAACCAATAAATCCCCTTTTTGTCTTTCAAGACTGTATATACCACATTATTAGGTAACCCGCTTGTTTCAGAAAACTGCCTTACAACAGCATTTGTCCTTTTGTCCAGCTCATAAACACCGCAATCGGTACCAATCCAAAAAGTATGCCGGTCTTCATATACTGCCCTTATATTCGGACAGTCGATTTCGCTGGTTTTGTTAAATCTTATAATCTTTTTTGTTTTAGCTGAATATTTCAGTAATCCATGGCCAATAGTTCCAAACCATATATCGCCTTCTGAATCTTCATAAATTAACCTGATGACATAACCGGAAATAGCCTTTATTTCAGGCTGGTCATTCCAGTTTTTCCATTGCTCTGTCCGGCTGTCAAAACGGAACAGTCCGCGTTGCCCGCCTGTCCATATTTCATCATTATTTAATGCTTGCACTGCATATAAGTAAACCAGTTCCTGCTGTCCCTCCCGAAATAAAGATTTGAAATGCTGGGTTTCAGGATCGAATCTGCAAAGGCCTTTTCCCAAAGCAAGCCATAAATCGCCTGTTTTATCAGCAGAAATGTCATATACTTCGTTGTGCAGCAGGCTCTTGATATTGCCAGGATTACTTTTATATATTTTAAATTGATTGAGAACAGGATCGAATCGCGTGAGGCCTCCGGACTGCGTCCCAAAATATAAATAGTTTTTATGGCCATAAATTTTGAAAACCATATTGTCCGAAAGCGACTGGTCAGGTTTATCTTCGTTTTTGCGTATCAATCCAAACTGATACTTTCGGGGATCATATTTTTCAAACCCTCGTCCACTAACTCCAATCCAGACATTGTTTTGACGGTCTTCATAAAATGACAGAATATAATCATCGGAAAGGCTAAGCGGTTCGGTTTCCTGGTGTAATACATGTATAAAATTTTGATCAGCCGGATGATAAACAGAAATTCCTCCGGTTCGGGTGCCAATCCATATCCTGCCTTTGGAATCCTCCATTACTCTCGTAATTTCATTGCCGCTCAGGTTATAGGGGCGGCTTCCCTTCGTAAAATGTTTTTGTAAAATTAAGTTACCACTTCGGTTTTCAAGCAGAAAAAGGCCGTCTTCATAAGTACCAGCCCATATTTGATTTTGAGTATCGGCGAGTACAGTTCTGAATATTGTTTTTTTTGACAATCCCAGAACCTCATTCATTTTTAGCGGCACAAATTTCTGCCTGCTTCCGTCCAGTTTAAAAATATCATCGTCAGTAGCTACAAAAACACTGCCATCTTTGCCTTCTGTTATATCAATCAGTCTGTTGGAAAATATAGGATAATGCCTGATTGCCTTATTTGCGGTTTCAAAGTAAAATGCACCATTTTCGTCTGTTAATATCCAGATATTCATCAACTTATCCATCATCAAAAGTTTGACAGACACGCTTTGCAACAAATGATCTTTCCCTAAGAACTGATGAAACCCTTTAAAACTATCTTTTTCAGAATTGTAAATATTTAACCCTTTGATGGTACCAACCCACAAATGCCCTTTTTTGTCATCTAATAGAGTCTGAATAAAATTGGAATTAGTTTGTCCGGTTTTATAAACTTTAAAATCATATCCATCAAACCGGTTCAGCCCGTCCTGTGTTCCGAACCACATAAAACCATCAAACTGAACCGATGTATAACCGCTACCCTGCGACAAACCTCTGTCCTGCGAATAATGCTCAAAGTAAATCTGGTCTGTATTTTGGGCCAGGCAGCTTAACCCAATCAAACAAGTGATAGCAAGTAACAGACGCTGAGCCATATTATTGAAAATATTGTATTCTAACAGTCCAATTAATGCGCAATTAATTTCACTAAAATTTCACAATTCCTGTAAGTATTTCTGGGAATATATTATTTACCGAACTCAAAACCTGCCCCTGAAAGATGGAATCGTACTTATCACAAATATGTATTTAAAATCCATAGTATTATAAAGTAAAATTACCCGATTTAATTAATCAGGTAATTTTACGTGTTATCTTGTTTTATTACCAAAACCAGATTTAACTATAAATATTATACGTTCTTAAAATTGAAGGATAAAAGACAGATTAATTACTAAACTGCTTTAAGTAATAATGCATGTTCTTACTTGCGCTTGTCAAAACATTACTTTTCTTTCAAAACCATGAAAAGGGAACTACCGAATGGCGCAGTATGAAATATAGTTTCTTCAAGTGACATCATACGCAGTAGCAGGCTGTTGATAAAATTGCCGGGATAACTTACATCCGAGTCGGGCGTGGCAGTACTTAAATTCTCTTTTCTGATTTGACGGCGCTGCCAAATCCTTACTAACCATATTGGAAGGGATAGCAGAAATGGCCAGTACGTTTTGTATTTCACATTTAGATTGACCAATCCGAGGTACACTTCAAAATCTTCGAATGTAAACCTGCGTGAACTGCCGACAGCCAGATCGTGCGTGCCAGAAAATGCTTCAAATGCGTGAATATTGATCAGAATAATTCCATCTTTATTCAATCTTTTCCTGAATATTTTCAAAGCGCTAATGATCTCTGTGTCAGTCAGAAAATACAACGCATCGTTGCAGCAGATCACATCAAAAGTTTCATCGGGCCGAAAAGCGTTTACATTTTTGAGATCACCAAAACTCACATCCAGATCCCTGGCCAGTGAGAAATCTATGGCATGTTCGGAGAAATCAAAACCTGATATATTGTGATACCCTTTTTCCTTTAAAAACGAGAGCAGCCCGCCGGTTCCACACGCAGCATCCAGTATTTTGAGTCTGGGGTTAAAAACCTTAAAGTGATTTGTAATCTGCAACAAAATTTTGCGGTGAAGTACCTGATACCACCACAGTTTTCGCTCTGCTTCATACATGCGCTGGTATTCAATTCTGTTATTTATCATAGCGACTGTGTACTGTTATACTTGATAACATACTGTGGCTGACCACTCTGCGCCATAAAACTTTTCCCAATATATTCACCCAAAACGCTCAGAAGTGTACATTGAATTCCTCCAATAAAAATGAAAGCTGCTGTTACGACCTGCCAGCCTTTGGGGTCCGGGCCAACTATCCATTGTCCGAAAAGAAAAACCAGCATCAGAAATCCCAGGCCAAACAGCCCAAGGCCAACAGGCATGAACAGGCGGATCGGTAAAGAAGAATAGCAGAATAATATGTTGAGAAACAATGAAATAAGCTTTTTCCAGGTATAGTTAGAATTGCCTTTTTCCCTTTTCTGATGCGCCACTTTTACTGTTCCTATATTGCCGGTGATGCGAAAGATAAGGCCATCTATATACGGATAAGGTCCCTTATATTTAATAATTTCCTGCACTACTTCCTGTTTTAATAATTTGAAACTTGACAGGTACAAATCCCTGGGTTTGTTCAACAAGTAACTGGTGAGCCAGTTAACAAATTTACTTCCCATATTTCTGTGCATGGCATGCTGTTTTTTGGAGTAGTAAGTATAAACCACATCGAAATCACCGGTTTCGGCAGTAGTTACCAGTTTCAAAATTTCCTCCGGCGGATTTTGAAAATCATCATCAATCATCACGCAATATTCTCCAAATGCCCAATTGAGTCCGCACATCACTGCATTAAATTCTCCAAAATTCCGGCGAAGTGATATAAAACGCACATTGGAATTCTTTTGAGCTATTTCTTTACATACCGCTTCTGAACCGTCACGGCTGTTGTCATTTACCAACACAATTTCAAAAGAGACAGTAACCAAAGCAGCCTGAAGACGGTCAATCAGGAGCCTGATCGAGTGTTCGCTGTTATAAACGGGTATAATAACAGATAGCTTCATATAGTATCAAACCGGTTAATACACTGAATAATATAAGTTACTTCTGAGTCCGTCAAAACCGGATGTAATGGAAGGCTAATCACCTGATTGTGAATAAGTTCTGTAATGGGCAATTGCAAATGACTGAGATGGGAATAGGCGCGTTGCTGATGAATGGGCAAAGGATAATGTACATTGGTCTGTACACCGGCTTTTTCAAGATGCGCTATTAATACAGTTCTCTGAGGATGCCTTACTATAAATAAATGCCAGACGTCCTCATTGCGTTTGTCACCGGGTGGCAATATTAATTCCTGCAATTTTATTTCGTTTAGGTACCGACTGGCAATGTGCTTTCTCCGTTCATTATCCTTATCTAAAAAAGGAAGTTTAATGCTCAGAATGGCCGCCTGTATTTCGTCCAACCTGCTGTTTACCCCCTGGTAATCATTTTTATACTTTTCAACTGAACCGTAATTTCTCAGATAAGTAATTTTTTCAGCCAAATTTCTATCCGATGTTGTAACAGCCCCGGCATCTCCTAATGCTCCCAGATTTTTGGTCGGATAAAAACTGAAAGCGGTAGCATCTGCAATACTTCCTGTTTTCTTATTCTGGTAAATAGCTCCGTGAGCCTGCGCCGCATCAGTAATTACCTTTAAATTATAGCGGTTTGCAATTTCGAGAACTGGTTCCATTTCACAACTCCGGCCATAGAGATCAACCGTAATGATGGCTTTGCTAAGCGGTGTTATTTTCTCTTCGATTTTAGCAGGATCAAGCAGCATTGTAACCGGATCGGGCTCCACAAATACAGGAATATGATGGAGATAGCTTACGGGCAGTACTGACGCGATATAAGTATTTGCAGGAACAATAATTTCGCTGCCAACAGGAAATTCAAACGCTTTTAATATTAATGTGATGGCATCCAGGCCATTGGCTGTTCCAATACAATACTCCGCTTCACAATAGGCTGCAAAATCTTTCTCAAATGTTTTCAGCTCATTTCCCAAAATATACCAGCCTGACCTCAATACCCGTAAAGTCGCTTCCTCAATAGCTGGAAGGTAAGGTGCATTAATTTGATTTAAATCCAGAAACGGGATCATTGGGGAATTAGCTGATTCAGCATATAAGGCTGGTCGATATAATCCGACTGATCGTAATATTCGTTGGAAAGCACCAGAAGAATTGAATCCTCAGAAAAGGAATCCATAATATGCCAGTCTTTCGGTTCTAAAATAAGGCAGGAAGCAGGATTGTCAAGAAAAAAATATTCTTCATTTTCACCATCGTTAGAGTACACACGGCAACTCCCATGAAGGCAGACAAGTGCATTCCAGGTTTTGTGATGCCTATGCCCTCCTCTTTTTATTTCACTTGCCCCGTAAATGTAAAATACACGCTTGATTGTGCCAGGTATAATCTTTTCAAAAACTGTAAGATTACCGGCGCCAGAAGTAAAAGTATTCAACTCAACTAATTGTGGCATATTTAAAAATGTGTGTTAGGAGTTAGCTAAAAAGCCCGTATCAAATTCTAAGTTTTTTCTAACCTCATTGCAAGGTAAAAAGTTTTTTTATTTAAAATATCCTATATACGTAACCTATTAAAAGTGACTAATCATTTCTTGGAATAGTTACTTAAAATTAATAATTTAATTAAAGAAATTCCAGCCTGCTATTTTATCCAAAAACATAAATATCTTAACAGGTAATGGTTCGAGCCATAGAATTTTATTATAACCCATATAGAATATTTGTGGGTGGCTAACACAAATAATCATTGAAAAAAATAAAATAATACGTATGGATGACATAGAGGCTGTTTTTACTAAAATAAACATAGCAATCAGCAGGAATGGAAATCCGTAAGACAGAGCCCGGTCAATATCGTGCACATAAATACCGGTGGCTACCAAAATAACAAAACCAATAACCAGAGCTGACAGCAATATGTATCTCTTGGTTAAATACAAAATAAATGCTGCGGCTAACATGATCAGCCAGGTTCCTTCGAAAGCCGCCCAGATACTGCTTCCCAGGCCATTTCGATGCGCATCGGCAAATAATACGGGCGTACCGATCGTGGAGTAATGATGATTAGGAAAATAAGTGACCTGGACATAATAACGTATGGTAAAATAAACTAACCATGCAGCCCATACGACAAGGCTTTCCTTTGAAAAAGCAAGTTTTAAAAGCGTACCAAAGCTAAAATTATTTTTCTCCCACGCTTTGGTAACCATCCACCAAAGCAACAGATAACCGCCTGCAACTACTGCCCGTTCGTCCGTAAAAAAAGCTGCCTGCAGAGACAGAAAAATAACACCAGAATTTTTGCTGAGCAAGGCAACCAGTAAGAAAAACCAGGCAAAACCATCGCCATAACCATGCACGTCCGCAAATGTCCAGACATTGACAAAAATGTTGGATACAGACAGGATAAAGAAAGCTGTGATGATTTTATCCTCTGAAATTGAATAAATGTATTTTCCTGTCTTATATAAAAACAAAATGCCCAGAACGGCCTGAAATACAAGGATCAGGAGCACATTATGCCCTGTAAGGTATGAAAGTAATGGAAGCAGCCACCGGAAGATCATATTTTCGCGGCGGACATCATACTCCATATCTCTGGGATGAAAAAGATCCTGAGCCTGATTTTGTATAAAAACCCAGGCATCCATTTTCACGCCATTTTCACTAAGATGGTCGATCAGTAATGTGTAAGGAGGAAAGGCAAGAAACAGGGATAATACGACCGAAAAAAAGACAAGCTGCCAAAGCCAATTCCTGGCAGATAACTTTGATTCGAGCCAAAATGTAAAAGAGTGGTAAAAATTTTCTAAAAGCATGCTTAACTGTAAATGCGAATTACTTGTTCAAATATACAGCATGTATACGTTAAATAGTTCAATACCGCCGTTAGCACATTTCAAATTACATCAATTGCAATTCAGATCAATACCTCCCACACTTTCATTTCCAGCTGGCCACAATCCTGCTTCCCTCCTCACTTTCTTCGATATGCAGATAAGTCTGGATTTCCTGCTGCAAGTCCTCTACATGGCTTATGATACCAACTATCCGGTTCTCTTTTTGCAATGATTTCAGGGTTTCAAAAACCATTTGTAATGCATTTTTGTCAAGAGAACCAAATCCTTCATCCAGGAAGAAAAAGTTATGACTGGATTCATTCCTGACGTGTATATGATCGGCCAGAGCAAGTGCGAGTGACAATGCAGCCTGAAATTTTTGTCCGCCCGATAAAGTCTTGAGCAAACGCATATGACCGCCATTAAGCAAATCCCGGACCCAGAAGCTATTTCCTTCTCCCAGTTCCAAATGCAACTGCTGGTGGGTCATCTGATGAAAACGGTGATTGGCCGCCTGGATCAGGTTCTGGAGATAAATACTGGATGCATAATCTACAAAACCGCTGGAACGGAAAAGCTTTGCCAAATCATCCAAATGATCTTTACGTAACAACAGGCGGCTCCTTTCTTTTAATAACAATGCTTTTTTTGCCAGATCTTCTGCCATTTTTTTTAGTAAACCGTCCTGCCGGCCTTCTTCCTTTCTCCATGCATTCAGGCTGGTTGTCAGATTACTCTTACCATTGATCAGCTCTTCATGTTTTTCTGGTATGTATGTTTGGTCCTGGTTTTCGAGTAACAGATTTTCAAGGTCTCTCTTAGTTGTGTTCAAAGTGGATTTGAATTCGTCAATTGTCTTTCTTTCAACCGCAATCCGGATCGGCATTTCCAGTATTTCCCTGACTAGATTTTCAGATTCAAATTCATATTTGTTTAATTGTTCATAAATAACCACCTGTATCCCTGTTAATTGCTCCCGGTTTATTTCAAGTGCTGCAAATAACGTCGCCTGACTTCCGGAAATCGTATTTTTTTCTTTTTCAAGAATATCAATTTCTCTTTCTGTCTTTTCATAAAGCTCTTTTATTTTCTGATAATTGTGTTTCAGAGCTGCAATTTTATCGATAATAACGGCTTTATCCTGCCCGTTAAAGTCAGTCAATTTCACTTTTTCCAGCTGACCGGATAATGTAAAAACTGTATTTTCAATTCTGAGGATTTCGTTTTTCAGATTTTGTAAAGGTTTTTCGATCTTTTCTACTTTTTCCTCAGTATCAGATTCTATTTTAGCTGTCATACTTTTGATCAGCACATCGTTTTCTTTTACTTCTTTCTGAATTTTCTCAATTCCTGAAAAATATTCATCGAATGCTTTCCGGTCACTTTTATCAAATTTAGCCCAAACAAAAAGCGACTCATGACGTGTGATACGCTCGTTTATAGCTTTCAATCTGGATCTCATCGTATCGAGCTGATTCATCAGATTATCAATCCGGCCAAAATCTTTTTCTACAATGGATTGAAATCTCCGGACTGATTGATCCAGTTTTTGCAGGCGCACCCGCTGATTTTCAATTTCAGTAATTTCTCCTGATAAATGACCGTCTTCATGTAACACAGCCGGATGATGCTCAGAACCACAAAGCGGGCATGGTTCACCACTGGTAAGTGTACTCGCATATTGGTGTAAAGCACGCTTTGTTTCTATTGATATTGTTTGTTTTTCAAGATTTTTCCTGGCAATCTCATTATCGGCCAGGTAATTCTGAACAGCAGTTTCAATAATTTCTGCGTTAAAATCAGAAGCAATATTGATGAAAAATGACTGGTTAGCCTGTCCTATTTTTTCTTTCAGGAGTTCTTTCTCTTTTTCAAGATTTTCCTTTAAACTATTTCCTTCGGCTAAGGTAATTTTCTTATTCTCATGGATTTCATCGCAAGTTGCAAACCATGACCTTACCTGGCTAAGTTCTTGTATATCTGTTAATTTACTTTTTTTATGCTCGTTTTCTTCTTCCTTTTCCTGTTTTTGTTTTTTCAGCAAAACAATCGTTTCTTCCTTTTCTCTCAGCCTTTCTTCTCCCCTTAAAAGCGCACTTTTATTTTTTTCAACCTGAATATTCTGGTCTAAAATCAGGATAACTTTTTCCAATTCTGCGGCCATGTCCAAAAGCTCCTCACGCTTTTCGTAGTGATCCTTTAATCCAGTTAATATTCCACTTTGGCTTAATAAAAGTATTTCAAGCTCCGAACTTCTTAGCGCATTTTTATCAAATGTATCCTGATTCCGAAGTATAGTATCCGTAAGTGATTTTTTTTGATCTATAAGCGTTTTAAAGTGCAAAGAACAAATTTCAAAAATTCGTAATTTTTCTTCCCGGCCTTTCATTATGGAGCGTTTGGATTCAAGCTCTGCCAGTTGGAATTGAAGCAACTGCATTTTCTCAAACACCAGTTTCAACCTCTGCATCTGGTCAAGCTGGCTGGTAAGGACAAGTAATTCATCATTAACTGCTTTTATTTGAGCCCTGACTTCCTCACGCTTTTTTTCCTCCTCTTCGATCATGTCCGGAGTTACTATTCCCAATCCCAGTAACTGTCCATCCAGATTAGACAGATCCATGTCATTTTTTTTGCTGAGGCTCCCCACATTCCGGCTCAGATCGTACTTTTCCAACTGAAAAAGCTCCTTCATCATCCGTGTCCGTTCCGAATCTTTCAGCTCTATAAATTCCTGGAACCTGCCCTGAGGAATAATGATCGTTCTCCTGAAATTGTCGTAGCTGAGGCCAATAATACTTTCCGTAGTTTCATTTTCGGCAAGTGGAATCCAGGCATCTTCTTTCCATAAATAAGCCTTTCTTTCAAAAGTTTTTACCTCCTTAAAATTCTTGCTGTTACGCTTCCCTTTCACGGTAAACTTATACAGCTCTGCTTTTTTTCCTGCAATACACTCAAAATCAATCAGTAATTCATCCGAACGAAGGTTCATCATATTGTACGTCCGGTCATCACCTTTCGAATTCAATCGTTCAGTATCTCCGTACAAGGCAAAGGTAATGGCTTCCAGAATAGAGGATTTTCCGCTTCCAACCGCACCAAAAATCCCAAAAAGTGATGCATCCGTTAACGGATCAAAATGTATTTCCTGTTCTTTCTGGTAGGAATATAAACCTTTGATTTTAAGATATTTTGGAATCATTATGTAGAGGCTGTCGGCCGTTAGCTTTCGGCCTTCGGCTTCATTGATGTTTCAATATATTATTAGTGGCTATTTGCTGATTGCCGAAAGCCAATATTTCAACCCTTTGCTGATGGCCGATTGCCAAAAGCCGACGGCTCATCCAAAACCATTGCAAGCAAATCATCCAGATAAACACGGTCATTGCTCAATCTTGGAACCTTGTTTTGGCCGCCCAGTTTCTGGCGTTTTCCCATCCATGCATAAAAAGTACCCGCAGGAACGAAGTGAATCAGGGGAGCCAGCAATGCCATATCTTTATAACGTTTGGCATCATAATCAGAATTTACTTCCCGTAATGCCTCGTCCAGAACCCGCGTAAATTCTTCACGGTTATGAGGTTCTTCAGTAAACTCAATGACCCACTCATGGCGCCCACGCGAACCGTCACCCATATAAACCGGTCCGGCAGTATAATTAGCAGCAAGCGAATTTGTTTTTTGCGTAGCTACTTTAATCGCGTGATCCGCATTTTCCACGATCACTTCTTCACCAAAAGCATTGATAAAATGTTTGGTACGTCCGCTCACTTTAATTCTGAAAGGATATTTTGAAGTAAATTTGATCGTATCGCCAATCAGATACCGCCACAATCCGGCGTTGGTTGAAATCACCAGTGCATAGTTTTCGCCCACTTCCACTTCATCCAGTAACAGTGCTCTTGGGTGTTTTTTACCGACTTCATCCATGGGTAAAAACTCATAAAAAATCCCATAATCCAACATGAGCAGCATTTCGCCTATCCTGTTCAGATCATCCTGAATAGCAAAAAATCCCTCAGAAGCGCTATAAGTTTCCAGATAAGTTACCTGATCAGAAGGAAAATATTTTTTAGTGAAAAGATCCCGGTAAGGCTCAAAAGAAACTGCACCGTGCACAAAAACTTCAAAATCCGGCCACACTTCAAGCATATTGTCCTTTCCGGTCAGTTCCAGTATCTGGTCAAGCAGAACGATCGTCCAGGTTGGTACACCTAATATGCTGGTCACATTCTCCTGTGAACAAATCGTGGCCATTTTTTCCAGCTTGCTTTCCCAATGATCCATCAGGGCAACTTCAAGCGGTGGTGTACGCATTATTTCTCCCCATGCCGGCAGATTTTGCATAATAACTGCCGACACATCTCCAACCTGTGTATAATCGTCGAAAGGGTTCGCATGCAGAGTTCCGCCAATAGATAACCCTTTTCCATCAAAAACCTGGGTGTCGGGCCTGTTCTGGATCAGCAATGTCATCATATCTTTCCCACCTTCGTAGTGGCATTCTTCCAGTGCTTCGGGCGATACAGGCAAATATTTGCTGCGGGCATTGGTAGTACCGGAAGATTTGGAGAACCATTCGATTTGTGAAGGCCAAAGCACATTAGGTTCACCTTTTAAAACACGTTCTATATAAGGGTATAATTCCTCGTAGGAAGATACCGGAACCTGGTTCTGAAAATCTTTGATGGTTTTGATCTGGCCATAATTGTGCTTACTGCCCCATTCTGTATAACGCGCTGTTTCAATGAGTTCTGAAAATATGCGCTGCTGGGTCTCAATCGGAGACTTCATAAACTGCTCTATCCTTTCATAGCGCCGTTTCAAAAACCAGACAGTCATATCGTTTACCAGCTTCATGTTTTATCAATTAGTTGAACGTTTTAATCTTCCAGATTTTGTAAAAATAGCAAATAAAAATGGTGAGAGAACAGATTAAAACTGTTTCCCTCACCATATGCATATGACGTATATCTAAGATTTGGTACTAAATTTCCTGTAAAGAAACAAAAGAAGTACTGCACCGAGAATTGCAATAAAAAGACTGCCAAGGTTAAAACCATCGACGGTGCCAAAACCCAGTAAAGATGAGATCCAGCCACCTACCACTGCTCCTGCAATACCAATTAGAATGGTTACGATAAAACCTCCCGGATCAGCACCAGGATGAAGTGCTTTAGCAATTGCTCCGGCCACAAGGCCGACGATGATCCATGTTAAAATTCCCATGTACGATTTAGATTAGATTATAGTGAATGATTACTTCCCTAATATTATAAAAACTATGCCGTACACAAAAATTTCGCAGGAAATTTGTAAATCCAACGCTTTCGGAAACGCAATTTCTGTAACGGTGCATAATTCCTTATTACTGCGTGCGCATCCTGTCTATTTATCATAAAACATATTACTTCCACCTGCTTTTTTTGTAATGCTGGATTCTATTTCCGATGCATTTTCTAGAATCCTGGCCGTTTCCTGCGGCATTTTCCGAACAACCCTGGCTCCGACTATCTGATACAAAGCTTCACCTAACAGCGGGTCTTTGGGATTACCATAAGGATACAATTTCATACTTTCCGTGACAGGAAAATCCGGTGTGAACCCCACATAATAATCCGATTGATGCTGGCTATTCAATGATTTGGTAACTATCGGCTGCAATCCCCATTTTATCTTTTTTGAATCATCACTGATCGTAATGGAACCTACATTTTTTCCATAAGTTTTAGCTCCGACCAATGTTACATTCATGAATGGTTTCAATCCGTTGATCAGCAGTTCACTGGCAGAAGCCGTATTCCCCGACGTCAGAACAATAAAGTGATTGAGGGACGATCCGATATTTTGAGTTTTAGCTTTAAACTTATCATAAAAATATGCCTCTCCAAATTGTTTTTTCAAAACCGGCGTGACAGTGGAATTATATTCTTTATAGTAAAAAATATCATTGGAAGTAACTTTTCCGATCAGACTGGCCAGATTGGTTGATGAACTCACATAACCGCCTCCATTATATCTCAAATCAAGTATTAGTGAATTAACATTATTGGCTTTAAAATTGGCAAAAACCTGATCCAGTTTCAGGTCGTACTGGTTGGAGTTGCTGCCATTGGGGCTTGGGAAAAACTGATGATAAACAATATAGCCGATTTTATTACTGCCATACTGAAACAGCGTATCAAAGTAAACCGGGTCTTCTTGTAAAACAATTGGCGTAACTTCTTTCTTAACCGTGCTTTCAGAAATAACGCCATCGTCGGTTATAGAACCCAATGAAAAAGTTAACACGCCTTCCGCATTTAGCAGCTGACTATAATTTGCCCCGGTTAACGCCTGGCCATTCACACCGGTAAATACATCACCACGTTTTATTCCTGCTTTTGCAGCCGGAGAATCCGGCAAACTGTACAATACAACACCTACGACATTACTACTGCCTTTTGGATAGTAATACAGTTTGTAATCCATTCCCGTAGATTTGGATTCACCACTCAATCCCGCTTTCAATTCATCCGCACTTTCCTGGATCCAGGAAAAACGGTCGCCTTCCGGATTGGTCGTTGCATTGTATTTGTAAAGCAAAGATTCGAAAAAGGCCTCAGGTTCCAGAGATACGTTGGGATTTGCAGGAATTTTATCATTCCAGTAATACCAATATTTCATCTGTTCCAAAATCCACTTGTCAGTTTCTGATTCTGTGGCCGGCTCTACTGTTTTATCATGACAGGCAGATAGAAATCCAAAAAGCACAAAAAACAGCAATACATGCTTTACATTCATTTTACTTACATTTTATAATCTAAAAATACGCCACTAATGATATCGCAAGCCAGATTCATTTGTTCCTCATTGATTACCAACGGCGGAGCAAATCTTATTTTATTTCCGTGTGTAGGTTTACAAAGCAATCCTTTATCCATCATCTGATAACAAAGTTTCATTGCAGTCGGGCTGTCTTCGGTATCATTAATTACAATTGCATTTAAAAGCCCTTTACCTCTAACGGTTTCAATCAGAGAACATTGCTTTTGAAGAGCCAACATTTTGTTACGGAACAATTGCCCCATCAACTCTGCATTTTCAGCCAGGTTCTCGTCCTCAACTACTTTCAAAGCAGCAATAGTAACTGCACAGGCAAGCGGATTTCCACCATAAGTAGAGCCGTGTTCACCAGGCGCAATTGTCAGCATAATTTCGTCATTGGCCAGTGCCGCCGACACAGGAATGGTTCCTCCTGATAAAGCTTTTCCTAAAACCAGAATATCCGGTTTTACCCCTTCCCAATCACAAGCCAGCCTTTTCCCTGTTCGTCCAATGCCAGTCTGCACTTCATCCGCGATAAACAATACATTGTATTTTGTACACAAACCGCGAACGCCTTTGAGATAACCATCTTGTGGAACTACCACACCTGCTTCTCCCTGAATAGGTTCTACCATAAAACCTGCGATATCCGGATCATTTTTGAAAGCATCTTCCAAAGCGTTCAGATCATCGTAAGGAACCAGGATCACACCGGGTAAAAAAGGGCCGTAATCATCCGTGCTCGATGGATCAGTAGACGACGAAATTGCAGCCAGTGTCCTGCCCCAGAAATTACCTGAAGCATATACGGTTTTAGCTTTATTGGGAGCGATTCCTTTTACTTTGTAAGCCCATTTACGTGTAAGTTTTAAGGCAGTTTCGCCACCTTCTACGCCCGAATTCATCATCAGGACTTTATCATAACCAAAGTATTCACAAAGAAATTTTTCACATTCACCCAGTTGGTCGTTATAAAAAGCACGGGAAGTGAGAGTGAGTTTTTGCGCCTGTTCTATCATGGCAGCAACTATATCAGGGTGGCAATGCCCCTGACTTACAGCACTGTACGCCGATAAAAAATCCAGATACTGCTTTCCTTCCACATCCCACACATGCACACCCAATCCTTTGGCAAGTACAACAGGCATGGGTTTATAATTATGCGCTCCGTATTTGTATTCAAGTTCTATAGCATATTGAGAAGTATCCAAAGTAGCTGTGTCTTGTGTGATTGTGTTTGTATAGCTGGCCATTAATATTATGGTAAATAGTTTTAATTTAATGATGTAAAATTAGGCAAACCCTTCTTATTTTAACAGGTTTAACTTAGCTTGTTTGCTTACTTATTGCTATGAAGTTACAATATATTTCGGACAGTAAAGGCATTACAACCGACGTATAGATTCCTGTTACATAATGAAATACATTGAAAAAGAAGTAGCTGCAATTGAACCGGGTGAAAAATAATTGTTATGTGCTGTATGCACTACCTGTTTGTAGCAACACATAATTCAAATTGAAAGTCATGCCGCATGGGGGCTACACCACAATACTGATTTGTGTATTTTACTGCAATCGGGGTAGTCGCTGCGTGGCAAAAAATAAGCTGACAAAATATATTTTGCTACAAACGAGGTAACCACAATGTGGTATCCATCCATTTTACAATTAATAAAAAAAGCAAAACAATAAATCCCCATTTTTATTGAATCCCCGGATTATCTGAATTAACTTTGCACAAAATCTCATAGGGGTGCCCAACCGAACGGGCTGAGATCATACCCATACTACCTGATCCGGATAATGCTGGCGTAGGAAGAGAAAGCTAAAAGTAAGAAACTTGAAAATTCACTTTAACTGATTTCAAATTATTACAATTCGAAGCGTTTCACATTTTATTTTTAGAACCAAAGGATAGGTGGCCCCTGCCTGTTCGTAACAACTTATCATCGCTATGCGAAAAGTTACGACCTATCTGTCGACGCTTGTTTTAAGCGTATTATTTATTTTCCCATCCTGGGCCCAACGATCAGTTTCCGGCCGGATAACTGATGGAGACGATGGCAAACCTCTGCCCGGCGCTTCTGTAAAAGCCGGAGAAATTCGTGGCGCCAGTACGGATAAAAATGGAAATTTCACTTTAAAGAACATTTCTGAAAACATCCCAACACTCGAAATATCTTACATCGGCTATGAAACAGTTAAAATGGATATTTCTGACTCTGGTATTCCGCTGGAAATCAAACTCAGTAAAAGCACCTATCAGGCTGATGAAGTGATTATTAATGCAACCCGTGTAAGTAATAAATCGGGAATGGCTTTTACTAACGTAAGTGCTGAAACGCTCAATAAACAGAATCTTGGCCAGGATTTGCCGGTTTTATTGAATTTCACACCATCGTTGGTAAGTACAAGTGATGCAGGAGGAGGGGTTGGCTATACCGGTATCCGGATCCGCGGCTCCGATGCTTCCCGTATCAATGTAACTGTAAATGGAATTCCCTATAATGATGCTGAAAGTCAGGGTGTTTTCTGGGTAAATATGCCCGATTTTGCTTCTTCAGTTAATAGTATCCAGATTCAGCGTGGCGTTGGAACCTCTACCAACGGCGCGGGAGCATTTGGTGCTAGTGTTAATATCAACACCAATGCATTTCATAAAGAAGCCTATGCGGAACTGAATAATTCGCTTGGATCCTTCAATACGTTCAAAAATACCATTAAAATCGGTACCGGATTATTGAAGAACAAGTTTTCGGTTGATGGGCGTTTGTCCAGGGTTTCGTCGGATGGTTTTGTAGACCGCGCCTCTTCCAATTTGCATTCCTATTATCTTTCCGGGGCATATTTTGGTAAAAAAAGTTTTGTGAGAGCCAATGTATTTTCAGGAAATGAAAGGACATACCAGTCCTGGAATGGTGTGCCGGAAGCTAAACTTAGAGGTAACCAGAAAGGAGTTTTAGAATATATCAAAACAAATGAACTTGATGAAAAAGATGCGGATAATCTGATCAGCTCCGGCGACCGCACCTTTAATTCCTATACCTATAAAAACGAAGTCGATAATTACCGGCAGGATCATTACCAGCTAGTTTCTTCCCATACGTTAAGCGACAAACTGACCTTAAATGTAAACGGATTTATGGTACGCGGACTTGGATATTACGAGCAATACCGGACGCAGGATAAATACAGCGATTATAATCTTCCTAATGTCGTGATAGGTGGCGATACGCTCTCACGCACGGATCTGATCCGCAGGCGCTGGCTGGATAATTACTTTTATGGAAGCACTTTTTCCGTGGATTTTAATAGTTTCAAAAAAATTACTGCAAGTATTGGCGGAGGCTGGAATAAATACGATGGTGATCATTACGGACAAATTACGTGGGCTCGTAATGCTGGAAGTATTGAAAATGAACATCAGTATTATTTCAATAAAGCAGTCAAAAAAGACTTTAATATTTACGGAAAAGTATACTACCAGCTTACGTCCAAACTGAACGCATTCGTCGATTTACAGTTCAGGCAGGTTAGCCATACTATCAATGGAACTGACAATGACCTGGTGCCGCTTTCATTCAACCAGTCTTATTCATTTGTAAACCCTAAGGCCGGACTTACGTACCAGGTTGCAGAGCAAAGTTCCGTTTATGCATCTTACAGTATGGGCAACCGCGAGCCTAACCGGGATGATTTCACGTCCGCCACGGCACAGTTGTTTCCAAAACATGAAACATTACATAATGTTGAAGCCGGTTTCAGGACACAAAAAGGCATTTGGGCATTTGCCGCCAATTATTATTTAATGAAATACAAAAATCAGCTCGTACTCACCGGACAAATCAACGACGTTGGAAATGCTGTTCGCGTCAATGTACCGGAAAGTTACCGGACAGGTATTGAACTGGAAGGGGCGGTTGCTTTTGGTAAATTTCTGAAATGGAATGCCAATGCCACATTCAGCCAGAATAAAATCCAGAATTTTACCGAATATGTTATCGACTACGATACTTACGAATACAAAACCTTTGATCACGGGAAATCTGATATTTCATTTTCGCCTGATGTCATTGTAGGTAGCCAGCTTACATTCAGTCCGAAAAAGAGCCTGGAACTGGCATTATTAACCAAATATGTAAGCAAACAATATCTGGATAATACTTCCAGCGAAACCCGTAAACTGGATGCATATTTCACCAATGACATCCGCCTTACATGGACAGTAAAACCAACCTGGGCAAAAGAAATCTCATTTAATTTACTGGTGAATAACATTCTGGATGAAAAGTATGAGTCCAATGGTTACACGTACGGCTATTATTCCAGCGGTGCTTTAACACAGGAGAATTTTTATTTCCCTCAGGCCGGGACGAATTTTCTGGTTGGAGTTAACCTGAGGTTTTAAGTTAATAATTTGCTTCCTACATTGCCTGCCAAACCAAACTAGTTCGAGCTTAAATTATTAGATAACAAGACATCAAAATATAAAATAGCGTTTCGCCGGGCGACGGTCGCTGAAATTTTTCTGTACCAGAAAAGTCGAAATTTCAAACAAAACAGGAAAGTAAAGGTGAAGCGCCTGCGTGCAAACGTGGGCGTTCCTTTTGCTTTGTGTTGTGGGCTTCGACTCTCTCGGAAACAAGCATCGGAATCAGCCCGCGCTTTTGCGTTTATACAATAAAAGTCAGACGGTTCCTTGAAATAGCCCAGGCAAGGAATTATGAATCAATCAGAATCGATTACAGGCCCCGATTTCGTTCATGCAATACAAGAAAAATATGTAGCTATGGTTGACGAGTTTATTTACCGTGTTGTACATGCTACAGAATATGAAGACGGTTGCATCATCTTTAAGGTTGTCGTAGCCATTGATACGCCCTAGGAGTCCGAAGGCCTTCCCATGCATTATAGTCAGTGGCTTACCTGGGATTATTCCACTCAGGTTCAGCCGGGAACCTGCCCGTTACGCAGGTGCGGCCTATTGGAAACGGCTTACTATTATAATGAGCCCCATGTTATGACTGCGACTTTCAAGTTCATGAATGACCCGGACGTGATTATCGAAAGAATTGTTAACCGTAGCATGGGTGCCAATTTTGAGTATAATGAGCATAATTTCAGCCACATACAGTACTTTTTAGATCAGCTGCACCCAATCATTATAGATCATGATCAGGAAAAGTACTCTTACGATGAAGCTGACTTTCCGCCGGCTGTTACCACCGGTTAATAATTTTTTTGTTCTATTCTACAAGCCATTAAAAGTAAAAGTGATAGGTTTGAGCGCTTGTTGAAAAAGAGTTACATCATCTAACAAATTAAAGCAAGCATTTAAAATTGAAAACTTCACGATGCTGTCACTGAACAATACAGCATACTCTTAACTGGTAAGCCTGTCATAGAGCTACCGATATATCTCAACGGAATTTGTGAAAAACTTCTTTTTGAACGGCCCTTACGGGGCATTCAAAGAGAAAATTTGTGCGCCCTAGCGCTTCTTTGATTATTTCTTAAAACGCAAATTGCCTAAAAATCATAATACAGTACTCATGAGAAAAATTTACCTGTTGATCCTGTTGATCGTATTTACCCTTGGTTCAATCAATGCTCAAAATGTAACTTATCAAACTCTACATACTGGTTCTACTTTTGATAATAGAGCTATCAATCAAAGCTTGACCGTTGGCAGTCTAGCCGCTTCTCCTTCCGTTTCCGGATCTGGGGGTGCAAACTATTCAATTCCTATTTTTGCTGCTCCGGGAAGCAATTCAATAACTCCCTCATTATCTGTTGAATATAACTCTCAAGGGGGTAATGGAATTGCTGGAATGGGTTGGGAGATATCCGGATTATCGTCGTTGGTAAGAAGTCCGCGAACTGTATATCATGATACTTATGCAAACCCGGTTGAAGTTACATCTGACGATCGTTTTTCACTTGATGGCCAAAGATTGATTCTAAAAACCGGCACTTACGGTGTAAATGCGTCAACATACGGATCGGAAAGCGAAAATTTTTCGACAATAACATTAAATGGATCAGGAGTTAATATGTGGTTTAATGTTATCTCAAAGGACGGTGTTATCATGGAGTATGGAAATACTTCTGACTCTAAAAGGGTTGCCGATGGAGAAACGGCGGTTCTTTTTTGGCGCGTAAATCGAATCCTATATCCCGATGGAAACTACATTGAGTTCAAATACATTAATCTCAATAATGATTTTAGAATTGATGAAATCAATTACACAGGTAACGCGTCTGCCGTTCCTGTGCTTCTCCCATATAACAAAATTAAATTCGACTATAAACTTAGGTCTGATTTAAATGCTTTGGAGGATGGTGGAAATTCAATCGTAAATGCTTATCTGTTAGACAAAATAGTCGTCACAGCCGAAGGATCCACCGTTAAATCCTATCAATTTAATTACGGGTGGGATAATATCAATTCATATTTAAAAGAGGTTGTTGAGTCTGGCAGTGACAATTCGGTATTAAATGCCACTATATTTAAGTATGGTGATGCGCCAATAGAATTTCAATCGGGCGCGTCAGGAATTGTTGCAGGTCAAGCAGTCGATTTATTCCCGGGCGATTTTGATGCGGATGGCTATACTGACGTAATGGCCGCCACTTACCAATTGAACAATTCTATCAAGTATCACACTGGATTTAAAATCTATAAAAGGACGCCGGGAAGCGCAACATATACTTCTTCTCCGACTATTACCCTTCCTTCATCTACTAATTATACGTTACTCGAAAAAAAGAATTCTTCACTTTCATATAACTTCCTTAGTGCCGACTTCACAGGTGACGGGTCGGATGATATTTTAGTGACCAACACAACTGGTTCCGGGGCTGGGAGAGTTCTAAATAATCTCCTCCTATATAAGAGTGATAATAACGGCACGTCGTTTACCCCAACAACAATTTCTACTTATCCGGGATACCCGTATATCAACACAACAGGCAACTTTATTTTCCCCGGTGACTTTGACGGAGATGGGGTTCAGGATATTTTGACCATTTTAGGCAGTTCCAGTACTAATTTTTATTCACATCTGTATTTTGGCAACAATTCGACTAGTTTCGGTTCTGTTGGTGTAACTGGATCCATAAATTTCCCTGTGAGTGATTGGGCTACTATGGACCAAATTCATGTTTTAGATTTTAACGGAGATGGGAAAAGTGACCTAATGCTCATTAAAAATAGTACATGTGAGATACTAACTTTTGATGGTTGGGTGGCAAGACGTATCAACTTGTCCACAGGTTTTCTTTCAAAAGACCATCTTATTTACTTTGGAGATTTTAATGGCGATAGTAAAACAGACATTCTTACCCGTGGCTCACTAACCAACAATACTTTTCCGTGGACGAAAGCAATCTCATCAGGAAAAACATTCATTTTAACCCCCATTACCTTCCAGCACACACCAGATATCACAGGATCCTACTCTGACGATCATTTCACCATTTCAGATTATAATGGTGATGGCAAAATGGACATTTACCATGGATGGAATTATTTTGTCGGGGCAGGTGCGAGTACTTCACGGCTAGACTTGTATTACTCAAAAGGATCCAGTGGGTTCTACAATACACAGCATACCTTCTCGAGTACATTAGGATTTGTAGGGAATCAAGTATTCGATCTAAATGGCGATGGAAGGTCTGATAATGTAAACATAACTTTCTACGGCGACCCATTTGATATATTCTATTTCAAGAAAGATGGCAAGGAAAACTTACTGGAAAAAGTTAAAAATGGCCATAATCATATAACAGAGTGGAATTACAAAAGACTAAACAATGCGGACACATTCTATACCCGGGCGAGCCTCACAGTACATCCATTAAATACTCTTCAGCCTTCGTTTAACTGTGTTTCAGACTTTAAAAGCCAAAATGGCATTGGTGGTTATTCAATCAATATAGTTATGAAGAAGCAAAATTGAGTAAAACAGGTAAAGGATTTTTGGGATTTAAAAAAGTAACTATCTCAAATCTGGCTACAGGAATAATAACCGTTTCAGAAAATGAATTTAATACCACTTTTTTTGCTGTCGCGCCCTATCGTACCAGCACGTACCTTAATTCTATATCACCATCAACATTGCTAAACCAAAGTACGCTGACTAATCAATTTGTAGATCTGGGAAATAAGCGTTTTTGGTATCGGATCAACAATGTTGCTGATAACAAAAATTTTGAAGGGCAGACCGTTAATACAGCCAACACGTATGATAATTATGGTAATGTGACAACAAGTATTGTCAATAATAACAATATTGAAACCAAAACAACCACGTCGGTTTATGGGGCATACGTTACCACGATACCTAACAGGCTTACTTCCATTACGGTTTCTAATTCCCGAATAGGAGACCCGGTACCACATAACGTTAGTACAACCTTTACTTATAACTCCTTGGGACAATTAACCTCTAAAACAGATTTTAGTGGCCTTCCCAAAAATGTTATCACGGCTTATGAGTATTCTGATCTTGGCAATTTAAAGAAAACCACAATAATGCCTGCATCTATGACTGCTCGGATCACATCCGGAACTTATGATAGCAAAGGTCGTTTTTCACTCTCTAGCACTAATGTTTTAAGTCAGGTTTCCAGCGCTACTTACGACGCCAAGTGGGGAAAACCGCTTACCCTTACGGGAGTTGACGGGCTCACTAGCACAAACGAATACGATGCTTTTGGAAAATTAAAGAAAACGACCTATCCTGAAGGATTTAGCCTTATTCAAACTTACGCATGGGATCTTGCAAATGGCGTTTGGTATAGCCTGGCAGACTACGATCAACCAGGAAAGCCCTTTACAAAAACAACTTATGACATTCTCAATCGGGAGGTCAAAACAGAGACTGAAGGGTTTCAAAATGAAACAATCACAAAGGTAAATAGTTATGATGCGCGTGGTAATGTTGCAACTTTTACCCAACCGTATAAATCGGGAGAATCTGTTTTGGTCACTACAAATACCTATGATGCTTACAACCGGCTTTCTTCTTATGGAAACAGTGTTTTTGGTACTACAAACATATCATACTCATTCGGCTCCGGAAACCTCTATACAGGGATTACCAATCCTGCCGGGCAGTTAACAACGAAAGTGACAGACGCAAGCGGAAAAACCATTATCGCATCAGACGCTGCCGGTAGCCAACTATTATATACCTATGGCAGCCACGGCAATTTACTAACTGTTAAGGCAGGAAGCGCTACAATTGTTACTAATGAATATGACGCTTATGGAAAGCAAACCAAGCTCATTGATCAAAATGGAGGTGCCACAATCTATGAAAGTAATGCACTTGGACTACTTGTTAGCGAAACCAACGCTAAGTCAGAAGTCCACACAATGGAATATGATCTGATGGGACGAAATACATCCAGAACAGGGCCCGAACTTACCACAACCTACGAGTATTATCCTTCGGCGACAGGGCCACTGGCTACTTCGGTGAACCAGCTTAAAAAAGTCACAGGATTTTCTGGAAATACAACCGAATATACTTACGATGGTTTTGGGCGGGCTGCTTCTATAAGGGAGACCATAGAAGGTACTCCATATACGACAACGTATGGTTATGATATTTATGGGAGTATAACTTCTGTTGACTATCCGTCAGGATTTGGCACCAAACATACTTTCGATTCAAATGGATACCCAACCACAATAAAGAATAGTGATAACTCCATCACCTTCTATACCAATACGGGAATGAATGGGAGAGGGCAAAATACCACTTACACGCTTGGAAATACAAAGAATTCCGTCAATACCTATTACCATGGAATGCCGACGCAATATTTGACGGCCGGGCTTCAAAACTTGGAAATGAGTTGGAATTACACCAGCGGAAATCTAACCCAGAGAAAGGATAACATTAAGTCAAAAACAGAAGATTTTACTTATGATAATCTTAACCGCCTCCTGACTGCTACTATAGTCGGGCAAGCTGCACAAATAGCTACTTATGATAATAGTGGAAATATATCATCGAAAATCGATGTAGGATCCTACACGTACCATGCTACAAAAAGGAATGCGGTCACTGGCGTTGCCAATTCTTCATCTGCTATTCCTTTGCTTCAACAAGACATTGGCTATACGTCGTTCATGCAACCTCAAGCTATAAGCGAAAACGGGGCACTGCTAACCTACACTTATGGAGCGGACTACGAACGTACCAAGAGTGTGCTTACCTCGCCCTCTGGTAATGCAACCCGTTATTATTTTACGGCTGGTTTTGAAAAAGTTATTATTTCAGGAGTTGAACGGTACATCCATAATATTATTTCTCCTGCTGGATTAATTGCCATTGTCGAGATTCAAGGATCTGTGCAAACTCCTCATTACATATATACGGATCATTTAGGCTCCATCCTTACTATTACCAATAATTCAGGAACAGTTGAAGGGGAACAAAGCTTCGATGCTTGGGGAAGAAGAAGGAATCCGACAACTTGGGTGCCATTACTACCGACGGCTGCAAACGGCTTACCGACATCATTGGCTTGGTTACAAAGAGGCTATACCGGACATGAACACCTGGATAATTTCGGGCTTATTAACATGAATGGGCGTTTGTATGATCCTGTTGTAGGCAGAATGTTAAGCCCTGATAACTATTTGCAAGACCCGTTTCACACACAGGATTACAACCGTTACTCATATTCCAAGAACAATCCTCTCCTTTATACCGATCCAGATGGTAATCACCCGATAGTGGTAGCAATAATTATTGGTGCTGTTATTGGAGCATATTCCGGGGGAACAATAGCAAATCAAGGAAATTATAACCCTTTCCAATGGGATTATAGATCAGGAAAAACATGGGGTTATATGCTTGGTGGTGCCATAGTAGGGGCAACTTCTGCCGGAGTGGGTTACACGATTGCTGCGTCCGGTATTGCGTTTGCTAATACAACTGGAATCGTTGTTGGGTCGTATATTAGCTCCGTTGGAACAGCTTTGTATACTTCCGGGCAAACAGACGTAAGCATAGGTATCGGTTTCGCTAGCTATAATTTGGCAACAGGCAAATTTGGCTATTTTGGTAAAAAAGGAAATTCATTTCTTGACAATTTAGGCTACGGGCTGGGTGCATTGGCAAATATTCAGGATATTCTCATCGGTTTTAAACCGGGAAGTGCGCAGATTCAAACCGAAAACCGGCCAGCTCAGGGAAAAGAATTGGATTTAATTGGCCATTTTCAAGTATTGGATGAAAGGGTGGATCACTGATTGATTTTGGGCCTTATAAAGAACTGGATGGTCATTTTACACGTTTTTCACCTGCTAGGAACAACTGGGTAGAGTATGCTATGGCTGATGGAACAATAGAGACCAAAAATATACCTGGTAATCTACATCCAAGTTCAATAACCATTAAAGGGCTAAATATTACTAGACTTAAAAGTATCTCGAGCAACCTTAATTCAAATGCCGGCTCTTATAACTTTTTACTAAGAAGTTGTTCTTCCGTTGCTTCAAGAGCTCTTATGGCTTCTGGGTACTTTACTTTAGGAGGAATCCATCCTTATTTATTAAGAGCTTCCATTTTCTTAAGAGAATTTGGGGTGAGACCGAGTTTATCAGGATACCTTTTAACTAGATAAAATTATGAAATCAATAATAATAATAATAGTACTAGGAACCCTTATGTTTTCTTGTTCCAAATATTTACCATTATCGTCAGGAAATATCGTTTCCATTCGGCCTGTTTTTAACGATAGTTCGTCGTATTACTCTAACAGTTACTCTTATGGTTACATAGTCGGGTCTGATTCGGTAAAGTTTGATAAATGGAATATTAATGTAACCGAATACCTTTCCAAGAACATGCATAAGATTGATATCTTCGAAAAGGAACAAAATCCTGAACGAGTTATGAAATTATTTGAGAATAGGAAAATCTCAAAATACGTATCAATTAAGGTGGCTCGTTTAAGAGAGTTCGGATATATTCAAAACGATAAAGGACAAGTAATTCTTTATGGAATAACGAAGGGGCAAACCTTTATTGATCTGTGCAACAACCGTGTTTATCATTAACGATATACCTTTTAGATCAACTTGGATTAAGCTCCAAGTTGATCAGGATATCTTTTAACTAGATAAAATTATGAAATCAACAATATTTTAAGTATAGCACTAATCATGTTTTCGTGCTCAAAATATAGTCAGCTACAACCAGAAAAGATAGTTTCTATCCGTCCAGTTTTTAAGGATACGACATATTATCACCCCTACGGATATAGAATTGGGAAGGATATAGTCAAACAAGATAATAGCAATTTATTTGTAAAAGAAAATCTTTCTGAGCACTTGAACCATTTGGTTTCTTATGAAAATGAAATAAACCCTGAGCGAATCACAAAACTATTTTCCAATAAAAAGACTACAAAGTACCGTCCTATTAAAGTGGTAGGGTTAAGAGAGTTTGGTTATATTCAAACAATGGATCAAAAAGTAATTTTTTATGGGATAATGGGGAAACGTAGTTTTATTGATTTATCAAGCAATCAAGTTTATTTACATAATATGTTCCTAACCGTTTGAATCATTGGACCAGTTTGTAGCCTCAAACGAGAAACAGAAATGGTATCAGAGATGATTAAGAATGCACGCCTAAGTTCATCAGGAAGAAAATTGCTTACCTCGCAACAAAAGGCTTACTTAGTGGAAGAATGGGATTTATCTGGCTTGTCTTGTCCCGAGTTTTGTCGTCGACACGGTCTAATATCAAGCCAGCTATATAAATGGCGTAAGGATGCAAAATCAGGAGCAGTTATGAGTATAAAAAATGATGGCCAGCTACACTCTAAAACGGAGTTAGAGGTCTTGCGAAGAGAAAATGATGAACTTAAGAGGGCTCTGGGAGAGGCCACACTTGATATTAAGGTTCTAAAAAAAGCTGGAGATGGATCAACTACGAAACCGGCAGTTGAATCGCTATCCAGGGAATTCGGATTAAGTATCAACCGAATCATCAAAATATTGGGAGTTGCCAAATCTAGCATCTATTACCAAGCCAGGCCTTATCCCAAGAGAAAGAAAATTGTAAAAAAATACCTGTCAGATGCGGCTAAGGCTAATATTCGATCAATATCAAGCATGAAGTCAACCTATGGAACACCTCGTGTGCGAGCTATTTTACAAAGGGATTATGGTGTTACATTATCCAAATATATGGTTCACCGCTTTATGAAAGAGGAAGGTTTACTATTAAAACGATTTCGAACCAGAGGAAATAGTAGGATTCATACTGGAAAAATAGCCGTTGTTAAATCCAATACAAGATGGGCTAGCGACATAACGTCTATTAAGTGTTGGAATGGTCAAAAACTTCGACTGGCCTTTGTGATCGACTGTTGTGACAGATCAATTATTAGCTGGAAAGCAGGCACGCATATTCAAGGATGTGATATCGAATTATTAGTACAGAATGCCCTATTTGAAAGATTCGGTGAAAGTTTACCGCCAAAAGGGCAGCTTCAACTACTACATGATAACGGACCTGAATACATAGAGAAAAATCTAAGAAAAAGTCTTAAACAATGGAATATTGAAGATTGTAATACACCGACATATTCACCACAATCAAATGGCATGTGTGAGGCACTGAATGGCACTTTTAAAAGAGATTACGTCTTTGAAAATTGTCTCGATAATCCAACAGTTGTGATGTCACAAATACAAAAATGGGTAGATGAATATAATAATTTTGCTCCTCATTCAGCTTTAAAAATGAAAACACCAAAAGAATATTTTAACTTTCAAATCGCTGCGTAACTAGTCCAGTTTTTAAGCGGAAAGAGCAAATACAATTGACTGAGAATTTAAAAGGTTCTATTCTAAATCATGAAATCGATAATACTAGCCGTAGCAATTATGTTTTCTTGTTCTAAGTACATCCCGCTACGGCCTGAAAATATTGCTTCTATACATCCCGTATTTAAGGATACAACAAGTAATCATTTTCTAGGATATAGATTGACTAACGGAATTGTTGTAAAATATGATGGACGAGATACTTATGTGAAGCAATATTTATCCGAAAACTTAGGTATTCTGGATTCAATCGAAAAAGACGCTGACATAGAGAGGTTTACAAAGGTGATTTTGAACAAAAAAACTTTCAAGCCAATACCGATACCTGTAAAAGCCTTACCATTTAAAGAGTTTGGATATATAAAAACAAAAGAAGGTGAAATTATTTTTTACGGTTTACCGAAGGATGGTTTTGTAGACCTGACAAGTAACCGTGTTTATTATTAATGATGTGCGTTTTAGACAAACTTGAAAGTCATATCAGGTTTGTTAGGATATCTTTTAATCAGATAAAAATATGAAATCAATAATAATAGCTGGAGCAACCGTTATGTTTTCTTGCTCCAAGTACACTTAGTAAAATTACCCAACCATTAAACATCAGTATAATATGAAGAATTTAATTAGTGCTTTATTGCTATTTTTTATTTGTAGCGCCCAAACCTGCTCTTCGCAGGATGAACCTAATGTCGTTTCCAATGAATACGAATCTTGCTGTGGCACCCAGCCCGTAGAATTTACATCTGGTAAGGCCTATGCATATGTACCCAATGTGTTTACTCCTAATGGTGACAATATCAACGATGTATTTATGCCCTACGTCAATGAAGACGTTTTAGAGGTACGTGCATTCACGATATTGAGCGCAAAGGGTGACACAATTGTTTTTCAAAGGCCATTTTTTAACTATAAAGACATAAATGAATATGCATGGAAAGGTGTACGGTCTGACGGTTCCCGCTATACAGGTCTTTTTAAATATAAAATGCAAATTCTTAATTCGGAACGGGTTTTAAAAATTGTTGAAGGCCAAGCATGTGTTATTCAATGCGGAACAGATGCTAAGGTCTTTAAATCCAAAGAAGGCTGTTTCTATCCTGTACAGGCCGCAAAAAACGGAACATTGGACAAATCTATATCTATTGCCGAAAAGGATTGCTTTTAATCAAGAATAGGCTAAAACTTCTTTTTTTATGCTAAAATATTACTTTCTTATAGCCTTCGCACTTACCAGCCAAATTTCAAAAGCGCAAATAGTTTTTGAATATGATGTTTTAGGCAACCGTATTTTAAGAAAAAGATCGGGCGCACTCCCTGTAACCTTGATCAGCTTCACCGCTACCAAAGTATCCGGAGAAGTTGAAGGATCCACCGCATTATTAAACTGGCAAACTTCATCAGAAACCAACTCCGACCGTTTTGACATCGAGCGTAGCCTGGATGGAAAAAAATGGATGAACATTGGCAACGCGACCGCTAGTGGGGATAAGAAATCTAGTTCTTCATATTCATTCCCTGATAAAAAGCCAATGGACGGCGAAAATCTGTACCGGCTTAAAATGATCGACCGAGACGGCTCATTTTCATTCAGCCGGATACAAAGCGTGTATTTTGATACTCAAATTAGCCTTTACCCCAATCCGGTTAAAGACCTGCTTAAAATAAATGGCGCTGCCTCCGGAAAAGTACAGTTAATAAACAATGCGGGTAAAGTGGTTTTCAGTTCAGGCAATATCCCAACTGAAGGGATTGATATGGTCAATCTATCCGCTGGCGTTTACCTGGTAAGAATTACACATAAAGATGGATCATCGACAGTCAGGAAGGTCGTAAAACAGTAAGGCAGACATGTTTTACATTCTTGTTGTAGACACCGAAGACAATATCATCGCAGAAATCGAGGAAGATGATTATGAATCGTTCATCATCAAATGTTATAACTTTAGGGAAGAAGAGCCATTAGATAACATGCATGTATTCGAAATCCTGGACGGGAAAACGACCCGGCTCACCAGTGAAACCATTGAAGAAATGATACAGACCTGGTTAGATACAAACGTGAAAGCATTTGCCCAATAACCTGCTAATTAATGATAATACGTTATGCATTCTTCATTTCCCGGACACCGTTGTCCGGGCTTTTTTATGAAAATTATACTGTTCATGCGAATTAAGAGTTGAAATGTAGCTGATTTTAATAGCAAAATGGAAAGCCACTTTATAGGTTAATATCTTGACTATCAGTGTATTTGAAGTGTCAAAAAGCACTAAAAACAACACATGATTAACCAAGCTATCACTACCAGATTAGCGGTCCGCCGCCTTTATGGAAATAAAATTTATATAAACAAACTTTTTTTGATAAATTTCAGGAGCAGAAAAACAACGAAATGCTTGAACCGGTAAAACTCACAAAAGGAGAACCCGAAAACATTAGACAATTCAATAAAGCATTTAACGACATGTACTCGAAAGCGGTCTCATCCCTTAGACAACCAATAGAATCATACTTCAATTGGTTGATAGAAAAAACGGATATCCAAAGAGCAAGCAAAGTTTGTTCAACAAAAGGTTTACTTGTTCACCGTTTCGGAAAAATTGCTGCCGCTTTCCTAAATCCAATTGTTAATGCTTAATTCGCATTAATATGTAATTACAACCAATTTTAAGTTTTAAGTGTCCAATCAATGAGATTCGAAACTTAAAACTATCTAAAATGAAACGTTTGTTTTTTCTATTCACAATATTGGGAACCCTGTTAGCTTGCTCAAAAAAAGAAACTTCCCCGGAAGGTTTGACTACCAAGTTTAATTCTGAAAAATTCCCGCAAAAGTGGCAGTTGGTTTCTATGACAGGAAATGTCGCCAATATCCCGCCGCAAACTGGTTCTGATATGTCATGGCAGGAATTTTATCTTTTTAATGCCGACGGCACTTTTAGCAAAACAAGAGAAAGGGACGGTGTTACAAAAACGATAACAGGTAAGTTTTCATTTAAAAATATCGGGCAGGAAAATTACATGGAGCTAACTTATGATGAGGACAGTGAATTAATTGGAAATTGTTATGCAACGGCAACAGAAGAATTAATTATAAAATCCGACATCCAACTTGCAAACACGTGGAATGCATGTGATGGCCCCGGACTGATGTATAATAAAGTTGAATAGAACCAGAAACCATATCCAAATTTTAATGCCATAGGAATGAAATATCGGTAGTAACCAGAATCCTTGTACTGATCTCAATGCCATTTGGCATGAAACGTTCCATCGAAAGTAACTTCTGTCATAATATATTCTGTTACATCCTGCTGGGATTTTGTAAACATTTGCATCTTTTGCTACTGATATTCTATTACCGCGTAATTAACAAACAATACCTCCTAAGAAATTTTTCTTTTGAGTTAAATATTATAGACAGAGAAATTAACTCCCCGCAACGCTGCGAAAAACTCCCTTTACCACCGCGTTTAAAATTTTTTTGACCAACTTTGCCGCATGAAATTGAAAAATGATCTTTTGCTTCGGGCAGCACGTGGCGAGAAAGTGGAGCGCACGCCTGTCTGGATGATGCGCCAGGCCGGACGGATTTTGCCGGAATATCGTGCAGTCCGTGAAAAAGCAGGTAGTTTTATTACCCTGGCTACAACACCCGAAATGGCTGCTGAAGTTACTTTACAACCTGTGGATTTGTTGGGCGTGGACGCCGCCATCATATTTTCCGACATTCTGGTGATTCCCGAAGGAATGGGATTGCCCTATGAAATGATTGAACAACGCGGGCCGGTTTTTCCTGATACTGTACATACTATTGAGGATCTCGAAAAGCTTCACATCGCTGAACCGGAGGTTGATCTGAAATATGTATTGGATGCTATAAAACTGACCAAAATTGGCTTGGAAAACCGGGTTCCTCTCATTGGTTTCGCCGGAGCTCCATTTACGATCTTCTGTTATATGACGGAAGGAAAAGGGTCTAAAACTTTTTCCGTGGCAAAAAAACATTTGTATGCAGATCCCGGATTTTCGCATTTACTGCTCCAAAAAATTACGGATAGCACCATCGCATACCTGAAAGCACAAATCAAAGCCGGAGCAGATCTGGTTCAGATATTTGATTCCTGGGCTGGTATTCTTTCCCCTGAACAATACCGGATTTTTTCCCTGCCTTATATCAGGCAAATATGTGATGCCATTACGGAGGCTCCCGTTACCGTTTTTGCAAAAGGTGCATTTTTTGCAAGAGAAGAAATCAGTAAATTAAATTGTTCGGTAGTTGGCCTCGACTGGAATATGGACATTGCCGAATCGCGTAAACTGATACCAAATAAAACTTTACAGGGCAATCTCGATCCATGTGTATTGTATTCGTCTTATGACGGAATTAAAGCCGAAGTGAAGAAAATGATAGACCAGTTTGGTACACAACGCTATATTGCCAATCTGGGACATGGGGTTTATCCGGATACCAATCCCGACAAAGTCCGCTGCTTCATTGAATCGGTAAAGGAGTACTCCTCGTAGCAGGCGTAGGTTATACGGAGAACCACGGAGACAAGAGGAGAGCCACAGAGTTATATTCAAAAGATGAAAAACAAAATCTCCCTTAAATTACACTCTGTGGCTCTCTTTAATACTCTGTGGATCTATGTGAACCTAACCTTTCTCCAATGCCCTTCAACAACAAAACAAAGTGCGTTTTCCTTGACCGTGATGGTGTTTTAAACAAAGAACTTGGAGACTATTTATACAGAACCGAGGACCTCATCATTCCCGATGGCGTTGTTGAGGGTTTGCAGTTATTAAAAAAGGCAGGTTTTCTGCTGATTGTCATTACAAATCAGGCTGGTATTGCACGCGGATTATACGACGCTGAGGCAGTTTATGCCATTCACCAGCGTATGCAGGAAGCATCAGGAAATATCCTGGACGATCTTTATTTTTCTCCTTATCATCCTGAATTTTCGGGAAAATCACTTTCCCGAAAACCTGATTCGTTGTTGCTGGAAAAAGCAATTTCCAAATATCATGTAGATCCCGGGCAATCCTGGATGATTGGCGATCGTGCACGGGATATGGAAGCCGGGCATAAAGCCGGCCTGCAAACGATACACATTATTTCAGGAAATGAAATTTCAGCTGGAAACTTTGCCGCAGCTGATTTACTTGAAGCAGCAAAAATTGTTTTGAGTAGCTGTTAGCTTGCAAATCAGTGTAAGAAAACCGAGCTCCTTTACAGCCATTTTAATAAATTAATTATTTAAACGCGCTGTGAAGTAGTTGCTGGCGCTGTTTTTTGGATTGATCCGTAGGCCGGACATGCATGTTTGGTACAGGATGCAATTGTAAGTGTTCCGCAAACGGCAAGAAGAAATAGTATTTTTTTCATCTTTTCAGATATGTATAGTTAAATGTCAGTGTAAAAATATAAAAATAATTCTTTGAACGAGTGTTTTAGTCTGACTAATAACGAACTCATTCAAAGAACTTTATATCAAACCTTAAATTTTTGTTTCTACCAGCTCTTCTTCCGGCTCAGAAATTCCTTCCTCGGCCGGACTTTTCATTTCAGGTGAAATATATGATTCATCTTTGAAGCCTAAAATTCTCAGCATAGAATCACTATTTTGTTCATTGGCAAAAACTTTGGTTACAATACGGCCGTTTTCGTCCTTATCTACCAGCACATGCTTTGGTGCCGGAATCAGGCAATGCTGAATGCCGCCATATCCACCCAATGATTCCTGATAAGCGCCTGTATGGAAAAATCCGATATACTGTGGCTGATCATCCTCATAGATAGGCATGTATAAATCAGCACTATGCATTTCGCTGTTATAAAAATCCTGAGAATCACAGGTCAGTCCGCCGAGGTTTACTTTTTGATAAGGGCTATCCCAGTTATTGATTGGCAACATGATGTATTTCTGGTTCATACCCCATGAATCAGGAAGCTGAGTGATGAATGAACCATTGATCATATACCAGAGCTCCTTGTCATTCTGAAGTTTTTTATCGATCACTTCATAAATCACAGCTCCGCTCTCACCAACCGTATAACTTCCGAATTCCGTAAAAAGATGTGGAACAGGAACATTGTTTTTATTACAGATCCACTGGATATTTTCAACGATTTCATCAATCATCTGCTGATAATCGAAGCCGGTCTGCAAAGAAGTCTGAATAGGTAACCCGCCGCCGATATCAATTGAATCAAGATCAGGGCAAATTTTCTTCATCTCGCAGTATTTGAACATAAACCGTGTAAGTTCACTCCAGTAATACGCACTATCTTTAATGCCGGTATTGATAAAGAAATGAAGCATTTTTAGCTTAAACCGCGGATTCGACGCAATTTTCTCTTTATAAAGTTCTGTTACATCGTTATACCTGATACCGAGACGCGAAGTATAAAAAGCAAAATTAGGCTCCTCGTCCGTAGCAATACGGATCGCCAGGTTCATGGAATCGGCTGTAACCAGTTTTTCATAAGCTTCAATTTCCCGAAGATTATCCAAAATAGGGATACAGTTAAAACCTTCATTGATCAGTTCACTCAAATACTGTGTATACAAAGGACGTTTGTAGCCATTTGCCAATATAAAAGTTGATTTGCTTACTTTCCCTCGGCGATACAATTCTCGGATGATCGGGATATCGAAGGACGATGAAGTTTCGAGATGAACATTATGCTTCAGAGCCTCTTCCAGTACAAAACTGAAATGCGAAGATTTTGTACAATAGCAATAGGTATAACTTCCTTTGTAATTATGTCTTTTGAATGCGTTCTTAAAAAACATATTTGCATTTTCAATATGTTCTCCAATTTTAGGAAGATAATTCAGTTTTAAAGGCGTACCATGCTCCTTGATGATGTCCATCAGTGGTACATTGTTGAACAGCAATTCATTATTGTCAACGTTAAACTCCATCGTAGGGAACTCGAACGTTTGCTGAATCAGGTCAATGTAGCTTTTCATTTATCTATTAGGCGCGGATGCTGTTTTAAATTGTGAGTTATTAATTAATATTTTTTAAATTTTTAATTGTAATTCTTTCTGTTTTACGTCTTTAACCATTTTACTATGATCTTTAATGTAATAGTTAAGGGCATATAAAAAGACTGGAAAATTGGCCAGAATATGTGTTAATTCCAAACATCATTTGTTTATAAATCATTCCAGCCAGGCTGCACTTATCTTACAAATGGATCAGTTCATACCGTAAATCATCCGTTTGATACTTTTTTGGTTGTTCTGCATTCCGTTTCATGCCTATTTTTAAAACGTAATTGTAATAAACGGATAATAGATGCGGTAGATTATCAAATTATTATCATTTCAGGCCCAAAAATATTCCCAATGAATTTTGCCCTATAATTAACTGAATTAAAGGATTTTCATGCCGTGAAAACTTTGAACATTTTTAAAGTTTTCTTAGTTTTACAGTCTGAACACTTCAAATTAAATTTGTGAAAGAACGAATTGTAAAATCTGCCTTAAATCTATTTTGGCGATATGGCATCAAAAGCGTCACAATGGATGATATTGCCAAAGAACTGGGGATCTCGAAAAGGACCATTTATCAGCATTATCCTGATAAGGAAGCAATTCTTGCCATGGCTATTAAAGGAGAACTCAGTTCCCAGAAATGTGAGATAGAGAAGCTGGATACTTTTTCGGATAACCCAATTGAACAAATGATTCAGGCGGCCGACCAGATAAGGACAGCCATTGCGCACATGAACCCTACATTGATATACGATTTAAAGAAATATTATCCCGAATCCTGGAACCTGTTCCAATCTTATAAAAATGAATTTATTAACAAAAATATACAGGGCAACCTCAGGCATGGGATTTCTCTGGGGCTTTACCGATCAGATATAGACGTTGAGGTGCTTTCACTATTACGTATCCAGGAATTTGAAATTGCATTTGACCCGACTATTTATCCTGCTGACAAATTTCACATGATGCACGTTCAAATGCAGTTCATTCATCATTTTTTAAGAGGAATTTTAACTGAAAAAGGATTTATACATTACAACACCATAAAAGATAATTCAGAAACCGAGTTTATCCATGAAAAATGAAAGAATAATACGCAGCGGGGTTTTGTTCCTCGCGATGTTTTTAAGCCTTGTTTCTGTCAGAGCGCAGGAGGCGGGTTTTACGGTTAAAGAAGCCGTTGACTATGCCATCAAACATAACCTGAATGTAAAAAGTACGCAGCTGGATGCCATTTCTGCGGAAGCAAGAATCGGTGAAGTACGCGGTGCGGGGCTGCCTCAGCTGGCCGCCAATTTAAATTTGAGTGATAATGTAATTATCCAGCGCGTTTTTCTTCCCGCTAACTTTGCAGATCCGAATGCTTCTCCTGATGCGGCACCGGTAGCTGTTCAGTTTGGTGTTAAGTATTCCGGAAGTGCATCGGCAACTTTAAATCAGCTGATTTTTAGCGGCTCCTATTTTATCGGTTTGCGTGCAGCTGCGACCTACCGGGAACTTGCCAGCAAGAATGTTACCCAATCCAAAGTTACCGTTGCGGAAGCCGTAACCAAGGCCTATTATTCTGCGCAGGTTTCGGAAGAACGTGCCAAAGTGCTAGACCTGAATATCAGCCGCGTCGATTCTCTGAGACGTGAAACCAAGAAAATGAATGAAAGCGGATTTGTTGAACTGCTTGATGTAACCCGTCTGGAAGTGCAGATCAACAATCTGGTTACGGAACGTCAGAAAGTTCAGAACCTGATCGAATTGAGTTATACGCTTTTGAAATACCAGATGGGTATGCCACTTGACGAGAAGATCCAGCTGACCGATAAAGTTGACGACTTAAACATTGAAACATTAAAAGCGGATTTTGCCGACTATAAAGTTGATTATAACAACCGGATTGAATACTCTGTATTGAGTACGCAGGAAAAACTGGCGGGACTGGATCTGAAAAATGTCCGTGCAGGTTATCTGCCAAATCTTTCCGCTTCTTTTGGGTATGGTCATAATAACGGTAGAAATTCGCTGACTGATCTGTTTGGAACAAAATGGTTTAATAACTCGCTGCTTGCTATCAATTTAAATATTCCAATCTTCGACGGTTTCATTAAAAAATACCAGGTAGATCAGAAAAGGGTTGCACTGGACAAGGTGAAACTCAATCAGAAATTTCTGGAACAAACAATTGATATGCAATCCAAACAAGCAGCTATCAACATAAAAAATGCTTTTGCCACTTTGGAGACGCAGACAAGAAATGTTGATCTGGCTAAGGAAGTTGTCCGGGTTACCAAAATTAAATACAAGGAAGGCGTTGGTTCAAACATAGAAGTGATCAACGCAGAATCCGCATTCAAAGAAGCACAGACCAACTATTTCGCCGCATTGTACGACATGCTGATCGCCAAGGTGGATCTGAGTAAAGCAAAGGGAGAGCTTTATACCGAAAACTGAGTTCAGAATTTAAAGTTTACAGGAAAAACCAGGCTAACCTGTGCAGTTTACAAATAACAAACTTCAGGGCTCCTGTGATAATATTGATTAACACCAAAAATTAGCATAAAATGAAAACAAATATTTTAATTATCTTATTTATCGCTACGATTCTTTCTGCTTGTTCAGGCGAGAAAAAAGTGATCTGGTAACCAAAAAAGAAGAACTGGCCAAGCTTAAAACAGAGCAAAGCGAGACAGACAAAAAAATTAAGGCGCTGGAAATTGATATTGCCAAGCTTGATCCTAAAAAAGCTGGTGAAGCAAGGGTGAAAGCAGTAACAGTGGCACCGCTTAATGCAGAAACTTTCAGGCATTATATAGAACTTCAGGGCACTGTTGATGCAAAAAACAGTGCTATGATCACGCCAAAATCAGGAGGTGCTGTTACGGCTATGTATGTAAAAGAAGGTGATTATGTCAATGCAGGCGGTGTGATCGGCAAGATCGATGATAGTATCCTTCGGGAATCATTGGAAGAATTAAAAACACAGTCCTCGTTGATAAACACGCTTTACGACAAACAAAAAGGACTTTGGGATCAAAAAATCGGTACGGAATTACAATTCCTGCAGGCAAAAAATAACAAGGAATCATTAGAAAGAAGGATATCTACTTTGAATTCGCAGCTTGCCCAATCCAAAATTATATCTCCTATGGCTGGTGTTGTGGATCAGGTCAATGTGAAAGTAGGAGAAATGGCTTCTCCGGGTGTTGGTGTGGTTCGTATTGTAAATTTGAGCAACCTGAAGGTACTGGCCAAAGTTTCGGATACGTACGCAGCCAGTGTAAAGAAAGGCGATGAAGTGATTATTAAATTCCCAGACCTGAAGAAGGAATATAAAGCCCGCATTACTTTTGTAAGCACTACCGTAGATCCGTTGTCCCGCACTTTTACCATTGAGGCAAATCTTCCGTCTTCCAAGGATATCAAACCTAATATGATGGCCCAGGTGCAGATTAACGATGCTACAAGTAAAAGTGCTTTGGCAATTGACCAAAACTTTGTTCAAAGCACTGAAAAAGGTAACGTAGTGTATGTTGCTGTGACAGAGAATAACAAAAAAGTAGCAAAGGCCAAAGAGGTTACTACCGGACAGAGCTACAATGGGAAAATTGAAATACTAAAAGGATTAACGGCTGGTGATCAATTAATTACTTTGGGATACCAGGAATTATCTGACGGACAGGCGATAGCGTATTAAAATACAGGGGTTAAAAGGTGAAAAGGTTAAGGGTTAATGGCAAATCAGCCGCCTTAGCATTCTTCCCGTTAGCCCTTTAACCATTAACCTTTTTCATAGCATGAAATTTAACGAATATAAAACCCTTGGCTTTACCAACTGGTGCGTAGAGAACCGGACAACGGTTTACATCTTTACGTTCATCATTACCCTGGCCGGGTTCATGGTTTACAACAACCTGCCCAAAGAGCAGTTTCCGGATATTAAAATTCCGCAGATCTATATCAATACGGTCTATTTTGGAACAGCTCCTGCCGATATAGAAAACACGATTAACAAGCCGATTGAGAAACAGCTTAAATCGTTGAGTGGTGTCAAAAAAATCAAATCGAATGCATTGCAGGATGTGTCGGTAATTCTGGTAGAATTTACACCTGATGTAGCCGTGGAAGTTGCGCTCCAGCGAGTACGTGATGCCATAGATAAGGCCAAAACAGACTTACCCCAAAACCTGGATACCGGCCCTACTGCACAGGATGTAAACTTTTCGGAATTTCCGATTATGAACGTCAATCTTGCCGGGAATTACTCTCTTAAACAGCTGAAAGAATATGCCGAAGATTTGCAGGACGGAATTGAAGCATTGCCCGAAATCACACGTGTGGACATTCTGGGTGCTCTCAACAGGGAAATCCAGATCAACGTGGATCTTCCGCGTATGCAATCTACCGGGCTGACTTTTTACGATATTCAAACAGCAGTACAAGGTGAAAATATCAACGTTTCAGGTGGTGAACTGAATGTGGAAGGTGTGCGCCGTACATTACGTGTAAAAGGTGAGTATACCAATGTAGCAGATATGGCCAATATCCGTATCCGTACCGGCACTGGTGCTACCATACGTTTAGGTGATGTAGCAGAAGTGAGCGATAATTTTGAAGAACAGCAGGATTTTGCACGTCTGGCAAACAAATCAGTTATTACATTGAACGTGATTAAACGTTCCGGTGAAAACCTGGTGGAAGCTGCTGATAAAATAGAAAACCTGATCGCCGAATATAAAGAAAACCGTTTTCCGCAAGGACTGGATATTAAAATTACGGCGGATTCATCCATTCAGACCCGTGCCGACCTGCACGATCTGATCAATACCGTTGTACTTGGTTTTATCTTTGTAGTAATGGTACTGATGTTCTTCATGGGTGTTCGGAATGCCATATTTGTAGGACTTTCCGTACCGCTCTCAGCATTGGTTGCTTTTGTGATGATGCCCATTATAGGGCCTATGGTGGGCACTGAATTTACATTGAACACAATTGTGCTATTTGCTTTTCTTTTGGGAATAGGGCTTGTTGTGGATGATGCGATCGTGGTAATTGAAAATACGCACAGGCTTTTTAACAACCATCGGGACTGGACGATCCAGCAAGCTGTGAAAGCGGCAGCGGGTGAAGTATTTATCCCGGTACTTTCAGGAACACTTACGACCATTGCACCATTTTTCCCATTACTTTTCTGGACAGGTATTGTCGGGGAGTTTATGAAATTTATGCCCCTTACGCTTATTATTACCCTGGGAGCATCTCTTTTTGTAGCTTATGTAATGAACCCTGTTTTCGCAGTTTCATTTATGGGGCGGCACGAAGACGAAAAAGACGCGCATGATACCAGCTTTAAAGCCATTCGCAATCCACTGATTATTCTTGCAGTTGCAGCAGGACTTGGTTATCTGATCGACCGTGGTATTGGAAACTTCTTTGTTTTCATTATTATACTTTATATTTTCAATCATTACATTCTTACGCCGCGTATACTGGTTCCATTTCAGGATCGTTTGTTACCAGCATTAAAAAATAACTACCGTAAACTGATCAGCTGGCTTCTTCAGGGATGGCGGCCGGTTGTTGCCATTTTGTCGATGGTTGTTTTATTCGTTTTTACCATAGTGCTTACAGGCATTGTCCAGCCTAAGGTACTTTTCTTCCCGAGCGGCGATCCTGATTTTGTGTATGTATATACTAAAATGCCGATTGGTACGGATGCCGTAGTAACAGACTCTGTTACGAAAGTGATCGAGAAAAAAGTATTTGACGTGTTGGAAAAAGAAAAAGCAATGGGTATTGTCAACTCGGTGATTGCCAATGTGGGTAAAAACGCCGGTGACCCGTTCAATCCTGACCGCTCCGCTACTCCGCATAAATCGAAGGTAACTGTTGCATTTGTATACGGAACAGAAAGAGGCGGCCGTTCTACCCAAGTTATCCTGGGTAAGATACGCGAAGCTGTTTCGGGCATACCGGGTGCGGAAATTTCAGTAGAACGCGAAGCTGTTGGCCCGCCAACGGGAAAACCGATTTCTATTGAGATCTCAGGAGATGATTTTGAAATACTACAGAAACTGGAAAAAACGGTTCTGAAAAAAGTGCAGGATTCAGGTATTGAAGGCATTGATCAGCTCCGTTCCGATCTGGTCACCAACAAGCCGGAAATTGTGATTGACATTGACCGAGAAAAAGCCCAGCGTGAAGGAATCAGCTCACAGCAGGTTGCATTGGCTGTAAGAACCGGGCTGTTCGGACTCGAAGTTTCCAAATTCCGTGATGACAAAGACGAATACCCGATCATGGTCCGCCTGAAAAAGGACGACCGGGAGCAGATTGAGAAACTTTTAAGTCTCAATGTAGTTTACCGGGATATGACTATGGGTGGTGCCTTGCGCCAGGTGCCGATCACATCCGTTGCCAATATCCATTATTCTACCACTTTCAGCCAGATCAACCGTCAGGATCAAAGCAGGATTGTAACGCTGGGATCAGATGTATTGCCGGGATATAATGCCAACGAAATCGTAGGGCAAATTGAATTGCTGATCAATGACATGACGGTTCCGAATGGTTACAAGATAAAAATGGGTGGAGAGCAGGAAGAACAGAATGAATCCATGGCTTTCCTTGGCACCGCTTTTGGCGCGGCTATCCTGCTGATCTATCTGATACTTGCCACGCAGTTTAACTCTGTGGTAAAACCATTTATAATCTTTTTTACAATTCTGCTATCGCTGATTGGCGTGTTGCTGGGCTTCATTATTTTCAACAGGGATTTTTCAATCATTATGTCCGGTGTGGGAATTATCGCACTTGCAGGTATTGTAGTGAAAAACGGGATTCTTATGATTGAGTTTATTGAAGAGTTACGTGGGCGTGGCTATCCAATGCGTGAGGCCATTATTGAAGGCGGGGCAATACGGCTTACTCCTGTGTTACTCACGGCTTCCGCTGCGGTTTTAGGCCTTGTACCGCTGGCACTTGGTATTACCGTCGACTTTGTCGGATTGTTCCAGGATCTTTCACCGCATCTTATTGTGGGTGGGCCAAGTGCCGTTTTCTGGAATATCCTTGCCTGGACAATTATTTATGGACTCACTTTCTCGACTATTCTTACCCTTGTGATCGTACCATGTTTGTATTACACCAATGAACGCATCCGCGACAAATGGTTCAGGAAAAGCAAAAAAGAAGAAGTAGTGAATCCAAACTGGCAAACGGAAACGATTTAAACTAAAAGAGACTCAGGCTGAGGACATAAAGTTAAGGCACTGTGGACGTAGAGTTTATTAATACTTTGTGTCCTCAGTGCCTTAACTCTTCTCACTCCTTGTGAATCCTTTTTTTTCCAAAACTTAGCAGCAGAATGGACATTTTTGTAAAAGATTATTACATTTGCAACCCCTAAGACAACGGGATTTAGCGCAGCTGGGGACGCCTGGTCCGGTAGCGTATCCCGTAGAAGGCGATAAGTATTAGGGTGAAATACCAAATTATTACTAAAACGGGATGTAGCGCAGCTCGGTAGCGTACTTGCATGGGGTGCAAGAGGTCGCAGGTTCAAATCCTGTCATCCCGACAAAATTTAGAAGCAAGGAATGCAGGAAGTCACAGGCTTAGGCAGCCCCGATTAAATCCTGTCATCCCGACAATGTTAACAGGCACTTTTGATTAATTTCATAAGTGTCTTTTTTTGTTAGTTTGAACGTTGGCTGAACATTTTCAGTCAGTTTTTTTTAAGTTTTTAGTTTTAGAAAGTTTTATTATATATTCTTTAAGCGAATTTTGGTATGTGTATTTTTGAAGATCTTACAAGCAACTAAGCCAGGATATCAATCTGCTCATTGAGTTAAGGAAAACTTATAACCTATCTGCGAAGAAAGAGGTGTGTTCATATTAAACATTCCATAAATGATCACATATGATCATAATACTCGATGCAAAAAAATGAATAGGGTGCTACGTCTGAAATATATTAGATTACTATACAAAAGAGTATCATTACACATGATTAGTCATTATCCTAGCATTTTTCTTTAATTATTCACTTTATAATCTCCTAAAAAAAGCAACTCACCACCTGTACTAACCTGAAGACCTCTAATTGAAATATCTTGCTGAACTTTAATAATATGCCCTTTATTAATTTTAACAGAATCATTTGAGCCAGGTACTTGCCCGCCCGACCAAACCAAAGAATCCGCCCAGTTTCCTGATTTGATTGATTGCACAATATAATCTGATGGCATTTTTATTAAAACAATTCCTCCATATGCCTTTAGTTTGATATTAGAAGTATACTTTTTACCAGTTACATCAGAATATAATGAATTAAGTGGAATTGTGACCTCAGCATCTGTGTAATTATAGTAAAAACTCAAATTATTTTCGGAAGTTGTAGATACTTTTGATTTGGAAGAGTTGAGATCCTGCTTATAATCAGATTTCCATTTAGCAAGAGAAAGGCTTTCATCTCCACCGCCTACATATGTTCTTTTAATAGAAAATGTGTGGCTATCATTTATTGGACGAGCATAAACGTTTTCATCAAATAAACCCATTAGATTAGGCTTGTCATTAATGGAGAAATCTATTTGAACGGTTTTCTGAAAAGCATTTTTTGCCACAAAAATATTCCCGTTTACCTTGAAATTCCTGTTTATTTTACCTGACTCCACACCGAATAGCATCTGTTGGCGAAAATTATAAACGAAATTATTGGTAATCTGATTATTGCCACAATTATGCAAAAATATGCCTCCCCAATTTCCATTCGCTAAAGTATTTCCATCAACAAGGGTATTGTAACTACGATCATCAAGATAAATACCTGCTGCCTTGCCATATGCTTCCCAATAGTGTCCTTCCGCACCAGCAAATGCACCAATAGCATTTAAAACAATGTTTTTTCTAATTATCCGGTTGGATGCGGTTGTCCCGGGATTGTAGGTATAAATTCCGGCGCCGTCATCTTTGACATTAGAGAAAGTATCCACCAAATTTTGAGCAACTAACACATCATTTCCCTGAAAGTTAATACCAATATATCCACTGTTTATGACTGAACAATTTGTGATTGACATCTTATTTCCTACAACAAAAATCCCTTCCTGTGCACCATCACCAGACCTGCTCATACCTGCAATAAAGCCGGAATTCTTTATTTTAACCTGATCTATAATGATATCTTTTCCCCCTGTTCAATAGTTATACCATTATTCAGACTGTTCGTGAGCGTCGAATTTTTTAAGGTAAAGTTTGTGAGGTAGCTACCCCAAATTCCATCTCCTCCTTGAAAGTTAAAATTGCAATTGTTGAATTCTATGTTAGAAGTTCCAATCACATAAGCTCCGTATAAATTACCTCCTTCAAAATCAATGTTATTAAAATTGATATTTGCCCAATAATTAAGATATAGATTTTGTTGATATCTGCTTGCTTTTATGATTCTGCCATCAGGCGAGCCACTACCAAAATGCATATAAAGAAGCTTATTGTTTTTATCATAATACCATTCTCCTTCATTTGTAAGTGTACCTAAATGATTTTGTATAAAATAACCATTACCATCAATAGGGCTGTACAAACTATTATTCCCGTAATTATTATTTGTATCGTAGAATAATGTACTATCCGTTCTGGATTTCACTGAATGTCTGTCAAGTATCCATCTTTTTTTACGGATCACTACTTCGCCACCTGCCGGATCGTAAGGCAGTTGGTTCACAGATTTACCATTAATACTTGCATTGTCTTTGTGACTGCTGTAAGGCAAATATGTATGATCAGGATACCTGCCCATTCCCATCACTTTACCATCAAGCGTTACCATGTTCAAAGAAGGAACTTCGAGTGAAGTGTAGTAAATATTTTCTTTTAAATGTGTCCATGAGGCCAATTCAGTAAAGCCGCTTATTAATGGATTTGGGCCCGCTCCGTATGCATCAAAAATGATTGGACTACCTGGTCTGCCTCCACTATTACAGATGTAAGAACCATAAAAAATATCTCCTCTTTTAAAAAGAATACGGTCTCCCGGAGCAAGTTTAGTGTCATTTAATTTTTCAAGATTCCAGGCATTGGCATCATCCAGGCCAGTGCCGGATCCTCCATTAGATTTTATGTAATAGGTGGAGGCAAAGGAAGTCTGTATCTCAAAAGCCATAAAAAATAACAAGCATAGAGCTTTTAAATTTATCAATAAGCCATAGTTTCTGGATAGCATAATAACTTGATTACAACGAATAAAGTTAACAATCAAATCTAAATATACAACCAATTATAGAATTAAAACTACAACAAATATTAAACTAATTATCCATTCCGGCTGCGTCGTTTAATATGCTGACTATCCTTACTTCGAATTGCTGGAGTGTAAAAAAAATTTCAAAACGTTGCCTGCCTTTTATTCCCATTTGTTTTCGCAGATCAGGATTAAGAAGAAGAATGGCAAGTTTATCAGCCAAAGCTTGTGAGTCTTTTTGAGGAACAAGAAAGCCGGTTTCTGCATCCAAAACAATATCCCGAATTCCTCCTTCCGGCGTAGAAACTATGGGAAGGGAATGCTGCATAGCTTCCAGATTAACCAGAGGAAATGCTTCATAAAAGTAAAATGTTGGAAAAACAAAAACATCTGCCTGATTCCAGAATTTAGCTTTGTCCTTACCATAAATTGGCCCATGTGCATATACATAACCTGATAGGCCACTTTCTTCAACCCTTCTGTTAAATTTAACCTCTGTAATATCTGACCAGCCACCTACAAAATTGCAGCAAAAATTAAGGTTTCTTAGTTTTAATTCCTTCAATGCCTCTAACAATATGTAAACCCCCTTCTGCTCTATCATGTTGGAAAGAAAAAGAAAAGTGCAAGGTTTCCCTGAATCGGATTTTACCTCGATCTTATCTGTAAATATTTCCATATCCGGTATTCCGTTCGGACAATAAAATACATCGCACTCCTTAACGTATGGCTGTATTTCCGGATATAAAAATCTCGACAAAAGGATAGACCTGGTATTTTGAAATACAAAACGATACAAAACGCGGTTAAGCCATATTTTGCTGGCGTCAGCAATGCCTTTATTATGAAAATGATATATGATTCTTACACCAGAAATTTTAAGAAGTGCGACAATAAGTACATCTTTATAAAAGCCGGCACCGCTTGCTGTGAGTGATATATAACATAAATCAAACCGTTTTTTTGCCAGAATAGTGAAAATATTAGCAAGAATGGAGAAAAATGTCAATAGTTTTTTAAATCCGGCCCTTCCCGATTGTTCTAATTTGGTATTTGTAGCCAGATTAATATATAAAGCTTCGATTTCCTGATTGATTAAACTACTGGTTTTAATAAAATTCCCAACCATAGCCGCACCGTGAATAGGTGGTGGCAGGTGCATGATAAAAAGTACTTTAAATTTTTCGGAAGCCATATTTAATTGTAAATATCCAATTAATCAAAAGTTTAGCTGATTTAAAAAAAGCTCCGGAGAATGTTCCCTGTAAAATGAAGTTCCATCTATCCTTTCCCCATTCAAAATATCATTAAATGCTTTGAAAATTTTTAAACTGATATCTGTGGGAGAATATGGATCACACAAATATCCAAGTTTATAATCTTCACATAACTCGGCCATCAACCCGACATTTGGAACAAGGGATATTGAATTATACTTGGCGGCACGGCCAAGCAATCCACTTGATCCATAAAATTTAGGATATACTACCAAAGACACATCGGTGTTGCAGAAATAATATTCCATATGACTATCCGAAACAAATTCATTTATCAGAACCAGCTCAATATCTGGATTATCTCTAATAAACATATTAACACGCAATTCAAATTCGTCAGCAAAATATTCTGGTATTTTACCAATTATCAATAATTCGATATGCTGATGAATCTGTTTATCAAGTAAAGTAAAAGCTTCAAATATATTCTTGATATTTTTCCGCCAATCCAATGCACCGAAAATTGTATAAACAACTTTTCGGTTATTTCTTTTGATCCAATATGGCATAGATGATGCATCCGGTTTTTCATAGTCGTATACGGGATCTACTGTACATCGAAATATATTTGTACTGTAATATTTATTTAATATTTCCGATCCTTTCGGATCATTTAAAATAAATATTTCATGAATAGAAGGTGATCTTAAAATAATATTCTCAAAAAAAACACGCTTATAGTGCTGAATCGTTGCCGAAATTTTTTTAGTAAATCCGGCGTTCTCTATCTTTATTCTATGTGACGGCCTGAATTCTATACCAGAAATTTTAAATGGAGTTTTATTAAATCCAATTTGAATTTCATACTTGGTCAATTCCATGATAAAAACTTCATCCACTCCTAGCACTAAGGCATGATGCTTAATTAATTTCCACTCTTTAAATTTAATTTTTTCAAATAAATTTCGTGTACCAAAAGTCCGAATCCGAATAAAAAAATTTATTCTTATCAATTTTAGATTTTGAAATATCAATAATATTTTTAGCCTTATTATTAAAAAGAAAGAAAATATTTGTACCTTTTCTTTCCATAATATTATCAACGATATATTGAACATATCCCGCATTGTGTCCTCTTAATGAAATATTGAGATCGCAAATTAGTTTGATCATAATTTTTAAGTTAAGCTAAAATAACTATTTCCTTACGAATTACTATCTTTTTATTTTGAGTATTTATGTACATAATCCTATAAGCAAATCCTGCAAAAAGAAAAAGAATAGAAAACTGAAAACTGAAATAAGGTATATTTTCAAAAAACATAAGCAGCAATTCAACCAATACATATATACCAATGTAAAAAGGAATTTTCATTTCCGAGTGCCAGAATATACCCTGAATAGCAACATACCATAATGGCAATGTATAGAGAAAGTAAAAAACAAAACCTCCTTTTAATATAAGCTGTAAGAAGCCCACTTCAATGCCAAAACGTTGATAAAAATCACCTGTATCATCCAGGTTCTGCATCAACATCAGGAAATAATCACTAAAATAGGTCCCTAAAAATCCCCGGCCCAGAATAAACTCATACCCCTTGAAATCAGCAAAAAGCTCCTGATATAAAAAAGACCTTGTATCCGCTCCTTCGAAATCATTTCTTCCTATAATACTTTTAAATATGTTAAGAACATCTTCCAAATTGTTAAGCATAAAAAAATAAGCAGACATGTCAGGAAAATTGTTATAAATTTTAAATAGCTGTTTTTACTAAAAATATTTAATAGCAGGAACAGACTAAAAAAAGCAAGTATTTTAAGAAGCACAATTCTATATCCGGAAAATATACTAAAAGCAGCAGCGGTTAAAATAAGTATAACAGCAAAAGAAATTTTCTTTTTATCCACTGATGAAATGATAAAAAATGGCAAAATTGCATGCGATGTAATATATCCCTGGTAGTAGGGAATCCTTCCTGGTAATTGAATTACCCACGTCATCAAGAAGATAACACAAATAATTCTAAGCAAATCAAATAATTTCGTAAGGTCATATGTCATACTCCCTACAATAAAGATAAATAAAGGAATAACTGAGAGCAGAGCCTGTGGGTTATTGAACAGTGTAATGAAATTAAGATTTGGATTTATTAAATCTCCGATTACATTTATGATTATAAAAAAAGGTAAACAAAGATATATCTTTTGTTAAAATACGGAGACTTTATCAATGTATTATTCAAAACCGATTTCCAGCTAAGATAAATAATATCAAAAACTGCCCAATAAATAAAAATCGAATAAATAACTCTTTTATATAAAAAGTTATGATTTTCTTCATAAAAAAAATTAGCTACGAAAATAAAAAATATTATTTTACAAGAAGGAGTCTTAAACATTATGTAATCATGTAAAAATTTAACTCCAAATTCGTTTTTGAATACTACCAGTCATAATCTTTCCATACTGCATCCGCCAAAGGACCAGTGACACCACAACCCAGAAAATATTTAAAATCAACAATCCGGAAATACCTAATTTAGCTATTTCTATCAGTAAATATGCCAATGGAATTTGGACGATAATAGTGACGATACTTAGCGTAGCCTGCAAATTCAATGCTCCTATTCCATTAATGAAATAAACATAAGTTTGCATGAATAAATAAAATACGAAATAAAGGAACAGCAGCAAATCGATTTCCCATGGAATTTCAATCTGAGGGCCAATCCAGATATTGTAAATCTGGTTGTGAAAAATGAATATTCCGAAAAGTAAAAGACATAATACAAAGTTCATTTTATTGACTTTAATGATCACTCCTCTGATCCAGGAATAGTCTTTTAAAGTGTAGGCATGCGTAAAACCCGACCATAAAGGTTGAAGAAACATCAGCTGAAAAATGGAAACAATACTGTAAAGCCGGTACGCAATATTATAATACGTAACATTGCTGTTATCAATAAAATGTGCAATCAAAAAATTATTTCCTGTCAAAACGACGATGACGCAAATTTGAATGACAAAAAATTTAATGCTCAGGCCAAATAAATTTTTAGAGTAAGAGAGATCAATATTTTTTATTCCCGGACAGAAATTCCTGTACTCCGAACTGTAAAGGATAATTGAGAATACAAGTATGAAAAACGGATATGAAAATGCCAGTACCGATCCGAAAAAGAGAAATTTACTATCAACAATCATCGGACCCAGAAAGTAAATAAGGGCCAATGCAGCTAAATTCCCGGAAACCTGTATAATGTTTGCCAGAAAATGCTTTTGTTTCGCCATTAAAAGCGACACGATGGGTTTTAAGATAAAGAGAAAAGCAAATGATGCAAATGTTATATTTACTGTTTTCTCCAAAATAGCAGAATCCATTTGGGTACTGAAAACATTATTCCAATTTACCAGCGGAGACACAAGAATATAAATCAGAAAAAGTATTGTGGTAATTAGAAGCAAAATGAAGTACGTTGTTGACAAGTAAACGGTTGCCAGGCCGTCGTCTTTTTCTGCAAATGCTTCTGTTAATCGATTTGTCAACCCATTTGACAAACCAAAATCAAAAACGCTAAACCAGGTAATTACAGATGCAATTGTAAGCCAAACCCCATAACTTTCCTTTTCAATATATTGCAGCGATACGGGGATTAAAGACAAAGTAACAATCGTGCTAAAAACTTTAACCAGCAAAGATTTTAATATATTGGAGATAATAGCACGTGATCTTTCGTCACTACTATTTAGCTTAAAAATTAACCCTCGGAAATAGCCGGTGTAATTCTTAATCATTACCATAGGCTTTTTCTTCATTTCTGGTGATAAAACTGCTTTCCTCGCCGATATTAAATTGAAGCTTATCGTAGTACTTATTATAAATATCAGCATACGCTTTTACCTGCTTATTTTGCGAATAGCATTCGTGAGCGTCAGTTGAAATTTTTATTCTGTCAAATCCGGTTATCTGTCTGGCAGCCGACATAAGTGCTTCTTTAAGTTGACTAACCGAAATATTTTCTGCTAATAAACCATTCTCATAATTATGGATAGACTCTTTCAATCCCCCTATGCTAAACCCGACGACGGGCGTTCCGCAGCACAAGCTTTCTATCATGGTATTGGGCAGGTTGTCCTCTTTGCTGGGAATAATAAACAAATCTGCGGCATTATAAATCAATGCCATCTCATGTTCAGAACTTACTTTACCCAAATACTTAATCTCTGATAATTGATCTTTATTTGCTGATTTTCCAACTGCGATAAAAGTACATCTTGCTTTTATGTCCTGATCTTCCAGAAGCTGTTGTACCATATCAAATCCTTTACGGTAATTGTTCAGCAATTCTGATACAAACAGAACCGTTAGCTTTTCCTTTGATAATCCAAGTTTTTCTTTACTTTGATTTTTATCGAGAACTGTAAATACTTTATGATCAATGCTATAAGGAATATGCCTGTGCTCAAACCTTCCCAGCATTTTAGAATGTTGGGATAACTCCGTGAGCCAACAGGATGGCGCAACAATTGTCATTGCATCAGGTGAAAGATGACTAAGCCCGGACTGCTTAATTTCAAACTGGCGATTATCCAGACTTCGCAAAAATGGTGCGTTTCGATCCTCATCTGCTTTATAATGAAACCCTCCCTGAAAAGGTAACATATCATGTAATGTCCAGACAATGGGCTTTTTAACATATTGAAAAAATGTTCCGTAGTCTACAAACTTAGCTACCCAATGAAGATTTACAATGTCACTTTCCCTTACCAACGGATGTAGGTGCAATTGAGAATATGGACTACTGGCAAAAGAGAATGTTTCGTATTTTTCGCGGTATGCCCGAGCTCGTAACTCAGACAGAGACAACGGAATCCCAAACTTCGTAACAATCTTCCACAAAAAATAACTAATAAAATTCCATTTTTTAAATCTGAAAATGGTATCGGATTCCTTGCATTCAAAGAATAGAAATTTACTATCATGACCATTTGCCAAAAGTGCACGGTGCAGGCGAATTGCTGCTACGGACGCACCACCGCTTTGAAATGTCGAAATATGTAATATTTTCATCTGTTAAAATCTACTCCAGAAGTTGCTGAATATGGTTTCGTTTTTGGTCTCTGTGTAGTAGGTATGCTCATAATTATAGCCATAACCATACTTCTTCCAGTGAACCCCATTGAAAATAATTTGAATGTTGGAAAGCTTTTTGTTACTGCTTAATTTTCCCAAAAAATTCAATTCGCTTTTTTCCGTTAACCCTTGTCTGATCACATATAGAGTGACATCAGCCAAATGAGAAAGGATCATTGCGTCGGGAACCAGATGCACTGGCGGACTGTCAATAATAATATGATCATACAACTTGCGTAAGTTTTGAATCAATTCTTTTAACAATGTCCTTTCCAGCAATTCAGAAGGATTCCGGACCATTGCGCCGCTGCTTATAAAATCCGGCTTTTCCGTCGTTTCAGAATGTTGAATAATATCTTCAATGTTCGCTTTTCCATTCAGAAATTCGCTGACTCCCATGTGTTCATTAGACCTGTTAAGTATTCCTGCCATCTTAGGTTTCCTCATATCCAGTTCCAGAATAATTGTTCTCCTCGACGACAAAGCAAGTGTGAACCCCAGATTGCTGCTGACAAAGCTCTTTCCCTCACCCGGTAATCCGGAAGTGATTAACATTACACGCCCTCGTTCCACATTTTCCAATAAATAGTTAAGGCTTATCCGTAAAGTTCTGAATTGTTCACCAATTACTGTTGCATGGCTATCTCTTACTGTTACTGAATCTTTTAAGGCATGGTACGGCAATTCTCCTATAACCGGAATACCCGATGTATCTTCTATTTCGTTCAGGTCTGTAATTTTACTGCTTATGAGGTTCCTTGTGAAAATCAATCCAACCGGAGCTATAAAACCGAGTAACAGCGCTGCCGCAATTGCCAGATACTTATAAATATTTCTGGGCTGTATTGCATAAGGTGGATCAATAATCCGGTCGCTGTCCATTTGAGTTGCATTGCTTACAGATATTTCTTCCCGTTTTTGCAGCAAATACGTGAACAAACTCTCTTTAATCGCCTGCTGCCGTTTAATGCTGATATATTGGCGTTCCTGTACAGGAATATTTTTAATTGAAGATTCGAAACGCTGGTTTATCGACTGCAACTTATCCCTTGTATTTTGCAGTGATGTCTTAATGTTTGCTACATTTTCTCTGATGGCTAATCTGGTGCTTGCTATTTGCCGGTTAATAGGTTCAAAATCAGGATTAGTTTCGGGAGTTGTGGCCAGCAGCCGTTCGCGTTGCAGCTCTAATGAAGCCAGTTTCTCAATCAAACTATTCAACGCTGTGTCCTCTACCCCAAGTGTCGCGGGTGCTTTATTGATATTCTGTGATGAGTTGATATATTTTTCTATACCTTCAATAATGCTCAGTTTTACATTTATCTCGTTCAATTGATTGTCACTCACTTGCATATTTTCCAGACTTACCCGGGCATCAGAACTAATATCAGTCAACTTCCTGCTGCTTTTAAATGTTTCTATACCCTTTTCGGCATCATTTAAATCTCTTGTCAGCATTGCCAGTCTTTCATCAATAAATTGCAATGTGCTCTCAGTTTCCTTGTTCTTTGCAGTTGCGGAAGCAAGGTTATAATTATACATAAGCCGCCTTAAAATATCAATTCCCCGTTGAGCAACCTGATCTTTAATTGATAAAATAACAGTCGTTGACAATTTATTTGGCAGTTCGGCAACGATCCGTTTTTGGTAAGCAATGGCTAATTTACCAGGATCAAAAATCGTGATCATCATTTCAGATCCTAAGTATTGATCGACATAACTGGTAGGTTCCAGTTTCCAGGCGCCAAAACTGTTTGTAAGGGTATTTCTGAACAAAAATGTCTTCATATTACCATCCGGCATTTCCATCAAAAAAGAATTTCGGTCCTTAATTACCAGTCTGATTTTACTATTTTCATAATTACCTGTTGCCCTTATTATGGTCATTTTTACAGGGCCGGATTTATAAAGATCGAATGCAGATAGTCCATCAACTTTCTCATAATTTATTTCCAACTCCAAATCAGAAATAACCTGACTCATAAGTTGCTTTGACTTCAGAATTTCCAGCTCATTGTCGATAATCCGAAAAGAACTAACAAGATCAATCTCGTGGAGAGGTGATTTTTCCTGAGATCTTTTCTTCTCATCCTGAATGAGAAAAGATGCCCTTACTTCATAAACCGGATTGAATAACCTGAGAAATACATATGACCCCGCAATAGAAATCCCAAGAGCAATAATAAAAAGTGGCCAGTGGTATAAATATTTTTGGATCCTGCTTCTGATATGAACAGGGGCGCTTTTTTTTCAGGAAATGTAAATGTTGTATAACCTGGCTGCTGTGTATTCATTTTAAAATTTCCTAAATAAGTTTTGGAAGAAACCAATGAGAAATTTCAAATAGTTGGTTGCTTTTTAATTCTCAAAATCATTAGTAACAGATGCCAGAAAAACAGCATTTGATTTCCAATGTTTCTCCTGAAGATTTCCGGTCTGTAAAAAATCCTGATAAGCCATGCCAACCTAAGTTGAAACCAGATGGGATGAATCTCTTTTTGAGTTCCGGCATACCAGTCGAAAACATTACCTATACTGATAATCAAGTTGCAGTCCAGCTTTTCCCTGTGTAGAAATGACCATTTTTCTTGCTTAGGTGCTGTCATTCCAACAAATACCACATTTGGCTGAAATTCATTAATCTTCGAAATCATTTCCATGTTATCTTCTTCGGAAAACTCCTTTTTGAAAGGAGGAGAAAATGTTTCTATTAAAACGGTGGGATACTCTTTCATGGCCCTTTCTTTGATTTTCGCCAGAACATCCTCGGATGAACCCAGGAAAAATGCTTTCCCTGAAGTTTTGTCAAGGCGTTTTATAAAATGTTTAAAAACTTCCGGACCCTGATTTTTTTTAATATTCCTGCCCATCAGCAAAATAGAAGCTAATGCAAAGTATACGCCGTCAAGAACAAGATAATCTGTTTTTTTTAGTACCTGCCGGAACTCCGGATCCTTCACTGTCATGCCATAATTATTGGGACTAATGCTACAATTTATCACCCTACTTTTATGACCTTGAATGGGTATTTTTAAGAGACTGTCAGAAAAAACCTTGAATCCTAAAATATGTACTGAGTCGAAAGCATCCTTCATTATTGTATTATTTTATTATCCGCTGCTCCCACAAAACCAGAACTATGCAAAAACTGCTTCGTTAGCATGTGCAACAATTTTATTAATCCATTCATATGTTTTAGTCATACCTTCAATAAGTGGCGTCGATACTTCCCAGTTCATTTCTTTTTTAAATAATCTGTTATCTGAATTTCTGCCCCTTACACCCAGCGGACATTTGAAACCATATTTATTGAAAAATTCGTCTCCATATATATTATGGATTGAGATATTCTTACAGGAGATATCAATGGCCATTTGTGCCAATTGATTTATTGTAACTTTTTCTTCAGAACCAATATTAACAGGTCCTGAAAAATCAGATTCCATCAGACTTAAAACAGCATCTACACATTCATCAACATAAAGGAACGAGCGTGTTTGTGCACCGTCTCCCCAAACTTCAAATGCTCCTCCATCCGGCGTTTCAGCTGCTTTTCTTAGCATGGCCGCAGGAGCTTTTTCTTTTCCACCTCTCCATGTCCCTTGAGGTCCAAAAACGTTATGGAACCTGGCTATCCTTACATCCAGTTTATAATTACGATTAAATGCCAAATACAATCTTTCACTAAATAACTTTTCCCATCCGTACTCAGAATCAGGATTGGCTGGATAGGCAGAACTTTCTTCACAATTTGGATTACTAGGATCTAGTTGGTTATTTTCAGGATAGATGCATGCTGATGAAGAATAAAAAAGTTTCTTAATTTTTTTGGCAACGGCTTCTTTTGAAACATTTAAGTTAATCAATGCAGAGTTTTGCATAACATTGGCATCATTCTGGCCTGTAAAAATATAACCGGCACCACCCATGTCTGCGGCTAACTGATAAACCTCATCAAAGCCCACTCCAATAACCAGTTCAACTGTTTTTGGATCAGTCAAGTCACCTAATATAAATTCATTACAAATTTCTCTGTGATCAAAGTACTCATGACTTTTGATGTCACAAATCCTAACGTAATTCCCATCTTGCTTTAATCTTTTGGCAAGATGTCCTCCAATGAATCCGCCACCACCTAATACAATTACTTTTTTCATTTTCTAGCCGATTTATGATTTAAAAGTTTGATTAAATTCATCTGTTAGTCAAAAGATGTTACAACACGCTCTGCATCTTTGATGACATGCTTTTCTCTTTAATCAAAGCAGCTGTCTGCCTGATATTTTCCGCAGAGGAAGCACCAAATAAAATGGATTCAATGTTAGGCAAGTTGCAAACGTATTCAATGGCCTCACGAGGTCCGATAGCACCTCCAGCTAACACCTGCATAGCTATCACCCTTACTTTTTTAGTTCTTAATGTTTCTTCATACAATTTAATACCCCCGGACATCCTAAAACCGGCTTTATTAATAGAAGTACATATAATTGGATTTGTAATTCCTCTTTTTTCAAGGACTTGCAATAGCTTAGGTAGGTTCATAGTGATAAAACCGGCCTCGGCATTGTATTTCTTTTTTATATAGGCGTGAAATGCAGCCAGAATATCATACATGCCCAGTCCTAACAACAGATCCGTAATCACATTCTGTAAAAAGATAACTGGGGTATCAATTCCCTTAAACATTTTCATCTCAGAATCGACAAGCAATTCCATGATTGATAAATAGTCCTTCGACAAAAATGCAATTCCTCCTTTAAAAATAGAGCTGACAAAATTACCCGGAACAAAATGTTTGAGTGTCCCGGCATAACCAAGCTCAGTAACCGCATTAGCATACTTGTGTGCATAAGGCATACAAGGATAAATTTTAAAATTATTAAATCTGCTAGGGTTTGTGCGGATGTGATCACAAATACGTTCGATTCTGTCATGAGTTGTACACATAAAGGTCTCAATACCATTATCCATTGCAAGTTCCAAGGTTTGAATAATGGCTTTGTCTTCTTTAAACCGAATAGATTGTGCACGGGATTTTTCGTCGGAGATGTGGTTTACAGCAAAAAACTGATTGTCACCAAAAATGATTCTTTCCATGTTATTGTAGGCTACTTTGTTTAATCATTGCAATTGCATGATCCGTCTGCCACGCGCTGTAAAAGTCATTTATTGAATTGGTAGATCGACCTTGAATAGTGTTAATAAAATGGTCTATCTGGGCAGAGTATTCTTCACCACGTAAATAAAAATCAACCGAATCAGTTAGATCCGTAACGTTTCTGATATTCCATCCTTTTGAATATCCCTGTGGGCAATCGTTTGACTTAAAGTATATTTTCAGCTCATTGGCATCACAAATAATCTTTCCTTTTTTCCCCAAAATCGTAATTGAAGTTGACATTTTTCTATAGGTCTCATCACTCCAGTTCACAGAAAGGACTCCGGTTATATTCGTTGATAATTCTAACATGCAAAAAACTGCATCATCCACGTTCTTAGAATAAATGGATTCTAACATAGCTCCTTTAACCTTTGAAATGGTTCCTAATAAATAGTTGATCAGGTCAATGACATGTGATGCATAATCCATTAAGCATCCTCCACCTTCTTCCGGATTTGAACGCCAGTTATCTTGCTTTTCCCGAATGACTATAGGTCCATAGGACTCACCGGTAAAATGTACAATTTTGCCCAATCCCTCACCGTCCAAAATTCGTTTAACTTCTCTGAATGTTCCGATGAATTTATTATGGTAACCTACCTGATTGACCAGTTTTTTATTTCTAGCGAGCAATGCTAATTCTTTTCCGTCTTCGGAATTTAAACAAAAGGGTTTTTCAGCAAAAACATGTTTCCCGCAATCCAAAACTCTCCTGACCATTGTAGCATGATATTTCGTTGGCACGGCTACAAATACGGCATCAGGCTCCGTAACCTTTATCATTTCTTCATAATTTGCAAAACATGGAAAGGAAGAGTATTTCTCAAAAACATCAAGAACCATTTTGGAAGTGTCGCTAATCCCTACTACATCGACATTTGGATGAGCACCAAGAATAGCTAAATGAGATATACCCATCTTTCCTGCACCTATTAGAGCAACTTTTACCATTTTTTTTATTGTTATCTATATAAGTTTGACAAGACAATTGCAATGATAGAAAGACCAGAAAGTATAAGGGTTGTTATCCGAAATCCACGGTCCACGGAAGCATATTTGGTGCGATCCGGTTGTACATATATTTCGTCGTTATTTTTCAAATAGTAATAAGGCGATGAGAAAATTTTTTTAGATGTTAGATCCAAAGGAATGTAATGCCGCTTTCCATTTTCTTCTCGGATCAGCGTAATATTTGACCGAATTGCCGTTATGTTAAGATCACCAGCCAAGCTCAGTGCTTGTGTGATTGTCGTTCTCGTATTTTGCAGCGTATAAACATCTGGTCGCTGAACGTCGCCAAATATTGAAACCTTGAAATTAAGTAAACGAATACTGACAACTGGGTCTTTATAATAGGTTTGTAGGAGTTGATTCATTTTCTCCTGCAGTTGAAATATTGAAAGGTCAGTTACTTTAAGATTACCAATTAAAGGAAGTGTAATCTCTCCATTCTGATTTACAAGATACCCAGTAACAGGATTGTCAGAGGATTGATCATAATTGTTTCCGTTTACTCGATTTAGGTTGTAATTAAAAACAGAAGATGACTCTGGATTTCTACTATTAACGTTAATACCAAGTATATCAGCAGGTTGAATTGTTAAAAGTGAAAAGTTTTCGACTTGCTCCTCTGTTGGAGCACTTCTGTCAATATCCTTGAAATAAGGGATATTTTTGTATGATCCACAAGAACAGAGAGTAAAATAAATCAGTACTGTAAACACTAAGTATTTTTTCATAGAAGAGGCACACCAGTAAGTACAAAAAAGGAAAACGGTATTGTGACCTCACGTCCAATGACTGGTCGCAAGGATAATTTTGAATTTTATAAGCAAAAAGGTTTACAAAAGAATATTTTAAAACTAAATATTCTTAAAATATTGTAACGAAAATGTGTGTAGAATAAACATTTATTAAAAAATGTATGACTGTTAACCAACACAAACTTATGGTTAACACTATGTTAAGAATATGCCTTATACAATCAGAAAAGGCTATCTATTGTTACACGAAGTCATACACTACATATTTACAATATGTTATAAAGATAATAAATGTTCCTTTATAAAAAATTGATTTAAGCAAAAAAAACAGAATTTTTTTTTGTTTAATGACTATTTTGACAAATATTAATTTGTTTTCTACAATTTTTCAGCAATGTAACTCGCTTTTTATTTGTAGTATTATTTAACTTCAAAGTATTACTATATGATGAGAGGCTTTTGAGTTTTGAAAATTTTTACAAGAGTTCTATCGGTAAGTAATTTTGGCGTGATTCACTTTTAAATAATTACATTGGGAAAAGTTGTCACAGTACATTTCTATCAGTATAAGTCTCACCGGGTCAGCCTACTCCAACAATTTATTCTACAAGAAGACCAAATACTTGTTAGCAATACGATCAACCGTTGATATGCCATTATATGGACAGGCTTTACTCTGATGCATTTTTTAAAAAGTCAAGGTATATTTGAGATAGTTTCTTTCATTTTCATCCTTGTCCGAATAAAAATGAATTTCCTTGTCCTTTTACCTTACTGATCTTGCTTGTACAAAAAGGAAAGTGAATTCTAGAAAGTGAAGTTTGTGGCCGAGAGAGACAAGTCAATTTAAAAACCAACTCAAATAGAAAATCTTCAAAAACGGCAACAGCAAAACAACTATTACCTATATACGTAAAATCAATCGTATTACTACATTTTTTGAACTTTGGCTTCGAAGTTTATTACTGCCAATTTGTTTATAAAACTAACAGCTTTAAAGCCATCGGCTCCTTATGAGATTTCAAAATAAGCTAGCAGTGAATATTAGAATTAATACGAACAGTAAATAATTGACAAAATAACTACCGCCGGCACTATCAAATTAATGCGATTGCTTAATGTCCCTACTTTTGTTCTGAGCTTGTTGTAAATGGCAAATGTACAATTTCAAAAAAAAACTATTGTTAGTAAACTTTTTTACTAATCTAAACCGAAAATTCTCACGGGTTACGTGCGGTAACAAGTTCAAATCCTGTCACTCCCATATTGATCATCATAAGGCTGCTTCAAAATAATTGAGGCAGCCCGCTTGCTTACTGGACTTCGGATAATTAATACTCTTCCATATACTAAACCCTATTTTTCAACTGGATTTACATAAATGCTCGTTTAAAACTCATAAACCTCCCTTTTTCACACGACTTCGCAAAAGACAAACTCTTACACTAAGTTATTCTACAAAAAAGCTCATTTTTTCAACTGCCAGAATCTCTAATTACCAGATTGAAGACTTTTTACAAGTCAACTTAACCTTCATGTTTTCAAAATCTAAACCAAAACATGCCAAAATCCATATTACAAGCGTCCATTTGTGTTCTTTCAGTACAATTATGGCAATAAACCGGACATAACCTGCATACGTAAACAATCAAAAATTGTATTTTTCTGCGTTTATGCTTAGGATTACTTCTTCATTCCGGTAGTAGATATACGCAGCAATATAGTTGACTATTTCTTTATTTATTTCTCGAAATTTCGAAGCATCTTATTCTGTGATCAATTCGTACTCGTTGTTGTCAAGCACTAAAACATAGTCTTTGAAGTAGCCAAACCGGCTTACATTAGTTCCTGTTATGCTAATGATATTACCTGTTCTTTTGAATGCACACGATACAATTGGGCCATTATAATTCTTTTTGGCATCTGCTCTTACAAGATAAACCTCTGTCTCAGAGGAGAAAACAAAAATTTCATAATAACCCTTTCCAGTTTTCGTGTCGTAGCCTAAAAGCTTTGCCCAACTTGTACCAATGAGTTGATTACTATATGGTTTTAAAGTTATCTTTTCTTCAATCTGGCAGGAAGATATGAGAAGGATGAGTATTACCAGATATTTTTTCACTCGTTAATTAATTTCAACTTACACATTATTTCCTTTGTTATTTACATTGTTAACCAAATGTAAAATGAGGATTAAAACAAGTTGATATTAATGTGGTAACGCGTCATAACTTCGGGGTAGAATTGCCAGAAAAGGGGTTTGGAAAACTTAAAAATCAGGATAAGTACAATTTCTTAAATCAGATTTGATCTTTTCCCGCAGGTAATTAAGGTATGAAATAATCAGTTCCTGGTCGATTAGTTTCTTAGCTGTGTATCAACCAATTGAAAAAATATTATTGAGAATTCTACAAGCGATATTTTTTATTAAAACTATTTACACTAAAATGTAGTATTTGTTTACATTTATTATATATTTGACCCTGGTAATAAAATTTACCTTTATAAAAATAATTTGACAGTTTAAAGTAATTTAGTTATCAGTTACTCAACAGCACATCATGAAAAACGTCAATGCCGGACTTCTTCCAAAAATCCACTTGTGGGCAGATATCACTCTTCTGAATATCTCTGTTTTAATTGCTTTTCATTTCCAGCCAGACAACTGGTCCGGTATTTTTACTGATCAGTTTATCAATCTGCTGCTGGTTGCTAATTTAGCATGGGTGCTGACCATTTATTATTTTAAACCTTACAGCTTTACGCGCCTGTCCTATACTTTCGGCAACCAGTTAGTTTCACTGCTAAAATCTGTGGGAATTCATGGAGGCATTATTTTAACATATCTTTATCTCACTCAGCAGGAGGAAACTTATTCACGCTACCAGTTTGCGGCAACGTATAGCTTATTTTTAATTATGCCTGCTGTTTTCCGCATAACAACGGTCCTTTTCCTGCAATTTTATCGACAGGCTGGTCATGATTCCTATCGTTATGCCATTATAGGAAAAGGCAAACTGGCTGGCCTTATACATGATTTTTATAACGACCGGAAAGAGCTGGGTTACCGCTTCCATGGCAGTTTTGAAATAAATAACCTGGAAAACAGAATAGATTCTCTGGAAGAGATCGTGGAGGAAAACAAACTTGATTGTATCTATTGCTGCCTGTCCGAAATGAGCAATGAGCAGATCAGGAATGTGATCGAAATGGGTGAACGTCAAAAAACGCAGGTAAGACTGGTACCGGATTTTAAAGGTTTCATGAATAATAAAGCAACCATTGAGTACCACGGTATTTTTCCTATCATACAAGTTAATACCAAACCATTTTCCAGTGTTAAAGAACAGAATACTAGGCGTGTTGCCGACCTGGCACTTGCATCCGCCGCTATGCTTCTGGGATTGCCTTTATTTGGACTGATATGGGCTTTAATAAAACTGACCGCATCGGGCCCGGCATTATTTACACAAACACGCTGCGGGCGCTGGGGCGAAACTTTTGAAATCTACAAATTCCAAAGTATGCGTGTTGGTGCAGATACAACAGCTATTCAAAATAGTAATGGAATGAGTAATTCCAGAATGACAGTGGTTGGCATGTTTTTGAAAAAATCAGGACTTGACCGGCTGCCACAATTTATTAATGTACTGAAAGGTGAAATGTCTGTTTTTGGGCCGCAGGCTTTGTATGAACATGACGTATATATGTTAACGAAAACCACCCCAAACGACTTCCCGCGTCTTTGGTCAGTAAAACCAGGTGTTTTCTCAACCGGGAAAGTTAAAGAAGAATATGCCAATGCAGAGGCAAAAAGCACAGCCCGCTTGAATTATGACCTCCAGTATTCAGGAACATAAGACTCCCGGAGATGAATTTTGTTTACTCACGTTCACATACACTGCTTAAAAATAATACCCAATTTTATCAGAGTTAGTTAGTTTAGTAAAACAAAAAGCCGCTGTTATAGCGGCTTTTTGCATGTAACTCAATATCACCCTTTAAAAAATATTTTACGTTAGGAACTGTAAACTTTATTCTTATTTCTGCCCGTTCAAATACTGCGTATGATATTGCCGGAGCTTCTGGTCCAGCTGATAACCAGTCCGGTAGCGCTCGCCAATTTTGAAACCACGTGTATAAAAATATTCCCAGCGAAACTCATCCGTAGTCCTGAAACGTGCTTTCTTTCCCTGAAATATTTTTCCAGGAGGAATAGGAATAGCAAAGTTAAAGCCGGCAGTTGCACCATTAATTGTTTTCATCGCATAAACCCCTACTTCAACATTGGTAAATTGCCTGACCAGATCAAGCCTGACACCGCGGTCCTTGTGCAAATACTGTCCTCCCGAAAGCTTTATGGTGATATCGGGACGTGAAAGGCGGTAAGCCGCATCAGCAAGAAGCAATAGCTGGTCCAGCGGTGATGCATATATACCACCATCAGTATAATAGTAAATTCCGGTTAAACCAGCTTCCAACCCAACCGACCATGGACTTTTAAGATCGTCGTGCCTGTACTGCATATTTACCCCATACTGATCCTGATAAAAATAACCGGCAGAAGCACTGAAAAAATGATTATTGACTGCCAGAAACTGGTTCAGGAAAACAGGTGCCGGCCGTATTACTTTTGCCCTTCCATCCAGGTCGTTGGTAATTGGAAAAAGAACCCCGGCATTTAAAACCAGTCCCTGCCGTATATAAAACTGGGATTGCAGTAAGATGCTCGCATTGCTTTGTACCGGTTTCAGACGGTAACCGAAATTGGCAGCAAATACAGGCTGGAAGCCAGAAATCTGCCAGATACCGTTTTTTATGCAATGGGAACTTTTGTTCCTGAACTTTCCTTTCAGCGGCATTCAGTGATTTTACAGAAATTTTCGGGTCCAATGAGTAAGAACCCATTATAATTCCCTGAAACATCGGCAAATATTCCTTGATACTGCTATCCGAAAGTGCCTGTTTCATTTCCAACAATCCATACATCGGATTCCGGTTCAGGCGCTGCTCGTAATAAACCTTATTCTGCAGTGTATCAACCGTTACATTCTCGAAGTTTTTCAGGACATTTTTTTGTTCCGGCTCCGCCAATGGAGTTGAAACCGGATCTGTTTCCGCATTTTTTAACCGCCGGGGTAATGTTTTCAGGTTTAATGCATAGGAAGTCCCAAAGCTGATCCGGTCAAAATTCAGTAAAGCCGCCTGTACCGTCCACTTTTTAAACAGCACAGCATAAGCGCCCATATTAATCTGCTGGGAATCCCATTCAAGTAGTAACCCTCCGTTATTTCTATAATGAAGGTTTACACCGCCAAACATTCCGGAAAGGTAAGCGTAAGACAAATCCTTTTTCATCTTCCACTTCATATCATTGAAGATGTTATAATTACTCTTTTCAGAATCATTTCTCAGCAGGTAGTAAGGACTTCCATAACCTGCCGAAAAATCGGCATAAAGATCCGCGGATAATGGTACCGATTTACTTGCTACAACTGCATTTGTAGTAAATGAATTATTGATACTGAACGGAGCTGAAACAATGATTGCAACGGCCGGCATAACTTTCCCCTCCTTTACAAGCAGATATTTCACATCCAGCTGGCGGTCGCCGATACCGCTGATTTTTCCAACCCCGTTTGATCTGGTCAGGTTCAACCCTATTTCAAGACGTTTCAACAAGGTCAGATTTAAGAAATAAGTATTTTCTGAGTAGCTGTTATTTCTGCGGAAACTATATTTTTTAGGCTTGTAGTTCCCGCCAAATAAAAAAGCACCCTCTTCATTGAAGCTGGCGCCTGGCGTATATATCAATCCCGGCTTGCCCGTTATATTCAACTGGGCAATGGCAGGCATTGTCGTTAAAATCAAAATCAGAAAAGGCAGCAAAAAACTGCCCTTTCTGATAAGTGAAAATTGATTCATTCGTATATTAGTTACCGCCACCCTGATTGTGGCAGCTTTCGATTGCTTCCAGTTTCAGTGCATTCGCCTCGGCCAGTGCAGCTTTGTAGTTCACATCTACCTTTGCAAGATTAGCCGTCTGAGCTGTATTGGCTGCTGTAGTGAGTGCTGTTGCATAAACAGTACATTTTTGACTGTCTGCTGCTTCCAGTTCTGTAACAGAACTCAGGTAATCAAGAAGGCTGAGGTAAACCAATCCTTTTATTGTTGGATATAAAGCGCCCAATGTTGTTTGAGCAGCATCCAGACTGGCCAGAAATGCAATAGCCTGATTTTGCGCTCCGGTTCTATATGCAGCATATGTAGGCGCTACTGATGTTGTACAGGTTGCTGTTGATGTAGTAATTCCAGCTATCCAACCATTATATGCAGTAGTCACTTTTGCTGTTTCAGTGATTTTAGAAGCATCCAATTTTACTTTGACTGCCTGGAATGCCGCTTCTGAAGCAACGATACAAGCATCGGATACATTTATCTTTGCCGCTTTATCAATATCACCAGTTCCACCCACACGCAATCCCTTTACTTCAACCCCGCTGACAGTCGGAAATACAAATTTAGTCAGATAAGCAGCAAGTGCCGGATTAGCTTTCGCCTTTGCTATTATTGCTTTTATATCTGCAGATACAACGCCGGTCTGAAAAGCCGCTTGAATAGTTTCAGCCGATACCGAGCTTAGAGCGCTGATCTCAGTAGAAGAAAGTGCTGAAGTAACAGCTGTATTAGCGGCCGTAACACTCGCAGGTATTGCACCCGAAGAAAGTGCCGCCAGGTCAGCTTGCAACCCAGTAAGTTCTGCTGATGATTCAACCGAGGCATTCGTGGAAGCAACAGCTACAGGAGCATCAACAGTAATAGGTGCTACCGCAACAGCCTCCAGCTTATCCGTAATCTCGGTGCTTGGCTTTTCAGGGAACGCCTCATCCTTGTCTTTACAGTTATACATAAAGAACACAAGCAGGAGCGCAAGTAATTTCGTTTTTTGATTTTTCATAGTTACTAGGGAAAATTGTTGAATTTTAATCAATTTTTGGTGGATAATGTGAACTCTTTGTTTTGGTGATAATGATGTTTAATTTGGAAACTGCGTATTTATGGTAAGAAAATTAATTGGTTTAAATTGACTGACTTATCTGTCAAAAAGCATTCTGATGTGTTTTTTTGGAAAAGACAGTCATAAAAATAATTTTTATGTCCAATGTAAAAGTCCAGTTATCCAGGTACCATAAATCGTGAGACGTCCGTTGCATTTTTTGCTCCTGGGTATCAGTCGGGCCTCTCCATCCATTTACCTGTGCCCACCCTGTTATACCAGGTTTTAAGTAATGTCTCAACATGTAATTATTTACTTCTTTCTGCATCTGCTGGTTCAGGAATATCCGGTGCGGACGCGGCCCTACCACACTCATATCACCTTTTAAAACATTAAAAAACTGCGGCAGCTCATCCAGGCTGTATTTTCTGATAAATGCGCCAACTTTTGTAATACGGGCATCACCGGCGGAAGTGGATAAATTGCTGGTGGAACCTTCATACATGCTGCGGAATTTATATACTTCGAAGCTGTGGCCTCCCCTGCCCATACGAACCGGGCAATAAAGGATTTTTCCTTTTGACTCCATCCTGATAGCCAAAGCGATCAGCGCAAATACCGGGGAAAGACACAGAAGTGCGATGGAAGAGAATAATACATCAAAAAATCTCTTCTGAGCGGCCCAGTAAAGGTTGTCCAGGGAACTTTCGCGTACATTAACAATTGGAATCGAACCAAGCTGTGATATTGAAAAGTTTTTACCGATCAGTGATGAAAAATTAGGCACGATCCGCGTCCTGATCCCATGATAATCAGAAATGGTTAGCACTTCCCTGATTACTTCATCATTGTAGTTGGCAATAATAATTTCGTCTACCCGGTGTTTGGCCACCATCGCTTCCAAAGCCGCAATACGTTTGATCTTTGACGCGGCACCAGTAAAGTAGGTATCCAGAGTCCCAACCACGTTGTAACCCAGGTCCAGGTTTTGACTGAAATAAGAATTGATATTATCACCAATGCTTTTATCTCCTACCACCAGAGCTTGTCGGATGTTTTTACCTTTCAATCGCAAACGGCCGATAAACTGCACAATAATGTAGTGGGAGATTAACTCAAATACCATAAAACTCAACGCAAAACCAATCAGCTGAAACCTGGTAAGAGGGATAAGGCTTTCGTTGAGCAGGAATAAAAAGGAAAGAATACCTATAAATACTAAGTGTGCACGCAGGTACATCATCAGGCGATGCTGATAGCTGTTATGCAAATGAATGTAGTATATGCGTGTAAAATATCCGACAACAATCCACAAGATACAATAGCTAAAAAGGAACAAGAGGTGGCGCTCCTTAAAATCTGCCCTGCCTATAAAAAATATTAAGTAACTACCTAACAATAGAACGATGTCAGTTAACATGTAGTTAAACGCGAGCTTTTGATCTGACCTTATCATAGGGTTATATATTTTATTAACGTTGATAGAATTCCAGGGTGGTCATAACAGCAAAATTTCCGTAGCAATCAGTTTTTCAGGAGCTTAAAGTGGATTTACACGGAAAAGGTAAATCTTCATCATTCACTTCAATAGTGACTATATCTGATTATAAGCTTAAAGTAACTTCTGGTTTAAGTCAAAATAGGAATACAGGCAAATTCCAGGTATAAGTAGATTCAGCTCGAACTATTTTCATAGTCATTAAATTACTACTGTTTATCTTATACATATATTTTATTATTAAACATACTAGTACTTCGATAAATCAAACTTAGAAATAGAATTAATACTAAGCAAATGTAATACAAAAATTAGCTTATAAATTATACACAAACATAATATTCTACAATTACATAGAATTTTTGGTGGTAAATAGCTATATGTTTCTATTTAAAGATTTACATTTTTTATTATTTTATAGAGATTTAATTGTACAGACTAGAATAATTGCTACGTGTACTATTTTAACTTATCATAAGGATCTGAATTTTATAAATGCACGTATAGAGCAATACTGACCCGTAGAATATCAATTTTACGCACACTTAAAGCAAGAAGCATCAATGCGCCAAAAATTAGATTTGTCCTAGTTTTTACCATTTATGTTTTACGCTACAAGCACCTGAATCTTTTTAACCACGGCCAACTTAACACGACTTATGCATTTGATTATCAATTACATTAAATCAAAAAGCACATCTGGAAGGCAATATTTACTTAAAATAACTATGGAATGACCCACAACGCTTCAACCTGGGATATGCACTCTGGCAATGGACCACATTCCGAAATAGATCTACTTTGAAATAATGGGAAAGTACAATATTCGAAGAAAAAAATAGGAATATTGGTATTTGTTAGAATGTATTCTATATTTGTATTACAAGTTATTAAGAACTTATTCTTACTTATTATTATATATTAATTTTATATAATTAAAATAATACCTATACACTCATAGAAATTTTTTGCTTTAATTCAATCTTATAATTGATTCATGCAAATTTTTACTGTACCCGGTTTAGCGTTACTAATTTCCGATTCCAAGTGAGTATTCTTTGTTCCTTTTATACATATTAACACGTACAAACATGTTCAATTATGAGTAAAACCTCTCTGAATCAAAGCTCTGAAGGCATTTCCCTAACAGTATATTTCAAACTTTTTCCATCTATATGAACAAAGCTAATCAGTCCCGAGATCAGCAGTCAAATGCCGAAGATGAAGATTTCGACCTCACCGAATACATCAGGAAATACTTCCGTTACTGGTACTTATTCCCATTATTTGTAATCATATCACTGACAGCAGCTTATTTCTATCTTCAGATAACACAGCCTGTTTACCTCAGCAGAACCACCATCCTGATCAAGGACGAAAAAAAGGGAATCGGGCAAAACCAAAGTGATATACTTCAGGAAATGGCCATGTTCGGTGGCAACAAGTTGGTTGAGAATGAAACTGAGATCCTGAAATCCCAGCCTTTGATGGAGCAGGTGATCAAAAACCTTAAACTGGATGTATCTTATTCTACAATAGACGGAATAAAAACGGTTGATCTCTACAAAAAAAGCCCTGTAATTGTAAAGCCAGCCATTATTACGGAAGAGGGAATTGCGGAGCCAATGACAATTCATGTCACGGATGCCAACCATTTTACAATTAACAGTGAAGGAAAGCCATTTGCTTTTAATCAGCGTTTTCAGAATAAATGGGGTGAGTTTACTGTGCTTAAAGGTGAGAAATCTGATTACAAGGATATTATTATACATTTCTCAAACCCAGCAAGCCTGGTAGAAGGTATGATTGATGGTTTGGCTGTATTACAGCCGAACGTGAAAAGTACCGTTTTGCAGCTGACATACGCGGATGTATCCAAGCAGCGTGGAATGGACATCCTTAATACACTTCTGGATGCATACATTCAGGCGTCCCTTACCGACAAGAACACTGAGGCCAGCAATACACTCAAATTTATTGAAACCCGGTTAGGACTGATTACGGGTGAACTTGGCGATGTGGAAAAGGATGTAGAAACGTACAAAACGTCGAAAGGATTAACTGATATCAGTGCTGAATCACAGATCTTCCTTGAAAACATACAGGAGAATGACGCCAGGCTTAATGAGATCAATACGAAGATCAAAGTACTGGAAAGTGTATATAATTTTATTGAAAATGCCGGCGAAGGCGCTCCTGCACCAGCTACTTACATGATCGATGATCCTGTATTGGTATCACTGCTGACCAAGTTCAATGAACTTGATCTGCAAAGGGAGCGGTATGCACGCACTACACAAGCAGGCAACCCGTTACTGGAAACCATCACTACCCAGCTTGCGCAAACACGCCAGGCAATTAAGGATAATGTTCAGAATTTACGGCGCGGAATGGATGTTACCAAGCAAAACCTGGAAGGCATTAATACCCGTTTTTCAGCCGGACTGCGTACTATTCCGCAAAAGGAAAGAGAATATGTTGGTATCAAAAGACAACAGACTATCAAAGAAAACCTGTATCTGTACTTACTTCAGAAAAGAGAAGAAACTGCATTGGGTTACGCATCTACGGTAACTGACAGCCGCCTGATCAATCCTCCGGTATCGTCCTTTGCTCCTATTGCTCCAAAACGTTCTGTTGTATGGGGAGGGGCAGGCGCGGCAGGTATCATCATTCCGATATTGCTCATTAACCTGATTTTCCTGCTTAACAATACTGTTCAGAGCCGTGAAGAAATAGAGAAACAATCCGGCCTGCCTGTAATTGGCGAAATTGGTCTGATGAAATACAAGGATGGTATCGAAACAGAATCTATTATTACAATGACCAGCCGTAGTGCAGTCGCCGAACAGTTCAGGGCGATGCGTACCAACCTGATGTATCTAGGAAATGGGAGCTGCCGCACGCTGATGTTTACCTCATCCGTAGGTGGAGAAGGTAAAAGTTTTGTTAGTATTAACCTTGCTGCAAGTTTGGCTTACTACGGTAAAAAAGTAATCCTGGTAGGCCTCGACCTTCGTAAACCTACGTTACACGACCGTCTGCAGGTTTCAAACAGAATGGGTGTATCTAATTACATGGTTGGACAAACGGATCTGCATGAACTGATCCAACCAACCGGAATTCATCCGCAGTTTGACGTTATTACTGCTGGCCCGCTGCCTCCCAACCCATCCGAGCTCATCGGTAATGGCCGTCTTCCGGAGCTTCTGGCAGAATTACGCCTGCAATATGATTACATCCTGATAGATTCTCCGCCATACGGCTTGGTTACAGATTCGTCCCTTATTGCAGAATGCGTAGATGCTACATTGTATGTTGTTCGCTACAATTACACATTGCTGGGGCACCTGAAAAAGATAGCTGACCTTCGCAAGTCCAAGCGCTTTAACAATCTGACAGTCATTTACAATGGTGTGAATTATGGGGCGGGTTATGGATATGGGTATGGATATGGTGGTTATGGCTACGGATATTATACTGAGGATGACAAAAGCAAACCAAAGGACATAGGTTCTAAAATTAAAAAGCTAGTTGGTAAGAGCTAAGTATGATGGTTTTAGGCTGATAAATAACAGCTAAACTTCTGTAACTGTCCATATATTTTTCGATATAACTAACTACATACAGAAATAAACAGGCGAGATTAAATCTTGCCTGATTACGATAGCATTCATATGCATTGATTGGCGCTTTTAATTACATTTAATTTACCGATATAAATATGAAAATATTAGTAACAGGTAGTGCGGGATTTATTGGTTTCCATACCGTTAAAAAGCTTCTTGAAATGGGTTTTGAAGTGGTAGGTTTAGACAATATCAATGACTACTATTCACCTTCGTTAAAATATGCCCGTTTAAACGAAGCCGGAATTATCCAGGAAAATATTAAATGGTATTATCCGACACAAAGCGTAAAAAATCCTAAATATAGATTTGTCAGGATGAACTTGGAGGACAAGCAGCAGCTCTTCAGCCTTTTTCAAAGTGAAAGGTTTGACTACGTTATAAATCTTGCTGCTCAGGCCGGGGTTCGATACTCAATTGAGAATCCAGACGTCTATACGCAATCGAATGTCATTGGTTTTCATTACATTCTCGAAGCTTGCAGAAATTTCCCTCCGAAACATCTGGTTCATGCCTCCTCCTCATCTGTATACGGAACTAACGCAAAAATTCCGTTTTCAGAAGATGATAAAGTCGATACCCCAGTAAGCTTATATGCTGCTACAAAAAAGAGCAATGAGTTGATGGCTCATACTTACAGCCATTTGTATAATATACCTATTACCTGCTTACGGTTCTTTACTGTTTATGGTCCTTGGGGACGGCCTGACATGGCACCGATGCTATTTGCAAAAGCAATAACACAAGGAAAGCCTATCAAAGTGTTTAATAATGGTGAAATGGAGCGTGACTTTACTTTTGTCGAAGACATTGCAAATGGAGTAATAAAAACCATGCTTACCAAGTTCTCTGACGATCAGCTTTACCGGGTGCTAAATATTGGTAATGGTTCTCCTGTCAATCTTCTGGACTTTATCAAATCCATGGAGAAATATTTGAAACAGGATGCGATGCGTGAATATTTACCTATGCAAGCAGGAGATGTAAAACGCACATGGGCCGATCAAACATTATTCCATAGTACTGTTGGATATAAACCTGCTGTAAGTATTGATGAAGGGGTAAAAGTTTTTGTGGATTGGTATCAAAAGTTTTATAAAAAGAAAAAAGTATTGCATCATTATTAAACTATTACACCATTGACTACAATACCCTATAAAGGCTTATTAAGAAAACTGGATACTTATAAGCAAATGGTAGCAAACTTTGGGTATCTATCCATTTTGCAGATATTTAACATGGCATTTCCATTGCTTACGTATCCTTATCTTCTCAGAGTACTCGGAGCAGAAACGTACGGAATGGTTGTATATGCACAAGCTTTGGTTGGTTATTTAGTCGTAATGGTAAATTTTGGTTTCAATATTACCGCCACAAAGGAGATAAGTATAAACAGGGACAATAGCGAGAAAATAAATGAAATTGTAAGCAGTGTTTTTATAGTTAAAGGAATTCTCTTTTTACTGTCTTTTCTTTTACTGTCTGCTGCATTATTTTATATAAAGGAAATTCAGCCGTATTCTATCTTATTCTATTTGACATTATGGATGTGTCTTTATGAATTCCTATTTCCTGTCTGGTATTTTCATGGCACGGAGAGAATGAAATATATAACCTTCCTCACATTAGCAAGCCGATTAACATTTATATCGTTAATATTCTTGTTTGTTCATACAAAACAAGACTATACGCTTGTGCCTGTTATAAATGGTGTTGGGGCAATTTCTTCATGTATAATAGCCTGGATAATACTTAAAAGGAACAACGTACAAATCAGACTGCAGCCAGTTTCTACATTGTTTTATTATGTCAGAAAAGCCTATATAATGGCCCTGGCGAATATATCCAATATCTTTAAGACGAACTTTAATCTTGTTGTTGTTAAATACTTCTTTTCTTTCAAAGAAGTTGCTTATTTCGACTTGGCAATTAAAATTTCAAATTTAGGAATCACATTTCTGGATCTTATCAGTCAGACAATATTCCCAAAAATGAGCAGGGTAAAGGACAGCAAATTCTTAATTAAAATGTTGAAACTATCATTTATAGCAGCTCTATTTATGGTAATTTCTATCCATTTATTTGGTGATATTATTATTTCCATAATTGGTGGGGCTAATATGGAGAGTGCAACAAACATATTAAAAATTTTATCTCTCAATTTGCCTATTTATATTATTGGAGCTTTACTTGGAAGAAATTGTCTGCTTATTAATGGTTATGACAATCACATATTATACAGCATGGCATTATCAAGTATATTGTATCTCGTTATGGTTCTAGCGACTTATTATCTGTTTCCAACTAATATGGTGAATAATATTGCAGTGGTGTATGTTCTGTCATTCCTTTTTGAAACAATATATAGATACAAAGTTTGCAGTTTAAAAAAGCTAATTTAACACTCGGTATTTATGAAGATTACTTATAAGTTCGTTCGAGAAATATTCTTTGCAATGGTGTCAGGTGTTTATAATATATTGCTTAGCGTTATTTTCTATAAAACAGTAAAATTATACTTATGTAATCACCTTACAATTGGCATTGCAAAACTGAACAGAAACAGAATTATTTTCCCTCATCCTGTTGGCATAGTTATCGGGCAAAAAGTTGAAATCGGACACGATTGTATTATCTATCAAAATGTTACAATTGGTACTAAAGATACACTAAACTATAAAACAGCCAAGTACCCACGTATAGGAAATAACGTAACTATTTATGCCAATGCGATAATCTTTGGTGATATTACAATTGGCAATAATGCCGTAATTGGAGCAGGTGCTGTGGTTTTCAAAAATGTACCTGAAAACTACATGGCAGTTGGTAATCCGGCGGAAATAATGCCTCTCAATAAACGTCCAATAACAAGGGAACCTAGTCTTATTCACAATACTCATTAATTCAATTATTCACGCTGGTAAAAGGATTTATACTTGATGCGGCAAATTAATTCTCAATACAATGCAAAACTCAGACATTAAAAGTAATCCTCCCAAAATAACGGTATTAATGGGAGTATATAATGAGCCTACTGAGTGGATCAAGCAGTCCATAAATTCTATTTTGACACAAACATTTAGAGATTTTGAGTTTATTATTATTAATGACAATCCAGAATCTGGTGAGCATTTGGAGTTTTTAAATATGATGAAAGCTCAGGATTCAAGAATTGAATTAGTCAATAATGAGAAAAATATAGGCTTAACAAAATCTTTGAATAAAGGTATTTCTATTGCAATGGGAGAATTTATTGCCAGAATGGACGCGGATGATATTGCTGACCCGGCTCGTTTTGAACTTCAGTTGAATTACATGATGAATAATCCATCGTGCGTCGTATGTGGCAGTTGGATGACATCTCTTTCAGACAAAAAAACGTTCCTGATGAAGTATCCAACAACAGATCCTCAGATAAAAAATGTATTGTTACTTAAGAACTGCATTCCTCATCCTACTGCATTTATCAGGACTGCCGTTCTTAAATCAAATTCTATATTCTATAACGAATCCATAAGGTATTCCCAAGATTATGAACTCTGGTGCAACTTGTCGAGCCATGGCACTTTGGGAAATCTGGAACAGCCACTTTTGCAATATAGAATTTCTGATCAGCAAATATCAACCAAGAGATTCAAGGAGCAATCCAAATTTGCACGTACAATCAGAACAACATATCTAAGGCAGACGTTAAATCGCCTGAACCTGAATAGCAACAACGAGTCTGTTCCTGCCAAAATAAAAAAGGCGAAACTTGATAATAAATTTAAACAATACCTATTATCATCTTATTACAGTGACCTTAGTGTGAAAGAATGCATACTTTCTCCCTTAATTAACGGTGACATTTTAAGAATGAAACAATTATATTTTTCTTCAATTAAAATATCAAGAAGTAGGTAAGATTGTTTTAATGTTTGATATCAGTCTGTTCATAGTATAAAATAATACAGATATGATAACAGTAACTTACGTACATGGTACATAAAGGATTCAACAATGAAGCTTATAGACCTTATTAAATCGGATTTACGCGCCAATAAAGGAAACCGAAAGGGACAGCTGGTAGCTTTGTCATACAGATTATCTAATCACATCTATAGAAGTAATAATATACTTGTAAAGTTGTTAGGTTTTCCTATTGTAAAATTTCACCATTGGTTCGTAATCTGGATCATGGGCGTTGAAATTCCTGCAAAAACCAGAATTGGAGAAGGCCTTCAGGTATGGCACGGCACGGCACTGGTAATTAATCAGGATACAGTAATTGGAGATAATGTTTTGTTAAGGCACAGCACAACAATTGGAAACAAATATCTTGGTTCGGGCTGTCCTGTAATTGGAAACAATGTTGAAATTGGGGCACATAGCATATTAATTGGAGACATCAAAATTGGTGATAATGTGACTATAGGCGCAGCAAGTTTAGTAACAAAGTCCATTCCATCGAACAGTGTTGCATATGGAAACCCAATCAAAATAGTATCTAAGTTTAAAGAGACAGCATAATACACTTTTACGTATATTCTAATATTAAGCTATGACCAACCAATTACCATTAGTTAGTATTATTTTGCCAGTCTATAATGCAGAAACCTATTTGAAAGATTGTATTGATAGTATTGTTGGCCAAACCTACAAAAACTGGGAACTGCTTCTTATCAATGATGGATCAACAGACAACTCGGAACAGGTAATTCTTCCGTTTTTGAAAAGTGGATTGGCAATTAAATATATAAAGCAAAAAACCAACTCTGGAATTGCATGTTGTCTGAATCTAGCTATTTCTCAGTCAGAAGGAAAGTATATAGCAAGAATGGATGCTGATGATTTAATGGTTCCTGTTAGATTGGAGCACCAGGTAACATATATGGAAGAGCATCCTGATGTGGGTGTTCTTGGTAGTGCCGTTGAATTTATCGATGAAAAAGGCAATACTATTGCTAATTACTTTTATCCAGAAAATGATGTGCAAATAAAAAAAGTTTTGCCTGCTAGAAATCCGTTTGTTCATCCATCAGTAATGATGAGATCAAATATGCTGAAATCCGTAAAACACTTATATAGAAGCGATTACCCAAGGGCAGAAGACTACGACCTATGGATTAGGTTATCGGCAGAAACCAAGATGGCAAACTTATCGGCAATATTACTAAGATATCGTTTCCACTCCGGGCAAACATCACAGAAAAGCTTAAAGAAAATGTCTTTTGATTTAATCAGATTAAGACTAGATGCCATCCGCCAGCATCTTTTCTCTCCAAGTCATTCCATCTATTTAATAAAACCGTTTTTATACTGGTTGAGTCCCCCTGGCTTTTATCTCAATGGTTACTTCAAAGAGAAATAAGAGACAGAAGAAAAGGTGTTTATACTGTAAAGTAATTCTATCCATGACAAAAAATAAACAGCTGATTCTAACAGTAATTTACGTTGCTATAATTGCATCCATATCTGCGAGATTTGCAGATCTATTTAGCTTGGGCGGAATTAAGAACATTCGTTTTATAGCACCTTTAATTCTTTTACCGCTTCTGTTTTCTAAACCTGTTGATGGATACAACGAATCTGTAAAACCTTTTTTCGGTTCATTATATCGAACATTTATTTTTGTAATTGTCTACACGCTGTTTGTATCATTTATAATATTCGACCTTGGATTTACTTACAGGAATTTTGTAAACCTGATTTTGCTGTTAACACCATTAATAATTTCAGATGCTATCAGTAAAAAAACAAGTTTATTACAGCATCGAAAAGTGATTTATTTTTTATTTTGGTCATATGTCTTTGTATTTTTTGTACAATTGGCAAAAGATGGAATTTCATTAGTAAGTATTCTTACAATATTTCAATCTAATATCATTGTTGATTCTGAGTTTGAAACTGAAAGTGATGTATCGCTTGTACTAGGCCCATATGCTTTATTCTTTCTTCATTATAAAAGGTGGAAATATGCAGCATTTTCTATTTTTCTGGTCATATTAGGTGCCAAGCGGGTTGCAATCCTTGGTTTAGCAATTAGTATTCTTTTTTATTATGTCATTTGCCCTGTTATTTTCAGAAAACAAACTGAGGAAAGACCATCTAAAAAGTTTGCTATAATCTTTTCCGTTTGTGGCATACTTGTAGCAAGCATTTGGGCTATGATTATTGAGGGAACTTTCAGCGATTACATTCAGGAGGTTACTGGTTTGAGTATTAACCGTTTCCTTATGGGTCGTATGGGTAGATTTCAACTTGTATTTAGTAATATCCACGAACATCCTTTTCCGGGATTCGGATATGGATTGGGTTACATTGAAAATATTTTGTACTACGTGGCTAACTTCCCCTCTTCATTTCATAACGATTTTTACAGACTCTATTTAGAATTCGGGGTTATTGTATTCGGTATTTGGCTTTATATTCAAGGTTATTTTTGTACAAGCAATAAATTACTATTTAGCCTTATTATTCTGATTTTTTTACTAATGCAGACGGACAATGTCTTCATGTATGACAGGGTGATGTATGCATTCTATCTGATTTATGCTTTTAATAGAAAGGAATATCTGGCTAATCAGATGGAGGAAACAGAAAATATGGAAGAAGAATATATGGAAGGAGTATCTCAGATTTAATTTTCGTGTATTAATGAGGTTTTTCCCTTTACTTTAACTGAGATTTACAATGGCTTCGATTTTATTCTTTCTCAAGCTTCCTCCACCGGTACATGGTTCAACAATGATGAATAAAATTGTTCAGAATTCTGAGCTTTTAAAAAAATCATTTGAAACTTCTATATTGGAATCCAGTATTTCATCTGATACAAAGGACATTGGAAAGTGGAGTTTGAGAAAGGTCATGTTGATTTTTAAAATTTATTTTGACCTTTATCAATCACTTCGCAAGGATAAACCGGAACTGGTATATTTTGCTTTATCACCTATTTCATTTGCATTTATAAAAGACTTTGTTTCAATAACGATTATAAAGTTTTTTGATATTCCAATTGTATATCATTTACATGGTAAAGGAATAAGCACTTACAGTAAAAAATGGCTTTTCGATATTTTATATAGCCGTGCATTTACAAACCAATTTGCAATAGTTCTGGCCGATGAACTACGATCTGATATTGAAATGTATCGTTTTAAAAGTATTTATACAATTCCAAATGGTATAAAAGCCGATGTTGACCGCAATACATTTGAAAATACGAACTTAAAGAGTCAAACCTTTACATTATTATATCTATCAAACTTCGTCAGATCCAAGGGACTGCTTGAGTTTTTGGAAGCATGTACTTTTTTAAAGAAAAAGTCCTTGGATTTTAATATCAACATCATTGGCAAACCCATTGACATAAAGAAAGAAGAAGTGGAAGATTATATCATTCAGAATAATCTCAAACCTAATTTAAATTTTTTGGGCCCTGCTTACGATAAAAAAAAACAGACCTTATGTTAAGTTCAGACATTCTGGTTTTTCCTACTTTCTATGCCAACGAGTGCCTTCCACTGGTTCTCATTGAAGCAATGCAATGCGGACTTCCTATTATTACGTCCCGTGAAGGTGGCATACCAAGTATTATAATAGACAAGAGGAATGGATTATTAATAAACCCCAAGTCACCACAGGAAATTGCAAATAGCATTGAACAACTTTATTTCCTCCCGGAAGCCAGGTTAAAAATGAGGTTACAGGCAAGATCGGATTATGAAAATTTTTATACTGTTGAAGCCTTTGAGAAAAATCTGGCTAATGTCTTAACCCAAGTTATAAGAAAAATACATGAAAATAATCCGCAACATTCTTTATCGAATTTATTATCTGATCAATTTTATGATCTTAAAGATTAATAAGGTCACAGTTGGTTCACATATTCAGATCGACGGTATTCTGTTAGCAATGAATAAAGGTAGTTTTCGTATAGGAAATAATGTCAGGATCAACTCTGATAAATACAAAAATGTAATTGGGGGTGATACCCGTACCTCTTTCGTAATTGGCAAATTGGCGTCACTCAATATCGGAAATCATGTATCTATATCAAATTCGGCTTTCTATTGTGCCAATAATATTACAATTGATGATTTCGTAATGATTGGAGGAAACTGTAAAATTTGGGATTCCGACTTTCACCCTATTGATCCTGTGATGCGAAAAACAGCTCCAAACGAAAATTTTAAAACTCGCCCGATACATATAAAAGAATCGGCTTTCATCGGAGGATCAACTATCATCCTGAAAGGCGTTACAATTGGTAAAAATTCGGTTATTGGAGCCGGGAGTGTAGTAAGTAGAGATATTCCGGATAACCAGATATGGGCAGGAAACCCTGCTCAGTTTATAAAAAACATTGACTTATGAAGCCATCACGTTTCAATTTTCTGAACGTACAGATATCAGCAGAAAGCCTAAGTACTGCTACATCAAAAGTATTAGGTTATTCATTTCAAAAGCCCGATTACATTTGCTTTCCAGATGCATCGGTGGTAAAAGCTGCGAATGATGATCCCTTATTGCTCAACATACTGAATCACTCCTTCCTGACACTTCCTGATGGAAAACCTTCACAGCTTGCTGCGAAACTATAGGGTTTCAAAAATGTCTCGACTGTTTCAGGATTTTATCTGATGAAAAATCTTTTAAATTCAGGACTGACCCATTACTTCTATGGTGGAGATGAGCAGGTATTGAAAAAAATGGATATTTATCTGAAAAATGATTTTCCGGATGCCAAAGTACTTGGTTATAGATCACCACCTTTTGTACCTGCAGAAGAAATAAAATCCAATCTGCAAATAGCTGATGACATTGAGGAGATTAAGAAACTTAAGCCGGATATTGTCTGGATTGGAATCAGCAGCCCTAAGCAGGATTATTTAATGCACCATCATTATACAAACTTCGATCATTCCCTAATGATTGGTGTTGGCGGCGTTTTTTTATACATTTCCGACGAATCGCTGAAAAGTCCGGAATGGGTTAAGAAAATAGGAATGCGGTGGGCTTATCGCCTTTCAAAAGAACCCAAAAGGCTTTGGCCCAAGTACTATGAAACTATCTTGTTTTTAGTGAAGAATTCTGGTTTTTTTATTAAATCTGCTTTAAACCGCGCTTAAATTTTATCTTATCTCCATTATTCAGATGAAGTAAAATGATACGAGATTGTGTCTGTTAGCTTAGTATTTTTAACACTAAGCAGAATTCTCGTCACCTTTTTTCCCCAGTACGCCTGCATTCTTTTGTCCGTTAAAACCTTTTCTTCCAAAGTAACTTCCAATTGACCCGGATTGTAATTTAAAATGATGCCTGTTTTTGCAGCGCTGTCTTTTGTCGTCAGTTTGATTATACCTCCTTTTTCAATATCAACATTGCAAGGCGTTAGAAAAGATAAGTATGTTTTGCCTTTTACTATTTCCAGTTCATATACTTCTTCTACATCTATCCCTTTATCTCTTTCCAGCACAACGGTGCGGTTCCATTTTTTTACTTTGGCTTCCAGGGGATAAGCTTTACTTATATCCAGATTGAACATTGTTTTTGAACCGTCATCGGTAAACTTCGCATTAGTTGATTTGTATTTCTGTCCTGCTTCCTTGCGGTGTATCGTTAATCGTAGGCAGTGTATGGTACCCGGACTGCATTGTCCAGATCGTGTATCTGCTTTGTTTCTGAAAAGTAGCTTTTGTGTAAGTCTCTACTCCGGCATCAATGATAAACGGCATTCCGTTGTAGAAGACAATATAATTACCCACATCATTGTGGTTGTGATTTTCGCCGTTATTTCCGCCTTTACCCGCCAGGTAAAATCCTTTGTTACTACCCGGGGACGATCTTGCTGAAAATATCTCAATATCGGGAAGCCAGAACGAAGCCTGGTATGGAGCTTTCCCTTTAATCTTTAATGCTTCGTCATAAGAAAATATACCGTTAATACCGCCTCCGTATCCTCTGTAATGCCGGTTTTTAGCGAGATAAGCGCCAAAATTCACCATCGTCGAGTCCATTATACTTTTCCCGAATCTGTAAATGATGTCAACATTTGGATTTGGTTTCGGATGTGCATCTCCAAAATTCATAAAATAACTGCCTGAGATATAGGCTTTATATATGTAAGCCCCTATTCCTTTGATCAGCAGATTATCGTATACGCTGATTTTCCCTCCACTTGCTTTATACAGCAGATCCAGTGAGGTAAATAAAGACCCCCCATTTCTAAACCAGTAATCCGGACCCTCGTCACATCCCCCATCGGGTGGATACCTGTTAAGAAAATTATCAAGATAACCCATTGCCTTGTAAATAGAATTTACCTGGACAAGTTCATTATTCTCCACAAGCAACGCAGAGGAAATCCAGTTTGAAATAATCCACGGTGTCCAGTTGTTTAGCTTTTGATTTGGCTGCTTACCCATCCACGAAAAATCTTTATTCATTACTGGAATAAGAAATCTCTGCTGAATCGCGCTTCGGATTTTAACTTTGATACCCTTGCTCTTTTTTTCAAGATTGTTACCAAGCAAATAATAAACCTCTGCAAGTAAATTAGATGTTTCACCTACAAATAAATCGACCTCTATTTTTTCATGAGCAGGAATATTCCAACCCTTTTCATTCAAAATTGTTTCTACCCCCAGGATAATACTATTGAAATATTTCCCATTACCTGTAATCAACTCGGCTTGTAACAATTGATTCAGTGTTGTTCGTCTTTTGAAATATAAGGTTTCAAAATCCACTCTGTTGCCGGATAATTTATACCCACGTTGTAGAGAATCAGCTATTTCTATCCATGAATAATTTAGCGCTGAATCACCCTGTGTTACATTGGTTTTAATTACCTCGGCCGACAACGATTCCCATGTTTTGCGATCGTCATAAGCAGGATAAAGATTAAATTGTTTGAGGGTGGCCAGATATCTACTTAAATCTTCCTGGCTGCACGTGCCGGTTAGCAAATTCCGGCGATAGTCCTTTACCTGTGCGAACACGGATATATATGTGAATTGAATAAGAAACAGAACAGTCCAAAATCTGAGTAAATGCATGGTAATTATTCTTAACCGGAGTAATTATTTTAATTCAAATAAATTATAGGGACAAAACATAATGCAACAGTATGTCAATTCAGGTTATTTTCAACATAGCACAATCTGGTTACGTATATAGAAATAAGTTATGTGTTAACGAACACGCTTTTTAGTACGAATTAACTGTCCTGCATTTTTCAACAACAAATACTACAAAAATATTTCTACAAATATGATTTTTTTCTAGTACATACTTAATAAATCTACTTTTTACTAAAAATAATTGCTCTTAAAAAAATCAAATGCTGGTAGATTTCTACAATTTAATAGAACATTAGTAAAAGAATTACCTAAGATCATATACAAAATTTACCCCAAATTTTAAATGATTTACCACGAGAATGCAGGCTTTTGCCCCAAATAATGGAGCCGTTGTATTACCAAAGGTTCCAAGTCGGGTCAAAATATCACAAAAGCTTCTGATTGAAACCCTAAGCTGTACATATTGAAACTATACACACACAATCTCAGTCAGGCAGTAGCTATACTATAAAAGCAAGGAAAATTAACAGCACAAATGGCTTATTTAAATTGTAGCGGATAAATAAGCGGAAGCGATCAATAAATGCGTCTTATAACGGTAAAATCCAACATTTTCCAACTAACAATTTTTCAAATAAATAAAAGATAGCCTCTATATACAATTTTTTTGTAATTCTATTCCCTAGCTTTGCTCTCAGAAATTCAATACGATAATATTAAAGAAAACAACACGGAATCAGACTTCCAGTGTTGTAAAGAATATTAGAATTTGTTTGACACTTATTTACTTTAAATCCAGTTATTGAACATTTTTTATATAAATTCCTTAACTGGCAATATCCTGCTTTCATATTATACACACTTTTATTATTAATCAGAGAATAAACTAACCGCAGAAATACTGTCTTTCATGTAACCATATAAAGATCGCAGTTAGGTTAGTTACAATGTGACGGTACATTATGGCAATATGGTTTACAGGATTACCATCCGACTTAATTTGAAGATTCAGATCACATAACTTATTGATTGTTAAATAATTTTTCAGTCATGAAACTTTATAACGTTGAGTAAAACATTCATCCTCCCGGCGGCCAATGGTCATGCTGGGAGGTTTGATTCTTTAGAGCATTTTTAATAAGCAGTACCACCTGAACATCAGCTGGTTTGAAAGGTGGAATGGAAGCAACCAGATAGTATTTATGCCAGAACCCGACCTGGCAACGCTGCGGTTTCATTATTATAGTTCACACAAAAACTTTCTCTATCAGGAAAAACTTTACAATGGAAAATACCAATCTCCCCTCAACAAAAAATGAATTGATCATATTCATTTTAGCACTTGCACTGTTCGCACTCGCTTATCTTGAAATGAAAGCGTGTTACGGAGGATGAAGGAAAGGGTTAAAAAGGATGAAGGGTTAAAAGGAGGAAAGGTTAAAAGGTTAAAAGCGGCACACGCCCGATAAAGGTTCGGCGCCCCTTCACCTTTTAACCATTAACCATTAACCTTTTCCTACTTTCCTTCTCCCTTTTTAACCCTTTCCTCTTTTTTCCCTTTCTACAATAACACACGGTGATTACGAATCATATTCCGTGGTGTAAGCCCGAAAATCCGTTTGAAAGTATGGTTAAAATGGGATTGGTCTGTAAAGCCAAAACGAAGACAAACATCTGTAAGCTTGCTCTCCTCCGCAATGGCTACTGCTATGGTTTTTTGAATCCTCTTCCAAAGCACATATTGTGAAAAAGGCATGCCTAATTCCTGTGCAAAAAGGTGCCTCGTACGCCCAGCAGATAAGTTGATACAAACGGCAACCGCTTTCAGTACCAGTGTATCGTGCAGGTTACCATCTATAAACCATAGTGCCAGACGTATGCGTTCATCAGCTGCACGTGTGTTTAATTGTTCCTGAACATAAAAAATAGAATCTAAAAACACCTGCACGTGAGGTAACAATACTTCATTGGGTAATTCTGCATAATTAAATGGTAATACCTGGGTCAATTGTCCCGGATCAAGTATTGAACCAATGTTCAGGTACGCTTTGTCAGCCAGTAACATTCGCAACTGGCACCCGTACAGGCTGTCTGTCTTTATAAAATTTACAAGCACATTGGAGTCAGGTGCAAAGAAAGTATGCGGAATTGTTTCATTAACGATCAGTCCACGGAGGCCGTATAATATTTGCCCGTCGATCAAACAATCAAAATTCTGGTCCAGGCTCACAACAACCTTGTAGCAATTATGATAATGTTCGGTCACGCGGACCATGCTTCCAATGTAAGAAATACTGAAGTCGCCCAAGCTCCCAAATTTGCCTAACTTTACCATACCCGAATGATTTTGTAACATAAATAAAAAACTTATTGATAATTTTTAAATCCTATCCCAGGACAGGATATACTGATAGAAGACAACATGATTATGAATACTATGAGGGTAAGTTCAATATTTTAAATGTATCAGAGTGTTCCTAACCGTTTGAATCATTGGACCAGTTTGTAGCCTCAAACGAGAAACAGAAATGGTATCAGAGATGATTAAGAATGCACGCCTAAGTTCATCAGGAAGAAAATTGCTTACCTCGCAACAAAAGGCTTACTTAGTGGAAGAATGGGATTTATCTGGCTTGTCTTGTCCCGAGTTTTGTCGTCGACACGGTCTAATATCAAGCCAGCTATATAAATGGCGTAAGGATGCAAAATCAGGAGCAGTTATGAGTATAAAAAATGATGGCCAGCTACACTCTAAAACGGAGTTAGAGGTCTTGCGAAGAGAAAATGATGAACTTAAGAGGGCTCTGGGAGAGGCCACACTTGATATTAAGGTTCTAAAAAAAGCTGGAGATGGATCAACTACGAAACCGGCAGTTGAATCGCTATCCAGGGAATTCGGATTAAGTATCAACCGAATCATCAAAATATTGGGAGTTGCCAAATCTAGCATCTATTACCAAGCCAGGCCTTATCCCAAGAGAAAGAAAATTGTAAAAAAATACCTGTCAGATGCGGCTAAGGCTAATATTCGATCAATATCAAGCATGAAGTCAACCTATGGAACACCTCGTGTGCGAGCTATTTTACAAAGGGATTATGGTGTTACATTATCCAAATATATGGTTCACCGCTTTATGAAAGAGGAAGGTTTACTATTAAAACGATTTCGAACCAGAGGAAATAGTAGGATTCATACTGGAAAAATAGCCGTTGTTAAATCCAATACAAGATGGGCTAGCGACATAACGTCTATTAAGTGTTGGAATGGTCAAAAACTTCGACTGGCCTTTGTGATCGACTGTTGTGACAGATCAATTATTAGCTGGAAAGCAGGCACGCATATTCAAGGATGTGATATCGAATTATTAGTACAGAATGCCCTATTTGAAAGATTCGGTGAAAGTTTACCGCCAAAAGGGCAGCTTCAACTACTACATGATAACGGACCTGAATACATAGAGAAAAATCTAAGAAAAAGTCTTAAACAATGGAATATTGAAGATTGTAATACACCGACATATTCACCACAATCAAATGGCATGTGTGAGGCACTGAATGGCACTTTTAAAAGAGATTACGTCTTTGAAAATTGTCTCGATAATCCAACAGTTGTGATGTCACAAATACAAAAATGGGTAGATGAATATAATAATTTTGCTCCTCATTCAGCTTTAAAAATGAAAACACCAAAAGAATATTTTAACTTTCAAATCGCTGCGTAACTAGTCCAGTTTTTAAGCGGAAAGAGCAAGAGGTACCGATATTAGATCAATAAAACAAAATCCTATGCTTACAAGAATTAGTTTACCGTTTATTGATAAAGCAAGATAATTAATTAAATTAATTCTATCTCAATTAATTACGTATAATGGTAAATAAATATTTACAACTTCATTATTAATAGACAAATACTTTGTTTGAAACCCTTAAATAGCTATTTTACCCTGTTCACTGGAAGCCTGACCAAGAAAAAAGCTACCACATCTAACAGAATTTTTTCTAAAATTCTCCTTCACATTATCTCTTATTTATAATCATCCTGCCAGATAAATTTCCAGATTGAGCAACAAAAAACTAGCACTCAGGACTATATTATAATATCGAATTCAATCATGGGTTGATATGGCTCAAATCCCTGGTAAAATTCATTTTACTTCTATGCATATACGTTATCAGTAAAATTCGTGGATTATTATAAAGATGCATGTAGTTGTTTGTAAACTTATTTTCAATATAATTACAGTTTAATAGATATTATTTTTTCAATTTATTTAATAGACAAACAAAATAATATGTTTAATTCTCGAAATTATTTATTACTCATATCAAATAATATTCTATGAAGTTCAATTTACATCTTACTTTTCTTCTGCTGTTATCTGCCGCTTCCTGCTTAGCGCAAAGTGCAATAAAGAGTGAAATTGATGCATTTGCAGCAAAAACAGGTGCGATTCCTACTATTGATAAGGCAACCGGCTCACTTAGTTTTCTAAGATTCCCGAAAGGAAAAGCATTAAGTATTACGGGCTCAAAACCTCAGGACAAAGCCCTTTCTTTTGTCAGAGTAAATGCAGGCCTTTTTTCTATTCAGGCTGACAAGGATTCTTACCTGGTAAAAGAAAACAAAAAAGACAATTACGGGCTGGATCATGTGGTTCTTCAGCAATACTATCAGGGAGTTCCTATTTACGACGGGCTTCTGAAGTTCCATTTTAATAAAAGTATTGATCTGGCTGCTATGAACGGTAATTTCATCAAAGTCAGCAAACTGAATACGGTACCCTCCGTTTCAAAAGAAATGGCTGCTGATGCTGCTATCAAACTTGTTACCGGGCAAAAACTGGGAAGTTTCAAGGCTCCCCTGAAAGCTTTTAAAACAACCTTATACGTATTTCAGAAAGGCCTAGCGCAAGGATATACAGGAGCAAAATATCTGGTTTATGAAGTAGAGGTACGCAATGATGCAAACATACGGGAATTTTTGTACATCGACGCACATACGAAAGCGCTTGTAGAACAGTTTACGGGGATGCACAACATTGACCGAAAATTATACGAAACTTCTGCTGCACCAGCTAACCTGAAATGGGAGGAAGCAAATGGCAATGCCGGAGCGGAATATACTGCTCTGGATGTATGGCAGAAATCCGAAGTCGAAACTTCGGGGCATATTTATAATTTCATGAAAAATGCATTTGGTTTTGTTTCTTATGATGGTGCCGATGCTACGATGATCACCATTAATAACAACCCGGAAATAGATTGCCCCAATGCAAACTGGAACGGAGTAACGGCAAACTATTGCACGGGTACTGCTGCTGACGACGTAGTTGCACACGAATGGGGGCATGCCTATACAGAGTATACAAGCGGACTTATCTATGCCTGGCAGTCAGGTGCTATTAATGAAGGCTATTCGGATATATGGGGTGAAACCGTGGATCAGCTGAATAATTACATGGATGCCGAGGAAAGCAATGCATTAAGGACTGCTTGTGGAAGTTCGGCACGCTGGATGGTGGGAGAAGAAACAACGGCTTTTAACGGTGCGCTGCGCGATATGTGGAACCCGAATTGTAAAGGCGATCCTGCAAAAGTGACTGACGCTTATTATCATTGTGCTACTACTGATTATGGTGGTGTTCATACCAATTCCAGCGTCCTGAATCATGCATATGCATTACTGGTAGATGGTGGCACTTACAATGGACAAACCATCACAGGTATTGGACTAACAAAAGCGGCACATATTTTCTGGCATGCACAGTCTACTTATATGACGAGTACAACAGATTTTTCTTCACTGGCCGATATGCTCGAAACTTCATTGGATGATCTGAAGGGGCTTGATCTTGAAGGACTTTCTACTACAACCGCAGCCGGCCCTTCAGGACAGATCCTTACAACAGATGACGCTGCCCAACTGAAAAAAGTATTACTTGCAGTAGAACTGAGAAGTGAAACGAATTGCAACTTCCAGCCGATTCTTCAGCCGCTTGCAGCTATTTGTTCCGGTGGTGAAGCTGCAAATGCTATTTTTTATGAAGATTTTGAAAACGGATTAGGCGCCTGGACAGTTTCCAATACAGGAAGTACCGGCACCTGGACACCCAGGAACTGGGCACTGAAGACATCTGCTCCTGCCGGAAGAGCGGGCAAAGTGGTTTACGGTGTGGATTATACCGGCGGAGATTGCGGTGCTGATCTTCAAAACGGTGTTATTAGCTTTACCAGCCCTGTTATTACCATACCAGCCGGATCTGACGGCCCGTTCAACATGGCTTTTGATCATTACATTGCAACAGAAGCAGGATATGACGGTGGTAATATCAGATACAGGATCAATGGCGGTACCTGGGTACTTGTTCCGGTTTCCGCGTTTATAGCAAACGGATATAACGTTACCCTGCAAACAACCGCTAATGGAAATAATAACCCATTACAAGGCCAGGCGGCTTATTCAGGTTCTGATCCGGGATCTAATATAAGCACCTGGGGACAAAGCAGGATAAACCTTTCAGCTCTGGGGCTTACCGTCGGACAAACTATCCAGTTTCGCTTCGATATGGGAACAGATGGGTGTGGTGGCTCAGATGGCTGGTATATTGACGACGTCAGGGTTTATACTTGCGCAGAAACCTCTGTTCAGTTTACGGCAGCAACTACTATGGTGAACGAAGGTGAGGCAACGATCACGAGCCCTGCACCCAACGAATGCCTAACGTACGTTGAAAAAATCATTACGGTTAAAATCAACAAAACGCCTTCTGCACCGGTAACTGTTACCCTGAACACACCAACAGGAACTGCCACACAAGGCGCCACAGCGGATTATTCGATTACACCGGCTTCCTTTACATTACAGGCAGGTACTTTATCCAGGGATGTAACAGTAAGAATATACAACGATGCTTATGTAGAAGGAAATGAGACCATTGTCCTGACTTATTCTTTGAATGCAGGGGCAGGTAATGCTTTTGCAGCGGACGCCAACCAGGAACATATAATTACCATAGCCGACGATGATATTATTCCGGGTGTGACAACTTTGGATGTACTTTCGGCAAATTTCAATACTGGACTGCCAGCCGGATGGAATATTGTAGGCGGAGGATCATACCCTGCAACATGGGGAGTAGTATCGTTTTCAAATGTGGCACTGGATCCTGCAGGAACTCCGCTCCTGTTCATCAGTAGTGACGCCGCAGGTGAGGTACCGCTGGATAAAATAGTGGAATCTGCTCCTTTTAATTCAGTCGGAATGTCTGCTATTAATTTATCTTTCATTGAGTATTTCAGGATATATAACGGAGGTTTCGCCGAAAAAGGGCTTGTGGATGTATGGGATGGCAGCGCGTGGCAAAATGTATTTACACAAACCCAGGCAACCGGTACATCCGGAACGTGGACCGCTCCGGCAACACGAAATATTTCGATTCCTGCGGAGTATGCCAATGCAGCTATGAAAATCCGTTTCCGGTATATTGCTAACTATGATTATTGGTGGGCAATCGACAATGTGAAAATAACAGGCAACATTCCTAAGGAAATCCAGAGTTCGGTATCTTCCACTGCGGATGCACAATATCTGGGGCCCGATGCTACTGCTTATTTCTATGATCCGGCTACCGGGAGCCTGATGGTAAAAATCGAAAACCTGACTGCGTTTGATTATGGCTGTACATCAGTCGAAATTGACAGAGCCGGAACGGATGGAACAACTTGGTTTGGGCCTTACCATATAACCAATAAAACTTTCAAAGTAACGCCGGCCAATACCAATGCGGCTGGTAGTTATAAGATCACTCTGTATTATAAAGCTTCAGAATTGTCTGCCTTTAAATCCAACGTTACTTCAATGGGTAAAAGCGAAGGTGGTATAGGAGCAGGAAATGTAGGATCTACGTCGTTTGCAGAAGTTCAGATAAGTGCTGCATTCAATACTGATTATGCTTATACAGCCACTTTCGATTCAGGCTTTTCAGGTTTTGGATTGTCAGATGCACCGCCTGTAGGTTCACTTCCGGTAACGCTTGTAAAATTTGAAGGAAAACATACTGCTGAGGGAAACCTGTTAAACTGGACAACGACCGCTGAAGTGAATAACGACTATTTCACAATTGAGAAAACACTGAACGGCAGAAACTTTACAGAGATTGGAAGGCTTGCAGGAAATGGAAATTCATCGGTAACAAATAATTATAAATTCACTGATACCGATTATCTGAAAGGTGTAAGTTATTATCGCCTCAAACAGGTAGACAAAGACGGAACGCATGCTTATAGCCGCATTATTTCTATAGATGCACTGAACACCCGGGATTTGAAATTTTTCCCTAATCCGGTTCAGTCACTGCTGACTGTGGAATTGCCCGATCCGGCAATGAAATCCGTACATGTACGGGTAATTAATGCAGCAGGACAGGAAATTATTGTCAGAAAAAACATGACAATTAAGAATGGCAGTATTAATCTGGATATGGATAAATTACCAACAGGTATTTACCAGGTTGTGCTTTCCGGAGAAAAGAAAACTTACAATATGTCTGTACTGAAACTCTAAATAGCGTTCAGTGTAGTGAAACAAAAAAGGCTGTCCTTAACCAGGGACAGCCTTTTTTTATAACTCATTACAAGTAGCTATTCAAAAAGTAAAGAATGGTAAGCTAACATAATTATTTATGCATTACGGATTACTGCGGTTTTAGATTTATTGTGAATTACAAATTGTTAAAAATGTGGTAACTTCATGATGCATAACAGAAAACGACAATAAAATGTCATGATGCAATACCTAAAATTCACATCTTACCCCTCATATCTTAAATAAATGTAACATGGCAACCATTGCTATTATAGACAGTGACTTCACTGGAAGTACTGATTTAACTGGTATAATTAAAATCCACATTAAAGACGCTAAAATTTTTAATTATAACAATATTGCTGCATTTCACACGTCATTTCTTGTACAAACTGCTGATGTGGTCATTCTTGGTCCGAAAGCGTCCTCAAACAATCCGGAATACATAGACCTAAGCTTTATCACATTACTGCAAAATGGTTACCCGCAGGTTCCTGTCATCATTTACGACGAAAAAACGAAAGGTATCAAAAAACACACCATTGACCAGCGTGTTATTTTATATCTGAAAGCAGGTGTGTATGGCTATTTATTTAAACAGAATAGTACGCCGGAGCTTATCGAATGTATTGAAACGGTATTGAAGAAAAAGCGTTATGTATGCAAGGAAGTTATGGAAATGATCTTAGACGACTATGTAAATGTCAATGAGATATTAAGATCAAATTAGTAATTAATATAATTTTTTTTATATTTTTCAAATGACAAAAGCCGGGTATAATAACCCGGCTTTGTTGCCTTTTACCATAGCTAATTGAAAATTTCGTATCAGAAATAGAATGATTTTGTTTCTATATATACCAGTGTGAACAATACAAAAGCCAGGATCAATATAACCAGTTCTCTCAATGAAAAAGATTTTTTAGTAGCTTCCACTTTTTATAAGGTGTTAATTGTTAGTTCTAAATTATACCTGTTACCCTATCTTCAATATCTACGTTCCGACGGAGTAAAAAACGGAAGTCACAAATTAGCTTCCGAAATTATTCAGATTCCTTCAAAAATTATGCCAGGAGAAAAACAGATGAGACAGACAAGGACAAGAGCTTGTTAGCAGGTAAGCACAAAAGTAGTACTAATTTGTGACACTGCCTTTTATATGATCGTTTGTACATTTCCGTTATTTATTTACAAAACTATATTGTGTTCTATATTACAGAAGTACACGGCAGTTTCGGATAACGACCAATGGTGTTAAACCAAAAATACGTTTAAAGGATCTGTTAAAATGAGGCTGATCAGTAAAACCAAATCGATGGCACGCTTCATTTATGGTGCTTTCTTCCCTGATCACAAGCTGTATTGTTTTCCTTATGCGTTTCCAAAGTACATACTGCGTGAACGGAATGTGCATTTGCTCCACAAAAAGATGACGGATACGCTCAGGCGACAAATTGATATAATTGCTCAGATCTTCCAGTTCCAATGGACTATGCAGGTTTCTTTCAATGTAATACAAAGCCTTTTGAATACGTTCATCAGCAGAGATCGTATGAGCCGGCGGCATCTTAGAAAAAAAGAATCAAGGAATTTGTTTACATAAGGGATCAATAACGCATTGGAGAGCTCCTTATAATCAACAGGAAATACCTGCCGGCATTCTTTGGCTGATAGCAATTTACGAATGTTCAGCCAGCTTTCATTACCCAGTAAATTACGAAGCTTCCAGCCCCATAAACTATTTGCCTCAACAAAATTAACCAGGACGTTCAAACCCGGTGCAGAATAAGAATGCGGGATATCCAGATTAACAATAAATCCCGTCACGCCTGAAACAGTTTGGCCGTCAATGGTTAGCTCGAAACTCTTATCCAGGCTGACAACAATTTTATAACAATGGTGGTAATATTCGAGTATTCCGGGTTTGTCAGAAATAAATGATATACTATAATCCCACAGAAAAGATGAGATTTTGGAGTCAAAAATAATATTATGCATCAACTTTATTGAGTAAAGGGTCTACGAATAAAAGACTGAAGAAGGGCAAAAAAGAATTGCCGCACCTTATCAGTCTCTTTGTATTTACTAATAAGACTTCGAACATTTGAAAAGTAACAGTAGAAATCGTTAACAGTAAAAATTAATTTTAAACCGAAAGGGAGATGTTGGGGAAAGAGATAGAAAAAATTAAGCTTGTCAAAAGCGTAATACATTGACATTCTTTGTAGATACAAAAAGTGTCAATCTGATAATTATTCAGTTTTCAGGAGTAAACAGATAGTATTTTATTATGTTTTGTATCTGTAAATCAGTAGCTTTAAAGTTAGTTCAGAAGCAAATACATCTTTATACAAAGTAGAACTGTCTTTAAATGAAGTTATACATTAAGAATATGGTAAGCTTGCAAAGCATACTAATGGTAGAAGAAGAGCTTAACAGACTTGAATTAGATCATTTGCAGGTAATGTCGGGTGAAGTAGAACTGACAGGAGATATTTCAAAACCGGCGATTGATCTGTTTAAAGATTTTTTGAATAAAAATGAGCTTGAACTAATAGAAGACAAAAAAAATCAGCTCATAGAAAAAATTAAGAACAGTATTATAGAAATGGTTCGAGATACAGACAAGCCGTTAAAAATTAATTTCTCGAATTATCTTAGCGGCCGGCTTATGTATGACTATACCTACATGGCCAATCTGTTCTCCAGAATTCAGGGAATAACCATTGAACATTATATTATTCAGCATAAGATTGAACGTGTTAAAGAATTACTGGCCAACAGTCAGCTCACGGTCAAAGAAATTTCTTCCAAACTGCATTACAGCAGTGTTGCCCATTTGTCCAATCAATTTAAGAAGGTAACTGGTTTTACACTAAAACATTTTAAACAGTTGGGAAACAAGCAATTGCTTTTGCTTTAAAATGTGTGAATCATGTAACAATTAGCTGTGGTTCTGTCCATAAACAGCCAATCAAAATGGCTATCTTTGAACCGTAGTTATTTCGATTACACATCTAAATACCATAAAACATGTCAATGATATCCGGCCTTGTTAAAAACCTGAAAGATTTGATAGGGCAATCAATTGGTCAGGGAGCTTCTGAAAATCATCCTGATCAGCATCTAAAGGAAAACCGTACTTATAAAATGTACACTCCTGTACGATATACCCCATCTAATGATAGTGAACTAAAATTGCAGCCTATAGTTAGAAACCGCTAATAGTAATTTTGGTAAAAAAGCACAATCCGTTTGTAACGGGTTGTGCTTTTTAATTTAAAATCAATACTTTTTGTTGTTTTACTTTTTCATTGCTGATCAGCCTGACAAGATAGATACCCAGAAGGTGCAGCATTTACAGGAATATTAAGAGAACCACTCTTCCCTGAAATATCTTGCTTGCTAAGCAAAATACCGTTTGTACCGATCACTTCAAGAGATTGATAATTACCTTCGATAATCAAATTTATTGATCCTGAATTAACGAGAGAAGGTTTTACGAAAATTCCTGAAACAGCTTCTTCATTATTTACAACTATAATTCTGGAATAATCAAAACTTCCGTCAGCATCAGTCATTTTTAAACGGTAATAAACATTATCTAAAAAACTGCCTGTGTGTGTAAACTGGTATTTGGAACCGTTTGTAAAATTGTGAGCAGGCACAATTCCTGCACTGATAAAATTATTCATAGTTGTACTGTATTCCACTTCAAACTCCCTGAAATTTTCTTCGGAAGACGTTTCCCAGAAAAGTTTGGTGCCTTCAGTTGTTTTTATGCCATCAAAACTCACCAGTTTTACAGGCAACGGCCCGCTTGACTGTATGTGATAAACTGAATTGGCTGTAAGCGAAACGGCATACAATTCTCCATCTTCATTCTCACCAATGTCCGAAATATTAGCAACAGAGCCCGGAAGCGTTCCTGACTGGACAGTTGTAATCCATTCTGTGTTTGTATTATTCCGTTTGATCAGATGCATGTTGCCGGTATAAAAATCAGCTCCGACGTAATAACCCATCATATCAATATATCTTGAACCCCGGTATACTACGCCTCCAATTACAGACTGTCCATCATAATAATAAGCAGGACTGTAATTTGTTACCGTACCACAGCCAGCATTACCGGAATAAGTGGCAGGACCTTCAAAACAATTCCAGCCATAATTTACACCGCCACTTGCACTTGCTGCCCTGAAATCTATTTCTTCCCAGTTATTTTGCCCTACGTCCCCTATCCACATGTCACCCGTTTGCTTATCAAAACTCCAACGGAATGGATTACGCAGGCCGTAGTCAAATATCTCATTGGCAAAAGGGTTTTGTGCAGGAATAGAATAATTACGCCCGGATGATGGATTGTTTACATCAAGGCGCAGCATTTTACCCAATAAATAGGTCAGGTCTCCTGTGGTTGCCGGACCCGTTTTTTGTGCATTCCTGTTGGGGTCTCCCGCACCGCCGCCATCCCCAACTGATAAATATAAAAGCCCGTCATTACCAAAATGCATTTCTCCTCCATTATGGTTTCCCTGGGATGAATGCGGTATTGTAAGAATTACTTGTGTACCCGAAACCGTTGCAACGTTACCTGAGGGATTAGCGACGGTGTATTTTTCCAAAACAAGGTTGCCAAAAGGGGTTGCCAGGTTTGTGTAATAAACAAACAGAACACCTGCGTTTGGGTCACCCGCTTTTCCATAATCAGGATGAAAAGCTACACTTAATAATCCGCCTTCACTTAACGTCCCGACCTTTGTGTGTAAATCCAGAAATGTTCCGAGAAGATTATAGCTGGCTCCACCAAAAACTTTTATGGTTCCCGCTCTTTCTACTACAAAAATCCGCTTAGAACCATCACCGGCATGCAATACCTGCATAGGAGATGTCAGGTTTTGCGTGATAACGGGTTGTAATGTGAGTGTCGGCTGAGAATAAACCGGATTAACGAATATTACATAACTTATGAACACCACCAACCACCGGAAGATGTGAGCATTATTTTGGATAATATTTCCCATAATTTCAAGTATTGAAGTTTTCCTAAGAATAAAGTAATACTACAATAGGCTTGCCAAACATTACGGGATTTAGATATCCTTAGAAAAAATACCGGTTTTTTCTAAACACGATAAAAAATGATAACCCCGATCACTTCTTCAAAATGCTTTAAAACAAAAAAAGCCTTTAAACCGGTTGATTTAAAGGCCTTTATAACAAGAAAATTTTTATGAGTATAAAAACTCACCAAACTCCGATTTGATGGTCAGCTTTTTTCATCTGATGCTTCTACCCTGCCAATGATTTGTGCTTCTATTCCAAATGATTTCGATATTTCTATCACACGTTCAGCATGTGTTTCCGAAAGGTAAATTTCCAGCCGGTGCCCCATATTGAAAACTTTATACATTTCCTGCCAGCTCGTTCCACTTTCGTTCTGGATCAGCGTAAACAAGGGTGGTACCGGAAGCAGATTGTCTTTAATTATGTGGAGATTATCTACAAAATGTAAAATTTTGGTTTGCGCACCACCGCTGCAATGTACCATTCCATGTATGTCCTCACGAAGTTCGTCCAGTAAAGCCTTTGCAACGGGCGCATATGTGCGTGTTGGTGAAAGAATAAGCTGTCCGACATTCAGAGGCGTACCTTCTACCAGGTCAGTCAGTTTTTTTGTGCCGCAGTAAATCAAATCTTCATTGATTTCCGGATCAAAACTTTCAGCATATTTGGCTGCCAGATATTTCCCCAATACATCATGACGTGCGGAAGTCAGTCCGTTGCTGCCCATTCCGCCGTTATAGGAAGTTTCATAAGTAGCTTGTCCGGAAGAAGCCAGGCCTACAATTACATCCCCGGCTTTAATATTGGCATTGTCCACAACCTGCGCTCTCTTCATACGTGCCACGACAGTACTGTTCACTGTTACTGTCCTGACCAGGTCACCCACGTCGGCAGTTTCGCCACCTGTACTGTAAATTTCCACACCATAACTGCGCAGCATTTCCAGGACTTCCTCAGCACCATTGATAATTTCAGCGATCACTTCACCGGGGATCCTGTTTTTATTCCTGTCAATTGTAGACGAATACAACATAGGACCCGTTGCCCCAACGCAAAGCAGATCGTCCGTATTCATAACAATGGCGTCCTGGGCTATTCCTTTCCAAACTGAAATATCGCCCGTTTCCTTCCAGTATAAATAAGCCAGCGAGGTTTTGGTTCCGGCACCATCGGCATGCATAATCGTGCAGTAATCGGGATCTCCCGCCAGTGTATCCGGAACAATTTTGCAGAAAGCTTTTGGAAATAATCCTTTGTCAATATTTTCAATTGCCTTGTGCACATCTTCCTTCGATGCAGATACGCCGCGCTGCAGATAACGGTCGGTGGTGTTCATTCGGGAGTATTATTAAAATTCAGTAATCCATTTTGAAGGCACAAAAGTAAGGAAAAAGTAGGGCGTAAGGAAGCTAATATAAACTACGTACACCTTATTAAAGAATAAGTTTCATGTAAAGCAGTTTACGTACTAAATATCAGCGCCTTGACAAAAAGCATGAAAAATGAATTAAAAGTAAAATAAAATTAATCAAAAATGCTTCTTAGCTTTACAAATAACAGGCGATTTAAACAATTGCAAAACAATCTCCTGTCAGCAGTTTTTATATTCCGGACCAACCCGATTACTTATGCATTTATTGACCAGACGTTCTATTCTGTTTATCACATTTGTATTAACAATTTCAGTTATAAACCCTACGAACGCCCAGTCTAAAAATGCTACAAAATCATCTGCTGATACACTCAATCACATAGAATCACTGGTTTCATTCGCTACCAAACATTTACACATTCCATACCGCTCCGGCGGAACTTCAAAAAGGGGGTTTGATTGCTCCGGTTTTGTAAGATATTGTTTTGATAAATGGAATGTTACTTTACCTCATTCGAGTGCTGCACAGGCTGAAAAGGGAACCACAGTTTCGCTGGACAAAGCAAAACCCGGTGACCTGATTTTCTTCAAAGGAAATAGTGTAAAAACCGCAACCGTTGGCCATGTCGGGATTATTACGGAAGTAACACCATCTTACGTCCGGTTTATACATTCGGCCTGGAAAGGCGGGATCCGGTATGATATGCTCAATGCGGATTATTACAAAAAACGCTTTGTTGCGGTTAAGAGGTTAATTGACTAATAATGTATAAACGCAGAAGAGGGGCCGCTCTCTGAACTCTGCGTTTAAATATTCCACTGATAATTCCGAAATCCTGATTAGTTTTGCTCATCAAAAATAATTAGCTTGTTAGAGCAATCTATTTTGCAGATTGAGTGAAAAAATTTCAATACAAATCTCTCCCTGATGCAAAATTCTCTACGATTTCTACTACTATCAAGCTCCTTGTTACTGATTACAGTTTGCCATTGTACTTATGCGCAAAAACAAACTGACCAAAATAATCCGGTTAAATCATCCCCAAATTCTCCAAAAATTTTGAAACTCTGGCAAAAAGAAAATACGGTTACTTCCGAAAAAATTGAACGCTTTACAGTAGGAAGAGACCGGGAAATGGACCTGCATCTGGCAGAATATGATGTATTGGGAAACCTGGCACATGCTACGATGCTGGAAACCATTGGATTACTCACCAAAGACGAACTGGTTGCATTACGTGCTGAATTAAAAGTTATTTACGCCCAGGTTGAAAAAAATGAATTTGTTATAGAGGATGGTGTGGAAGATGTCCATTCCCAGGTTGAACTTATGCTGACACGCAAGCTGGGCGATACCGGCAAAAAAATCCATAGCGGCCGTTCCCGTAATGACCAGGTGCTTGTCGACATGAAGTTGTATACCCGTGCACGTTTGTTCCAGGTGGTGCAGGCAACAGAAAAACTTTTTGATGTACTGATCAAACAGTCGGAAGCACATAAAAATGACCTGCTGCCAGGTTATACCCATTTGCAAATCGCCATGCCATCTTCATTCGGATTGTGGTTTGGGGCTTATGCAGAAGGTCTGATTGATGATATTATCCAGCTAAATGCTGCTTACAGGCTTGCCAACCATAATCCGCTGGGTTCCGGTGCAGGATATGGTTCATCTTTCCCTTTAAACAGAAAAATGACCACTGACCTGCTGGGTTTTGAAGGCATGCATTACAATGTAGTATATGCCCAGATGAGCAGGGGACGCACAGAACAGGCAGCTCTGACAGCCATTTCTTCACTGGCAGCGACGGTTTCACGTATGGCAATGGATGTTTGTTTATACAACAGCCAGAATTTCAGCTTTATCGTTTTACCGGACGATCTGACGACGGGAAGCAGCATTATGCCGCATAAGAAAAACCCGGATGTTGCTGAATTGCTTCGCGCCAAAACCAACCGGATGAAAGCTTTACCGATGGAAGTAACAATGGTGCTGAGCAATCTTCCGTCGGGTTATCACCGTGATATGCAGCTTTTGAAAGAAATATTGATGCCTGCATTTGATGAAATACTGGATTGCCTGGATATTGCAACATTCATGCTTGAAAATATCAAGGTAAAACAAAATTTACTGGCTGATCCGAAATATGACCTCCTTTTCAGCGTAGAACGTGTCAACGAGCTTGTGATCAATGGAGTGCCTTTCCGCGATGCATACCGGCAGGTAGGGGCCGAAATTGGTGACGGAACTTACAAGGCACCGCGTGAACTGAAACATACGCATGAAGGAAGCATCGGAAATCTGCAAAATAAAGAAATACAGGACCGGATGAAAAAGGAATTGAGCGCTTTTGAGTATGAGAAAGTGGAGAAAGCTTTGGAAAGTTTACTAAAAAAGTAAATCAGGTTAAATGAAATAATTGTTAGAAGATATTAAAATCACACTCGCGTTAATCCCTTTGTTCTTCCTGCTATTATCTCATTGCACATTTATCCGCCTGTTTCTGCCAAACAATGGCGGATAAATGTATTCTTTATTTAAATTAAAAGACCTTCTTTGTTCTTAGTAAATCAATCAGAATAATTGCTGATAATGTCACACCAATACCCAGCATCAACTTTCCGCCCTCCCAATTTTGCATAATGAAAAGTCCCCCAATAACAAGCAGAGTAAGCGTGACACAGAAAAGAACAACTCTTATTAAAGCCAGGTAAATTTTCATAAGTAAAAAGTTATATTTCAAGAACTTAAAGGAAAATTACCGCTTAATTTACTTCTATTAATAATATCTTTATCAACTTCCCATTACGGCTTATAAATTAATAAAAGCGTTATCATTTCATTTTGGAATTCATGCTCCTAACCGAAATATTTGTATTGCATCGTACTTTACAGTAATATCCTTTATTTAGATTTGCTTAAAGAATATAATTAGCCTGTACTGACGACTGTTTCTAAAAGGTTGTCCTATTTAAAATCATTTATGAAAGCACAATGTAACCAGGTATTCACATTACTGTATCTGATATTTTTCCTGAATCTTTTGTCTATAAAAGTAACAGGGCAGACCGCAAAACCACAGCAAAAAACTTTAAAAGTAATCCTGTTTATTGACACCGAATGCCCGATATCACAGTCGTATATGCCGGAACTCAAAAAACTGGCTGAACAATATCAATCCAGAAATGTTCAGTTTGAGTCCGTTTTTCCTGTTTATACCGCAACTGACAAGGAGATAAAAAGCTTCCTTAAAAAATATGGCGTTTTATTTCCTGGTTCGCCTGATAAAGATCATAAGACAGCAAGCCGGTACCATGCCAAGGTAATGCCGGAAGTAGTGCTGCTTGATGGAAACGGAATGATTGTATACCAGGGAGCAATTGATAACTGGTACACAGGTTTAGGCAAGAACCGTCCAAAACCTACGGAGTTCTATCTCCATGATGCCATTGAAGCAACATTGAACGGAAACCCGGTAATGACCAGACGGACAGAGGCTGTGGGATGTTTGATTAATCTGGATTGAGAATAAAATTATTGGGAATATAAAGAAGCAAAAAAGAGGCAAGCCAACCGGGAGGGCACTGAAAAAGCTTCTCAATTATAGGACTACCCAGAGCGGTCAGGTAAATTTTATTTACTTGACCGCTTTTGTTGTTTAAATGTGATCTGCAAATGGACTACCGTCCCAAAATGTTCGAATTTAGGTTTATCAGTGTTTGTCTTTAGTTTTGCGAGCCTAGTTGGTAAGTTTGATAATTCTTTTCAGATTTACTGCGAAGATGGCTAATGCTCCCTGCATCTGCATATTTTCAATTCCATAAGATGTTGCGCGGCCATAGCCATGGACATTCTTTAATTCACTGTTTTTTGCTTCGATCTTATACCGATGTTTTATTTTCTGCTTGTAATAGTCAGTTTCCTGAAAGGCTGTCTGTTGGAGGTGCGAGTCCGATTTTATGCTCACTGAATAGGATTTCGTTTTGGCCCCCCGCTTATAACAGTTCTCACTTAAGGGACAGATTTTACACTTCTCGACATCGAAATAGTAGGTATAGGTCTGATTTGTCCCCACATTCTTCCTTCCCTGACGTGCCTTTCGAATGGCCAGATGCCCGGCCGGGCATACGAACATGTCCGCATCTTTGTTGTAATCGAAGCGGTCTTCATTCTTTCTGGATCCTTGGGTAATAGAAGGGTTCAGCTTGGCAACCACCTTGATATCCTGCTCACTGGTTAGTTGAAGATTATCCTTTCCCGAATAGGCTGAATCGCCGATGATCGTGTCTACTTCAATGCCGTTGTCCTGGCTGATCTGCAAAAGTTCAGGAAGTTGTGGACCATCTCCCTTTTCTCCCGAGGTGACCACTGCGGCGGTAATAATACGTTCTTCTGTCATGGCAATATGGGTCTTGTAGCCAAAGAACTTGCTGTCAGACGATTTATGGCCCGTCCTGGCATCGCTGTCTTTGGAGAGCGTATAGTTCTCCAAAGTATCCTCCATTGTTTCCTTTAACAGGTTTAGTTTTTCCTTGATCGCAGGGATATAGATCAACGTCTGATCCGATTCTATACACTTCGCAAGCTCATTACAATAGGCAAGCTCCTTTTCGAGCTCGCCCGAATCATTCTTTTTAGGCATACGCTCTTTAATGTCAGCATCCACAGCATAAACGGCTTTGCGTAAAAGCTTTGAATGCTCCCTAAGCACCTTAAGGGCTGAATGTGGATTAGATCTGGAAAGCGAATGGGTAGCATCTACGATAATGGATCGAGAGCAAACAATACCCTTTTCAATCGCTATGGAGACTGTTTTGCCTATCAACAGCTTCAATAAGTCGGCATCTTTCAAACGCAATTTTCTAAACTTTGTCAAAGAGCTCGGATTGATGACTTCATCCTCGGGGGCCATGCCAAGGAAATACTTGAAGGACATATCGTAGCGGGAACGTTCGACTACATCTACGTCTGAAATGGTGTAGATTGTCTTCAGCAACAGGAATTTGAACATCCGTACGGGGCTCTGTGCTGCACGTCCGTTATCAGAACAATATTTACCTGCAAGCTCATCATAAATGAAGCTAAAGTCGATCAATTCATTAATCCTGCGAAGAAGATTGTCCTTGGGAATGATCAGGTCATACAATCCGGCGAACGCAGTAAATTGAATTTTTTGTTGGTGAATTAACATCTGAATCCCTTTCTAAATCCACCTTAAGATACCAAAAAAGGAGCAGAAAAACTTAATTTCCTACTCCTTTCTCTGACTCAGATACAAGAGGACTTTTTCAGTACCCTCCCAACCGGCCTGCCTCTTTTAATATTAACCAAATCAAGTATCAATTAAATTAAGGTTTGTCCCACCATACACGACCGGTTGCGTCACCAGGATTAGTACCAAATCCAGGTATGGTTGCCATAGCTGAGTATGCATCCTTTTTGTTGGCTACATTAGGATCTGTGTCACTAATTAATCCAAGCGGAGCACGTCTTGGTATTGTTAATACCACACCCAGGTTTTTCACCGGTGGCAAAGGTACAACAGACGTCGGATTTGGATATCCGGTACGTTTCCACAATGCCCAGCCTTCAGGAGCCTGCTTCATGAAATTCAAATAACTTTGGCTGGTTATCTGGTCTAACCCTTTTGCTGCATCATAAGCAACACCCGGCTGAGTAAGATAGGCAGTAATTTCAGCGGCTGTTACTGCTGTGTAGTTTAGCAACTGAGATCCCGTCCCTACTTCATCATACCAAGCAATAGAGCTTTTTACACCTGCTTCATACCAGTCTTTTGCCGTTCCGGTTCCCATCCCTTTCAATGCCAGCTCAGCACGCATAAAACAAAATTCAGCATAAGTAATTACAGGAAGATAAGATAACCCAGTACCATCTTTACCGCTTGGATCACTGTAACCCGCACTAAACAGCCTTGGCTGAAGAAATGAAAGTGTATCAACCTGTACTTCGGTGGTTCCAATAGTTACCCTCTTTACTGTATAATAATGGCTAATAATCGATGTAAGTTTTGCATCTTCGGGATTAGTAAAACTACCAATATACCTTCTTTCCGGTTGCTTAGTACCGGCCGGCAACAATTTGGCAGCAATGAGAAGATCAATATTAGCTTGTGAATATCCATTAGGTGTAAAGAAAGCATCTATGCGAGGATCCTTGGTTGTCCACATAAAATCAACCATAGGCTTCGCTGCACGTAACGTACTAGGATTACGGTTACCACCGTCACCTGTACCTGTAAATGATGCTTTAGCCTTAAAAACCCATCCATCTGCATTAGAGCTCATAAAATCTGTTGCAGGAGAAGCAAGAACTTCTGTAATAATTGCATTTCCGGCAGCAGCATCTGCTTTTGCTACACGCATAGCCATTCTTAGTCTCAGTGCATTTGCAGCTTTAACCCACTGCTGAGCAGCACCATTATAATATTGATCATAGTTTCCTAATTCAACCTGCGTAATTGATGGCGCAGTTTTAAGGGTAGCTATTGCCGTTTTAAGTTCACTGTCAAGCTGTGCGAATAACGCCTGTTGGGTATCATATTTAGGCTGCAAGGTTCCGCCGTAGCGCCCCTGAAATGCATCGGAATATGCAATACTACCATAAATATCAGATACATAAAATGCATAGTAGGCCTTTAAAATATGTGAAATCTGAACCATATTCACATATTTTGGCTGTTCTGCCTCATCCAGTTTGTTAACCAGTTGTTCCACATCATAAAGCGTATTACCAACACCGTCATACAGGCGGCCATATCTCTGAGTGAAATTGTCCCAGTTCTGAGTGAACGGGCCCTGATTTCCATTCAGACCTGTCGTGTACTGCATCCACGGCATAGTCTTCTGATAATATTCGTAGAATGCGTCAAAATCAGTACTGTTCATGGATATTGTTGCATTTAAAAACTGATTTTGAGGCGGAACCTTATCCAAGGCATCAGGATTTTTGTTAATATCTACAAAATCCTGTTTGTCACAAGCTTGCAACAGCCCTAGCAGTACCAGTAAAATTATATTGTTTTTTATCAATTTCATGATTTCTTATATTTTCAATTTATCGAAATAAAATTTCTGATTTGTTATAGTCCGATATTTACAGATACACCCAGGTTACGTGAGAAAGGCAATCCTCCGTACTCCATAAATTCACCTGCCTTGTTACTGTAAAGTCCTTCCGGATTCACACCACCTTTTGCAGTAGTATACAAATAACCCAGATTACGGCCAATCAGACTAACGCGAAGTGATTGAATTTTGGCCTTGTTCAGCAATGAAGCTGGTACATTGTATCCAATTGAAACTTCACGAAGGGAAACCCATGAGTTCTCAAAAGTTGAGTACTCACGAATACCTGAACTCCACTGTGTAAGGTTGTAATAATATGCATAGGCAGGAATTGGTTTAACATAACCCGCTGTAACAGCATCTGCGTATGTCATACCACCCAGATCCTTAGGCGCGCCATCAACTTGTGCCATAAAACCATTGGCAAGAACTCCTTGCGGAATAATTCCATCTGTGCGTACCACTCCCTGATCATCGGTAAATGTTACTCCTCCAAGTTCCGTATTACGTCCTGGTAATGTAAAAGCAAATGCACCAGTCGACGATCCGTACTGATGCGTAGCGGAAGACATCAAACCACCAATTTTAGCATCAGCCTGAACAGTCGCTGTAAAATTTCCATAACGGAATGAGTTGATATTACTCGTTAAGAATTTCTCCATTACTGTCCCAAGTTCCTTTGAACCCTGATTATAAGCACCGCTTCTCAAATAGGCAATTCCACCTTCTGCTGAACTGTTAGCACCAATTACTTTTTGTCCGTTCAGTTTTGGGTCACTTGATTCGTAAGTTGCGAAAGCGTAAGAAGTTACAATTGTTCCATAATCTTTACCTACACGTGCAACAGAAGATACATCTGCCCCAAATCCAAGTCCCAGCGTATAAGTATCAGTTCCTTCAACCAGTTCCAAAACTTTGTTACGGTTGCGTGAAAAGTTGATACTGGTATTCCATTCAAATTTACCTCTTTTGATTGGCGTAGCAGTAATCAAAAATTCAACTCCTTTATTTTGAATTCTTCCTGCGTTTACCAGTTTGCTACTTACACCTGATTCTGCTGCAAGTACCAAGACTCAATATTTCATTTTTTGTAATTTTATTATAAACAGCAACATCAATACCTAAGCGATTGTTGAAAAAGCGTACATCCGCACCAAATTCAACCTCACGCGCCAGCCTGTTTTTCAAACCATAGTTTGGTAAAGTATTTCCGTTAAAACCAGATCTATTAATAATCTGATTATTATAATCTACATAAGTTCCCTGAGGAAGGTAATTACCTGTCGAGTTAGTAGACCATGCATCAGTATCACCACCAGTATAACCTAAGCTACCGCGTAACTTACCAAATGACAACCATGTAGGTAACGTTTTAAACGTTTCAGTTGCTATCCATGATAAACCTACTGATGGGTAAGAATAAGTATAATCTCCGCTTCCGTCAGCATAGGTGAGTGTTGAAGACCAGTCATTACGAATACTTGCACTTAATGTTAATGCATCTTTATAAGTAACATCACCATAAGCATAAACCGCATCAATACGTTTTGAAGGAGTTAATCTATTTTCGTAGACGAGCGGGTTAACTGTATTGGCAACAGTAAATACGTCAGGAACGCGTAACCCTCCATCTGTTCTTGCACGGAAATAACGTCCTCCAATCAATCTGTTGGTTTCACCACCTACGTTAAAAGTAAGATTGAAATCTTTATTCAACTGACGGTTAAGCATTAAAAGTGCCTGGAAACGGGACTGGCTTTTGTTTTCTGTATATTCTCCATACTCACCCCCAGCAAATCCTACACCTGATCCACGATCCTGATTATTACCTGTATACAATTCAGTCTGAACATTACCACGAACCAGGAATGACAGCCAGTCTGTGATTTTACCGTTCAAGTCAATATTTCCACGGAAAATCTTTTCGTTACGCTGTTGTTTGAATTGAAATGTCTGGAACATAAAGTCTGTAACATTGTACGGATCATTTGTACCCTGACGACGGCCGCCAACAACAGGATCAAGATAATTTTTTGACCAGTAATCAATATCCATAGAACGTGGACGGTTGTATACAAAACGGAATACCGGATTGTAATTACCTCCCTGACGAATCGGATTTACCATATCATTGTCGGTATAATCCGCACTAACATCAAGGCTAAGGATTTTACCGATTTTTTGTGTTCCTCTGATGTTGAAGTTGTTTCTCTTCAATTCAGTACCAGCCGGCATGATGGAAGTATTTTTCAAAGTAGAGAAAGACGCACGGAAAGAACTGCGGTCATTTCCACCTTCAATAGCTACACTATGATTGATATACTTTCCTGTCTGGAAAAATTTCAAAGGATCATTTGCCTTGTAAGCTACCATTCTGCCATCAAGGTCACGTACCTGCTGACCCTGCATTTCAGGACCATAAGACCATGGGAAGTTGGCACGGTCTATTTCATTTACACCGTCAGCTCCTGTAACAAATTTACCATCCATTCCGGCACCATACCGGTTTTGCAGATCTAAAAATTTGTATGCTGATTCAAAGCTGGAAGTATGATTATAAGTAACACCAAGGCCTTTGTCTGAACGTCCTTTTTTAGTCTGAACCACGACAACACCATTCAATGCTTCCGATCCATAAAGTGAACTCGCAGCAGAACCTTTTAATACAGTCATAGACTCGATATTATCAGGATTAATGTTTTTCATGATATTACCAAAATCCTGGCCTGCACCCCATGAATCTGCTCCGGAAGTTCCCGGGCGGATTAAAACACCATCAACAACAAAAAGAGGCTGTGTATTAGGGCTCAATGAAGCATTACCACGAATACGGATACGAGATGAAGACATTGGTCCGCCAGTTCCCTGGTTGATCATTACCCCGGCAACTTTACCCTGAAGTGCATTGACGAAGTTAGCATTGTTTGTTCTTGTCAGATCCTGTCCCTGAATTGTTTGCGCAGAATAAGCAAGTTTTCTTGTCTCCGTAGGAACACCAAAACCTGTAATCACTACTTCGTTCAGATTTTTGTTATCCTCATCAAGAATAATCGATAACTGGCTTGCAGTACCAATTTCAACTTCTCTAACCAAAAAGCCGATTGATGAAACCACAAGAATAGAAGTATTGGATGAAACGTTAACAGTAAATTTACCATTAGCGTCAGTAGCACCCCCATTATTTGTTCCCTTTACCAGATAAGATGCACCAGGTATAGGATTCTGGTCTTTGTCTGTTACAACACCTGTAACAGCTTTCCTGTCCTGGGCTATACTCCATGTACTTCCTGTCAGAAGCAAAAGTAAAATGACCAGACGTTTTAAACTAGTAGACTTTTGTCTCATAAAGAAATAGGTTAATTAATAAATGATGTAAAAAACAAGTTTTTAATGAAAGGGTCTCCAACAAATTCTGCTTATCTATTAAAGTGCAGACTTTCCTGAACATTCCAGTTCCAGTATCAAAAATATAAACAATTATTAACAATCAAGTAATATTTATTAAAAAAATTAATAAATGTTTCATTCAAATTTAATACATAAGTAATGGAGGCTGTTCAGTACTATCTAAGTATAATTGTTTTTATTACCTGATTGCCAATATTTTCACCCTGCAATTTTCCATTCATTATGGCTGAGCGATAGTGTATGCCTCCGTAAAGCCTGCTAATTGCAGCTTCCTGAGCCGCATCGCTGAAAGATTTAAAATGCCTGACGGGCAAACCGTAGTCTACTTCTGTATTGTCAATATATGGAAATTCATTCCCGAAAATATTTGAGAGTACCTGAGCGGCGGCTGTGGAAATTACACTATGCCCGCTCGTATATTCAGGAAAAGGCGGAGTCTGTAACAATGGTCTCCACTTCTCACTTACATAAGCATTAATTACCGTTTCGGGCCTGATAAGCTGGCTGCGGTATTTTTCATCCCAGCAACTTATAAAACCATCAAACAAAGCAACAGAGGTCAGCAGATAAGCTGAGGTAGTTTTTGGCCAGTCGGCTTTGGCAATTTCAGCTGCCTGTCCGGCGATAGAGATCCAGTGTCCGCCAGGAGATAATTTTTTTGTGGCAAAGTTCAGATGTCCCTGTGTATTAAGATAAAATGGATTACAATCCCAAAAACTGGCAATCAGGATTTCTTCTTTATTCATATTTTGAGTAACCCGATATACCTCTTTTACATCCTTCATGAAAGCACTGGCAGTGTCTGTACTAAACACAGGCGGTGGAACCGGCTTAAACTGACCAGCTGAATCAAGGCTTACCGGACGTATCTGACTCCAGTATGGCTCTACGGCATCAATATACCCGGGTGGAGTAGGCGTCCATTTCCCCGGTTGCTTACTGTATGAATATCTCCTCTTTTTCCGCGTCAGCAAATAATTATCGTCGGCCGCCCATTTCAGGATACTGTCACTCACTGCCTGTCCGTATTGAATTGAATTGCTATAGACTTTCATATCCGTTTCGTGAAAATCTTTTAAAATTACCTTTATACTGTCTTCCAGAAGATGTTCAGAAAAGACGAGTTTTCCTCCGGTTTTAAAAATGCATAAACCGCAGCCAGCGGGTGATTTATTTTCCCCTCTAAACGGATTTTTTTAACATCAGGAAAATTTTTAATCTGCCCATGAAGACTTTTATATTTTGTGTCACCAGCTACAAGCGCTTCATACGCAGCAGCGTTGGCATATAAATAAATTCTGCTCGCAACAGGAGGAGAAAAAATATCATGTACAATTGTGCGGGTAAGGTTTTTTCTGCGCGGTGTAATAATTTGGGAGACGGCTGAGCAAAACAATCTTTACCAGACAGGAAGATTAATAAGAATAAGAAATAACGGTTTTTATACATTTTAGGAATGATATTGATAGACTTATTTCTTGCTGCTATAATTAAAAATCAAGGGTTTTTGGTCGTTAACTGACAAGACTATACGCTTGCCATTAACAAGTACCATATTGCGTACATCGCCTGTCGCCCAAAATCCTGTTTCGGAAGGCTGCATGCTTTCAAATTGAAATGGAGCCGATTGCCGCAATACTGCTCCCGGTGAAGCATCGCAAGGCCCGAGCTGTACACGATAGGGAGAAAAATTACCCGCCAGTATTAAATCCTTTTTACCATCCAGATCAATATCAGTTACTATAGTACCGCTTACTCTGGAAAATTGGGCGTCGTTGGGTAATGCATGTATTTCAAAATGAAAATCCCCTTTGTTTTCTAATACAACACTTGCAAGTTGCCTGCAATACAAGACAGGACTCTGATTAATAGCTTCTTTACCAAAAATATCTTCAGCAGTTGCATCAGCATAGGAAATATAACTGGTATATTTTCTTTTCAGGGATACCATCTGATCCAGCATTTCATCCCTTGAAAACATAGGAAAGCTTTTATCGCCAATATAATATGTCAATACAGGATCTATGATCCCATTTTTATCAAAGTCATTGTAATATAGTGCCAGAGGTTTTTCCGGACTTGCTTTAAACTGATTGTTAAGCCCGCAATTACCCATTACAAAATCCATATCACCATCATTATCCAGATCAGCCGGAATGACTGATGCCCACATTCCCTCAGTATTTGCAAGTTCCGGAATCATTACTTCTTCCATTCCTGTACCTGTATTTTTAAAAGCCCTGATCTTCATCCAGTCACCAGCTAATAATAAATCCGGCTTTCCATCTTTATCCAGATCTTCAAAAGATACTGCGGTGATCATACCCGGATTGAGAAGATTTTTATCCCATTTTTCGGTCACATCTGTAAATTTCAAATTCTTTCCCTGAGATTCATTCAATAGTATGTAACTTCTTGCAGCCACTGGAAAAGAACCTGGAACCGCCCTCCCACCAACAAAAAGATCCAGATCACCATCTCCGTCAATGTCTGCGCTTTGTACACATTGTTTGGGATTTTTCATGGATGGCAAAGCCAGAATCGATTCCTCAAAATTTCCTCCTCCTGTATTTATATAAATGTGATCACGGTATTCAGCTGCCTGTTCTTCAAATTCATTTCCCCCGCTCACTACATAAAGATCAAGATCCCCGTCGTGGTCAGCATCAAAAAAATGTGCAGAAACTTCTTCACAGAAAACGTTCCCACGCCAGGGTTGTGTTGCAGCTCCCTGAAAAGAACCGTCGGCCTTCTGTATATACAACACACCAAACTGGCCCGAAGCACCACCAAAAAAAAGATCATCCAGCCCATCACCATTTACATCACCCTTGGCTAATGCCGGCCCCATCTTAGAAAGCTGGTATGGCAATAAAACTTCAACTTTGAAATCTACAAATTCATTTTCATGGTGTATAAAGTCTATACCGATCTGTTCGGATGGCACTTTTTCAAACATTGGTTTTAATGCAGATACAGGATTTAATATTTGCTGCATTTTAGCATCAGTTTCTTTTAAGACCAATATATTTTCAACCGGATTAATTATCCTGGAAACGGCACCAGACGGCCATATTACTTTAACTGAATCTATTTTCCCCGAATTACCGAGCCCAAAATGGAGATTTGTGCTTACCGAAGACTGGTAACCTCTTACCGGATACAATTCTGAATATTGCATTTTGCCATCCGCATAAATCCAGGCTTTGCTGCCCAACGCAACTGTATTCAATCCGGCTCCGGTCAGTTTTAAAGTAAGACTTTTTCCCTTTGAATTATTCTGATAAATAGTAACCGGCTCATTGACATTTGAAATGATAATATCCAGATCACCATCACCGTCAAAATCAGCATAAGCAGCCGCATTCGAAACATTCTCTTCCGTTAATCCCCAATCTTTTGATACATCCTCAAAAGCATATAACCCTTTTTCCTGCGCATTCCGGTATATATATTTTCGGAGTTTATTGGAAGGCATTTTTTGCACCAGGCCGTAAGTTTTAAAATCAAGATTGCCTTTTGCAACTTCTTTCATCTGTTCGTCGGATACAGTATATTTCAAAAAATCCATATCAGTAAAATCCCTCAGATAACCGTTGGTGATCAGCAGATCTTTCCATCCGTCATTATCAAGGTCTGCCATAAGTCCGGACCAGCTCCAATCTGTATTGGATATGCCCGACAACTGCCCTATTTCACTAAACCTGATATTTCCATCCTGATCCTTCCCTCTGTTCAATTGAAGCATATTACGCATATTCTGATGGTAATAGCCGCTATCCAGTAAGAGATGATACTGATCATACAAGTCGGGGCCTTTCAGAAGTTTTTGCCGGTGATTGTCTTCCGGTAACATATCCAAAGTCAGAACATCCGGCCTGCCATCATTGTTAAAATCTGCAACATCCGCTCCCATTGAGAACTTGGAAACGTGCGAAAAGGACTTTTTCAATGACTCTGTAAATGTTCCGTTCCTGTTATTGACATAGTAGCAGTCAACTTCTGTATAATCACTCGTGGTGTAAATATCCGGCCATCCGTCCTGATTGATATCAGCAACAATTACACTCAAACCGAAGTTTAAAGCATTGTTAATAATGCCCGCTTTTCGGGTAACATCCTGAAATTTAAGTTTCCCGTTTTCACTGATATTTTCAAACAGACGGTTTCCAAAATATGGATTATATATGGACCGCATTTCTTTAGTATTCAAAAAGGGATTAACGCTGTGATTTGAATGATTCAATAAAAACATATCCAGATCGCCATCCTTATCATAATCAAAAAATGCCGCCTGCGTAGATTGTGAACCAATGGCATTCAGGCCCGATTCAACGGCCATTTCCTTGAAAACCGGTACGCCGTTTTTTATTCCCTGATTGATAAAAAGCTCGTTGTTCTTGTCAGAAATTTTTCTAAAAAACCCCGAATGACAAACATAAATATCAAGTAATCCATCGCCGTTCACGTCCGCCACGCTTACTCCGGTAGACCAGGTTCCATTTCCTTCAACTTTTGTCTTACGCGTTATATCTTCAAACAGGATTTTGCCATTGTCTGACTTATTCAGGTATAATTTATTGACAACGGTATTTCCCGAAATAAAAAGATCTGGTGAACCATCATTATTAAAGTCGCCAATCCCGATCCCGTTTCCATTATACAGATATTCGTATCTGAAAATGTGCAAGGAATCATTTTCCTCAATTTTATTTATAAAAGTTACTTTCGTATCCTTAGGAGATAACTTCGTGAACCGGGTTTGTGAGAAAACCGGGAAGGATAGAAAGCATGCAAAAAAAATGTAAAGTTTAGCCATTCAGCAAGAGATAATTACACGCCTCAAATCTTAATTCCACTTAAAAACAATCGAATCGTCCCCTACTTCGCGCTCTACATACATCAGCAGCAAAGTCAGCATTTCCTGATCACTCCGCATATTACCAGTCGACATAACCAGTTCAGGCGGATTGTGCGGATTCATGGCATTGGCAGTTGTATTGTCGTAGGTACCTTCTATGTGCACAACTGCTCCCTTGGGCAATAACAAAGGTTTTTTGTATTTGTAAATTTCCTGCCAGCGAAAATCCCATGACGGAATGTGTACAAGCTGGATAGTATCTCCGGCAGCAGTAGTGGCATAGGCCTTAAATTCTTTACCCAGCTGGTGCATGTGTGGCCAGGCATATAACAGCGACACATCCGGTTGATTATTGGCAACTCTTAACCGGAAAGATTTAACCTCATCGGCAAAGAGCATAAAAGGCGGCGAAATGTCTTTTTCTCCAATCCCGCCAGATCCCAGGCTTATCACTTTTACCTTCCTTTTTATAGGGGTTTGTTTGAAAAAAATATTCAGCCCATCCAGGCTTTCTGCGTCCAGAGAAGCCGGAGCAAAATGTACAGTCAGAAGTATAACTCCTCTTTTTGGCATCACCCATCCCATGTCGGCAGGATAGGTTTCCACTGTTGTTCCCGGAATCCAGCCTCCATAATAGGTCATTGATTTTTTATATTTTACCCACTCGTAATATTTGTCAGCGGACGGCCCGTTCAGATCAACAAAATCAATGGTGTTGTTCAGATCTATGGACATATCTTCTACCGGATGAATGGCGAAGTTGGCATGATGGATCAGCTTTTTATTATTGGAAGTAAATTCTATCGCTTCCACATTGGCTTCCTGACCAAGCTCAAATGGTATTTTAAACATCACAAACCGCTCCTCCCGGTCACCTTTTAATTGAAATCCGTCTTTCATTCGCAGCGACAGATCCGGCTTACGTTTATAAGCGGTCCCGGCATCTACCCGTTCCTGAATATCTTTTTCAAGTTTAAGATTTGGCTTGTTTTTCGGAGCTCCCGCGTCGATCCAGCTTGTAATTGTTTTAATGTCTTTTTCGCTGAGTGAACGGTCATTAGCAAAAGAATTGTAATGATTATCCGCTTTCCAGGGCGGCATATAACGACTCGTAATTACTTGTTTTATAAATTTCGAACGCTTATTAACATCATCAAAAGTGATGAGCGGAAATGGGGCTGCTTCGCCGGTTCTGTGGCAAGGAACGCAATTGGCATGAATTATCGGTTGTACATCTTTATAAAATTCGGGGGTTTGGGCCAGACAGACTTTGCCAAACATCATTAAAATTAAAGATATATATAATCGAAACAGCATTATATCAGTAGGTTACAGGCTAGCAATATAGCAAGTAAAATTAAATTTTAAAAAAATTTAAAAAGTACAGGAAGAGATTTGTCGTTTTAACCAAAAAACAGAATTTCTTAATATAAATATTTCTGATAATAATTCTAAGAAAGAGAAATGGAGGTTCCTGCCAAACTTTCTACTGCCTTAATTAATTCATCCGCATGGCAGATCGTAACTCTGCCTACGCCATCGTTTAAAGCAGCAAATGCATTGTCCAGTTTTGGGATCATACCTTTATAAATTACGCCGGAAGCTTTATATTCTGCATAATTTTCCGGAGTCAGGGAAGTAATTACTGCATCTTCGTCGTCAGGATCCGATAAAACCCCTTTCTTTTCAAAACAATAAATCAGGTTTACTTCATAATGCCTGGCCATAGCCACAGCAGTTGCAGAAGCCATTGTATCCGCATTGGTATTTAATAATAACCCGTCGGAGCTGTATGTAAGCGGTGCGATAACCGGAACAAGCTCGCTATTCAATAAAGCCTTGACCTGATTATCATTCACTTCTTCAATATCGCCAACAAAGCCGTAGTCAATTGTTTTTACAGGACGTTTTATTGAACGGATAATGCCGCCATCTGCACCGGTAAGGCCAATAGCGTTACAATCGTAAGATTGTAACTGAGCCACCAGATTTTTATTGACCAATCCGCCATACACCATCGTAACTACATCCAGCATCGGTTTATCCGTAATTCTTCGCCCTTCTACCATTTGTGTTTCTATCTGAAGTTTTGCTGCGATCTGGGTTGCTACCTTTCCTCCGCCATGCACCAGGATTTTAGGAAATGGTATTTTTGCAAAATCACTCAGAAATCTGGAACAGGCATCCGGATTGTCAATTACATTTCCTCCAATTTTTACTACATAAAGCGATTGAGACATGGTATGCGGGATTTTTGATTCAGTTTAAACTTTTCAAAGTTACAGATGTAGATTTGTCCCATGAATTTTTTTAAGAAAATTACGTTGAATTAAATAAGTCGGGCGAAAGCCCTATAAGTTTACTAGATAAAATAAATTTACAAACTGAATCGTAGTTTATTCAGCTCTTACCATCGATATATCAGATGAACCGTATTATTTTTCTTTCTTTTCTTTTTTGCACATTTCTGGTAAAAGCCAGCTCATTTGCGCAAATTCAAAAAGCCAAAGCACACTGGACTTACACATTTTCAAAAAATGAGGTAAAAAAAGGTGAAACCATAGATCTGATCTACACCGCAGTTATTGACAACGAATGGTACATGTATTCGTCCGATTTTGATCCGGATCTGGGGCCCATGCTTACCACTTTTACTTATGAAAAAAACAATTCATTTGAATTGGTCGGTAAATTAAAACCTCAGAATCCAAAGGAAAAGTTTGAAGAAGTCTGGGGTGGAAAGGTTCGTTATTTTGATAAAAAGGCAGTTTTTAAACAAACTATCAAAGTACTGGCCGACAATCCGGCCATTAAAGGAAGTTCAGAATACCAGACTTGCAGCCATACGAACGGGCTTTGTATTCCGGGTAATGAAGATTTTGAATTTAAAGGACTTAAAGTAATAGCTGGTGTAACTTCGGAACCTAATGTCGGAGCTGCAAAACCAACAGATTCTACGGTCACAGAAACATCAGCTTCTTCAAATACAGCTTCCACTGATTCTATTAAAACTGCCGATGTTACGTCCACTGATTCTATTTCCAATTCGCCGACCAACACTGCTGAAATTAAAACAGCAACGGCCAACGCTCCTGTAACTGATAAATCTTTATGGGCATTTGCCCTTGCCGCATTTGCAGCCGGACTGGTTGCATTGCTCACACCGTGCGTTTTCCCGATCATCCCGATGACAGTCAGTTATTTTACCAATCAGGAAAACGGAAAGGTAAAAGCACTTTTGTACGGCTTTTCAATTGTATTTATTTATACTTTGATAGGAACAGTCGTTTCCCGTATCAACGGGCCTGCTTTTGCTAACTTCCTCAGTACACACTGGTTTCCGAATCTGCTGTTTTTCGCTATCTTTTTTGTTTTTGGTTTATCCTTTCTTGGCCTTTTTGAAATTGTTTTGCCAAGTGGATTTGTAAATAAAATGGATGCAAAAGCCGATAAGGGAGGTTACGCAGGAATTTTCTTTATGGCATTTACGCTGGTTCTGGTTTCCTTTTCGTGTACCGGCCCCATTGTTGGCAGTTTGCTTGTAGCTTCTGCTGGCGGTGAAGTTGTGAAACCTATTATTGGTATGGCAGCTTTTTCATCCGCATTTGCTATCCCGTTTACGCTATTTGCATTATTCCCGCAATGGTTGAAATCTCTGCCGAAATCCGGCGGCTGGCTGAATACGGTAAAAGTGGTTCTGGGATTTCTGGAACTGGCTTTGGCACTCAAATTTTTCAGTATCGCCGATCAGGTTTATCACTGGCGATTGCTTGACAGAGAAGTTTATCTGGCATTCTGGATTGTGATTTTTGCTATGCTGGGTTTTTATTTTTTAGGAAAAATCCGCACACCACACGATTCTGCCGTTGAAAGTGTAAGTGTTCCAAAGCTTTTAATGGCCATTCTGACTTTCACTTTTGTGATCTATATGGTTCCCGGGATGTGGGGTGCACCGTTAAAAGCATTGGCTGGCTACCTTCCTCCGCAATCCACCCTGGATTTTGACCTGAGCAAAAGAAGTACAGGCGTTTCCCCATCGGCTTCGTCCGGAGAAGTGAAAAAATATGCAGACCTGTTTCACTTACCGCATGAACTCGATGGTTTCTTTGATTACAAAGAAGCTTTGGCTTATGCTAAAAAAGTAAACAAACCTGTTTTTATTGACTTTACAGGCCACGGCTGCGTGAATTGCCGTGAAATGGAAGCTCGTGTATGGTCAGATCCGGCCGTGTTGAAACGCCTGGAAAGTGATTATGTAATCGTTGCACTTTATATTGACGATAAAACGGAATTACCGGAATCGGAATGGTATACTTCCAAATATGACAATAAGATCAAAAAAACCATTGGAGCTCAAAACGGTGATTTGCAGATCGTGAAATACAATAACAACGCACAGCCTCATTACTGTCTTGTAGACCATGAAGGAAATCTGCTGGTACCGCCCAAAAACTACGATTTGAACCCTGCCAATTTTGCTGCATTTCTGGATAGTGGAAAAGGAATTTTTGCTAAGAAGTAACATAGCACCATCCTTGTAAATTTAACGGTGAGCATTAAATTTACAAGGATGATAAAACGAGGAGCACAATCTTACATAGCAAACTTACTCCGGACATTTCCGGCAGTAGCAATTCTTGGACCACGGCAGGTTGGCAAAACTACATTAGCACATTTACTTGCTGCAAAAATATCTCCTGAGCCAATTTATCTGGATCTTGAAATTGCATCTGATCTTGCCAAACTTAAAGAACCTGAGCTTTATTTTGAGAATCATGACGACAGAACTATCATTCTGGATGAGATACAACGTGTTCCTGAAATATCATTGAGATCAATCATAAAAAAATTGTAGCAATTGAAATAAAAAGATCGCTTTCTCCTTCCTTAACAAAAGGATTTATTCTTGGTTGTGAAGATATAAAAGCAACACACAAATATTTTGTATATCCCGGAAAAGAGAAATTCCGTTTATCAAAAGACGTTTCGGCAATTTCATTAACAGGGATGAGGAAGGAATTAGATGCGCTTATCAATGAATAAAATCAATTGCCGGAAATTTACAGGATGCCATTTTATTCTAAATATTTGGTTCGGTAAAAAATAAATTTGTTAATACTTTCCACAGGCGGCATTTTCAGATATAAACATAAAAAACCTGCAAAACTTTCGTTTTGCAGGCAGATGAACCTCAAATCATTTTCTTTATAACTTCTTAATTCCCAAGTGTTTTGATCAGCATTCCCTTTTCAACTTTTGCCGTCAGCTCCATTCCATTCAGGATTGACAAATCATCAAGTTTATTGTCTGGCATATTGTTGGCTTTTAATGCTTCACGTAATGTTCCGGCATTTTGTACCGTTTTGATGTGAATCCGTTCAGGTTGACGGTTTAATTTAGAAGGATCCGTCAATGCTTTAAATCCCTGTGCAACTGATTTGAACTGATTAAAATTTGCTCCGAAATCTGCACTTGCTGCAACTCCGTGAATAGCATAAATAGAACCGTTATATTGGATCAGCCAGCTTGCAACCTGTGCTGCATTGGCTGCGGCAGCCGTTTGTCCCTGTGCTACCTGCGTTGCAACCATAGCAATTGCAGGATTTCCATTAATGGTCACTTTATTATTTTCTGATACCTGCAGGCTATAATTTTTGATCACGGCCTGTGCTGCTTCATCCAGTGATTTTCCTTCAGCCAATGTAAACAGCATCATGGCTTTTCCATCCTTAGAAGCCATCTGGAATTGTGCGGGTGTATTTTCAGACTGCCAGTCAGCAGGGACAGGAAACTGAAATTTCAGCTCCGGATGATAAAATTGTCCGCCTTCAACAAATCCCTGTTTTGGATCAATACCATAAATAAGTCCTTCAATTTTGCGTAAATAACTATCACGGTTCACATTGTATTTTGCCTGATGTGCACTCTGATAGCCGGTTGCAAGTTTTTCTACCGTTACCTGGCGATTGCCTGGATCAGGGTGTGTCGACTGGAAAGTTGGAATATTTGCTCCGCTCTTAGCACTGATTTTCTTCAATGTTCCAAAAAAATCAGCCATTTGATGTGCATCATATCCAATCTTGCTTGAATATTCCACGCCCAGTTCATCCGATTGGCTTTCATGATCACGGCTGTATTTCAGCAATAATAAACCCAAACCTTGTGAAGCCTGGTCAGCCATGCTCCTAAAAGTTGGAGACAGAACAGAGCCTGCCAATAAAACACCTTGGGTAAAAACCTGCTTAGTCTGCTGACTGGCAGAATGACGTGCAGCAATATGACCGATTTCGTGGCCTAAAACGCCTGCAAATTCTGCTTCATTATTGAAGTGCGCCATAATTCCTCTGGTGAAATAAACGTAACCGCCAGGGACGGCAAAGGCATTTACAACCGGGGAATCAACAATAAAAAACTGATAAGTTACTTCCGGCCGGTGCGAAATTTTGCCCATAGCCTTACCTTTTTCATTTATAAATGCAGTCAGGTTTTTATCGTCATACAACCCCATAGATGCTACAACAGAAGGATGAGATTCGGCGCCTAATGCTTTCTCTTTGTCCTCGGACATGAAGATAATCTCCTTTTTTCCTGTCACCGGATTTTTTGAGCATCCTGATAAGATCCCGGTTGCCAAAAGACAACCAAGAATTTGTAACTGAACTTTCATTTTCATAAAATTAACGAATGATTTTTGTTAGCGAGTTGTCAAAAATTAAACAAATCCTTCCCCCATTAGGAAAGAATCATGCCAAAGATAATATTCCTTATACGTTGAATTGATGAAGTTGTAACGATTATCGCTATAACTTCCTATTTGACGGTTATATTTTAAAAATATCTGAATCCTAATATTATATTATCTTCGCCCAATCCAACAGACAATACGCCGGCCCTGTCATCACATCAGTAAACTTATTTGTGAGCATGCTTTTTGTATATTATTTAAAATATGATTTCTAAAAAGAGCACTTTCAGCTTATTACCTTCCTGGCTAATACGATTCGATTTCCTCGGAATATTTGAAAAAGATCCTTTTGGTAATTATCTGACGATCAAACGGTTTTTTATTTTTGTAATAGGCTGGTTTACTTATTACAGATATACCGCTGTTAATAAAATAAGGATAGAAGGAAGCGACCAGCTCATTAATCTTCCCGACCATGGCGTTCTTTTTTTATCCAATCACCAGACGTATTTTGCCGACGTTATCGCATTTTATCACATTTTCTGTGCAACCAAATGGGGCTATAAAGATACGATTTCGCCTCCTTTTTACTTGTTTTCCCCCGCGCGCGCTGCTATTATGTTGCTGCGGCCGAAACGATGAAAGAAGGCGGAATATTACCAAAACTTTTCAGCATGGGCGGAGCGATTACCATAGACCGTTCCTGGCGTGCAAATGGTGAAAATGTAAAACGACAACTGGATAACTCTGCTCAGGATAAAATCGGAATGGGGCTGAACCATGGCTGGGTTGTAAGTTTTCCGCAAGGCACCACCAAACCATATGCACCTGTCCGAAAAGGCACTGCTTATTTGATCAAAGAGCATCAGCCAATCGTTATTCCTGTGGTTATAAATGGTTTCAGGAGGGCTTTCGATAAAAAAGGATTGCGGTTCAAAAAGCGTAATACCAAACTGACCGTTCATTTTAAAGCTCCTATGCATTTCCTGCCCGACGAATCTCTGGAAAGCATCATTGAACGTGTAACAAAAGCGATTGAACAGGAAGCTCCCGAAAACAGCTCCCTTGCGGCTTCTTAGTTTCAAGTCTGGCAGATTCAGAGCCGAATCAAAGAAAAATAACTTTGGTATGCTTTTTATCCATTTCTATGTGGTTCTTTGAAAAACACGGAATCAATTAATGTATTTCAAAATCCCTTAGAATGAGCCAGAAAATATTGATTACCGGCGGAACCGGCTTAATAGGAAAACGATTAACAGAAATGTTACTGCTAAAAGGATATGAAGTAGCTTATCTGAGCAGAAAAAAGAAAGATATTCCGTCGGTAAAAGTGTTTGAATGGAATGTTGAAAAAGGATATATAGAAGAAGGAGCACTTGAAAATCTGGACTATCTCATACATTTGGCGGGAGAAGGTGTAGCAGATGGCCGCTGGACGGAAGAACGTAAAAAAGTAATTATTTCGAGCCGTACTGAAACAATCGGATTGATTGGAAAAAAGTTAAAAGAAAAGAATATTTTACCAAAAGCACTTATTTCAGCATCCGGAAGCAATTATTATCCCGAAGGCGACCAACATCATACAGAAGGATCACCAGCTGGTAATGGCTTTTTGTCACATGTTACAATTGAATGGGAAAAGGCAGCAAATTCAATCAAAGAGCTTGGTGTAAGAACTGTAATTCTGCGTACCGGGGTCGTATTGAGTAATAAAGGCGGTGCTATTCCTCAAATGGCTTTGCCGGCAAAATTCGGATTCGGCGCTCCGCTGGGTACCGGTAAGCAATATATTTCATGGATTCACATTGATGATATTTGCTCCATGTATCTGGCTGCAATTGAAAATGAAACATGGAACGGAGTTTATAACGCTATTGCCGCTCCACCAGTTACAAATGAAGAATTAACAAAACAGATATGCATCGCGCTTGACAAACCGCAATGGTTTCCAAATGTTCCTGCTTTTGCACTCAAACTGGCTTTTGGGGAAATGGCTCATGTCGTCCTCGGCAGTAATTATGTAGTCAACAAGCGTATTAAAGAAGAAACGGATTTCAAGTATAAATTCGCTGACTTGGATGTGGCGTTGAAAGAAGTTCTTTCTAAATGACTTCAGCCGTTGGCAACCAGCTTTCGGCTTTACTAGAATGAGATTATACTGAGTTTTCCAGATAAATGGCAAGTACCAGCGGACGCAGTGCCAATGCTCAAAAATTTTATTAATTCTATAAACTTAACATACTTCAGGACTGAAAGCTGATTGCCGAAAGCTGACTGCAGTTATTGTACACTTGCCAGCCACTTTTCTCTTTCTGGATTTGTTCCGAAATTATCCAGTACATTCAGCTGAATAGTACCGTTGTTTAATATTTCCATTTGTAATCCTACAAAAGTTAGTGCTTCATTTAGATGTATTTCTAAGGGATCGTTGGTAAAAATACAGTTGTTCCAATACCATTCCAGCGATTCGCCTGCTACTTCTTCAGCAATATTAATGTAATCTTCCAGCGTATAGCCGATAAATGGTTTGCCAAAACGAAGCCATAACAAACGCATAATATCGTCTAATGACTGCTTATGGTCTGTTTTTTTCTAATATATAGATCCAGGATGAGTGATACCAAAGCACCTTTTTGATAAACTGAGACTTTGCGGTTTGGAATTCCTTTTTCATAACCATCCAACCACAGATCAAAAGATGAATCGGTCAGCGATTGCGTAGAAGCCGCACTGCTTTCAAAATGCCGCTTCATATAAACCTGCAATTCTTTAATGTAAGCTTCTTCATCAAAAATGCCGGCTCGTTTCAGAAATAGGTCTCCATAATAAGTGGTGCAACCCTCGGCAACAAAACAGGTCCGGAAATAATTTTCTTTAGTAAAATCATAAGGTAAAAGTTCTTTGGGACGAATCCTGATAATATTCCAGGCATGAAATAATTCATGGGAACTAACACCCAACAGATCCGTATATAACCCTTCTCCTTCATCATCCGGCCCAAGTACGATCATAGTCGAATTGCGATGCTCTACACCGTGATAGTAAGCAGTTGGCAGGATCAGGTTCAGAAAGTGGTAATTGCTTTCGGGAAATTCCCGCATCGTGGCAATTTGTTCTTCGGAAAATCTTTGAAAATCATTTTCTATACGTTTCCAGTCAGGAAGTAAATTTCCCTGTATCCACACGGTAAAAGAAATTCTGCCCGCTTTGTATTCACATTTCTGCAAATTTGCTGATGCAAGTAACGGACTATCTACGAGTTCATAGAAATTCCCGGCAGCCAAAATACCGCCGTATACAGTAGGAATATTGTTAACGATTTCCCAAAACGGAGAAAGACCACAAGCAATATCAAACCCTTCCGGTAAATCTAATTTAACTATGCATGGATCATTGATCCGCCCTTCTGTATACATACAGAAATTGATAAAATTAAGATACCACAACTCGTTATCGACATAACTGGTACCTGCATTTTGAACAGCAGAATAATATGAATACCGAATCTGAACTTCACTTTCCCCTTCGGTTTCAACACGCCAGCGATCTTTGGTTAGTTTGGTAAGCAATAGTTTCTGACCGGATCGTGAAATGGCTTCAATAAATTGAATATTTTTGGCAAAATTCTGAATTTCGTAACGTCCTGGCCTCCATGCCGGAAGCTGTACTTCAATGTAATTACTAACAATGTCAGGGATTGTGTAAATAATAGATAGAAGATGTGAATCAGGATCGGTTACAGAAATTTGATAGTGCATAAAAAATAAGAGTGATAAAAGCGGCCCGCAAATGGTTTTATTGATAAACCAAAAAGCAGGTTTATTACGTTAGTGGTAACAATAATATAAATAAACGAATTTCAAATGAAAAGTAAAATCCTCTTCACATGCTTTTTTGTAGTTGTCCTCTTGTCCGGCTATAAGGTGTCAGCACAAAATGACGAATATTACCGTCCGGATTCTCTAAAAAACAAAAATGAGGAAAGAAGAGAAATTCCTCCTGTTGAAAAACGGGAAACAACAGAAAAGAAAAAAGATGTCGAATTCGGGCAACAGCCGTTTATTGACAGAGTAAGATTGGGAGGCAGCTTTGGATTGAGCCTTGGAACTTTCACCAACATAAACTTGTCACCAATGGCAGGTTATCAGATAACCGAAAAACTGGTTGGCGGAGTTGGCGTAACAGGGATGTATTTTCGTTCAAAGTATTACGGTGTCAATTCGATCTATTATGGCGGACGCGCATTTCTGATGTATGCAGTAGTGCCCATGGTCAATATCATTGCCGAATACGAAACAATGAATGTAGAGGCTGATACATTTATAAAATATGATGCCCGTAAATGGATTTCATCACCGATGCTGGGAGCTTCTTATTCACAGCCAATTAATGCCCGTTTTACTAAATCGGTACATTTTACTGCCCTTTTTAATTTTAATTATAACAATCAGATAGACGATTACGGAAACAATATTTCTCCATACGGGAGCCCTTTTGTATTTCGTATAACGTTTCTTTAAAATAATACAACTTGTTACAAATCAGTTTCTCATTGTTTCTGATCCGATAACATCAATATAAATAATATGGAAAACCCGGTTTTAATTTTTGGCGCAGGCGATCTTGGAGTACAGGCATTGGATATTTTTAAACGTAATCATGTACTGGTATATGGCCTGCTGGACGACAATAAGGAATTGCATGGAAAAGAGTTTGTCGATGTAAGTGTTTTGGGAGATACCGAGGATAGTGGATTTCTTAATATTATAGGCCCGAAATGTGAAGCATTCATTGCCATTGGCGAACGTTCTGTGCGTGAACGACTGGTAGAAACGCTGAACGACGAGCGGAAAATGATGCCTGTCAATGCAATTCATGACACTTCTGTTATTTCTGAAATGGCAGAAATCGGACATGGAAACCTGATTGCAGCCAGGGTAACCATTGGACCGAAAACGAAAATTGGCAGTCATTGTCTTGTTCAGACATCATCTGTACTTGACACCTGGGTAAAAGTCGGTGATTTTGTAACTATAGGGGCAGGAGCTGTAATTAATGACAGGGTAATAATTGGAGACGGCGCATTTATCGGATCAGGTGCGATAATCATTTCCGGGATTGAAATTGGCAAAAATGCCCGTATTGGAGCCGGATCAGTGGTAATAGAAAATGTACCGGCCAAAGCCACTTACTTTGGTAATCCGGCTAAGAAGGTCTGAGTTTTATTGAGTTTTTCTCAGATCCATCAGGAAACTTATAACACTTCATCAAAAATAAATAATCAAATTGAAAAGGAATGACACACTATGGAAAGGTATACTTGAAAATGTCTTCGAAGAATTCTTAATCTTCTTTTTTAAGGACGCAAGCACATTATTCTCAATGGAAAAAGGATTCCAATTCTTAGACAAGGAACTGGAACAGTTGTTTCCCGATCAGGATATTGAGGCACCCAAATTTGTAGACAAATTAGTAAAAGTATTTACCAAATCAGGGCAGGAAGAATGGATTTTGGTACACATTGAAGTACAAGGCTACGACGATAAGGACTTTGCCAGTCGTATGTTTACCTATTTTTACCGCATTCTTGATAAATATGGCAAACCGGTAACTGCCATCGCAATTTTTACGGATGATAATAAAAACTTTCATCCTACTTTATTTGAATATGAATATCTTGGTACTAAAACTACTTTTCAATTCAATACGTATAAAATTATAGAACAGGATGAAACGGTTTTGTTACATCACGAAAATCCGTTTTCTATTGTAGTTTTAACTGTACTGCTTGCATTGAAGAAGAAGAAATTAGACGATGAAAAATTGTATAATTTAAAATATTCATTAGCTAAAAATCTCCTCAGGAAAAACATCCCGAAAAGGAAGGTAGATGACCTGCTCATTTTTTTACAACGTTATGTTACATTTGCAGACCCAAAATATAATGTTAAATTTGAGAAAGAAATTGAGGAACTAACTGAAAATCAAAAATCTATGGGCATAAGGGAACAAGTGCTTGATATAGCAAAAAAAGAAGGCATTGAAAAGGGAATTGAAAAAGGCAAAATGGAAGTGGTAAAAAATCTTCTGACAATAGGCAGATTTAATACTGAAGAGATTGCCAGCTTTGCCGGAGTTACCCAGGCTTTTGTTCTGGAAGTAAAGAAAACCTTATAATCCTCTTTCATCACATTGAATACAAAAAGGCTTCTTATCGGAGCCTTTTAATGTATATTAGAAGTTGCAAACCTGTTTATACTCGCTCAGTAGTGGCAGTATTCAGGTACGTAATACAATTAAATACCTACATAGTTTTTTTATTAATACAAAGACACTACCTTTGCAGTCCTTTTGGCAGAAAAAGTGAAAGAGCTAACTAAATACAACATAGACATTTACGGCTTGGAAGACAAGCGGTATGATTATGATTTGGAGTCGGGAGACACGTTTTTTGAAGAATTAGACCAGGATCTTATTGAGAAAGGGCATTTCAAAACGCATGTTGAGCTGAATAAATCAGCTACAATGATCCAGCTTCATTTTCATACGGAAGGAAGTGTCGAACTGATTTGTGACCGCAGTCTTGAACCATTTGAAGAGCCGGTAATTTCTGATGAACGACTCATTTTGAAATTTGGCGATCATAATGAAGAACTGACTGATGAGATTGAAATTATAAACCGAAATACACCGCGCATTAATATTGCCAGATACATTTTCGAATTTATAGTGCTTTCTCTACCAGTAAAAAAGATTCATCCCGATCTGCGTACCGAAGATGAAACTGACCTGTCTGATGAAGACGAAGTGATACTCGTTTATTCTTCTGAAATTGCAGATGACAGTGACGATGAAGAAAATCAGGAGAAAACAGACCCACGTTGGGAAGCATTAAAAAAGTTGAAAGGAGAGTAATTGAAATACAACCCGGCCGGCTATTATATAAAGAATTTCAAAAACGAATATTAACATACAGAACATAAAGCATCATGGCACATCCTAAACGGAAAATTTCCAAAACCCGTCGCGATACACGCAGAGCTCATGACTTCCTAACTGGCAAGCAATTAGGAGTTGACGCTTCAACAGGTGAAATACACCAGTTCCACCGTGCACACGTACACGAAGGAAACTTGGTTTACAGGGGTAAAGTAGTAGTTGAGAATTATGCCAAAACGGTTTAATTTTTACAGTGAGAATATCTATTTCGCAGCAACCCTATAAAAGTTGTTGCGAAATTCTTTTTTACTTTGGCACAACTGCTAAATTTACACCTTCGATTTCTAACTTTTAGTATAAAATAACAGCGTGTAAATGAAAATTGCGGTAGATGCTATGGGGGGAGATTTAGCTCCACAAGCTATTGTTGAAGGGGTTATACAAGCCGCTTCGGAACTACCATCGGAGGCAAGGATTGTGTTAATCGGCAGGCAAAACGTCATTTTGGATATATTTAGCCAAAATAACTATATCCCGACGAATATTGATATTATTCATGCGGAAGATGTCATTGAGATGGGTGAACACCCTACCAAAGCACTTTCACAAAAACCTAATTCCAGTATAGGAACAGGTTTCAAGCTTCTTAAAGAGAAAGAAGTGGACATTTTCTGCAGCGCTGGTAACACCGGGGCCATGCATGTAGGTGCACTTTTTAGTATTAAAGCTATTGAAGGAGTTATACGGCCTGCTATTGCGGGATTTGTCCCTCAGATTGGCGGAGGCCACGCTATCATGCTTGATATCGGTGCCAATGCGGATTGTAAACCGGAAGTATTAGCTCAGTTCGGAGAAATCGGATCGCTTTTTGCCCAATATACCTTTCAAATCGACCGTCCCCGCGTAGCACTCATGAATATTGGTGAGGAAGAACAAAAAGGTTCTTTAACTTCTCAGGCTACCTACCCACTGCTTAAACAAAATAAAAAAATTAATTTTATTGGAAATATTGAAGGAAAAGACCTCTTCAAAAACAAAGCAGATGTAATTGTTACAGATGGCTTCACCGGTAATATTTTGTTTAAAATGGGAGAGTCATTATATGAAATAGCGCGCGAAAGAGGTATACAGGACGATTTTATTGATCAGACTAATTACGAGTCCATTGGCGGAAGTTCAATTATTGGAGTTAATGGAAATGTCATGATCGCACATGGGATTTCTTCACCGCTGGCTATTAAAAATATGATCGGATGGGCATACAAGCAAGTGAAGTCCAAGGCTTATCTGCACATTGCCCAGGCTTTAAATTAGAATATCAGATGCCGACAACCACATCGCATATGAATAAAAACGAATTTGTCTTTTACCACAATCCAGCCGGATTTTGATTGTAATAATTGAACCATGACCCAAATAAGAGCCTCTATTACAGGAATACAAGGGTATGTGCCTGACTATATTCTGACAAATGCTGAATTGGAAACAATGGTGGCTACCAATGATGAATGGATCGTTAGCCGTACCGGTATCAAAGAAAGGCATATTTTAAAAGGAGAAGGTTTGGGAAGTTCACACATGGGTGCTGAAGCTGTAAAAGGATTGTTAGCCAAAACCAATACCTCTCCGGAAGAAATAGATTTATTGATCTGCGCCACGACAACACCTGATTTTATTTTCCCGTGTACCGCCAATCTGATCTGCGATATGACAGGTATCCGTAACATCGGGAGCTTTGATATTCAGGCTGCTTGTTCAGGATTCGTGTACGCACTTACGATTGGGTCCCAATTTATTGAGACTGGAAAATATAAAAAAATCATCGTAGTCGGTGCAGATAAGATGTCTGCAATCGTAGATTATACAGATCGTAAAACGTGTATTCTTTTCGGTGATGGCGCGGGAGCTGTTCTTTTGGAACCTGACACAGACGGTTATGGTATTCAGGATTCTATCATTAGGTCAAATGGTATTGGCTATCCGTACCTGAATCAGAAAGCAGGAGGAAGCAGGTATCCGCCCACGCATGAGACGATCGACAATGGCTGGCATTATGTGTATCAGGACGGAGCTCAGGTTTTTAAATTTGCGGTGACAAACATGGCGGATATTTCAGCTGAAATCATGGAAAAGAACAGCCTCGCCAGTAATGACGTAGCATGGCTTGTTCCACATCAGGCCAACCGACGTATCATAGAGGCTACTGCTAACAGAATGGGCGTGGGAATGGATAAAGTAATGATGAATATCCAGAATTACGGAAATACTACTTCTGCTACTATTCCACTCTGCCTGTGGGATTACGAATCAAAATTAAAAAAAGGGGATAATCTTATACTAGCTGCCTTTGGTGGCGGCTTTACCTGGGGTGCACTTTATTTAAAATGGGCTTACGGGGAATAAATCAAATAGTGTAAAATGCAAAATGAACAGTAAAAGCAGATTACATAATTGGTTTTACATTTTACATTAAAAATTATTTTGCATTATTTATTGAATTAAAATGGCAACTACAGCAGATTTGCGCAACGGATTGGTAATTCACTATAACCACGATCTGTTTCAGGTTACAGAATTTCAGCATGTGAAGCCCGGTAAGGGAAATGCTTTTGTTCGTACGAAATTAAAAAGTCTTACTTCAGGTAAAGTTTTAGACAATACTTTCACTTCAGGAGCTACAATTATACCGGTTCGCGTTGAACGTCATAAATTTCAATTTTTATATAAAGATGAAATTGGATATAATTTCATGAACTCTGAGACTTTCGATCAGGTATTGATTGACGAAAAACTTGTAACCAATGCCGATCTTATGAAAGACGGACAGGAAGTTGAGATCCTGATCAATACAGAAACTGACGCAGCATTACTTTGCGAACTTCCTCCTTTTGTTGAATTGACTGTTACTTATTCGGAGCCGGGTTTAAAAGGAGATACTGCCAACTCACCTAAAAAGGCGATTGAAGTTGAGACTGGTGCAAGGATTATGGTTCCGTTGTTTATTGAAGAAGGGCAAAAGATTAAAGTTGACACACGTACCTACGATTACGTAGAAAGAGTAAAATCATAATTTATTTCCCGCGCAAGGTAAATGAAACGAGTTATTTGCTTATTAGCTAAGCCTTAATGGTTTCAATCCTTCAACGCTTAAAACTGTCTAAATGGAAACCAAAGAAATTCAAAAATTAATTGACTTCATTGCCCAGTCGGGTCTGGATGAAGTGAATATTGAAACAACTGATTTGAAGATTAAGGTAAAGAGATATGGTTCTGCTCCGGCAGTTTCCTATGCTATAGCCCAGACCGTATCGCCAGCACCGGCATTTGCTCCTGCTGTACCAACGACTCCGGTTACACTCTCAGCATCTTCTGAAGTAACACCACCTTCTGAGCCAGCAACAGCAAATCTTATCACGATTAAATCACCAATGATTGGTACATTTTATCGTGCTTCCAATCCTGAAACTCCTTCATTTGTAAGTATTGGTGATGAAATTAAGCCCGGTTCAGTAGTATGCGTGATAGAAGCAATGAAGCTTTTCAACGAAATTGAATCTGAAATTTCAGGGAAAATTGTAAAAATACTGGTTGAAAACGCAACTCCGGTTGAATTTGACCAACCTTTATTTCTTGTTGAGCCTGCATAAGGGCAATGGATCTCTCAAACTTATTTGATTTGCATGTTTAAAAAGATACTCATTGCCAACAGAGGCGAAATCGCCTTACGTGTTATCAGGACTTGCCGCGAAATGGGAATTAAAACGGTTGCAGTTTATTCTACTGCCGACCGCGACAGCCTTCACGTCCGCTTTGCCGATGAGGCAGTTTGCATCGGGCCTCCTCCAAGCCGTCAATCCTACCTGAGTATTCAGAATATTATTTCAGCAGCCGAAGTTACAGGTGCTGACGCTATACATCCGGGTTACGGTTTCTTATCTGAAAATGCTGAATTTTCACAGATATGCGCTGATTACGGAATTAAATTCATTGGTGCTACTGCTGCGCAGATCAATGGAATGGGCGACAAGGCTACAGCCAAAGCTACCATGATTGCGGCTGGCGTTCCGGTTGTACCCGGTTCCGAAGGTTTACTGGAATCTTTTGAACAAGGGAAAAAGCTGGCTGAAGGAATTGGTTATCCTGTGATTGTGAAAGCAACAGCGGGTGGCGGCGGACGCGGAATGCGTGTGATCAACAAACCTGACGAATTTGAAAAAGCATGGAATGATGCCCGTACAGAGTCGGCGGCGGCATTTGGAAATGATGGTTTATATCTCGAAAAATTTGTAGTAGAGCCACGCCATATTGAAATTCAGATCATTGGAGATCAGTACGGTAAAGTTTGTCATTTGTCAGAACGTGATTGCTCTATCCAACGCCGTCATCAGAAGTTGGTTGAAGAAACTCCTTCACCCATTATAACACCTGAATTACGCGAGAAAATGGGTGCCGCTGCTATCAAAGGTGCTCAGGCAATCGGTTACGAAGGTGCAGGAACAGTTGAGTTTCTGGTTGATAAGTACGGCGACTTTTTCTTTATGGAAATGAATACGCGTATTCAGGTAGAACACCCTATCACAGAAGAAGTTACAGATTTTGACCTGATAAAGGAGCAAATCAAAGTAGCAGCTGGTGAACCAATTCTGGGAATTAATTATACGCCAAAACTTTTTGCTATGGAATGCCGGATCAATGCAGAAGATCCTGCAAATAACTTCCGTCCTTCACCAGGTAAAATTACAAATTTACATTTTCCGGGAGGTCATGGCATCAGGATCGACAGCCATGTTTACAGTGGATATACTATTCCGCCTAATTACGATTCTATGATTGCGAAGCTTATCGTAAGCGGACAGTCACGTGAAGAAGTACTGACCCGTATGAAACGTGCTTTACAGGAATTTGTGATTGAAGGAATTAAAACGACAATTCCGTTCCATATTAAACTGATGGATGATCCTGGTTTTAAATCCGGAAACTTCACAACCAAATATCTGGAAACTTTCGATTTTTCTTCACTTTGAGGCTTAAACGCGGAGTTGAAAAGAGTTAGCGCTATTGTTCGCTGAGTTATTTTGAGATAAGAATATATTTGAAAAGGTGTTTGATGTATATAATCAAATGCCTTTTTCCATTTGAGGCCGTTTAAAATACGAAATCAATAGATCTTATTCTATTGGTTTACCAAAGTTTTTTCACAAAACTGTTTATACCCAGTCTAAATACGAACTATCTTTGCCTAAAGGTATTTTTTGAATACTAAAAAAAATACCATATCAGGGACCAAAAAGTATGGAAGTGATTTTTATAAATGGAAAAAATCCGGAATCGTGGCATTATCCCGATTTCACTAAGATTAAAAAAGAGCAAATAACAGAAAACAGTATTGAGTACAACGACGAATTCAGAATCGGCTTTGGCAAGGAACTGATACTCAAAGATGTGTATATATGGTATGGGAAATTTTGTGCACGTTCAAAAAAGCGGATGCTGGTTTTGAGTTCAGGCCCTCACATCCAGATGAATTTTAGTTTACAAAATGCAACAACATACTTTACGGAAATCCTGCCAAGACCATTTGTCCGCTTCAAACCACATCAGCATAATCTGTTATTACTTCCTAAAAAAATATGCTGGTGCAATGGCATCCAGGTGAAGAAACAGAGGGATTTGCTATTAATATAACACCTGATTTCTTCTTTAATAATCTACCTGAGACACATCCGCTTTATTCTCATTTTCAAAGCGGTATAGACGAAGTACTGCCTGCTTTTATGAGCCAGCGTAATTTGCCGGTGACTCCACGTATGATCTCGACCCTGTTCGAAATCCTGAATTGCACATACAGCGGCTACCATAAAAGTTTGTTTGTAAAAGCAAAAGTGATAGAATTGCTGGCTTTACAGTTTGAACAGTACGAACAATTACCTGTTCCTGATATTGCATCGGCACCAAAACAGGAAGATATCGAAAAAATGCACCTGGCCCGACAAATCCTGATTGACAATATTGAAACACCATTATCTCTGAAAGACCTTGCACATCAGATCGGCACCAATGAGTTTAACCTCAAAAAGTATTTTAAAGAAGTGTTTGGCACCACCGTTTTTGGTTATTTACATGAAACCAGAATGGAGAAATCCCGCGAACAGCTATGCCAGGATGGAAACAAAATTGCTGAAATAGCACAGCGAATGGGCTACAAACACGCAACTCATTTCACGGCCGCATTTAAAAAATATTATGGCTACCTTCCCAACAAAATACGGATTGTTTTAATCAATCTTTTTCAAATTACTGAATATCTGATCGAACTGGGAACTGAGCTGATTGAAAGTGGCGGTGTTGTCGAGATGATTTGACGTATTATTGATAGTTACTTTGTAACAATAAAAGATTCCTCAGTTTTATATCAAACAAATTTTAAGACTTCTAATGACATGTTCATTTTTTATAAAAAACTGGACACGTTGCCATTATATGTCCAGAAAATGAGCATATATTTACAATATGTTCAAAAAAATCAAAAAACTGAACATATGCCCTATGCCAATTTTCGATAGAACAAAACCATTTAATGATCTTCCTCTATTACCCTTAACAGAAGATATTACAAACGATATTGATGTTCTAAAAAAACTCGTGCTTGCTTCCAGGGCATTAGCAACGGTTAATAGCAATGTATTAAGACTTCCTAATCCCCTTATGCTGGTGAATACAATTGCGTTACAAGAAGCCAGAACTTCAACAGAGATTGAAAACATATTTACAACAGAAGACGAATTGTACAAAGCAATTACGGATACTTTAAAAGAGGAACAAAATAATACGGCTATCAAAGAAGTAATCAGATACAGAGAAGCAATGTGGGCCGGCTATCAAAATTTGGATACAAATCGAGGAATTGATCTCGAAACTATAACCCGGGTATTTCAACAAATCAAAAATACAACGTCTAAATTACGGTCTCCTCAGGCACAAGTTGTAATTAAAAGAGGACAAAGCGAGTTCCGGGCAGGCGAAATAATTTATACTCCACCCAGAGGCGGGGCAATTATAGAATCGCTAATGAAAAACCTAATTGATTTTTTAAATGATGATCAAAAATATGTAGATGATCCTTTACTAAAAATGTGCATCGCCCACTATCAATTTGAGGCTATTCATCCATTCTACGACGGTAATGGCAGAACTGGCAGAATTCTCAATTTACTATACCTGGTACAAAAACAGCTGCTGATTCAGCCAGTTCTTTATTTATCCAAATATATCATTATCAATAAAGAAGATTACTATTATCATTTAGGGGCAGTTAACCAACATAGAGCATGGAAAAACTGGATTTTATTTATGCTCAACGCGGTAGAAAACACTTCACTTTTAACAAGTTCATTAATTGATGAAATTATAAAGCAAATGGCCGAAACACTTGCTTATGGAAAGGCGAACATAAAATGGTATAACAAAGAAATTAATGAAACTCTTTTTAGTCAGCCATACTGCAAACCTGCAAACCTTGCCAAGGTGCTAAAAAGATCGTCCCGAACTACTCTAACAAAATATATGGATGAACTTGTCACAGCAAAAATACTGACCCCTCGAAGAGAAGGGAAAGAAATTTATTATCTGAATGAAGATTTGATAAGAATTTTACAGTCATAGACAGTAGTAATTGTTATACCACCAACAAAAAAATTTAGCCCGAAAAAACTTCCGGGCTAAATCCTAAACAAAACACATCAAATATAACTTAAACAGTTTCGGGTAACGGGAATGCTACGTAGTAATTAGGGGTCAGATATTTATTCGTATCATCATTATTTATGAATTTTTCCGTTATTGAGCCAAAGTTCGGGAACGGCCAAATAAAGATTTTTTTATAAATAAAAGCAGCGTTCTCATCAATATTACTATCTATTTAAAACAAATTATCCTTAATTTTCTCTGAAAAAGCATATTTAACTTTGTAAGTCAGGATTATATCCTACTTTTGATCAATCTCAACAATTGAATAAATACCGGAAAGAATTGAAATCAATTACTATTTTTTTCTTCTCGTTTTTTCGCTACTGGCTTGTTCCAAAAGTGAGCCAAAACAATTTACCATAGGTTTTTCGCAATGTACCGGCGCCGACAACTGGCGAAAAACCATGCAGGAAAGCATGTACAGGGAATTGTCTTTCAATCCGGAGATCAATTTTGTCATGAAAGATGCCGGCAGCCAGAGTGAAAAGCAAATCCGGCAGATAAGCGAATTGATCGACGCAAATATTGATCTGCTGATCGTATCTCCCAACGAAGCAAAGCCCATCACGCCTATTGTTGAAAAAGCTTACCAGAATGGTATTCCGGTTATTATTCTGGACCGTCGTACCAATTCCGACCAGTATACGGCTTATGTGGGAGCAGATAATGTGGAGGTAGGCCAAGTAGCCGGAACGTATGCCAATACGCTTTTAAAAGGAAAAGGTAAAGTAATTGAAATCAGTGAATTGCCGGGTTCCTCTGCTGATATTGACCGCCACAAAGGTTTTATAGAAATTCTTAAGCGCTTTCCGGAGATCAAACTTATTGCAAAACTGGATGGTGACTGGGACAAATATTCTTTTGAAAAACCACTAACGGCATTACTGAAAGCCAACGCTGATATTGACGTTATTTTTTGTCAGAATGATCGCAGGGTTTTACAGGCTTTTAAAGTATTAAAAAATCTGGGTCTTGAAAAAAAGATCAAATTGATAGGTGTGGATGGCCTTCCGGGCCCAAATGGAGGAATTGACATGGTGGATCGGGATGTACTAAACGCTACGGTTTTATATCCGACAGGTGGTGAAGAAGCGATCCGTACTGCCATCGCGATTTTACAAAAACAGCCGTTTAAAAGAGAAAACCGTTTGCAAATCACCATGATCGACTCGACGAATGTCAGGATTATGAAACTGCAAAGCGAAAAATTGATTGCCCAGCAAAATGACATAGAACGGCGGCAGGAAAAAATTGAAGAGCAGCGTGCCATTTCTGAAAACCAGGCCATTATTATTTATGCCATTTCGATTACACTGGCACTGGCGTTGCTTTTTGGTGCATTGTCCTTTTATTCATTGAACGAAAACCGGAAAATCAATAAAAGGCTTGAAGTCCAAAATCATGAAATATCTGATCAGAAAAACCAGATTGAGCATTTAGCCCAAAGTGCTGAAATTGAAAACGAAGCAAAACTCAACTTTTTCACCAACATTTCACACGAATTCCGCACACCACTTACATTAATCCTTGCGCCCGTTGAAGATATTTTATCCAATGAAAAAATACGGGATCCGCTGGTTAAACAAGAGCTTTCTTTAATTCGTAAAAACACACTGCGGCTGCTGCGGCTGGTAAACCAGCTCATGGATTTCCGGAAAATAGGAAGTCATAAAATGCAGGTCCGGGCAGGAGAACATAATCTGGTTGCTTTTATCAGGGATATCATGATTGCATTTGAGCGTATAGCTGCAAAGCGCAAAATTGATTTCCAGCTTGTTGCTTCCGAACCCGAAATTATGGTCTGGTTTGATGCTACGATGCTGGATAAAGTGATTTTCAATTTACTTTCCAATGCGTTTAAGTTTACTCCGGATAAAGGGCGGGTCTATTTATACATCAAAACATTTTCTCCAGGCCCGGTTCAGATACGTGTGGAAGATAACGGGATTGGTATGACAGCCTCCGAAGTTGCGCATGCTTTTGAAGTATTTTATCAGGGAGAAAGTGGTTATAAAACCCTAGGTACCGGTCTTGGGCTGGCTCTTTCCAAAGAATTGATCACACTTCATAAAGGAACAATTACAGTGAAAAGCGATCCCAACAAGGAAACCTGCTTTACGATTGAATTGCCGCTGGGCCACACACATTTTCAGGAAGAGGAACGCAGAAATGAGCCTGTTGAAGATTTTTCAATGACTCAAAACTTTGAAATTTCAGATGAAAACAATGCTTTAACAATTCCGGAAACTGCTGTCGGCACTCATCATGAACAATCGATCCTGATTATCGAAGACAATACTGACCTCAGCACTTTGCTCGAACAGAAATTACTAAAAAGTTACCACATTTATAAAGCAGCAGATGGAGAAGATGGCCTCAGATCAGCATTTGAGCATATTCCGGACCTGATTATCTGTGACGTCATGCTGCCAAAAAAAGACGGTCTCAGTCTGGCGTCTATCCTGAAAACCGATTTCAGGACTTCACACATTCCGGTCATTCTGCTTACTGCCAAAGCCAGTCCCGAACAACAGATTGAAGGAATCCGGACTGGCGTGGATGCATACATTACCAAACCTTTTAACCTGGAATATGTCGGGGAAATGATTAAAACATTGTTGAAAAACCGTGCCCTGCTGCGGGAACATTTTACCAGTGAACTACCCGTTGAAACATCGGTAGGTACAAATCCGAATAAGATTGATAAAAAATTCCTGACCAGTTTTACGGCTTATATTGAAGAACATTACAGCAATTCGGAATTGAACGTAGAAGATATCGGCAAAGATCTTGGAATGTCCAGGGTTCAGTTATACCGGAAAGTGAAAGCACTTCTGGGATTGAGTGTTAATGAATATATTCAGCAAATTCGCTTAAACAAGGCCAAGTTTTTATTGAGACGCGATGATCTGACTGTTTCAGACATTGCTTACAAAGTCGGCTTTTCTTCTCCTACTTATTTCTCTACTGCCTTTAAAGGGAAATATAACCAGACGCCGCTGGAATATAAAAAATCATGATTTTTAAGATTTAAGAAAAATGGATAATAAATCCGTGGCACGGCTGAACTATAAAGCTTAGTGAAAAGCCTGATAGATCAGCCGTGCCACGGATGCGCACTCCAACTTTCCAGAGACAATTCATACAACAAACTTTCAATAGCAAATCCTCATATTATTTAATATTTTAAAAACATTATACAATTCATAAATTGTTAATTTAAATAATGTTACATTTTTTAAAGGTAATGTATCAAAATTGAAAATATCCCATCTCCTGTAATGAATCAACTTACAGCTAATCATTTGATAATCAACAGTTTGATTAAAAATTAGATAATCGTATCAAACTTTAACTTTTTTGAGATATTATTTAGTTATTCAAAGTAATCAACAGCGGTAGTTTTGATTAAAAATCAGAGCTACTTATGAAAAACAGCAAAGTATTAGTTTGGTCGGTCGTTGTAGCGCTGGGAGGATTTCTATTTGGATTCGACACAGCGGTTATCTCCGGCGCAGAAAAGTCTATTCAGCATTTATGGGAATTATCGCCTGTTGAACATGGCTTCACAGTTTCCATAGCACTCATCGGAACTGTACTTGGGGCCATGCTTGGCGGAATTCCAGCCGATCGTTTGGGCCGTAAATCAACTTTATTCTGGATAGCCGTTTTATATCTGGTTTCCTCTCTCGGCTCGGCTCTTGCTACCAATTGGTATGCCTTCATCTTCTTTCGTTTTATGGGTGGACTTGGTGTAGGTGCTTCCTCCGTGGCCGCTCCAATGTACATTTCTGAAATTTCTCCGGCAAAAAACAGGGGCAAAATGGTAGGCCTCTTCCAGTTCAATGTAGTTTTCGGAATCCTGATCGCCTATTTCTCTAATTATTTTATGCAGGACATGGGAGAAAACGCCTGGCGCTGGATGCTGGGCGTACAGGCGGTGCCTTCCCTGGTATTCTTACTTGCGATTTTGTATGTACCAGAAAGTCCTCGCTGGCTAATCATGAAAAAAGGCAAAGCGCAGGAAGCTAAAACAGTTCTTGACATTATAGACCCTGAAACCAGTGAGGAAACCCTACAGGCAATATTAAAAGCCAGTAAGGAAACCAACGAGCAGCCAAAAGCAAAATTATTTTCAGCGAAATATAAGACACCGGTAACTCTGGCTATCCTCTTTGCTGTTTTCAACCAGGTTTCGGGTATCAATGCCATTATCTATTACAGTCCGCGCATTTTTGAAATGACCGGATTAGGTGCAAAAGCAGCCTTTTTATCTTCTGCCGGCATTGGTTTTGTCAATTTCGCTTTTACGCTTTTGGCCATCAATTTTATTGACCGTTTTGGTCGCAGAACACTGATGGCCATTGGTTCAGTGGGCGTTATCATTACATTAGGACTTGTTGCCAGAGCCTTCTTTATACAGGATTTTTCGGGTGTACCCATCTTCCTGTTCGTCTATATCGCCTTTTTTGCTTTTTCGCAGGGAGCGGTGATATGGGTTTTTATATCCGAAATTTTCCCCAATGAAGTACGTGCTCACGGACAGGCCTTAGGCAGTTTCACACACTGGTTTATGGCTGCTATAATCGCATTTTCCTTTCCGATCATTGCAGAATATCTGGGCGGGGGCATCACCTTTTCCTTCTTTGCACTGATGATGGTTTTACAGCTCATTTTCGTGTGGCGGCTCATGCCCGAAACCAAAGGAACTTCTCTCGAACGTATTGAAAAGACTATGATTTTACATTAATCTCCCGTTTATGAAAACTCAATTAACAATTTTTGGCGAAATGCTCTGGGACATGCTGCCTACCGGAAAGCAGCCCGGCGGTGCACCTATGAATGTTGCTATCCATCTCAAAAACTTTGGGCTTGACCCCGCTTTTATCAGCCGGGTGGGTGACGACGATCTGGGCAGCGAACTGATGGAATATCTCGGCAGGCAAGGATTACAAACCGATTATATCCAAACCGGAATTACACATTTGACCGGTATTGTAAAAGTTAACCTGACAAACAAAACAGAGGTCACTTACAAGATCGTCCAGCCAGTTGCATGGGATTATATTCAGGTTACTCCGGAGAATAAAAAACTGGTTTCTGAGTCCGATGTTTTTGTTTATGGAAGTTTGTCGGCAAGAAGTCCGCAATCCAGGGAAACACTTTATGAGCTTTTAGAAGTTGCAAAACTAAAAGTATTTGACGTAAATATCCGTCCGCCTCATTTCGACCGTCCGACTGCCGAGTATTTGCTTCAAAAAGCAGATATCGTTAAAATGAATGAACAGGAACTGGACACAGTAGCAGGCTGGTACGGCATATTACCTGACCTGGAAACCCAGATGAAATTCCTCTTTGAGCGCTTTAACCTGCAAATGATATGTATTACTCTCGGAGCTGACGGTGCCAAAGTATTAAACCACGATGGCTTTTTTAATCAGTCGGGCTATCCCGTTCAGGTTCAGGATACTATTGGCAGCGGTGACTCCTTTCTTGCTATGTTTCTTAAAGAATATATCTCAGGTTCATCCATTTCCATTGCGCTTAGAAAGGCCTGTGCAGTAGGTGCACTGGTGGCAACGCATAAGGGCGCTACGCCTTCGGTTTCTGAATCTGAGCTTAGTCATTTTCTTAACGTTAACCAATAATTTCAATGGACAAACGATTACTAATGATGGTGTTTGCCATCCTGTGCAGTATGCAACTGGCATTTGCACAAAATTCGATTACTGTATCGGGAACTGTCAAATCTGCTGACGGAGAGGTGCTTCCGGGTGTGAGTGTACTTGAAAAAGGGAAAACCAACGGAGCTGTAAGTGATGTGGACGGGAAATATAGCATCGCGGTAGCTTCCAATGCAACGCTGGTATTTTCGTACGTAGGGATGCTTGCCAAAGAAGTGGCAGTGGAGAATAAATCAATTGTAGATGTAACCCTCAATGCCGATGCTAAAAGCCTGAACGAAGTGGTAGTGGTTGGTTATACAAGTTCACGAAAAGAAGACCTCACCGGTGCCGTTGTTGTAGTTGACCTGGAACCTATTAAAAATACCAGTTCAGGGAATCCGATGCAGGCTTTGCAAGGACGTGTGCCGGGATTATATGTAGAAAAAACGGGCACGCCTTCCGGAGATAACAGCCGGATTTTGATACGTGGAGTTAATACATTGGGAAATACTGATCCGCTTTATGTAATTGACGGGGTTCCAACCAAACGTTCTCAGGTATTTCAAAGCCTCAATTCAAGTGCGATCAAATCTGTTCAGGTATTGAAAGATGCTTCGGCTTCATCTATCTATGGGTCAAGGGCTTCCAATGGTGTCATTATTGTTACAACCAATAACGGCGGAAATACAGATGGCAAGATCAATGTCCAGTTCAATTCCAGTATTTCTTCCCAATCTGAAAAACCGCAGCGTTTTAAAATGCTGAATGCCGTTGACCGTGGCCGTGCACTTTGGCAGGCTTCTGTAAATGACGGTGTTGATCCGGCATCAGGTTATGGCGAAATTTATTCATTTGACTGGAATAAAAATTTCCAGAATCCTGTCCTCAATAGTGTGAGTGTAAAACCACTGGTTGGCGGTGACCCGAATACGCCGGCAGGTGATACGGACTGGCAGAAAGAAATGTACAAAAAGGGTTATGTTACCAATAACGACCTGACACTTTCTACCGGAACAAAAAATTCATCACTGCTGATCAATCTGGGATATATCCACAATTCCGGAATGCTGAAATACACGAAGTATAAAAGGATTTCGGGAAGGATCAATGCAGCAACGAGCCTGATTAATGACAGAGTAAAATTCGGGATCAATACGCAGGTGGTAACTTCCGATGAAACACTGGTGGCTACCGATCTTGGTAATGCACCAACACCCGGCCTTGCCATCACTCTGGCACCTACAATTCCGGTTTACACACTCGACGGGCAGTTTGCAGGACCAGTCGGTTCGGGTTACTCAGACAGAAATAATCCGCTGCACATGCAGTATATCAATCGCTGGGATAATACAAACCGGACTTTTCTTTTCGGGAATGTATTTACAGAAATTGAACCCGTGAAAAATCTTTTTATCAGGTCTTCCCTCGGAATGGACAATGCAGCATATTCACTCAAAAATATTGAACAATCTTATAAAGAAGGATTTATAGCCCGTTCCCTGAACAGTCTTACGCTTAACAATAATAAATTTTTGAGCCTGACCTGGTCCAATACAGCACGTTTTAATTTCTCATTGGGCGAGCATCAGTTCAAACTTCTGGCGGGTATTGAATCAATTAAAGACAATCTGAATGATGTTACTTCCTACAAGGAGAACTTTGCCGTACAAACGGAGGACTATTTCGTATTAAGTGCAGGATCGGGTAATGCCAATAGTTTTGGTACAGCAACGGGAAGCAGGCTTTTATCTCAGTTTGCGCGTGTTGATTATGCATTTTCGGACCGGTATCTGGCTGCCCTGACCGTTCGCCGGGATGGTTCCTCCCGTTTTGGGCCGGATAATCGTTATGGAATTTTTCCAGCCGTTTCTGTTGGCTGGAGAATTGATAAAGAAGCATTCATGAAAAATGTGTCGGCTATATCCAATCTGAAATTAAGGGCCGGAGCCGGCCGTGTCGGTAATCAGGATATTGGTGACCTGGCAAGATTCGGGCTCTTTGAACCACGTTATGGAACATTGGCCTCGCAAGCTCCAAATGGGCACAATTCCTTTTTTGATCAATACTGGAACATTGGTACAGCTTATGATTTGAACGGCACCAACACAGGAAATTTACCATCCGGCTTTGTTTCCACACAAGCACCTAATGCAGCTTTGAAATGGGAGACAACGGATGAACTGAACGTAGGCCTCGATTTTGGATTTCTTGAAGGAAGCATCGTTGGCTCGCTGGATTATTTTACAAGAAAAACCAGTGATATCCTGATCAAACCTCCCGTTGCGGCGGCTGTTGGCGAAGGACAATTGAAATTTGTAAACGGAGCTACGAAAACGAACAAAGGTTTTGAACTTTCATTGGGTTATCTGGGCAAACCGGCAGGAGATTTCACATACAGCATTTTTACCAATTTTGGGCGTTTCAGGGATAAAATAACGGTTTTACCCGAAGAAGTGCGCTCTGCATTTGCAGGAAATGCGGTTACTACCATTATCGGCCATTCCCAACTGGATCTTTTCGGATACAGAACTGACGGGCTTTTCCAGAATCAGGCAGAAGTGGATGGGCACGCTACACAGGTTGGAGCCGCTCCCGGCCGTATCCGCTACGTCGATCTGAATAATGATGGGGTGATCAATACACTTGACCAGGAATTTTTCGGCACCACTTTACCCGGACTGGAATACAGCGCCAGAGTCGATATTGGATACAAAAACTTTGACTTTTCATTTTTTGGTTCAGGTATTGCCGGAAGAACAGGATTTGACCCATACACTTTTTACAATGATTTTATTCGTGGACGTGACAATGTCGGCCCCGGTGTTTTTGACGCCTGGTCGCCTCAGAACACAGGTTCTAAGACTCCCGCCCTTACTTTATCTGATGGCAACGGCGAAACCCGTACTTCCGATTATTTCAATGTAAATACTTCCTATTTCAAATTACGGAACGTACAGCTGGGATATACTTTAAAAGATCTTCCGGTTGGTAAAATAGGATTGGAACAGCTGAGATTGTATGTCATGGCGGAAAATTTATTCTGGATCAAAAGTAAGAGCTTCAAAGGGCCTGATCCTGAAAGAATTAATGTAAATGACATTCCTGTACCACGCGTTTTCACATTTGGTGTCAATCTTAATTTCTAGGATTTCCTGACCATTTTCTAAAAAATCTCAATTTTAAATAAAATGAAAAAGAACATATTAGTAATCAATCTGCTGTTGACAGCTTTGCTGACATTTGCCTCATGCAGCGATTTTCTTGACTACGAACCGCAGGGCACTTTGTCCACCGAAAGCGTTTCTACTCCTGCAAATGCGGAAGCACTGGTAACTGCTGCCTACGCCGGAATCGGCAACGATGAAATGATCGGGCCGATGACGAGTATGTGGGTATATGGGAGTGTACGTTCGGATGATGCATATAAAGGAGGCGGCGGTGTGGCGGATGTGGCAGATATTAATTTTTATGAACAGTACAACCTCACACAGGCACAGCAAGGCGACGGATTCATGCATCCTTATACGTGGGAAAATTTTTACAAAGCTATTTCCAGGACGAACTTTGCCATTAAAACGATCAATACTTTTTCGGAAACAGATTTCCCGTTAAAAAATACACGTTTGGGCGAACTGCGCTTTTTGAGGGCTCATTCTCATTTTATGCTCAAAATGCTTTTTAACCGCATTCCTTATATTACCGAAATTCTGTCGAGTGAAGACATACTCAAAACTTCCAATCAGGAATTTACGAGTGATCAGCTTTGGGATAAAATTGCAGAAGATTTTCAGTTTGCGATAGACAATCTGCCCGAAACACAAACACAGATTGGCAGGGCAAGCAAACTTTCCGCTTCGGCTTATCTGGCAAAGTTAAGGCTGTATCAGGCTTACGAACAGGATGATAGCCATAAAGTAACAAATATCAATAAAACCAGGTTACAGGAAGTAGTGACGCTTACGCAAACCGTGATCAGTTCAGGTAAATACAATTTGCAGCCCGATTTTGCAGAAAATTTTCTGGATGGCTATGATAATGGCCCTGAGTCAATTTTTGCCATACAGTATTCTATCAACGACGGAACAGCTTTGGGAAGAATAAGTACCGTAACAGGTTTGAATTATCCTCATGGCGCACCTCAGTACGGATGTTGCGGATTCCATCAGCCCAGCCAGAACCTTGCCAATGCTTTTGGTACCGGTGCCGACGGTCTGCCGAAATTTGATAATTTTAACGAAACCAGCATTGATTTTAACACTGCAACTGTTGATCCGCGTGTAGATCATACGATCGGGATTGACGGCCATCCGTATAAATACAATGCAGCACTTCCATTCAGCAATGCATGGATACGCGATGCGGGTGTTTACGGTAATTTTCAAAGCATGAAAGAGCAGCAACTGGCAACGTGCAGCTGTTACAAAAAACAAGGCCCTTTTATCGGAACATCCAAAAACATTGATATTATCCGGTACGCCGATGTACTTTTATTCCAGGCAGAGGCCTATATTGAACTGGGACAACAGGCATTGGCGTTGCCTCTGATCAATAAAGTAAGGGAAAGAGCCGCCGCCAGTACAGCCCGTACCAAAAAAGCAGATGGTACTGATCCTTCAAAATACCTGATCAAACCATATACTGCTGCTAACTGGACGCAGGCTTATGCAAGAAAAGCGCTGCAATGGGAAAGAAGGCTGGAATTTGCGATGGAAAGCCCACGTTTTTTTGACCTGGTTCGATGGGGAATCGCTGAGCCGACTTTAAATGCTTATCTGGCCAAAGAAAAAACCAGGAGATCGTATCTGAATGGTGCCCGGTTTACAGCAGGCCGGGATGAATATTTACCTATTCCCCAGAAAGAAATCAATTTTACAAAAGGGTTATATAAACAGAATCCGGGCTTTTAAGGGTAAGGCTATCAGCTATCGGCAGTCGGCTTTTGACTTAGCCGTCCCACCGATAGCCAACAGCTGACTGCTGATAGCCGACCGCCGACTGCTCTATAAAAGAAATCGTTTAAACCAAACCATTTATGTTGAAAAACTTAGTTATTGCCGTGTTCTTGGGAATTGCCATATTATCATGCCAGAATAAAGATAAAAAGGAAGAGGAAGAATCGACTAAAAGAGAACTTTACCGGCCGGTTTACCACTTTACTCCAATACAAAACTGGATCAATGATCCGAACGGTATGGTATATCTGGATGGTGAATATCATTTGTTTTACCAGTATAATCCGTTCGGCAACGAATGGGGACACATGAGCTGGGGACATGCTGTTAGTAAAGATCTGCTGACGTGGGAGCATCTGCCAGTTGCATTGAAGGAATTCAGAAATAAGGATGACACGACACAAACCATGATCTTTTCGGGAAGTGCAGTAATTGATAGTGCCAATACTTCCGGCTTTTTTGAAAAAGGCAAAAAAAATGGAATGGTCGCGATTTACACTTCCAATGTGCACGCCAGCGGAAAGGGAGTAGCCCAGCATCAGAGCATTGCCTATAGTGCCGACAAAGGCCGGACATGGAAACAATATGATAAAAATCCGGTGCTGAATATTGGGTTAAAAGATTTTCGTGACCCGAATGTTTTCTGGTATGCACCCGATAAAAAATGGATTATGAGCGTGGTGAAACCGCTGGATTATACGGTTCAGTTTTATCAGTCACAGAACCTGAAAGAATGGAAACTGATGAGCGAGTTTGGGAAAAAAGGTGATATGACTAAAATTTGGGAATGCCCGGCATTGTTTCCCATTCCTGTGGAAGGAAGCGATCAGAAGAAATGGATCCTCACAGTTTCCAGCGGGCACCGGCAAAAAAATTATCTGGCGATGCAATACTTTGTGGGAGATTTTGACGGAAAAACTTTTACTCCGCAAAAGCAGGACGAAATTCTGTATGTAGATGAAGGAAAGGATTTTTATGCAGGAATTCCATTCAACAGTCTTCCCGCAAGTCATACAAAACCGGTGATGATTGGCTGGATCAATGACTGGGAATATGCCAATAAATTGCCTTCTGCCAAATTTAAAGGTTCTATGTCTGTACCTCGGGAACTGAGCTTGCAGTCTACGCCGGCAGGTTACAGGCTGATTCAAACTCCGGTTTCTCTCAAATCAAAACAGGAAGCTGGGCTGGATGAAAAAGACCTCAAAGTATCCGGTAACCATTCGCTTGATTTCAGTGGAGAATCTTATGAAGTGGAAGCTGAGATCAGTCTGGGCTCTGCCAAAAAAATAGGGATTAATTTGTTAAAAAGCGGAAGTGAGGAAAGCAGCCTGACGTACGATGTTTCAAGCAGCACCTTATCTTTTGACCGGAAGAAATCAGGAAACGTGGATTTCCACGAACGTTTCCCAAGTATTGAGTCCGTAACAGTGAAACCACAAAATGGTGTATTAAAACTCCATCTATTGGTAGATCAGTCGGTGGTGGAGATTTTTGCGAACGATGGTGAAAAAGTAATGACCGATATGGTTTTCCCAACCAAACACGAAGGTAAAATAGAATTGGTTTCTGACGGTGAAGTTATCTTTAAATCACTGGCGATCCACGGAATTAAATGATGTTTGTTTGAAATGGCCAAAATGCTGTCAGATTTCGACTCCGCTCAATCTGACAGCATTTTGGCAACTCGGGACAATAACATTATTTCTAACAAGCTTGTGTACGCAAAATAGTTATTAAGCACAATAACATAAGGCCTCAAAAAATTATCAAAGATTCCCGACAGCCTGGTGGATTTGTTTTACGGTATCCACATAATTGTCTTCATTAGGCAGGCCGAAAAGCGACTTTTCTTTAATGATCTGTGCCACGTTTTCCGGTACAAGTTTTTCCCAGCCAGGTTCGCCTCTCTTGATTTTTTCCAAAACGCTATCCGTGGTCATACTCATATTTTCCTTGTTATAATTATGGATATCTTCAATTTTATTGTTGATAACCAGATATTGAAACAATGGACGGAGATGATCAGGAATAATAAAATTTTCGCAGCTGTAAACAGAGCCATCCGGTTGTAAAGTCGGATAAATGAAGAGCTTTACTTTACGGCTGAACAATGTTGCAAATGATTCCAGAATTCCTCCGGGAAGGAATTCGTAATGTTTTTCTTCAAAAATATCCTGCAAACTCGGGCTACCCAAGAGTAAGCCCACTTTCAGTTTTGTAAGCCTCGACAGATATGCCATCAAACGGAAATATTCGTGGTGATTCGAGATCATTACCATGTGCCCCAGTGAACACAGAATATCGACACGATCCAGAAAATCCTTTTCGTCAATATCGCGGTCACCGCTTTTCAGGTTGTGTAAAGTCAGCTCCGAAACCAGTACGACCTTCTGATTCATCCACATCCGGTTCGGCCAGAAACTGCCTTTGCCCGTTGCTGATCAGGTCAATATGTACATTGGTGATCGGGCGCAAACGGCCACGCATCATCAGGATATGTTTTTTGTATAATGCTTCGGAAGGTTGCAGAACCCCGCCGTCACTTCCAAATAATGCTGCATCGGTAAACCCGTTTTTAACAAGACGAAGGCTCATCAGACGGTTATCCACTTTCGCAAAATCAGGGCCGCTAAACCGCACCATATCAATCTCAATACGATCAGAAGTCAGATCGTCCATGAGCGACAGCAACAATATCTCGGGAGATTTATAGTAGAAAAAACAGCCGTACATCAGATTTACACCAATAATTCCCAGTGCCTGCTGCTGTAAAAGGTTTTCATCATCGCGCATCCGGACATGGATCACGACATAATTAGTCGGCCCGCATGGGGTAAGCTGAAATTGAAGTCCGATCCAGCCGTGCGATTCATTTGTTTTCTGGAAATTAAGCGCAACCACTGTATTGGCAAAAGCAAAAAACTGGCTGTCGACTCCGCGTTTTTCAGAAAGGCGTTTCTCAACCAGGTTATATTCCCTGTTCAGCATTTTCATCAGCCTCGATTCCACTACATACCGCCCGCCTTCTTCTGTTCCGTAAATAGCATCACTGAATGTCATGTCATAAGCCGACATGGTTTTGGCAACCGTACCGGAAGCGCCGCCGGCTTTAAAGAAAAATGCAGCCGTTTCCTGTCCGGCCCCGATCTCAGCAAATGAACCGTAAATCCGGCGATCCAGATTGATCTTTAATGCTTTTTGCTTTGTTCCCAGATTCTTTTCGTACATGATGTATTATTGTAAGATGAAGAGCTATATCTGTAAATATAAGAAAAATACCACTTTTAATAATATCAGAAGTTAACAGATTGTATATTGGAATAGAAAAATTCTATAAATTATAACTATTCACAGATAAAATTAAATCTGTTCATTTTCATGGCAGCAGGCCCGGAATATTTATTCGTTTATGGCACCCTCATGCAGGGATTCAGTAATCCTTTTGCCCAAAAACTGCATGCTTCTTCTGTTTTTAAAGGTAACGGATCATTCCCTGGTTTGTTATACAAAATAGACTGGTATCCGGGTGCTGTTTATGAAAAAGACAGTGAATCAACAGTTTATGGTGAAGTGTACGAACTACAAAATGTACCAGATCTGATCAGGGAACTGGATGAGTACGAGGAAGTTTTTGAAGACGAAAATGTAAGTTTATACGTCAGGCGGATTGTTCCTGTAAAAATGGAAGATGAGTCTGTTTTGGATTGCTGGATATATTTGTACAATCAGCCGGTGGTGGATTTGGTAAAGATTGAAAGCGGAATCTTCCGTGGATAGGGAGGTTACACAGAGGTACACAGAGTACGGTGGAGAACCACAGAGAATAATTAAAAAACGCTGTGGCTTCGTGCAGCGTCAGCTCTTTTTACTCCGTGGTTCTCTGTGTAACCTTAAAAACTTTTCACTCTTTCTCCTATGATTCTCAGACCGTCCAGTGTTAGTTTTCTGTCGATTTCTACAAATTCGTCTTTGAGTGTTTCAATTATAGATGATAACCCACCCGTGGCAACTGCAATGCAATCTCCACCCAGTTCGGTCCTGATCCTGAGAATAAGTGATTTTACCAAACCTTCGTAACCCAGTAAAATTCCTGCCTGGATTGCTTCTGTCGTATTTTTTCCAATAGCAGAAGCAGGCAATTTTAATGGAACTTCGGGAAGCTGGGCCGTATTGGCAAAGAGTGCTTTAACAGCCGTTACCAAACCCGGCAAAATCGCAACACCTAATATTTTCCCATCTTTGGAAACAGTCGTAAATGTAAGTGCCGTACCAAAATCGACAACTACACAATTTTGTTTATAGCGTGACATCACCGCTACTGCATTGGCAATCAGGTCGGCCCCGATTTCGTGGGGATGATCAATGGCAATATCCAGTTCGGGATAAATATCCGGCCCGACCATAATAATTTCATCTCCAAATAGTGAACGCAGCATTTTTTGAATGATCGGTGTCATATCCGGTACAACACTGCATAACACAACCGTTTTTACATCGCCAAATGATAAACCTGCTTCTAAAAAATGCAGCCTTAATTTTGATTCATAATGTGATACATTTTCATGGACCAATGAACGCATGCGCCATATATGGTTCCAGGTGCCTGTCTGATAAAGTCCAAAAACGGTGTCGGTATTACCAACGTCGACTGCTAATAGCATAGAAAAGTTTTAATTCAATGCGACAAATTAATAGCATTATGGAAATAAAACTTCATTTATGGTTTTATTTCACTCCTGTTTCTTTTGTTTATGTCTAATTTTGAAAAAAATACAACCTTCCCTGTTCTTAAATAAATATCATTAAAAGATCAATTTGTTTCGCCCAAGTGTTAAATATGCCACGATTACACACCTTTCGCTCTCCTGCTATTATTTGTTTTTTGCTATTGATTTTTAGTGATTACGGGCTAGCCCAAAATATTCCTGAATGGCAGGACCCAAAGGCCTTCAGCATTAATACAGAACCTAAACGTGCAGATTTCATTCCGTACCCGGATGAAAAAAGTGCGTTACAGGCGGATAAAAAATCACCGTTTGTAATGTCTCTGAACGGAACCTGGAAATTCAAATGGGCTTCGCATCCGTCCAAAGCATTACCTAATTTTTTTGACCCAAAACTTTCTGCCGTTAGCTGGGACGACATTCCTGTTCCTTCCAACTGGCAGGTAGTTGCTGCAAAAGAAGGCCGCGCCTACGACCGCCCCATATTTACGAATATTAAACATCCGTTTAAGGCAAATCCGCCGCGTATTGTTGCCGATACAAATTCGGTCGGGATGTACCGCAAAGCATTTGGAGCACCTGAATATATTAAAGATAAAACTGTTTTTCTGCGTTTCGAAGGTGTTCAGTCGGCTTGTTATGTCTGGCTGAACGGCGTGGCAATCGGATATCACGAAGATGGGATGACTCCCTTTGAATTTGATGTAACCGAAGATATAAAGCCAGGAGTTAATCAGCTGGCAGTGCAGGTGATCAACTGGTCCGACGGAAGCTATCTGGAAGATCAGGATTTTTGGCGTTTGTCAGGTATTTTCCGGGATGTTAATCTGCTTATTCTTCCAAAAACCGCAATTACCGACTACTCCGTACAAACCGATCTCAGTGCTGATTATAAAGACGCTACACTTAAAATAAATGCATTTGTAAAAAACTTTGGCACCCCGGCAATTCATGCACATCAGTTGGTTTTCACTTTGTATGATGAAAAAAAATCCCTGGTTACTGAACCCGTAAGCCGCATGATCGGTGATCTGGAACCGGCGAAGGAAGCAGCGGTAAGATTAAGCATACCTGTACCTAATCCTGCTAAATGGAGCGCAGAAACGCCCTATTTATATACCCTGACTATCCAACTGATGAATTCGGATGGAAAAATACTCGAAGCGGTCAGCCAGAAAGTAGGGTTTCGTGAAGTCCGGATAAGAAACGGGCAGCTACTTGTTAATGGCAAGGCGATCTTGATTAAAGGTGTAAACCGTCACGAGTTCGATCCTGAAACGGGACGGGTTATCAGCCGGGAATCCATGATCCGGGACATCACGCTGATGAAACAAAACAACATCAATGCCGTACGTACATCGCATTATCCCAATGTTTCGGAATGGTATAACCTCTGCGACCAGATTGGCCTGTATGTAATGGATGAAGCCAATATTGAAAGCCATGAATTATGGAGTAAAAATATTATCCTGGCCGACAAACCTGAATGGAAGGCAGCGTTTCTGGAACGCGGAACTGCGATGGTGGAACGGGATAAAAACCATCCTTCGGTAATTATCTGGTCACTGGGCAATGAATCGGGAATGGGTGATAATTTTACGGCGATGGCTGACTTTATCCGTCTGGCTGATTCTTCCCGGCCCATTCATTACGAAGGAAGGAAAGATTACAAACCTGCTACGCTAAGCAATTTCGATATTATTTCAGTCATGTATCCATCCACGGAAGATATGCTTGAACTCGTAAAACAGGACAAAACCCGTCCTTTGATTATTTGTGAATATGCACACGGGATGGGAAACAGCATTGGAAATCTGAAAGAATACTGGGACGTAATTGAAAAAAATCACACCATGCAGGGCGGTTTCATCTGGGATTGGGCTGATCAGGGTTTGAAACTTAAAAATCCGGACGGTTCTGCATATTGGGATTATTTCAATGAGATCGACGGAGCCAATGCCGGTGACGGGTTGGTAAATCCTGACCGTGTTCCTCAGCCTGAGATCAATGAAGTTAAAAAGGTCTACCAGTACGTCAAATTTGAAATGCCGGATACGCTCCTGCAAGGACAGAAAGTAATAACAATCCGTAATAACTACGATTTTATCCCACTGAACGGTTTTGAACTTTCGTGGTCTTTACAGGAAAATGGTAAAATTATCGGAAAAGGAATTATCGCGGATCTGGACGTTCCTGCTCATCAGGCACAGCAGCTGACCATTCCGTATGAAATACCTGCAAATGCCAGATCAGCTAAAAGTGAGTACTTTTTAAATTTGAGTTTAACATTAAAAACCGCAACATCATGGGCTCCAAAAGGGCATGAAATTGCCTGGCAGCAAGTTCCGGTTTTTGCAGTATTACCAGAAATCAGGAGTATCAGCCTGACTGATCATACAGCACTAAAAACAACTCAGATCAATAGTAACAGATTAGTCATTAACGGCCAGAATTTTTCTGTAACTTTTGATAAAAAAGCAGGCGGGATCATTTCTTTTAAAAACAAAAAAGAAGAAATGCTGAAATCAGGCCCGGATGCTAATTTTTGGCGGGTTCCAACTGATAATGATCTGGGTGGTAAAAATAACAGCTTTGCATCAGATTGGTATAAAGCGGGGTTGGATTCGCTGAAACAGGTTTCTACCAGTATGCGTACTGAACAGATCAATACTCATGCATACAGGGTGATTCTTGGTAAAAGGCTGAAAGGCAAAAATGGAGAAGTTCAGGTTAATTCTGTTTACACCATATATGCCACCGGCGATGTTCATGTCAGTAATACTTTCATTCCTTCGGGCAACTGGCCGCCTCTGGCTAAAATAGGTATGCAATTTTCCATGCCTGCCGCATTCAGTAAAATGCAGTGGTATGGCAATGGGCCGCACGAAACGTATTCTGACAGAAAAACAAGTGGCCGTATCGGGCTGTATGCAGGAACAGTTGCTTCGCAGCATTTTCCCTATATTTCTCCGCAGGAAAACGGAAATAAAACAGACGTTCGCTGGGCGGCTGTTACCAATCAGGAAGGTACCGGATTACTGGCCATCAGCGATTCGCTTTTCAATATAAATGTGCACGATTATTCGGATACTCAGCTCAATGAGGCAAAGGAAAAAGGGGCAGTTCTGGCAAGAGGCAATAACACGACCGTAAATATTGACCTGGCCCAAATGGGACTGGGAGGTGATGACAGCTGGTCGCAGCGAGTACACGAAAAATACCTTCTTCCTGCCAAAATTTATAATTATTCGTTCAGGCTTAAAGCGATTGACGCTTCTACAAATATGGAAGATGCACTGAATTTATCACTTCCTTATTATCCTGAAAACACGGATTTTGCATTATCCAAAAATGAAACAAACGCTTCTCCGGAACCGGAGGAAGAATTGGCAGAAGAAGAGGAAATTGCTGAACCTGTTGTACGTAAAACTGCTGTTAAGAAAAAGGTGCCGGTAAAGAAAAAGCCGGTTGCTAAAAAGAAGAAAGCGGTTTCCAAAAAGAAAACCTCAGGTAAGAAAAGGAGAAGATAATATCAGGATTATAAACGAACCTTAGTGTTATACGTTTCTGTGTTTTTTCCATTAAAGCTGTTAAAAATCAAAAACGTATAACAAATGATCCGTCTGTTATTTTTTCAGTGGAGCAAGTACATACTGAGCTTTCACCTGAATGACCTGTGCTATTTTTACAAATACAATCTCAGGAACGTCAATTTTATGATCGGTCAGTGCTACCTGAAAGTCAGAAAGCATGGATATTTTTCCTCCGTCAATTTTCATTTTGCCTTTAATTGATTTGGTTTGTGTTACGCCGTGAACCGTGAATTTGCCGGTTGCTGAGGCGTCATATTCTCCGTCCTTAGTATAGTCGATAGCTTTATCAATTTTTCCGCTGAAAGTAGCCGTTGGATATTTCGCCGATTCCATATAGTTTTCATTGAAGTGCTCCTGCATCAGTTTATTGGGAAAAACAAAATCAGCCATGTTCATCCTGATAGCAACCTCACCGGTGGATGTATTTAAAATAGCCTGTGTTTTTTTGTTTTCAGCATTGATATTTTCCAGCGGAGTTTCGGATGAAAAACGGGTGTTGCCGCCACTGGTAGAGTACAGTGTGTTTTGAGCTTTTGCATTGTCAGGACGTACTGATCCTAGTACCGCTAAAATAACGGCAGACAAAAAGTATCGTTTCATAAAAGATTGGTTTAATTGGGTACTCTCTTACTTTTCTTGTCAAAACTAAATGTTCGGGAAAGATTGAATCCGTAATGAATATCCCCTTTTCCCCAGGTTCCGGTGGTTTCTCCTATAAACTGCTTTTCGATCATACCCAGCGAATTGGTAAAGTGCAGCTGAAAAACGTGGCCTCCGGTTTCAATATCAACTCCGAATGACATAGAGTCATGGTAGGGAGCTGTAACTGTATTTTTTTCACGTGCAGTATAAAAATATTCTCCATTCAGGGAAACACGTTTCGACAGCTTATATCTTCCGCCGATACCCACGGCCAGCAACAATTTTTCATCTCCTGTAACTTCTGGATGATTGCGAAACAGCCAGGTCGGGGAAAGCTGCAGGGAAAATTTTTCTCCGAATTTCCGGGCCAAAAGAACCTGCGCGGTGTAATAGACTTTATCCTGAAATTCCAGTTCCTTGTTTAACGTAGCAACACCGGTCCCACCGAAAAGTGTAACGGATACAGGTATATTGCGTGCACCGGTTGACTGTTGGATCAGTTTGTATTTACCAAAAAAGTCATACACTTTTTGAGATGTGCTCCTTCCGACACCTATCATGAATTTGTCGGTAATACCATACTCAAACCCCATTCTCATGGTCGCCTGATCGAGGCCAAAAAATTGATATGCTCCCGAATTAAGCCTTCCGAAGCGGTGGGAAATCCGGAAGTCCATATGATTTTTCTTCATCGTTTCCACCGACTGCCCATTTACCACCCTTGTGGATTTGAAAGTGGCAGTAACCGGAAAAGTCCGGGTGCTATCCTGCTTTTGTAGTTGGTTCAATAAGTCGTCCTGTGCAAAAGCAAGTGTTGGCAAAAGAACGAAAAGAAGTATGCGGGCGGAGTTCATAGTTCTGTTCATTAAGCGGTTACTGTTAATTTATTTCCATCTGCTGAAAGTGTTGCGGTATAGGCTTTCAAGTCAGTCGTTGCCGGCCCTTGTACCACTTCTCCCGTAATAGTGAATTCAGAAAGGTGGCTTGGACAATAAACATCATTCAGGCCACTGCGGTATTGTACCGGATTTCCTTCATGCGTACAGATTTTGGATAAAGCGATGTAGGCACTTGCTGTTGTAAAAGCAACGAGTACATCCCCTATTATTTTGTATTGTCCGGATGTTTTAAGCGATGAGTAGGAAGTATGCGTAAGATCAACTGTAAAATTAATATTGCTTCCTGTGGTAGTACCGGTAAGGCCCGACCCTGTTCCCGGATCGACCGGATCAGGGTCAGAATCTGTGCCGCATGCCGTCATGGTAGTTCCCAAACAATAGAATGCCATTAAGGTTGAAGTGCTCAGGCCAAGGCTTCTCAGGAATTCCCCACGTTTCATTTTGTCTTCTTTCGTCGTTTCCATAAGTGAGTAATTGATTAACAGATATGAGTGAATAATTGTAAATGTGTATTACTTAAAAACGGGCGTATATCTGATTGACAACCACATACCAGCAGTAAAGAGGTCAACTTTGCCATAACCCACTTTTTTGATAGGGATTTTTACATATGGCTCAGCCAGCAGAGAGAGTTTTTTTGAAATTCTGTATTCATACCCAATCGATGCATTTGCATGACTTAGCAAATACCACCCTGTCTTGGTTTCATAATCACGCCAAACGTCACCATAAGTATGTTCAGGATAATTATAAATATATTTTTCATTCCCCATATAATAAGACGAGACTCCAGCTCCGGCAAACCATCTTGAACGGTCACTCTGACTGATATCATATCTCAGATTCAATGGAATTTCGAAAATTTTACATGTTCCGTCTACACTGGTTGGATACACCTTTTGAGGTTTCCAGTCAGAAGGCCATTCATATTCGCCTGCTTTAGCGTTGTACACTTTTACACTCCTTACTACACCTACCTGAAGATATAATTTCCGTATTAACGCGTATTCAATCATCAGTGAAACGGCCGAACCAGGTTTTGAGAAATTCTTTAAACCTACTGTGCTCAGATCAGGAGAATAACCAAAACGAAAAGCCATTTTCGGATATGGTTCGTTTTGTTTTTCCTGTTGAGGCGGTTCAGGTGTTTCAATCGTTTTGCTTAATTCAATAGCAGGAAATTGCAAAGGTTTTACCTGGCTGAACGGCAAATGAGGTAATGTACCGGCTGATAATAACAATCTGCTCTCCTCTGCCGAAGAATCTGGTTTGGTAATCGTCAGACTATTATTTTGCGCTGCTGACACATTCACTTCACCAGCTTTTTTACCTGAAACACTCTTGTTTAAAGCAAAACCGGAATTCCTGGCTTCTGCAATTTCCTCTTCATCTGAATTCCTGGTAAGACTCTTTTCAATTCCAATTTTATTTCTATTCCTGCTTTTATTTTTATAAGAATAAAATGCCCCTTCGCCTACCTTCCTTCTCGAGCGGTTAGGCTCTAAGTACACTCCGCCTGTCTTAGACTGGCTCCGGGGCAATATTTTTGCATTTTCTGGTTTTTCTGCGTCAACTGTTTTTGAAACTACTTTATCAGACTCCGGCGTTTCCAAACTGCTGCTTTCAACTGCTTTTTCATTTTCCGCGGTGGTTTTCCCAGCCCCTGTCCCGCCAGATTCTACCGGGTTATTTTTTACTTCTTCCAAAGATTTTGCTTCCTTAGATCCGGACGGTATCACAGATTTAGATTCTGTAATTTTTGAGTTTGTCCTGTATTCAGCATTTTCTTTATCTGAATTGGAATCGCTTAATAAATAATAAACGCCCAAACCTACCGGTACTAATAGTGCCAACAATCCCGCTACCCACCATTTACGGAACCATGCGGCCGGAGTTTTCCCATCCTCCCGATCCAGGCGCTTACTTAAAGCATTCCAGTCTTTGGGTTCATAATCAGGATCAAGCTCTTCTGATGACTTTCTGAAGAGCTTATCCAGTTCGTCATCTGGTAACTCTATCATAATTGTCAATGTTTATTTTGGATAACATCTCTCTTAATTTTTCTCTTGCCCGTGACAAGTTTGATTTTGAAGCACCAAGTGAAATTTTCAATTGGTCCGCAATTTCTTCGTGTGTATAGCCGTCAATAACATATAAACTAAAAACCAGTCTGTAAGAAGGCGTCAGTTTTTGGATCAGGGCAACCAGTTCCTCGTGGGCAAGCTTACTGATAATCGTTTCATCAACAGACACTTGTTCTCCCGCTTCGACATTTTCATAAATGTCGCGCCGTACTTCCTGCCTGTAATGATCGAGGGCTGTGTTAATCATAATCCTACCCAACCATGTTTTAAATGAACGGTCTGTATCAAAACTTTCGAGCTTTGTAAAGACCTTAAAAAAACCATCGTTGAGTATTTCCTTTGCTTCTTCCTTACTTTTCGAATACCGTAAACAAACACTCATAGCATATCCGTAGAACTGCTTATAGAGCAATTCCTGACTGCGGCGGTTTTTCTTCAAACAGCCGTCGAGTAGTTCTTGAAGAACGGCGGAGTTATACTCGGGCATGCTATTTTGTTTTTCTTACTGATACGTTGAATAAAATGTTACGGTTGCGTGAAGGATATTTTTATTTGAAAAAATAATTAAAGTCTCATCTTGTGCGAATCTTTTGAGTTTTTAGTAGCTGGTTAATCACAATTTTTCTTACTTACATTTGTATAAACTGACACTTCTCAGCAAAAATCTTTAATAAGTTAGTGTATTTATATGGAAAAAGACACAAGATGGATTCAACGCTTTTCCAATTTCAGAAAAGCATTTGGGAAATTAAATGCAGTCGCGGAAGTAGTAGCAATACATGATCTCTCAGATCTTGAAAAAGAGGGACTGATTCAAAGATTCGAATACACGCACGAGCTTGCCTGGAATGTTATGAAAGATTTCTTTGAATTTGAAGGAAACACCGCAATAATGGGCTCGCGAAGCGCCACTCGCCTGGCTTTTGAAAATGGCGTTATAACCGATGGAGAAGGGTGGATGGATATGATTCGAAGCAGAAACCTGACTTCGCATACGTACAATGAAGCTACTGCTGATGAAATAGTTTTTAAGATCATTAATATTTACAACGGCTTATTTAGAGATTTTGAAGCTAAAATGACCGGATTTGTCGACATGAAATAAAATTTAATTCTAAAAATGAAATTTGGTTTAAGTCAAATAACGATACAAAACATCACCAGCGTGTTACAACAGTTTCCCGACGTTGAACAGGTTGTGATATATGGATCGAGAGCAAAAGGCAATTTTAAACCCGGCTCTGATATTGATTTTGTATTTAAAGGAACAAACTTAACCTCTTTGTTAATGACAAGAATTGATCACCAACTCGATGATTTGCTCTTGCCTTACAATTTTGATCTTTCGATTTATAATCAGATTGATAATGCGGAACTTACCAACCACATTGAACGAATAGGAAAGATATTTTATGAAAAAGAAGACATTAAGGATAGCCAGAATATTTGAATCTTAGCCATCCTTAAATTCTTTTATTTCCAAACCAAAGTAACCACCGTATTCGGCTCAATCGTATAGCTGAACTGATTTTCGCCGACTCCAACCGTAAATTTTTTATTATCCGCTCCCTGGTTCAGAACAACCAATGTTTTTGATCCGTCTGGATTTACAAACGCCACGCTTTCCAGCTGAGTAGCAGAAGCAAACTTATCCGATTGTACCCGAAATGCGCCCGGACGTATGAATTTGGACATATGTGCGATTGTGTAATATTCTACATTTTTTGTAATGGTGCCATTTGAAGAAAGCGTTACAACGCCGCGGCAGTTATCACATCCTTTATTCTTAGGACCATCATTTTCATCCAGAGCAATATTCCACAACAATGCGTTTTTCGACCAGTTATTTACCGTTCCGATAAAAATATTGGACATGTTCCATTTCAGATTATCAGAAAAATTCGTCGCCCATTTTCCACCGGAGATTTCCGTAAAATAAAGTCCTTTGTCAGGAAACTTGTCATGAACCGTACTCATCGCAGAAACATTTCCTCCATAAGCATGAAAAGCGGAACCTGCTACAAACTGACTCGCTTTTGGGTCGCTCAGAATTGACATCGGATAACCCGGCCTGTCCCAATTGTGATCGTAAAGCAGGATTTTTGTCTTAATACCGTTATCCTTGAAAAGTGGGCCCAGATGATTTTTAATAAATTCCCCCTGTGCGGAGGAATCCATTCCCATCGACGGATAGGCCGCTTCGTGCAACGGTTCGTTCTGTACAGAAAGGGCATCGATGGTAATTCCCTCTTTTTTGTATGCGTCAAGATACTTGACAAAATAATTGGCATAGGCTGCATACCATTCTGGTTTAAGGCTTCCTCCTCCCAGTTTTCCGCTGGTTTTCATCCAAGCCGGCGCTGACCAGGGTGTTGCCATGATTTTAATGGACGGCTGCAAACCTACCACTGACTTCAAAACAGGCAATAAATCATCCTGATCTTTTGCAATGGAAAACTTGCTTAACGTCGCATCCGTTTGTCCGGCAGGCAAATCATCATAAGTGAAATCTTCCAGAGAAAAGTCTGAAGCACCCATTGTAATACGCAAATAACTTACGCCGATACCAGTTTGCGGATCAAACAAATCTTTCAGAAATGTTTCCCGCTGCGTGGCATTCAGTTTTTTATTGATCAAATAAGCCGACGAACCTGTTAGCGCCGCTCCAAAACCTTCAATTTCCTGCAATTTGGACCCAAAATCAATATTGATCAGATTTGCAGATGGGGGCACCGTGCCTGATTTCACAATGGAAAGCGCATTTTCACTTTTCAGTAATTTACTCTGTGTTCCATTCGTAACCCAAACCGCAACTTTGTTTGCCGTCGTTGTATCTGTTGGCTGAGGCGTTTCTGTTGCGGGAGATTTTCCTGAGCAGCTCCCAAATGCTCCGCTCAAACCAATAAAAACAGCTATTAGTAACTTTCTCATGTATGTAATTTAAATGAAAAATCATGTTGAAAACAGGTAATTCAACCAAATTAACCCGCTTTCAACATGACCGAAATCTGTTTCTTAATAACCTTTATTCTGGGTCAAACTCGCATTTTTATCAATTTCCCCTTGTGGAATCGGCCATAGTAACCTGGTTTGGGTAACATTATATTTCAAACTGTTTCCTGAACCATCCTTAACCGCGTCCATCACTGCAATTGCCCTGTCCGTACGAGCCAGGTCATACCAGCGCTGGCCTTCAAATGCCAATTCCAGACGACGCTCTTTTTCTATTGCCAGTCGCATTGCAGTTTGGTCAGCAGCAGTTGCTGCCGGAAGTTTTACACGAGTTCTGACCTGGTTTACCAAAGTGCGGGCACCAGCCAAATCGCCGGTTTCATTGAGTGCTTCCGCTTTTAAAAGTAATACATCCGCCAAACGATACATGACTATATTTTGGGAAGCATCCGTATTACGCATTTTGTAGGCAAAAGGAAACTTCGTCAAAGGCCAGTATTTGTCCGACCATTTGCCAGTTACATCAGCCGTGAAAACTGTCGAAGCCTTGCGAACAACGTCTTTTTCGTCGTCATAAGCTTTTAACAAATCGTTGGAAGGTGTGTTGAATTTCTTCCAATCCGTACCGTAAAACATCGAAGAACCCCAGTTTCCACCGGTTGACCAATCTTCAAAATTTAGTTCAAAAATAGCCTCCGCACTGTTTTCATGCTTTCCATCCCAAAGATCTTCGAAATTTGGCATTAAGGAATAACCCAGTCCGATTACTTTATCTGCATTGGTTTTTACCTTTTCCCAATCCTTCTTTGTCGCATAAACCTTTGCCAGCAATGTGTAAACGGCTCCCGGCGTTACAGTCATTTTATCCGGACCGGACTTTGGAACAACCGTAGCCGCTTCGTCAAGATCCTTGATAATTTGTGTATAAACATCCTCCGCAGAACTTCTGGCAGGATACAATTTCCCGTAAACTTCTTCCACATTAGAAGAGGTAATGGTCGGCAGTTCATCTACTACCAAAGGAATATCACCAAAAATCCGAACGAGATCGAAATACGCACGTGCCCGCATAAATTTCGCTTCACCCACGATCTGCGCTTTCCGGTCAGCCGATAAACCCGCATCCGTCACTTTCGGAACATTGGCAATAATGGAATTCGCACTTGCAACATGGCCGTACAAATATTGCCAGTCTCTGGCTGCAACCGCATTTGTTGACAGGATACGGAATTCATCTACTTCAAACCAGGCCGCGTTATCCGCACCAGCATAAGCATTGTCGGATTCGCCGTCACCCAATATAAAATAATCCATCACATAATATTCCGATGAACTGCTTTTGAAAATAGAATAACAACCCGCCAAAGCCGCTTCAGCACTTGCCGCATCTTTGATAGAAGAACCGGCCGTTCCTGTTCCGTCACCACCAACTACTGTTTGGGAAATTGGCTTTAAATCCAGCTGATCCTGACAAGAGGGCAGCAGCATGGATGATCCCAGTAAAAAAGCTATATAACTTATCTTTTTCATAAAATTCTTTGATTAAAACTGAACATTAATACCTGCTACGAATGCACGTGAAACCGGGTAAGTCCCATAGTCGATACCCAAAGTTGCACCGCTCGAAGTAAACGCATTTACCTCAGGATCAAACCCTTTGTATTTCGTAAAAGTCAGCAGGTTTTGCGCTGTAACGTAAATAGAAGCTCTGCTCAACTTAATTTTATTGGCAAATTCTTTCTTTAAAGCATAGGAAATTGTTGTGCTTTTAAGACGTAAGAAAGATGCATTTTCAACAAAACGAGAAGAAATCAGCGAGTTGTTCACATTACCATCTGTCGCTCTTGGAATATCGGTGATATCACCCGCTTTTTGCCAACGCCTCAACACTTCCGTAGACTGGTTTTTACTGTCATACATTCCTTCTGTTTCCAAACGGGATGCATTAAATGCCTTGTTGCCCTGCGATCCCTGGAACAGGAACGATAAGCTGAAACTTTTGTAAGTCAGGTTATTATTCATTCCGTAGGTGAATTTCGGCTGTGCAGATCCAAGTATGGTCCGGTCAGACGGAGAAAAAGCACCATCGCCATTTACATCTTTGTAGATCATATCACCCGTTTCAGGATTTACACCCTCAGCAATATATCCGTAAAACGTGCCCAATGAAGCACCTTCCTGCAAAATGATGATCTGGTCGCTACGTCCTTCCACATCCGCATAACGGTAAATTTTGCTCAGCTGTAAGTCGGTAATTTTATTCTTGTTGAAAGCAATGTTGAAATCCGTTGTCCATTGAAATGCAGATTTGTCAAAATTCACAGTCGACAGTACAAATTCAAGACCTTTATTTTCAAGTTTCCCTGAGTTTCTTGGCATGTAAGTATACCCGCTTGTATTTGGCAAAGGCACATTCAACAGCAGATCATTCGTCTTTTTCAGGTAGGCGTCCGCGGTAACCGTCACGCGTCCCTGCAGCATACTCAGGTCAATACCAATATTACTTTGAGTCGTTGTTTCCCATCTCAAATCAGGATTCGGAGCGTATGAAGGATTCGTAACGGCAGGCCCGGAAGGCGGAACGGTAGGCGTGCGACGGGTGTAAGTGTTCAAACCATACGACGCATAATTGGCCAATCCTTCCTGATTACCATTCTGTCCCCAGCCTCCTCGTAGTTTCAGGTCATTGATAAACTTGACATCCTGCATAAACGGCTCAGCAGAAATACGCCATCCGGCAGAAACCGATGGAAAGAAGCCCCATTGATTTCCCTTTGCCAGTTTAGATGATCCGTCCGCCCTGAAATTCGCTGTGATCAAATATCTACTGTCAAAATTATACATCAACCGACCCAGGTATGAGTTTAAAAACCATTCGGATTGTTCGGTATAGGCGTCTGTAATTTCATTGGCGGCATTCATCGTTTTCACAATTCCGTCAGAAGGAAAATCGCGGCCGGCGATGTACGAATTATTCCAGGTATTTTTCTGAACCGTAGTTCCGGCAAGTGCTGAGAAATTATGTTTGTTCCAGTTCTTTTCATAATTCAGCGTATTTTCCCACAGATAAGTAAACGAGTTGCTTCTCGTAGCATTTCCAAGTCCGTGCGTACTTCCACTGCTTCCCCAGCCTTCGGTAGTCCGGTACGGATCGAGGTAATAGTCGTTGGAATGATTCATGTAATCGATCCCGAAATTGGAACGTACAAACAGCCCTTTTGCCAAAGTAATGTCTCCAACCACGTTACCAAAAATTCTGTTATCCTTTGCCGCCTGGGTAGGTCCGTACATCGCAGCGAGTGGATTGTCCCATCCTGCTTTTAGCGGATTTGTAGAAAAAATAGTACCTCTTATGCTATCCTGAGTGTAAATCCCCATCGTTGGCGGAGCACCCAAAGCACCCAAAACCACTGCATTACGACCGGCGTTATTATTGTCTTTTACATCTCTGATCTTCGCGTTGGCATAACTGAAATTGGTTGTCAGCTTAAACCAGCTTTTGATCTGATTGTCAAGATTTGCACGGAATGAATACCTGTTGTAGCTGGCCGGTTTAATAATACCGTTATCTCTCGTCATCGCACCCGACACAAAGTATTTACTCTTGTCGGTACCGCCGGAAAAAGAAAGCTGGTAATTCTGGTTATGGCCTTTTTTGAAAACCTCTTTATTCCAATCCGTAGTCTGGCTTCCAACGGTTACATTATTGCCCATTTCATTCATCAGATCAGCATATTGCTGCGGATTGAGGACGTTGATCTTTTTGGCAATATTTGAAAAGCCATAATATGCGCCAAAACTAACCTGAGACTGATTGGCTTTACCTCTTTTCGTTGTTACGATAACGACGCCGTTAGAAGCTCTCGCACCATAAATCGCAGCCGACGAAGCATCTTTCAAAACCTGAATGCTTTCAATATCATTCACATTCAAATCCCTCGTATCCATGGTTGGAACTCCGTCGATTACATACAAAGGCTCGTTTCCTGCCTGTACCGAAGTCGCACCACGCACACGAATCGACAAAGCACTTCCCGGCTTACCAGAAGGCTGCGTCACCTGAACACCCGCTGCTTTTCCCTGCAATGCCTGAGCTGCCTGAATGATCGGCCTTTCTTCGATATCTTTTGTACTTACCGAAGCAATGGCCGTTGTCACATCACCACGTTTCTGTGTTCCATAACCTATTACAATAACCTCATCCAGACTTTTAAGATCGGCTGAAAGTGTCACATTAATCTGGGTTTGGTTTCCCACGGTAATTTCCTGAGACCCGTAACCTATAAAAGAAATAACCAGAACTGATTGCGCGTTTGGCACTCCAATTGAATATTTCCCATCCACATCTGTAACTGTACCAGATTGCGTCCCCTTTACCAAAACACTCGCGCCCGGCAGTGTCTGGTTTTGCTGATCTTTAATTACTCCTTTCACAGTAATATCCTGCCCGTTTGCAAGGCCGACCACTGCAAAAATCATGGCAATGAACATCGTAACTCGCTTTCCCATAAATTGTTAATGAATTGTTAGTAATTTATTTGATAATTTTTAGGACAATTCCATGCAGCAAATTTATGTATACTTACAGACATTTAGAAAATAAATTTTATCATAAATATCTGTATAATAGACAGTTATATAAATATTGATACGGTTCAGCCCCGCTGGGAAATGATTGTGATCAGCCTGATTTACAAGGGATGTGAAGATTTTGATGCAGGGTCGTGCTCAACGAATTGATACGCCTGCAAGCCGCTCGTTTTTTGCAAAAAAATATTTTGGAGGTGTGAAAAGCAGAATTATGCCGGCTCCAAAGAATGGTCAAGCACCAACAAACTCCACCCCTCGCCGGACTTAGAAGCGGCAATTTCTTTCCTCCGGTCGTGCATTGCCTTTTTGATTCTGCTACCGTAAGCCCAACAAGTGCTCTGCCGTATCGAAAGGATTTCGGACAGTTTATGAGAAGAAATTTTTCCCTTTGTAGTGTAAATCAAAAAGACCATATAGAATGCCTTGTTGATAGGAATGCGGGTATTTTGAAAGATTGTATGAGAAATTACTGATTCGTCGTAATCACATTTTGCACACCGCCGACTGTAAGGAGTATGGCCATGGAAATAATGATCGTGCCCGCATTTCCGGCATTCATAGTGATCATTCGCAGTACCATTTTTCCATTTCATACCAGCCAGAAACCGGAAACAGCTTTCATTATCAGGATATATTTTCGAGAATTCTTCAAAGTTAACTTCAGTAGACATCACGCGTGCCTGCGTCACTTTCACCACGTTAGTTTGCAGGACTTCATTATCTTTTTCCAGAAGAAGGTTCATTTGCAAAATTTCTTCCTTTTGTTTTTGCAGAAGCTCATTCACTTGCGTCAATTCCTCGTTCTGCGCTTCAATAATCGCCGATTTTTCCAAAACTTCTTTGGTTCTTTCCACTACCTGAGATTCAAGTTTAACATTCTGAGAATCTTTCAGTTTTTCATTCAGCGTCATCTGATGAATGATCTGCCGTTGCGCTCTGTCTTTCTTTTTTTCAAGATCCGTACTTTGTCTCCGATCGCGAAGGAGAGAAAGATCATTTCAATCACAAAGCAGATACTTAAACTATAATAAGTTACTACCCCAAAATTGAGGCCTTCAACATGGAGCATCAATAACAGCTTGTGTATGAACCCAATAGAAAGAAATGTGTATCCCAAAACAAAAAAACGAGCCGGGCGATAGCCTTGCCGGTAAATATAAATGCCCGTGTAAAATGCAACGGCAAGCGGCACCAGTTCAATGAATTTGTAGCTGAACCAGTTGGTATTGAAAGCGAAACATATTCCGAAAAACAATGTCCTCAATATCATGACCAAAATGATAAAACGATCCAGTTTCGGCGCTTTTCTGTGGGTGTAGAGAAGTGTTCGTGTAAATTGCAGCGCAAAAATACTGATACCGAATAGTGCAATTCCATACGCATATTGATTCCATTCCGGAGCATGCGGCCAAAGATATTGATACGCAACGCCATCAATACACATTTCAAAAAGGCCAACACAAAGATTGTAAAGTACATAATAAAGATATTGTACCTGCCTGACTGCCAGATACATCATCAGATTATAAAAACTAAAAACCAGCACCATTCCATAAAATATCCCGAAAATGAAGTACTCATCCAGTGCATACTGAATAAAACGGTTTACGGATCGCAGGACTATAATAGCATCCGCCGTTTGGTGAGATTTCACCCTGAAATAGTACGTTCCGTCATAAGCCTTGTCATTGGGAATATTAATCTCAAAGTTCTTGTGAGAATATTCCCTGTTTCGGAATGGCAGCTGGTCGCCCATTTGCCTGGATTGATAGCCCCCATTTCCATCTGGCAAAAAGGCTGTGATATCGTCAATGGTCTGATCAAAAAATTCAAGGATCCAGTTCTTCCCGCTGTCCGGTTTATGCCGGATTTTAATCCTGAACCAATATGTTGATTTCAGATTGTAATTCTGTGGTGTATTTGTTTTACCAGTGACAAATCTTCTGCCCAGGTCGGTTGACAGAATTTGCTCTAAGGTATATTTTCCATCCTTATCTTCCAGATACTGAATTTCCGGCCCGGTAAACATGTGCTGATCTACCGAATCCTTAATCTCCACGGCAGGTTGTGATTTCGCACAAGGCGAAGTACATATAAAGAGAAACATACATAAAGCGAGCACTTTATGGCTTTTTCCAAATATGCTTATGTAGAATTTGCTATTCATTTATTCCCGGCTTTGCCTTATTTCAAGTTGATGAACCATTACTAAATTTTCTTTTCCTAAAAGACAGTTTACTATATAACGAAGTGCCGGTTACCGTACATCCATTTATAAACTTTACCTGAAAATTATTACGTATTTTTGAGCCCCAATTGTAATATTATTAAAATCAGGAATTTGTTGTACAATTTATATGTATTAATCTCCTGAATATAAATTTCGAATAACTGTATCCAATGGCTACAAATGATAATGACAATGAGCAGATTCCGCTGGAACAATCCGCATTCAAAGTAAAAAAATAAGCTGGCATGGACTTAAAATAACAATCAAGCTTTTCAGATACATACTTCCTTACAAGAATATTTTCATAGTCGGAATGATATTTCTTGTACTTTCAACAGGAACCTCTCTGGCTTTTCCCAAACTGATCGGAAGTATCATTGAAGTCATTGAGGGCAAATCCAAATACACGATTAATCAGGTTACGCTTTTCCTTTTTGTCATTCTGATATTGCAGTCAGTCTTTTCTTTCTTCCGCATTTATTTATTCACTATTGTGAGTGAAAAATCGATGCTGCAAATCCGTTCCGATGTTTTTAGTAAAATTATTACACTACCGGTTCCTTATCTGGAACAAAAACGGGTTGGTGAGCTGACAAGCAGGATTACTTCTGATGTATCTCAGTTACAAGGCCTTCTTTCATTTACCATTGCAGAACTTTTCCGCCAGGTCGCCACCTTAATTGTCGGTATTGGAATTTTGTTTTATACTTCGTGGAAGCTGACTTTGTTTATGCTGGCTACATTTCCGTTACTGGTAATAGCTTCCGTTTTCTTTGGCCGCCATATGAGGCGTCTTTCCAAAAAAGCACAGGATGAACTGGCAGCGGCCAATGTAGTTGCGGAGGAAACCTTACAATCTGTAAATGTAGTAAAGGCATTTACCAATGAATATCTGGAAATGAACCGTTACACGACCATCCTGAAACGGGTTGTGGATCTGTCACTATATGCTGCCAGATTCCGTGGTGGTTTTGTTTCATTTATCATACTGGCTTTATTTGGCGGGATAGTAGGTGTGGTCTGGTATGGAGCCGGCCTTGTACAATCCGGTGAAATGAACCTGGCAGACCTTTTCACATTTATTCTCTACACGACTTTCATTGGTGCATCCATAAGCGGAATGGGAGAATTATATGCCCAGATCAACAAAACCGTTGGTGCATCGGAACGCCTGTTTGAAATACTGGAAGAGGATGCAGAAATTCCAGCCGAGGAAGCGAGCGGTATTTCAGTACAAATGGTAAAAGGAGATATTTCATATCAGGACGTTCATTTTTCCTATCCTTCCCGTAAAGATCTTCCGGTGTTGAAAGGTATTTCGTTTGATATCAAGGCTGGTGAAAAAATTGCATTGGTAGGTTATAGCGGTGCCGGAAAGTCTACGATCATTCAGCTGTTATTACGCTTTTATGAGTATCAGTCAGGGCAAATTCTTGTAGATGGCAAGCCGCTGACTCAGTTTGGTATTTCAGAAATTCGTAAAAATATTGCCATTGTTCCTCAGGAAGTTATTCTTTTTGGTGGTACGATTAAGGAAAACATATTGTACGGAAAGCCATCAGCAACGGATGAAGAAGTCTATGATGCTGCCAAACGTGCCCATGCACTTGAATTTATCAATACTTTTCCCGAAAAACTTGAAACCATTGTTGGTGAGCGTGGAATCAAATTATCAGGAGGACAACGTCAGCGCATTGCGATTGCAAGAGCGATTTTGAAAGATCCAAAAATCCTGATATTGGATGAAGCGACCAGTTCGCTGGATGCAGAATCGGAAAAACTGGTACAAATAGCACTGGATGACCTGATGAAAAACCGTACGACGATCGTTATTGCGCACCGGTTGGCAACGATAAGAAAAGTGGACCAGATTTATGTGATCAAGGAAGGTCAAATTTACGAATCTGGTACGCATCAGGAATTGACATTGATGGATAAGGGCTTGTATGCCAGTTTAATTAAGTTACAATTCGAAAACGCCGAGAGCCTTTAATGGAAAACAATCAGGAAATTAATAAAAAGGCATCTGCTGTTTTTTTTGAAACGGAACTACAAAAAGCAAGTCAGTCAGAAGCAAAAGCACAAAAAAAGTTTAACACATTTGCCATTGCGAGGCTCTTCGTATTTGTTGGGATTGTTGCCAATATATGGGCATGGAATAAAATGGGTGGCGTGATATGGAGTAGTGCTGCAACGGCTCTTATTATTCTTTTTTTCGTGTTAATGAAAAAACAACAGGCTGCCAGAAGAGAACGGGATTTTCAACGAAACCTACAGACTGTCAATGAAGATGAACTGGAAAGATTGTCATTCCGGTTTAAAAGGACAGATACAGGAATAAGTTTCCAGGAAAAAAATCACTCTTACGCTACCGATCTTGATATATTCGGGGAGTATTCGCTCTATCGGCTTCTTAACCGTACCCGAACTGCGGAAGGAAGTAAACGACTTGCCAGCTGGCTGAAAAACCATGCATCACTGGAAGATATTTTGATGCGCCAGGAAGCTTCGGAAGAATTCAAAATACAACCGGAATTCCGTCAGAACTGGGAAGCAACGGCTTTACTTCATGAGCACGCCGCGCAGCAGATCGGTTCTTTCCGTCATTGGTCTTCTGAAACCTTGCCTGATGATTTATCCAAATCATTGAAATGGCGATTTTGGCCATTTGTAACACTTATTATTGCCGGGTTGTTTTTTGCAAAATTAATTCCCGTTTGGGTTTTGGTTCTCAGCATAGGATGGCATGTAGTGATTATGAAGCGTTTTCAAACCACGGTGCAGTCTATCACGAATCGTACAACCGCATTGGGATTTACGCTGATTGCTTACGCAGAGCTTCTAGAAAACGCCGAATCGGCACCTTACCAATCGCGCTGGTGGAAAGAAAGATCAGCTTTGATCAAAGGTTCTGCTTCTGCATTGAAACAGGCAGGCGGGTTATTTGAAAGACTTGATTACCGTAATAATATATTTTTCTCACTCTTTATCGGAATTCCTACTTTATGGGATCTTCATTGTCTGGCAGGTTTGGAAAAGTGGAAATCAAAGCATGAGTCACATTTGAACAACTGGCTTAATGTATTGGCAGATATCGAAGCAATGAACAGCCTGGCCGGGCACGCTTTTGCTTACCCGGATTATACAACTCCTCAGGTAACATGGGAAAACGGTGTATATATTGAAACCCAGAACATGGGGCATCCGCTTATACCAGCAGATAAACGCGTTAGTAACGATTTCAGGATGAACGGAATGGGCCAGACTATACTGGTGACCGGTTCGAATATGTCAGGAAAAAGTACTTTTCTGCGGACTATCGGGTTAAATATTGTTCTGGCACAAGTAGGTGCAGTGGTATCGGCAACGAAATTCTCTTGCTCACCTTTGCGCGTGTTCAGCAGCATGCGTACTCAGGATTCACTGGAAGAAAATACTTCTTCATTTTATGCAGAACTGAAACGCCTCCGCCAGTTACTGGAAATGGCCGACGAAAGCGATAAGTCCCCGGTATTTTATTTATTGGATGAAATCCTGAAAGGAACAAATTCCGCAGACCGCCATCGTGGTGCAGAGGCTTTGATCCGTCAGCTTCATACCAAAAAATCAGCCGGGTTGGTTTCAACGCATGACCTGGAACTGGGAGAATGGGGTGCAACGAGAGATTTTGTTGAAAACTTCCATTTCCGTTCTGATGTAGAAGATGGCAAATTACATTTCGACCACAAATTATACAATGGAATATGCAGGAGTTTCAACGCTTCCGAATTAATGAGGATGATGGGAATCGACATAGATATGACAAATCAAAATGCCGTTTCTTAGCTAAATAAAGCCATTTCAAATGATATCAACGGTTTTGCGTAACTTTACACTTTATATTTACGTTTACACCATTGTAAAACATCCGCAAGGATGAACATTGCTTTTAATTGTCTTTAACAAATAACGCTTTACAAAGACCTGAATGGAAGTATTAATTATGGCAGGACAGCTCATTTTGGGTTTGTCCATTTTGGTAGGATTGCATGAGTGGGGGCACATGGCCGCTGCTAAAATGTTTGGAATGAGAGTTGAGAAGTATTTTATAGGCTTTCCTCCAAAAATATTCAGTATACAAAGAGGAGAAACAGAGTACGGCATAGGCGCTATACCATTGGGTGGCTTTGTGAAAATATCAGGTATGATAGATGAATCTATGGATACTGATGCCATGAGCAAGGAACCTCAGCCGTGGGAATTTCGCTCTAAGCCAGCCTGGCAGCGGCTGATTGTGATGCTTGGCGGGATTGCCGTCAATGTGGTGGTAGGTGTATTTATATTTATCGTAATTGCTTATAACGAAGGAGAAAAAATTCTTCCTGCTTCTGAGGTCAATAAAAACGGTATTGTCGCAAGCAGCCTCGCACAGGAAATAGGCCTAAAAACGGGTGACAAAATTGTAAAGGTCAATGGAAAGTCTTACTCGGAATTCAATGAAATCGTTGGTTCTGATGTATTTCTTGGCTCGAACAGCTCTTACACCGTCAACCGTAACGGACAGGAACTGGACATTGATATTCCTAATAACCTTATCGAGAAACTGTCAGAACTGGATGAAAAAGGAAGCTTTATTCTTCCCCGGATGCCTTTTAAAATCGGTGAAGTGATCGTAAAATCGAATGCTGAAAAAGCAGGTTTGAAAACTGACGACAGGATTGTTTCAATCAATGGAACCAATGTTCAGTTTTTTGACGAAATACAAAACGAATTACAAAAACAAAAAGGTAAGCAAATTAATATGGTTGTGCAGAGAGGTACCCAACAAATACCACTGACAGCCCAGGTAGAACCGGAAGGAACGATTGGATTTTATCCTGTAAGTTTATTAAAATTTACTACTGAAAGTTACACGTTATCCAAAGCCATTTCAGTTGGTACAAAAGATGCTTTTGGAGTTGTATATAACAACATTAAAGGTTTTGGTAAAATATTCCGAAGAGAAGTTTCGGCTTCAAAAGCACTTAGCGGGCCGATTGGAATTGCCCGTATGTTTGGCGGTGTTTGGGACTGGCAGAATTTCTGGAGGCTTACCGGCCTTTTATCAATGGTGCTTGCATTTATGAATGCGCTCCCTATTCCGGCTTTGGATGGTGGGCATGCAGTAATTCTTTCGTACGAAATTATTTCCGGGCGCAAGCCATCAGATACATTCCTTGAAAATGCTCAAAAAGTAGGCATGGTATTGCTTCTTGGCTTGATGGCATTTGCTATTTTCAATGATGTCTGGAAAGTTATATTTTAATAAAGGGGGAATGAAAGAAAGTGAAAAAGGGAGAAAAGACGAGGCAGGAAAGTATAAAGGATTACCGGATAATCGTTTCCTGCTTTCCCGCCCGGCCGCCCGGCTCATTCTTCTTTCCTCCTTTCTCCTGTTTTCTTTAAGCCCTAAACATGATTACCACGTCAGTGTCACGCAGATGCAGTACAATCCTGCATTAAAAGCTTTTGAAGTTAGCATCCGGATATTTACTGACGATTTTGAAAAAGGGTTATCAGAAGAGAATAGTAATCGTCGTTTTTCTATAAAAAATAATGATCAGAATGATCCGTTTGTGGAACGATATATCCGGAAAAACTTTTTGCTTGCTGATAATCAAAAAAAGGAACTTACAATTCGTTATGTCGGTAAGGAAGAGGAAGAAGATGCCACATGGATTTATCTTGAAATTCCTTTTCAGGGGAAATTAGAAGGCTACAAATTACACAATAGTATTTTGATGGAAACGTTTGAAGATCAGGTGAATATGACTAATTTTAAATTTACTTCAGATAAGAAAACCTTCCTCTTCAAAAAAGGACAACTTGTGCATTCCCTTTAAATGTTTACCTTGGAAAGCCTGACATCATAACCATGGCACGGCTATTTTGATTGCATATTTCCTTTCTGTTGAAAGCCATTATTTATATATTGAAGAAAAGATTTTCTGTCATTTTGACAGACCGCCTATGAAATTTGAACCTTCTGACTTATATAGTCGGCTACTTATGTCCGATTCGGATATGGATAGCCTTGAAATTGTCCCTCTCGGTGGCCCTGATGGCTCCGATGAACCTTTTGAATTACCTAATGAACTTGCCATATTACCAATAAGGCAAACCGTTCTTTTTCCAGGAATGGTAATACCGGTTACAGTTGTTCGTCAGAAAGCTATTCGTCTTGTAAAAAAAATATACCGTAATTCTGATATCAATCTGAGGATTTTGGGCGCTGTAACTCAAGCTAAACCAAATAAGGAAGATCCTACCGCAGAAGATTTATATAATGTAGGCACCGTAGCCCAGATCCTTAAAATGATCACTTTGCCGGACGGTAATGTAACTATCATTGTACAGGGAAGGCAACGTTTTGAAATTAAGGCTATTATCAGTGAAGACCCTTATCTGACTGCATCCGTACAGGCCATTGATGACAGCTTTATAGCGCCAACTAAAAAAGAATCAAAAGCATTACTTCAATCACTTCGGGATGGTGCGCATAAGATCATGCGCCTGAATCCGGAAATTCCCCAGGAAGCACGTATAGCTCTGGATAACATTGAAAGCCCTGTTTTTCTGATCCATTTCCTTTCTTCTAATATCAATGTAGAAGTTGCTGATAAACAGAAGCTGCTTGAAGAAAAAAATGGCCATAAACAGGCTACGCTTCTGTTACAATACATGATGCGTGAGATTGAAATGCTGGAATTGAAAAGAGAAATTCAATCCAAAGCCAGTTCGGATATAGACCAGCAGCAAAGGGATTATTTCCTTCGCCAGCAGATTAAAGTTTTGCACGATGAACTTGGAATGGACAGCCCGGAACGCGATCTGGACGAAATCCGGCTTAAAGCAAGTCAGAAAAAATGGTCGGATACAGTTAAAAACCATTTTGATAAAGAACTGAATAAATTACAGCGTATCAATCCAATGGCTCCCGAATACCCGGTGACCATGAATTACCTGGAAACGCTGGTTGATTTGCCTTGGGGACAATATACCAAAGACAATTTTGATCTTGTAAGAGCGCAAAAAGTACTGGATTCTGACCATTTCGGCCTTGAAAAAGTAAAGGAACGTATTATAGAATATCTGGCGGTTCTGAAGCTGAAAGGTAATCTGAAAGCTCCGATCCTTTGTTTGTATGGCCCTCCCGGAGTCGGTAAAACTTCTTTGGGTAAATCAATTGCCAAAGCATTGAACCGGGAATATATCCGTATGGCCTTGGGTGGTGTACATGATGAAGCTGAAATTCGCGGCCATCGCAAAACGTATATTGGCGCAATGCCGGGAAAAATCATTCAGAATATTAAAAAAGCTGGTTCCGCCAATCCTGTATTCATTCTGGATGAAATTGATAAAGTGAGTTCTGATTATCGTGGCGACCCTTCTTCTGCTTTACTGGAAGTGCTTGATCCCGAACAGAATTCATCATTTACAGATAATTACCTGGAAGTGGAATATGATCTTTCACGCGTATTGTTTGTAGCCACTGCCAATTCACTTGATACGATTCATCCTGCTCTGCGTGACCGCATGGAGATCATCGAAATGACGGGTTACACTATTGAAGAAAAATTACAGATTGCCAAAAGATACCTGGTTCCAAAACAACGGAAAGACCACGGATTAAAATCAACTGATATTAAATTCGATGATACTGCTCTTGTCAAAATTATAGAAGGATATACAAGAGAATCGGGTGTAAGAAATCTGGAACAAAAAGTAGGTGCTGTTGTCAGGAAAATTGCAAAGTCGGTAGCAATGGACCAGGAATATCCTAAAACGATCAAAGGAGAACAGGTAGAAAAATATCTGGGTGCTGAAATTTTTGACAAAGATCTTTACCAGGATAATGATTTTGCTGGTGTTGTTACCGGTCTTGCCTGGACTTCTGTTGGTGGAGAAATCTTATTTATTGAAACCAGCCTGAGCCGTGGAAAAGGCGGTTTAACATTGTCTGGTCAATTGGGTGATGTAATGAAGGAATCAGCAGTGGCTGCTCTTTCTTATCTGAAAGCCAATGCAGACCGCTTAGGAATTGATTACCGGATTTTCAATCATTATGACCTGCATGTACACGTTCCGGCAGGTGCAGTTCCGAAAGACGGGCCTTCTGCCGGTGTAACGATGGTTACGTCCATGGCGTCTATATTTACCCAGCGCCGCGTAAAACCTTTTATTGCGATGACGGGTGAAATAACATTAAGAGGAAAAGTACTTCCTGTTGGTGGTGTAAAAGAAAAAATACTGGCTGCACGCCGCGCAGGTGTAAAGGAAATTATTCTTTGTGTTAAAAATCGTAAGGATATTGAAGAAGTAGCTGCGAATTATATCAAAGACCTGACATTCCATTATGTTGATCAGATCGATGAAGTGCTGGCAATAGCACTTCTGCCTGAAAAAGTTAAAAATCCAATCAATTTTATTTTCCCTGAAGAGAAAAAGGAAAAAGAGGAAAGCGGGTTTGTTACGGTGGAAGTTTAATATGATTTAAGCATAATTTATGTTAAAATTTAACCCCGGTATTTTGTAAAAAATATTGGGGTTAAATTTTATAAGATAAAATTTGAAGTTTTTTGGAACAAATTAATGCCTTATAAAGGCAACCTATTTGTAGTTAAGACGAATAAAAGAAAGTAAATGCGTGCCTTAGGTATGCAACCATTGAACAAACAGGGTAGCCACTACACGGCAAACACTGGTATAATAAATTATGCTGGCTACAAACAGGTAGTGTCTACGACACATTCCTAAGGGTTATCAAACAAAATTGGCGTCTTTATTCTGAACAAGAAAAATTTACCCATGTCCTTACCACAACTTTCCCCACTGCTTCTGGATCAGCATCCCGACTTATTGCCTGACTTTGCTAAACTGCTTGCACTGCCTGAAAAAATGATCCAGTTTGGTACAGGAGTGCTTCTGCGCGGTTTGCCTGATTATTTTGTTAACAAAGCCAATCAGCAGGGGATTTTTAACGGAAGGATCGTTGTAGTAAAATCTACAAATAGCGGTGGAACTGACGCTTTTTCTGATCAGAAAAATATTTATTCGCATAGTATTCGTGGTATTGAAAATGGAAATCAAATTGATGAAATCGTTATCAATACTGCCATTAGCAGGACGCTTGCAGCAAGTACTAGCTGGAAAGAAATTTTACAATGTGCGCATAATCCTGAAATAAAAATTGCCATATCCAATACCACCGAAGTAGGAATACAGCTTACGGAAGATGATCTTTTTGCTTCACCCCCAACTTCTTTTCCAGGCAAACTAACAGCCTATCTTTATGAGCGGTTTAAGGCTTTTAATGGTACTGCGGATGCCGGAATGGTGATTGTACCCACGGAATTAATCGTAGGTAATGGCACAAAGCTCCGCGAAATCGTTTTGGAACAGGCAAAACGCCATAGTTTGGGTGATGATTTTGTTTACTGGCTGGAAAATTATAATCGGTTTTGTAATTCCCTGGTAGACAGGATTGTTCCTGGCAAACCCGATGCAGCAACAATTGCTGAGCTGACTGAAAGACAAGGATTTAAAGATGATTTATTAATTGTATCCGAAGTGTACAGTTTGTGGGCCATTGAAGGCGACGATCATGTCCGTACTGTTTTGAGTTTTGCACAGGCCGATAAAGGTGTTGTCATTGCTCCGAATATTGATCTTTTTCGTGAGTTAAAACTGCGTTTGCTGAATGGTACGCATACATTAGCTTCCGGGCTTTGTTATTTACAAGGACTGGATACTGTTCGGGAAAGTATGGAAAATCCTGAAACTGCGGGTTACATTTCAAATGTCATGCTGACCGAGCTGGCTCCTGCGATACCTTACGAACTGGATTTAAGCGTTGCAGAAGAATTTGGAAATCAGGTTTTGGACCGTTTCCGTAATCCGTTTATCCGCCACCAGCTGATTGATATTACGGTTCAGTATACTGCCAAAATGAAAATGCGGAATATTCCAACTTTACTGAACCACTATCAGAAAACGGAAGAAGTGCCGGTACTTTTCGCCAAAGGTTTTGCTGCATTTTTACAATTTATGAAACCGGTTCTGCACAAAGAAGGACAATATTATGGCGATCGTAATGGAGAGCCTTATTCAATCCGTTGTGATTCTGCCGGTTATTTTGACGAAAAGTGGAAAAACGCCGCATCGCCGGTTGATCTGGCTGAACAGGTTATGAGTGATGAAACTCTTTGGGGAACCGATCTGACTTTGTTACCGGGCTTTGCAGATGCTGTGAAAGGATTTATGACAATGGCTGTAATTACGGAATAAGCTGTAATTCTGTGTTTTGTTAAACAAAACTTTTAGATAAAATCACACTTTCAATTGGCCGGAGTCCTTGTGGCTTTGGCATAATTGATATATGCATATTTTCCTGAAACTGTTCTTTCTAATACAAGTTCGTAACTTCCCCAAGGATACTTCACTTCTGTTTGCAGGATTTCCTTTTTCGCTGTTCCGGCTTTTGAATCTTTATTTTTCTTCAAAAATTCTGAAACAGGCCTTCCATCCATTTTTGAAGGAACCGGAATATCGTAAATACTTAAAATCGTTGGAACAATATCCACATTAGATGTTGGCAATTCGCCATAATATGACTTCTTAAAATCAGGGCCTTTTGCAAAAAGAGCAATATTTATTTCATATGGACTGGACCCACCGTGCCCGGCAACACCATTTGAAAAATCGCTCCCGGCATGACCTTTCGCATTTTTTCTGTCATCCCAATTCATAGCAACCAAAATATCTCCTACACGTTGGGGATGATTATAATGAATGGCATCAAATGATAACGTTCCGTTTACCCAGCCTTTTACATCCCCCGTATTTACAGGTTTGGTAAAAACAGCGCCGATCCAGTTCTGTTCATGTAACACGGAAACAATATTCTGTATCAGGTTTTTATCATGATTTTTAACATAAACTGAGCCTTCTGCGATTACAACATCATCCGAATCTTTACTTTTTTTCAATCCCCTTTCTATTAAAAAATCAGCTAATTCCTGTTTCCCGGTATGTGTTACAAAACCATGGTCAGCGGAAATAATAATATTAAACTGACTGGTAAGATTTCCAGCTTTCAAAGCTTCTAAAATCCGGCCAAACTGTCCGTCCACATACTTAATTGCATCCACAGCTTCATCCGATCCAATTCCATGGGAGTGAGCAGCGGCATCAGGATCAGAGAACCAGATTGCACTTACCAGCGGGCCTTCTTTTGTCAAGCCATATTTTAGCAACGCATCCGTAATCCATTTGTGCCTTTCGAAGTCATTTACATCGCTATCTTTGGGAATTGCGCCTACTTCACTAATAACCTGATTTTTAAACGATTCTGGTAAAATCAATCCGGGGTTGACAATGGCACCATTTACCTTATGATTCTGAAGAAAAGCCTGGCCACTGGTTCCTGAACTAAAAACCATCATTTTTTCCCCGACTGAGTGTAATATTTCTCCCAAAGAAACAGCCGTCAGAATTGGGCCGGAAGTTGCTGCGGGAATTCTATTGAGATCCCCGTAACCTGTTCCAATGGCTTTGACACTATTTACTTCGGGAATATAAATTGTATTTCCCAAAATTCCGTGTGTCCCTGGATAAGAACCTGTGGCATAAGAGGCAGAGTTCACCCTGGTTACAGTAGGAAATACACTATGATGCTGTGAACCGAAACATGCATCTTCCTTAAAAGCAAACAGATTTGGCATCTGTTCTTTTGTTATATAGTCTGGCCGTAAGCCATCAAAGAATACGATTAGTGTTTTGTTCCTGGACTTAATTTCTACGGAATTATTATGACTGGATTGTCCAAACGAGAGTGGCGTGTATAAGTAGGCTATTATATAGACGAATCCAATTAGTTTAATATTTCTCATATTTATTTTTCTCAGAATTAGTCCATATCTCATAAACTTACTTGTACTAAGTCAATATTCCACAATTAAAACCTAAGCCACTTTTCAACTTTTTTGTAGAGTTCATTCATATTTGTTTCGTCAGTATTATAATAAATATCACCATCAGTTGTGCTTAAAAGTAAAGACTGACTCAATTTTTTATTGACAAACAAATGAATTGTTTTTCCATTTTTCGCCTTAAAACTTCCCTTTGCATAATCCCCGGCAGCAAATCCGTTCGATTTATAAGAAATTGCAGGAAGTTCATCTACTAACCGGAGTTTAAAAATATTTTGTTTTTCGATTTGCATACCATACATACCATTGATTTCAAGCACTTTATCATCGAAAGTAAGGCCGTTGCTTTTATAACTCGATAACTGCGTGAAACCGACAATAATAATTACAATGATTAATATACCACAACCAAAATAGGAAGTCAGTTTACGGTTATCTGAATATTTGTAAAATGAATTTCCCTTGATGATCAAATATAAATAAGCAATCAAAGGATACATAAGCATAAATGCACTTGCCCAGTTGTTATTCAGGAAACTGATTAAAACAGTTCCTACAAATAAGGAAACACTCAGAAGAATATGGAAATATTTGAAAAAACTGAGGTACCCATCAATATCCATTTTTGAGCGTTGCTGCTCGGACATAGTGTTGTAACCCGACAGAATATATTTTGCGTTGTTCTTTGTAACAATAAAACCTACTGAGCCAAAAACCAGTGAAAGAATTGTAGCAGGGATAATCATAGTATTCAAAAGATAAACTGTTATGTTAAAATACGAAAAGGTTCTGACAATGCATTTGATTTTCGTTAATGCGTTTTTTGTAGTAAATTTTGGGCCGATTATCCTTCTTCATCATGACTGAAAATACACCACTTCAAATTGCTTCCGAGTTTGTTCATTATACCAATAAAAATATTTTTCTCACTGGTAAGGCAGGAACAGGTAAAACTACTTTTCTTCATAATTTAAAAAAGACATTACACAAAAGAATGGCCATTGTAGCTCCAACCGGTGTTGCGGCTATTAATGCAGGCGGAGTAACCATTCATTCGTTTTTCCAATTGCCTTTTGGCCCTCGTGTTCCGGATCAGGCTAACCAGAATTTTCAAAAATTCAATAAGGAGCGGATTAATCTGATCAAAAGTCTGGATTTATTGGTCATTGATGAAATCAGTATGGTCAGAGCGGACGTTCTGGATGGAATTGATGACGTTTTAAGAAGATATAAGAATCATAATCAACCCTTTGGCGGTGTTCAGTTGCTGATGATCGGGGATCTGCATCAGCTTTCGCCAGTTATTAAGGATGAAGAATGGAATATGCTGAAAGCGTATTATGAAACGGTTTTCTTTTTCAGCAGCCATGCACTTCAAAAAACGAATCCGGTAAGGATAGAACTTACGCATATTTACCGCCAATCAGATAATACGTTTATTGACCTTCTGAACCGCATTCGGGAAAATAAACTGGATGCAGCGACGCTCGAAGCATTGAATCAACGGTATATTCCCAATTTCAGCCCGGCTGATGACGAAGGTTACATTACGCTTACCACACACAACGGAAGCGCACAAAAAATAAACTCGGTTAAACTGGAAGAAATTAATGGGAAACTAAAAACATTTGAGGCAGAAATCAGTGGTGAATTTCCATCCTATTCTTATCCGACCGAACAAAGTTTATCCTTAAAAGCAGGTGCCCAGGTCATGTTTGTCAAAAATGATATTTCAAGGGAAAAACTCTATTACAATGGAAAAATCGGGCGGATCGTTCGGATGGATAATGATACGATTTATGTAAAATGTAAAGGAGAATATGGTGAAATTGAAGTTGGCAAAACAGAATGGAAGAATGTTAAGTATGTACTCAATGCACAGACAAAAGAAATAGAAGAGCAGATTATAGGCAGTTTTATCCAGTTTCCACTCAAACTCGCCTGGGCCATTACCATTCACAAAAGCCAGGGCCTGACCTTTGAAAAGGCGATTATTGATGCAAAAGAATCCTTTGCGCACGGGCAGGTTTATGTTGCACTGAGCCGTTGTAAAAGTTTTGAAGGGATGGTATTGAGTACCAAAATCGGTATGACAAGTGTAAAAACTGATATTACTGTTGCGGCTTATTCAAGAGATTCCAGCAATAATCCGCCTGATAACCAGCAGCTTTCTGATGCCAAAGTGGAATTTCAACGATCTCTTCTTTTTGAGTTGTTTGATTTTTCAGATGTAAAAAGAACGTTTTTCCTGCTGAACCGGAATATTGAAGAAAATGGACTTATTATAAATCCTGTGGTGCTGGATAGCATGAAACCGATAAGAGATGGTGCTGAAACGGATATTTATATAGTATCAGATAAATTCAGAAGCCAACTCGCACGGATTATCCCGGATGATGAATTACCTGAAGAAAATGAAGAAATTAAGATACGGGTACAGAAGGCAACATCTTATTTTTTAGAGAAAATTGATCAGTTTCTTTATCCGGAAGTAAATGCACTGGTTATCGAAACCGATAATGCGGCCATAAAAAAGACTGCACTTCAATTACTGGAAAATTTACAAAGGGCCGTATTTGTAAAACAGGCATGCATGAAAGCCTGTCTGGATGAATTTAAAACTATAAAATACTTACAGGCCAAAGCCAATGCCGACATTGATTTTAAGGCAAGAGCAGAAACTCCGGCCAGCACGAAAAATATAACTGCACCAAAAGGAGTCAAAAATGGCAAGCTGTATGCTGCTATAAAAGCATGGAGAAATGAAATAGCAGCAGAAAACGATGTACTGGATTATATGGTTCTGCCCATGAAAACAGTCATGGAACTGGTAGAAGTTTTACCCACAACACTGGATCAGCTGACCCGGATCAAAGGAATTGGAAAGGCAAAAGTAAAGCAATATGGCAACACGATCATTGAAATGATCAGTGATTATTGTAAAGAAAATGACATTGAAAAAACAAATCTTGAAATTCCGGCTAAGAAACAAAAATCTGATACAAGAAGAACGAGTCTGGATCTGCACAGATCGGGCAAGAGTATTGAAGAAATTGCACTGGAACGCGGTTTAACTGCCGGTACCATTGAAAATCATTTACTGGAATTTATCGGAACAGGAGAAGTAGACATTTTCAGTATTTTTTCCCGCGAAAAGATCAACCCGGTTATCAGCTATCTTTTGGAAAACAAACAGACTCCCGCTGCTGAAATAAGGGCAGCGTTGGGTGAAGATGTTACCTATTCCGAAATCAGGGCCGTTGTAAGATACCTCCAAACGATAGAAGTATAGTACTATAAATCTACACGAAACTTCTTCATTTTTGAATAATGTCTCTCATTATTTTCATGTATTAAGTATAGCTCTTTTAAAGCTTTTACATGGCACTTCAATCTTAAATTAGTGCTACAAGAAAAAGCCACGACGAACTTTTAACTTACTAACCCTTAGGAATGTATACAAGATTTTAGCAAATATTTTTTCAGACACTTCTTAAAAAATTATATTAATAGAAGTGTTTGGAAATGTGAGTAAGTAGGTTGCAAATTTGGTACAAAATGCTACTTACTCTAAGATTATACGCTATGAACTCAAAATCTGTACAAGAACTTGCATTACCCGTTGGCGTTACACTTGACCGCTTCATTATGCTCAGCCAAAGCGCTTTTCCATATGCAACCGGTGAGCTTTCCCAATTGCTGCGCGACATTGCATTAGCCGGAAAAATTATTAATCGCGAAATAAACCGGGCAGGGCTTGTAGACATTGCGGGTGGCAGCGGAACTGAAAATATACAGGGAGAAAATCAGCAGAAACTTGATATAGTAGCGAATATAAGATTTATAAGGGCATTGAAAAATGGCGGAGAAGTATGTGCCATTCTTTCAGAAGAAGACGAGCATATTATTCATACGGGCAACGATCAGGGAAAATATGTAGTTGCGATGGATCCGCTGGACGGGTCATCGAACATAGATGTGAATGTTTCTATCGGTACCATATTTTCTATTTATCGCAGGGTTACACCTATTGGTTCTGTCGCAACCATGGACGATTTTCTATAGGGTGGCCGGAAACAGGTTGCTGCGGGATACATTTTATATGGATCTTCAACTATGCTTGTTTTCTCGACAGGTGACGATGTGAACGGATTTACACTTGACCAATCCCTGGGCGAATTCATTCTTTCCCATAAAAATATGCGTTCTCCGCAAAATGGCTCTAATTATTCAGTCAACGAAGGCCATTTTTACAGCTATCATTTTTCTGTTCAAAAATACCTGGATTCCTGCAAAAGAATGGGATTCAGTGCACGGTATATCGGATCACTGGTGGGCGATTTTCATCGTAATCTGTTAAAAGGAGGAATTTATTTATATCCGTCTACCCAAAAAAGACCCTAAGGGCAAGCTGCGTCTTTTGTATGAATGTTATCCACTTGCATTCATCGCTGAAAAATCAGGCGGAAAGGCAAGTGATGGTTTTGGAGCAATTCTTGACATTGTGCCCGTTTCTTTTCATCAGCGTTCCCCTATTTATGTTGGCTCTGCTTCAATGGTAGATTACGCTACAAAACCCTGAGAATGTTCTTCTATATTGGTCATTTTGTGGTCGGCAATTTTAGTTTTTGTACCTTTGCGGTATGCAGACTACGCAAAACAAATTTGAGCAATTTAAACTTAACCGTCAATTACTCAATGCCATTGAAGAAGCAGGTTACACAGAGCCTACTCCCATTCAGGAACAAGCAATACCTTTGGCACTTGCCGGACAGGACATTTTAGGAATAGCACAAACCGGTACCGGAAAAACAGCCGCTTACGCCTTGCCACTTCTGATGCGGATTAAATTTGCACAGGGAGAAAATCCGCGCGCGCTGATCCTTGCGCCAACAAGAGAATTGGCCATGCAGATCTCCGAAGCAATTATCCAGCTAAGCAAGTACACCGATATCCGTACCGTTGTATTGTATGGCGGATTAGGCCCAAAAGCACAAATTGACGCAATTCGGAAAGGTGTTGATATCATTGTCGCTACGCCGGGCAGATTTATGGATCTGTATCTGAAAGAGGAAATCATCGTGAAACAGCTGAATGTGATGATCCTGGATGAGGCTGACAAAATGATGGATATGGGTTTTATGCCACAGATCCGCCGTGTACTGGAAATCATCCCGCGTAAAAGACAAAACATGCTTTTTTCCGCTACGTTTTCGGATAAAGTAGAAAATCTGTCTTATGAATTTCTGGAATTTCCAATCAGAATAGAAGTTACACCTCAGTCGACTACGGCTGAGATGATAACACAGAAGATATATGAATTACCAAACTTCCGGAGCAAGATTAATCTTTTGACGCATCTGCTTGAAGACCGCGAAGCTTTTAACCGTGTTTTGATATTCACGCGCAGCCGGGAAGTGGCAAGCCTCGTGTACCAGAATCTGCTCGACAGAGTGGTTTCCGAAGATGAATTACGCGTAATTCATGCCAATAAAGGACAAAATACGCGTATCAATGCCATGGATGCATTTCGGGAAGGATCTGTTCGTGTAATGGTAGCGACAGATGTGGTAGCACGCGGAATTGACATTACAGAAGTTAGCCATGTAATTAATTTTGACGTACCACTTATCTATGAAGATTATGTACACAGGATTGGCCGTACCGGAAGAGCGAACCATATTGGCCAGGCGATTACATTTATTACTGATGCAGATGAGTATCATATCCATAAGATCGAAAAAATGATCCGGATGGAAATTCCGCGCGAACAATTACCTGAAGATCTTGATGTGGTATCAACTCCTCATGACGAAAGACAGGATATGCTACGGGAAATTGATAATCAGAAACGCAAGGAAGACCCTACATTTTTAGGTGCGTTTCATGAAAAAAGAAGGTTTACAGGCCGTCGATGAAATCTCCGGGCAAGAACCAAAAGTCGGGACGGCAGCCTTCTGCACGAACTAAAAGAAGATAATACAATACATTTCCAATTATTCCGTTTATCTTGGACAATAGAAAATCAGTTCTCTATTAAAGCTTTTTATGAAAGACTCTTTTGTCATTTGGCTTGCTCTTTTACTTCCTGGTCTTGGTTTTGCACAGGAAAATCATTTAGCCAGTGCCCTGCCTTCTTCCGATACAAATGTTGCCTCAAAAAGACCTTTAGAATTAAAGGAGCGGCGTGTTTTACCATTGTTTGGTGAACTAAGTAAAACTTCTGTACAGATTGATGAAGAAATTCGTTTTTTAAGTGAATGTGATAAATCATTTTCCAGCCGTACGGAAGCCAGCAGCTTTTTTACTGCACGCGCATGGGAATATTTACAGGAAGGCGCACTTGATACTGCTTGTTACCGGTTCAATCTTGCTAATTTACTGAACGATAAGAATGTAGAAGCTTATTGGGGCTTAGGTGTTGTCTCGTATCAGAGAGAGAATTGGACTGATGCCAAACGTATGCTAAGTAAGGGAGTTAACCTACAGGAAACAATGTTGCATTGCTGGTTGACCTTTCTACTGTTGACCTTAAATTATACGCCCTTACCAACAGTCAGCAAGAACTTGACGAGGCAGCAAATCTGTTAAAACAAGCAACTGGGCTGGATTCTACCTATGCTTTGGGACAGTACAATCTGGCTCTTTTGCACTACAATCGTAATGAACTGGATAAATCCTGGGAAGCACTGCACAAAGGACGAATGCTTGATTTCAATCAGATGAATATTCAGTTTGTTGAACTGTTAAAAGCTAAAATGCCTGATCCGTTAGGATTTTTTAAGTAGATTTGTACTAAAATATAGTTATAACGAGAGTCTCCCGAAATGGAGACTTTTTTTGTAACCGTTAAATAAGTTTTTGGGATAAAAATTTTCGGCAATTTTATTTTGTGTAATTTAATATAATGAATATCAAGGCATTATTGCTATTCACACTCTATCTTCGCCTTTTTACAAGCCTTGCCAATTTATAGGAAGTAAAACGATTATTTTGATCGTCATAAGCAAATTCTTTTCAGTCATGACAATCTAAACGTAGCCATTTTTTAGGCCACGTGATGTGACTTGTGCGGGAAGAAAACGCCGTTCTTTGAAAATCTGGAAAAATCAGTACCGTTAAAGAATACGGGTACTATCATACTATCAGAGAATTTAATACTACCCTATTAATAAAAAGAATCAAACTCAACGATTAACATAAACTTTAAAAGTATGAAAAAGTTCGTACCACTTCTCACTACAATTGTATTGTCTGTTATCCTGACTGGTATGTGTTTAAAAGATGATGGCTATAAGATTGGCGACGAGGTCCAGAATTTTAGCCTGATGAACGTGAATGGAGAAATGGTCTCCCTTACGGACAAACAATATGTGAAGGGTTATATTATTGCTTTTACCAGTAACACTTGCCCGGTTTCAAAGGCCTATGAAAACCGTATTATGGCCCTGAACGAGAAATTTGAACCTAGGGGCTATCCGGTTATAGCTATTCAGGCAAATGATGTAAGAAATTCCCCGGCAGATTCATATAGTGCAATGCAGCAGAAGTCTTATTCCAGAAACTACAGGTTTCCGTATTTATATGACGAAGATCAGTCGGTAACAAGGGCATTTGGTGCAACCAGTACGCCCCAAATGTTTGTGTTACACCTTAGAAATAACAGATACAAAGTTGCCTACATTGGTGCGCTTGATAATAACCAGGCAAGTGCTTTTGCTGCGAGCCAGCGATATGTTGAAAATGCAGTGAACGAACTTCTTGCAGGAAGACCAGTGTCTCTTCCTTCGGCAAGAGCGGTTGGATGCGGAATTAAATGGAAAAAATCTGTTTAAATTTTTACAAAAGTCAGGAAGTCAACATTACTTTCAAAAATGAAAGGTCGTGTTGGCTTCCCGAAAATTCTATTCTACATCATTTTTTTCTCAACTGTACTTTCCTGAAAAAGTAGCTGTTTGCTGCTATGAATAAAATCACGCCCAATGAAATAAAAACGGTATTCCAGAGTGCTGAAAACCCAACAAAAGTTTCGCTGCCGTCCAAAGCCAGTTCATATTTAATTCCGAACCTTTCCGCAGTAGTTGTTTGGCGGTCAAATGGTAGCGCCTCGTCGTAATCGGACTTACCGATAAACTGGTCATTTACATCTATATAACCATATTTATCTCCAACACGTACCATAGAAGTACCGTTGTTATAATAAGATGCAAACTCGTACTTCAATGGCGTTCTGATTTTTCCGGACTTATCAATATGCCCGAATTTTCCATTGATAGCCACCGCCGCACGGTCTTCCTTAGTAAAACCGCTGGCCTCATCATATAGGAAAGCGATTCTGGTTTTTCCGGTTTTATCAATACACCCCCATTTATTATTTTTCTTTACCCAAAATAAGCCGGCTGTCGGCTTCCGTGTATCCGAATAAATAAATGGTGTGACCAGTTCTCCGGTAAAGACGTTTATAAAGGCATATTTTTCTCCATATTTTACCCGCTCCATACCTTGTCCCGAAAACTTGTATTTGGGGTCAATATCGTCCAGTGCTACCGGAATGCGTAATATCAGATTTTTGTCAACAATACCATATTTCCCTTTATACAGGAAGTGGTAAATTCCTTTGGATTCTTTTATTTCTTTTTCAATAAAAGTGCTGAAATTCCAGTTTAACAAAAATATTTCCTTTTGTTTCCACCAGATAATATCCTCTTTGGTATCGCGGTTACAAACAAAATCTATAACAGCTTTTGATTTCAGGAAGTCATTTTTGAAATATTCTATGGGAATTCTGTAAATGGTTTTTCCTACGGAATCAATATAGGAAAGCCCGTACTGTTTTCCGGCAGAATAAATTACCCATGTTTTGCCCTTGTAGAATTTGTCAGTGGCGAGATAAACAGGTGGAATTACGACTTTCCCTTGTTGGTTGATAAAACCATGAAGTCCTTGTTTATGCTCACTTGTTTCAAAAGGTACAAATTCAGCCAATCCATCTGAAAAATCACCAATATCCCGGTATGCCGGTGTAAGTTTGCTACCGTTTTTATCAACCAGAAAACTTTGATAAGTCCGGCAGGGAACATCAATTTTTTTGACTGCATAAACGCTGCCATATTCACGATGTTCTGTGTATTGTTTGAGCCATGATTTGTCCTGAGCAAAAACTACATGGATAAATACCTGATTGAAAACTAATAAGAAGAAAAAGAAGGATGAATACCGGCTGGCAGACTGAAATATTTTCACTGTTTATTTTTGATCATTCCTGAGTAAGTTTAACAGAAACGAATATAGTCAGAGAAGTCAAGTTTTAAAAACCTGACTTCTCCTGAACGCGTGAATTCAAATACTTTATCTAAAGAAAAATCCAGTCGGAGCAATTCCTACTTTAACCGAATCAACCAAAGTGCCATCCGTACGGTAACGAACCGCGTAACCGGATTGCGCATAGGATGGAGTAACTCCAGCATAAATCAAACCCTGCAAAGGATCAACAGCCAAACCGCTGAAATTTCGCTTAATCACTGGGGTAGTTATATTGACCTGCGTATCAGTAATTCCGACTTTGTAGGTTTCTCCATGCGTTACGAAATTTGCGTCATAATAAGAAAGCACAAAGAATATCGTTTTTTTATCGAGACTGAATGCAAAATTCCCTGCCGTTTTGGTTGCATCCGTAGTAATTTTCAAAGTAGCTTCCGTAGCATATGTATCAGGATTCAAACGAAGAAGGTTGAGTCCGTCCTGAACCCAAATTTTTCCATTAGCATCGACTCCAATTGGGGAAGGACTGCTGGTAAGAGTTAATTCCTTTACAATTTCGTTTGATGAAGTACTGATTGCAGTAAGTGAATTAACCCCACTGTAATTAACGGTTCCAACGAACAACTTTCCATTGTTGTAAACAATATTTTCAATTCCTTTTGCCACTGAGATCTTTTTGGTCACTTTACGGGTTGCCAGGTCAATTACAGCAACATATCCCGGATTGATAAAGAAATCGGGATATTGACCGGTTGTTCCCCAACATGTAACGTAAGCAGTTGACGAATTCAAAAACACCACTTCTCTTGGATTTTCAATATCCGGCGCACCAATCGTTCCTTCGCTTTTAAATGTATTACTGTTTACAATTTCAACTTTATCTAATCCTGCCGCATTGTTATCAACCAGGATAATCCCTTTTTCACCTGAAACAGCATAGCCCTGAACGCCTCCTTTTAAATCTGAACCGTTTATTTTAGCAAAAACATCTGTTTCGGCAGTTGATTCTTCCCGTGGAAAAAAAGAGACACTACCATTATTCTGAGAGAAATTCCCTTCGTTAATTACAAATACCCCGCTAACAAAATCCCCCTTTGCAACCGGATCACTTTGATTACATGACCACACTGTGAAGGCTAATGATGCTGCTAAGACTGTTCTGGTTAATTGTTTTTTCATGCTTGTTCTGGTTGTTAAATTGAAGCTTAGCAATTGGCGGCTAGGCCAGTAGCTCTTAGCTCGATTTCTAGATGTAAAACTGATTTATACTTATTTAAAATTTTAAAAATTCTTCCTTTTTCTGCCTAATTATTTCTGTTTGAATTATAACTTAACAGCAAATTAACGGCAAAACTTCTTCCCGGCATTGCATTATTTCTCACATTAAGATAAAACGTATTTGTTATGTTATTCACTTGCCCCTGAATCCGGATTTGTGCTTTATTCCAATCCAACGTTGTTTCAGCCAATAAGTTACCTAATGCGTAAGGCTCAAAAAACCGGGAATTATCAAATGTTGTGAACCGCTTTCCCACAGACTGAATTTGCGCTGTAAGCCTTGTATTTTTGTACTGAATGAATCCATTAAAATTACCCGAATGTTGTGGTACAAAAACCAGCTGCTTTCCAATTATATCAGATGCGTAAGCATCATAAATCTTTTCCTGCGAACTTCTGGTCAGTGCGTATCCCACATTTGCACCGCCTTTCCATAATCCCATATTTCCTTTCCAGCCGGCCTGCAATTCAATTCCTCTTGCCAAAACTTCCTGAAGATTCTCAACTTTGTAATTTTTGGCAGGATTCCAGTATGTCCAGTTTTTAATCCGGTTATGATACGCAGTTAATGACATTGAGTACGAATGGCTATCGCTAAGTATATAGTTTTGCTCTAAACCAATTTCCTTATTCCAGCCACTTTCAGGTTTAATATTCGGATTCCCAAGATCTTTCCAATAACGTTCGTTCAGAGTTGGCACCCGATAACTTCTTGAAGAAGAACCTTTTATTTTTAAATTATATTTTTTTTGCTGTATTAATCCATATTCTGTTCCTAATGACGGCGTGAACGGAGGATTGTATCCGGTTACAAAGGCCTGCCTCAGATTAGCAGAAATAAGCAATTTTGATGTTGCCTGGAAACGAGTTAATACAAACAAATCTCCTCTGTTTTCAGTAATCAGCGGCTCTTCATATCCCGATAATTGTGCGCGGTAATGCGTCCATTCCCCTCCTGCTTTTATCTGAATAGTACTTCCGGCCTGGCCTATATTCCAGTTAAAGTCTTTTTCAACACGATTGGAAAACTTATCGGTTACAGCATGATCCAGATTCACATAATTACCTGTTCCATAATCAATTATATCCCGAACCCATGAAGTACGGATTGTAAACTCCTTCCATTGATAGCGGATCATTGTCCTGTATGCTTCCGTCAAGGTAAGTTCCCGGCCGTCTGTTTCCCTGGGAGTCAGCGTTAACCGGTTCTTTGTAAGCCAGATATGCGCCGAAAATTCCTGGTTATTCTTTGATCTCAGAAAAAAATCCTGAACCAATCCACGCTGAAAAGTTTCTGACGGAAGCAGCGGATATCCCTGTCTTTCCTTATAAGGAAAGCGATTGACCAGCCGGCTGTAATTAATGGAAGTCTTTCCTGAAAAATCCCAGTTATTATTGAGCCGGGTTCCATATTTAAAGCCGATTTGTTCCTGATTATTCCGAAAATTATCAAGCTGACTTCCTGCAAATACATATAATCCCGAAGGTTGCGCTAAACTGTTCAGCAAAATACTCCCGCCAACTGCATCCGTTCCCACAATACTGGCTGCGGAACCATACTGAACCGAAAGCTGGTCAAATCCGGCAACAGGAATCGTAGAAAAATCCGTTTGTCCGAGCGTCGGGGAATTAATATTTAATCCGTTCCACAATACAGCAGTATGGTTTGCAGAAGTTCCGCGAAAAGAAACTGTGTTTAATTGCCCGGGACCGTAATTTTTAAATGCAATAGGCGTATTGAACGAAAGCAAATCACCCAGATTCTGAAAACGAAACTGATTCAAAGCAGCGGAATCAATTTTTTGTATTTTCAAACCACTCATAAAACGTTCAGGCACAAAACCAGTTACTGTAACAGGTGCCAAAAATATTGTATCATGCTGAGCCATCAGATTGCCCGTTATGGCAAAGCCGATCACTGTTACAAGAATCACACGAATCCGGCAGCTGTTACTCACAATAAACTAATAAATGAACCATAATATCAATCGTTTCGCGGCCTTTCCTCCGAAAGCCTGGAAATTTTATTTGCATCCATTCTGGCAGGTCTCCTGGCTTGTCTTATTAATCCTGCGCCTTCCCGTTTATTCAAAAAAACAGTGGCAATGAAGTTGTGGATCAACGTATTACAGACTTACAGTTGCGGGGACAGCTCCCGGTTTGAACGGGATTCCCTATTAAGCCAATATCCCGGTTCGAACCGGGAGCTGGCACCAAAAACGATGCAAAGGTAAGACATTGTATGTTATATTTGAATAAAATATATCCCGTGGTCACTGCTATTACCAATCGCTTTTCTATTCCTGCCTCACAAAAAGGAGTTTTTCTCATGTTAGGTGCTGCTTTTTTCTTTGCACTGACATCCGCAATTTCAAAATGGATAGGAAAAGAATTTCATATTGTCCAGCTGGTTTTTTTCAGAAATATCGTCGGTGTAATATTTATTTTGTCTAGTATAAGAAGGCGTCCTTTTGAACAAAAAGGCGGCGGAAAACTCGGTTTGCTTATCTTTCGCGGTGTAATTGGTACACTTTCATTGTACCTGCTTTTTTACTCAATTCAAACTTTGGGGCTTGGCCGAGCTTCCACTTACCAATATACTTATCCCATTTTCCTTGCTTTATTTTCATGGCTGCTACTTGGTGAAACCCTAAATATGAAAGAATGGTCTGCTATTTTTGTCGGATTTCTGGGAATCCTGCTCGTATTCCGCCCCGATTTATCTTTATCCTGGCGCGAAAACTTACTTGGCCTGGGAAGTTCATTACTCACAGCTGTATCCTATCTGGCGATCAGGCAATTAGGCTGGGTATATGATTCGAGGGCTATCATTTTGTCTTTTATGCTGAGCGGAATTCTGCTACCGATTATTTCAATGCTGGTTGGCACCTATTATCCGATTGAAGAATTAGATTTTCTGATTGGTACTTTCAAATGGCCGCAAACGGCTATGCAATGGTTCGCCTTTCTCGCACTTGGCCTTACTGCATTGATGGGACAAAAAATGCTGACACAATCTTTCACCTACGACAAAGCGGGCCGCGTTGCAGCAGTTGGTTATTCCAACATTTTATTTGCATCGATCCTCGGATTTTTAATGGATGAAGCAATTCCCTCACTTTCTATGCTTATTGGTATGGCTTTGATCGTAACCGGCGGCATTCTGGTTTCATTTGCAAAAAGTAAAAAAGCAGAAGATATATCGTTGGCGCAGGATTAATGGTTGCGTACTTACGGTACGCAGGTAAATTTTGATGAATTTCGATTCTACAAAAAGGTTGCTTCTATGGAGCAGAACCGTTTACACTTAAAGGATTACAGTTCGAAATTCTCAGCTTTTTACTTTTGTGTGTTGAGCCGTTCATTGAAAACCAACCGGTTCATAAAAGGATCAACTACTGTGACTGAAATAGAATCCCAGGGCACCTCCTGTAACCCGGGACAGTTATATTTATACTTTTTATCATTCAGTTCTTTATGCAGCTCCCGCACTCCGTCACATTCTATAAAAACTTTTCCTCCCGGTGTACTATCTCCATGATGTTCAGAAAGATGGAGCACTATTCCATTGTTGGAAACCTGCATATAAAGGGGCGCATTATCATCAAACCGGTGGGTCCAGTCTACTGAAAAACCAAGCCAGCCGACATAAAATTCAAGTGCTTTTGCTTCATCAAAAATCCTTAATATCGGAATTACCTGACTGACTTTCATTTACTTATATTTTAGATAAAATTATTTTCTTCTGATCTTTGTTCAACAAATGAAATGAAAGATACCATGAAAAAATATATTTCTGTACTTTTTATATCCTGTTTGACTGTGATTGGTTTAACAGGTTTCAGGTCCGATTCAACCGAACGTGCGGCTGACGGTATACAATGGCTTACCGTCGAAGAAGCTTATTTGAAAACCCAGAAAGAACCCAGAAAGGTATTGATTGATGTTTATACAGACTGGTGCGGCTGGTGTAAGGTAATGGATAAGGAAACTTTCAAAAATAAAGCTGTGATTGATTACGTAAACAGGAAATTTTATGCCGTAAAACTGGATGCCGAGCAAAAAGAAGCGATTACACTGGGCGGCAAAAAGTTTGAATTTCTGGCACAGGGTGGAAAAGGAATCCACGAACTGGCATTGGCACTGACCAACAATCAGCCAAGTTTTCCTACTACGGTTTTTTTAGACGATAAATTTCAGATGATACAGCCATTGCCAGGTTATATGAAAGCAAAGGAATTTCACGAGGTCATTACTTTTATAGGTGGAAATTACCACAAAAAAGAGGCTTTTGAGACTTATAAAGCGAAAACCTATAAAGAGTTGTTTCCGGGAAAATGATATTATAACGCAAAAGCCAGAAGGGCTTAATTAAAAAAAGAGCCACAGAAATAAATCTCCGTGGCTCTTCCTGTCCGTTCTTCTTATCTCTGTGTCCTAAAAATCTCCGTTCCTAAAAACTAAACTGCCTCCCCTTCCTGCATACGTTCCGCATTTTCTGCGATCCTTAATCTTTCAATAAATTCACCGATATCTCCTTCCATTACAGCTGGAAGATTGTGAACTGTATAACCAATACGGTGATCCGTAATGCGGCTTTGCGGGTAATTGTATGTCCTGATCTTGTCCGATCTGTCGCCGCTTCCAACCATGGATTTACGTTGAGAACTGACAGCATCGTTGTGTTCTTTTAGTTTGATTTCATAAAGCCGTGAACGCAAAACACCCAAAGCTCTTTCTTTATTTTTCAATTGCGAACGTTCATCCTGGCAACTTACTACCAATCCCGACGGAATATGCGTAAGCCTTACCGCGGAATAAGTCGTGTTAACCGATTGACCACCAGCTCCTGACGACATAAATGTATCAATACGAACATCATTCATATTAATCTGAACGTCCACCTCTTCTGCCTCCGGCAAAACGGCAACTGATGCTGCCGAAGTATGGATACGTCCCTGGGATTCCGTTTGAGGTACGCGTTGTACACGGTGTACTCCGGACTCAAATTTCATTTTTCCGTAAACATCTTCACCTTCCACTTTACAGATAATTTCTTTATATCCGCCGTTGGTGCCTTCGGTAAAATCCATAATAGACGAACGCCAGCCCATTTTCTCAAAAAACCGCTGATACATCCTAAACAAATCTCCGGCAAATATCGATGCTTCATCTCCACCTGTTCCGCCTCTTATTTCCAAAATAATATTCCGGCTATCGTTCGGATCTTTTGGAATCAGCATTTCCTTAATCACCTTATCCAACTCCTCAAACTTAGGCACCAGATCATTCAGTTCCTCTTTCGCCATTTCCCTCAATTCCTCATCCTTCTCATTATCAATGAGTTCTTTTGTACCGGAAATATCTTTTTGCAGCTTTTGATAAATAGCATATTTTTCAACGATCTTACCTAAATCCTTATATTCCTTACTGATTTTGGAATAACGGGTAGAATCTGAAACAATTTCGGGTTGTATAATTTGTTGCGAAACTTCTTCGAAACGTTCTTTTATAGCTTCTAATTTATCTAGCATGATATTACGTTCTCTTGGGCATTAGTCATTTGGGGCACAAAGATAAGCAATATTCAGTTTTGAATTTTTTAATGTATAAATGTTCATGATCTATAACTGACACTTTTGATTTAAAATAGTCCATATTTGAATTCCGGTTTGCACGTTTACGTTGAACCATTAAGAATCATTTTGTTAATCAAATACATGAAAAATTTTGTTCTCGTTGTCGTTCTTCTCTTTACAATAACGGCTTGTAATACCAAGAGACTGGAAAATACCAAAGAACTTTCCAGAGAAATCAAAGCGTCCCAGATTGTACGTGTTACCAATACGCAGCTCATTTATACCGTGGATGAATGGGGTAAAAAAATCGCTAAAATAGTTGAAAAATCCTTGCAAAAGGAGCTGGAAGCAAATCCTGAAAAAGCGGGTGAAATCTGTAAAGATTTATCTAAAATACCATTGGTCAATGCGTTACAAAAAGAATACGGCGTTCAGATAGAACTGTTAGGAGAAAATGATAAAAATAATCCGGGCCTGAAACCAAAGGAAAAAGAACTGCTGGATGCATACCTGTACAGCGCCAAAACAAATGCAACCGCGAATGACAATGTACAGCTGCTAAATGACACACTGCTCGTTTATAATGTTCCTGTTCCGGCTGAGAATCCAATTTGTAAAACCTGTATGGGAAGCCAGGAAACATCTTTTGCGCTTTGGAGATTGTTATTCAACAAAAAGGAAATTATTCGTAAACTGGACGTAAAAAAGCTGAAAGAGTAATTTTACTGCTTTAAAGATTCCTCCGTTAATATGCTGGAACAGTTTTAGTCAGATAGTTTGCGAAACCGCTTACTTTACTATTCTGAATCTGAAATATGCCTTTTTCGTCCGACACAAAATCTGAATTCGAGTTATTCAGAACCAATAAAGTAATTCCCAAAGTGATAGAAGAAGAAATTCTGAAAGCACTTTCCTTTTATCCTGAACTGACAACAACACCTATTAGCTTTGTTTTTAAGCAAAATATTAAAAAGTCAGTCATGCAGGCCCAGCCTGATGTTAAAATAATTTTGAAAGGAAAAAGAGCTTATAATATTAATATCAGTGCTTTATTTAAGTTAACGACAACAGCCATTCCGATCCATCAAATCCCAAAAGATATTATGATTGGATGGATCGGACACGAACTGGGCCATATCATGGATTACGAAAACCGAAATATTGCAGGAATTATCCGGTTTGGGCTAGGCTATGTTTTCTCCACAACCTATCTGAGAAAAGCAGAAAAAACAGCTGATACTTATGCAGTTAATCATGGACTTGGATGGTATATTCTTCAAACTAAAAATTTCATCCTTAACCACGCTGATCTTTCTGAAAAATATAAAAGTAAAATTGCCCGTCTGTATCTCTCTCCTGATGATATTGTTGAGCAGGTTCGTATTCTCGAATTACAGCAGATAAAGGCAAAGGAACAATCATAAGTTACTTTCGACAAACTTGCCGAATTCCAGAAATTCTTCCTCTTTCATTACTCTTGGAATTTTCACCTGTCCACCCATTTTCTTGGTTTCTTCGCTCCATTTGTAGAAAATTTCTTCCGGAATCAGCTCAACCTCAACACCTTTAAGTGCCTTTCCTCTGGCGACATTGTAATTCTTGTTGTTTTCGCTCAGCGTTTTGTCCAGTGATTCAGCCACTTTAATTTTATCCGGCGTTTTGTCACAGCTCAAATACCATTTGTGAATATATTCGTCATTACGATGCACGGCAGCTACGATAAATTCCTTGATCACTACATCATATTCTTTTTCAATTACACGTAATCCGTCGTTCATCTGGTTTACCGACAATTGAGAGCCAACTACATTCAAATAATGTTTGGTGCGGCCGGTAATAACAATTTCAGCTTTTTCTTTATCCGTAATCATTACTGTATCGCCAATCATATAACGCCACGCACCCGAAACTGTTGAAATTAACAATACATAGGAAACATTTTCTTCAGCATCAGCCAGTGAAAACACTCTTGCGCCGGGTTTAACCAGACCATCCTCATCCACATGCTCATCATCGAAAGGCACAAATTCATAAAAAATGCCATTATTAGGAAATAACGCCATTGAAGCCGTTTCAGGTCGTTTTTGGATGGCTATAAAACCTTCGGAAGCCAGGTAAGTATCAATATAGATCAGTGGACGTGCGAATAACTTTTCCATACTTTTCCGGTAGGGTTCAAACGCCACGCCGCCTGTTGTATACACCATCAGGTTGGGCCATATTTCATGGATATTGTTTAGTTTATGGTTACTGATAATCTCTTTCAGCATGAGCTCCACCCATGCAGGAATGCCTGAAATACAACCAATATCCCAGTCAGCAGCTTCTTCCGCAATCCTTTTCACACGTTCGTCCCAATTTGCGATATCTGCAATTTCACGTCCCGGCTTATAAAATCCTCCAAACCAGGCTGGAATATTACTCGCACTGATTCCACTGATTTCTCCTTCTTTATGGTCATCCTTCTCGATCAGATTGGTACTGCTCCCAAGCATGAGAATTTGTTTTGTAAAAAATTCTCCCGGCAGATCGAAGGCTTTCAGATTAGCAATTTCATTCATACCGGCCTTTTTAATAGAGGCCAGCATGTCGTCAGTTACCGGAATATGTTTGCTGTGACTCGTCGTTCCGCTACTCAGTGCAAAGAACTGCTGACCGCCGGGCCAGGTAACATTCTGGTGACCTTCCAGCAAATAATGCCACCAATCCCCATTCATTTTATCATAATCATGAACGGGAACCGATTTCTGAAATTCTGCTATCAGATCTTCACTTTCCAAAATATCCTTAAAATGATAAGCTTTCCCGAATGCAGTGAATTTTGCGGTTTCCAACAATTCTTTCAAAACTTCCTTTTGGGCTTGTACCGGATCAGGATCGGAAATGATCATTCCTGTAATGTCAATTGCTTTCTTGATTAATTCACCAATAACGGTCATATTGCTGTGAGGTAAGGTTATTATTGTCTGGAAAAAATATGTATAACATAATTTGAAAAAGTCATGCCAGATTAAATTCGCAAGCTGTTATTTTTACAAATCAATTTTAATCTGATAATCCGTTAGTTATGAAGAATCAATACATTTCAAGATATTTTTTACTGCTTACGTGCTGTTTAATTATTATAAAGTCCACCGTTTCTGCACAAAATAACATACTGGTTTTTCAGTCGGATTTTGGTTTAAAAGATGCAGCGGTTTCTGCTATGAAAGGTGTGGCAATGGGCGTTTCACCAGATCTTAAATTGTATGACGTGACGCATGAAATTCCTGCTTATAACATTTGGGAAGCATCTTACAGGCTGGTCCAAACTGCACCATACTGGCCGGCAGGAACCGTTTTCGTATCCGTTGTAGATCCGGGCGTTGGCACAAGCCGGAAATCTGTTGTGTTGCTTACAAAATCCGGACATTACTTTGTAACACCCGATAACGGCACACTTACACTGGTTGCTGAACAGCTTGGCATACAGGAAGTACGCGAAATTGATGAAGTAAACAACCGCCGCAAAAATTCCAATGAATCCTATACATTTCACGGCCGTGATGTATATGCGTTTACAGGAGCACGGCTGGCTTCAAAAGCAATGACTTTTGATAAAGTTGGCCCCAAACTTCCCGAAAAAGTAGTAACGATACCGTATCAGAAAGCAGCATTTGGCAATGGAAAAGTGAAAGGCGGAATTCCGATTTTAGATATTCAGTACGGTAATGTCTGGACGAATATTGACAAGGAAGTTTTTAATAAACTGGGGTTTAAGGTTGGTGATGATATCAAAGTATCTATTCAGAATAACCAGAAAAACGTTTATGAAGGCGTTGTGAAGTATGTTAATACCTTTGGTGATGTAAAAGAAGGCGAAGATGTTGGTTATTTCAACAGTCTGTTATTCTTTTCGTTAGGAATTAATATGGGAAGTTTTTCAGAAAAATATAAAGTTTACAGTGGTGGAGAATGGAGTATTGAATTATCTAAATAACAAAATAGGCTGTCTTAAAATACTACGTATTCCCATACTGATAATTTAAATCTAAAGGAGCGAAGTCGAAGTGTTTCCGGCTAATATGGCTCGGGCTTCGACTTCGCCTGACAGGATTTTTGCATTTCAAGTCAGCTTCTTTTAATTATATGTGCAAAAATCGAAATCTCCTGTATGTTAAAATCGAAGTCAGGCAAAAGTAACATCCTTATTCAGGTAATGCTTTTGTTGCAACCTGGTAAATTTCATACCAATCCTGATGACTGAGTTTAATATCAGAAGCACTTGCCGCATTCCTGATACGATTTTCTGATAAAGATCCAATGATTGGCAAAGTTCCCAGTTTCATTAACCAGGCAACCGCAGTCTGTTCAATATTAGCATCAAATTTTTTGCCGATTTCTTCCAGTTTGGCTCTTAGCCTTACAGATTGTTCGTCTTTTCCATTCAGGATTTTGCCACCTGCAAGCGGAGCCCATGCCAGCGGTTTGCTGAAACATTGCTTGATAAAGTCAATCCGGCCATCTTCAATGGCCGAAGTGTTCATCAGGTTCAATTCAATATGATTGGTTACGATCGGTATTCTTAAGTAAGAAGCCAATAACTGGTGCTGGAAAACAGTAAAGTTGGTAACACCGATATGCCGTGCTTTTCCAGATTTCACAATTTCAGCCAATGCTCCGGCAGTTTCCTCGGGATCAGTCAGAAAATCACTGTGGTGCAGCAGAAAAATATCAAGATAATCTGTTTGCAATCTTTTCAGGGAACCATCTATACTGTTAACAATATGGTCTCTTGAAGTATCATAATATTTTAAATTGCCATTATCCGAAGTTCTGATACCACATTTACTGAAAAGTACAATGTCCTCCCGTTTGAAAGATTTGTTCCGAATGATTTTCCCAAAGTGTTCTTCAATCGTAAGATCTCCGTAAACATCAGCGTGATCAAAAGTATTAATGCCAAGTTCCAGACACAGGTTAACCGTTTTTTCGATATTGGAAGTAGTTACAGAACCTTCGTCCGTCCATCGCCAGAAACCATAAATTGCCTCAGACACTTTTGGCCCGGAATCACTTAAACTAACTTTTTTCATTCGGTGTGGTTGTTTGAATCAAAGTGCAAAAATAGGTTTATTTTGGAAAGTTTGAAGCTGCTGGCCGATTGCTAACGGCTTTTGGTTTTTAAACTACTAAAAATGAGATGTCCAGCGATTTATTTGAAGATATTGCAGATTTAGATTCCGGCTTCACTTTTCCAATCTGTTATCCTTCACAATCAGATAGAAATCATTATCCAGTTCCAGATAACCATAATCGTACACAAAGTGATAAATATTCCCTTTTTGTGTCGGACGGATGCTGGTCATGAGGTTAAAATCAAAACCTTTTGTTATCAAAGTATTTTTTGTGGTCTTCGCTTTATCATCCGGACAAAGCTCTTCCAGAATCCGTCGATTTTTCCGGAGCTGGTTATTCATATTCCGTACTACATTATAGGAATCAGAATTGAGCCTGTTGTTGTAACTATTCCGGCACATATCTGAACAAAATTTCTTGTCAATCCTTCCCATTAAAGGCTTATCGCATTCCAAACAGTTTGCCATGAATTGTGTTATTCTAAATTCGCTTATCAGATAAAAAATGATCGTTTTGAACGATCTGTGCAAGATAGTAAAATTCTTTGCCTCTTTTTAACAAAACGAATAATTCCATTTGCAAACGGTTGCAAATGCTTTTATATGACTGTAAATAGTTAATACCCGAATAATATTTTGCTAAACCTGCACCTTTGTCAGGTCGATTCGCAACGAACGATTCAAAATATAAAACATTCATCTTTTAACTATTATAACATGAACTCTGTAAAATTAATCGGAAATGTAGGCCGCGAAATTAATGTAAAGGAATTTGAAGGCGGAAAAGTGGCAACCTTCTCTGTGGTAACCAATGAAACTTATATCAATAAAAATAAAGAAGAAGTAACAAGTTCGGCCTGGCATTCTGTTGTTGCCTGGGGAAAACTTGCACAGGTTTGCGAAACTTTATTGGCAAGTGGTAAAAAAGTTTCGGTTGAAGGCAGGCTGAATTATCGTCAGTATCAAAATAAAGAAGACAAGACTGTAAAGGTGACTGAAATTGTAGCTTTTAGAGTAGAGGAAGCAAAAGCTGAATAATGGTAATTGGATTTGTTTAAAGATTTGTCAACTTTCAAAAAGTTGACAAATCTTAATGCTTAAGAGAAGTCAAGTTTTTAAAACCTGACTTCCGTATAACCTGGCTTATTTTAAATAAACTATTCATTCATCAAAGCCTCTTTCCATTTCCCATAAGCTTCTTTGGTTGCTTCGGTTAAGTTGGAATCCGGCTCAATAGTTCTTACCGCAGACAAACCTACAAATGCATCTTCGCGGGTTTTGTAATAACCCAGGCCAAAACCGGCAGCACGCGCCGCTCCCTGTGCCCCATCAGTATTGATCAGTTCAACTGCGGCTCCTGAAACGTTGGCAAAAGTTTCACGAAAAACAGGGCTCAAAAACATATTGGCTTCTCCGGCACGGATATTTTTTAAAGAAACACCTACGGTTTCCATGATTTCCATTCCATAATAAAGCGCAAACACAATTCCTTCCTGTGCAGCACGCGTCCAGTGGCTCAAACCATGACGACTAAATTGCAGTCCTTTGAAATTGGCTCCCGGATCCTGGTTTTCCAGCATACGTTCGGCTCCGTTACCAAATGGCAAACAAAGTAGTCCGTCGGAGCCGACGGGTGCTTTTGCTGCCAGGTCATTCATTTCAGGGTATGACACACTTCCTTGCAATTGTGCATTTCTCAGCCAGCCATTCAGGCTGCCTGTACCATTAACGCAGAGTAATACGCCGTAACGGGAAGCTGCTGAAATAGGATTAACATGCAAAAATGTATTGACCCTTGATTTCGGATCAAATTTGATCTGATCACTTACACCATACACAACGCCGGAAGTACCTGCTGTTGCAGCTACTTCACCCGGTTCCAGTACGTTAAGTGAAAATGCATTATTGGGTTGGTCACCGGCCCGATACGTAACTGGTGTTCCTGCTTTTAAACCCAGCGCCATTGCTGCTTCGGATGTAATACGACCTTGTTCGGAGAAAGTCGGTAAAACAGCAGGAAGTAACGACGGATCAAATCCAAAATGATTAAAAAGGAAATCAGCGGGACGGTCATTTACAAAATCCCAGAATATTCCTTCGGATAAACCGGAAGGAGTTGTCACGACGTCACCAGTCATGCGTGCAGCCAGATAATCGCCGGGAAGCATAAACTTGTGCACCTTTGCGTATACTTCCGGTTCGTTTTGTTTCACCCATGCCAATTTTGATGCAGTGAAGTTTCCGGGTGAATTAAGCAAATGAGGCAGCACGTACTCTTCTCCTAATGCTTCCATTGCTTTATTTCCCACCTCTACGGCCCGGCTGTCACACCAGATAATAGATGGCCGCAGCACGTTCATATCCTTATCTACTACAACAAGTCCGTGCATCTGATAAGAAATACCGATTGCACCGACTTCTTTTTTATCAATACCAGCTTTTTGCATCACTGCCTGCGAAGCCAGGCAAGCATTTTCCCACCACTGCTCCGGTTGTTGTTCGGCAAAGCCTGGCTTCGGAGCATCTATACTCATTTCTTTTTCAGGATAAAAAGCAGAAGCAGCAACCTCTCCGGTATCTGCATTCAGCAAACAGGCTTTAATAGATGAACTGCCCAAATCGAATCCCAGGAAATACATATTAATTATTTTTTTTGTGATTGAAAAGCTATGTTTATTTAAAGATAAGCGCTAAAAAGTACAAAAATGTTCAATTTATTTAATATTCTCCTACTATTAAGTGTAAAATTTACACTTGTTATTAATTTCCTGAACTTAGTCGAAAAAGATACCCCGATTTACATAAAACGTATTTAAAAAAAATCTAACTATTTTTACTAAGATATTCACAATATTGGAATCTATTTAAGGTGTAAATTGTGTTAACCTTGGAGTTCCGCAACACTGTAGAAATATATTATTTTAAGTCAGAAGCAAAATCATGCTATAAGGAGGATTATGAAAAAAATTGTACAATTTGTGTTAATTGGTGGGGCGGTTATCCTTTTTGCAGGATTTGGCTCAAGAGACAAAAAATGGGAAAAGCCTTTTTCCCGTATTGACAATGAAGTCAAAAAAAACAGCATGGCGTATCAAACGCTGAGCGACGCTACGAAAAGTATAGGACACCGACTTACGGGAAGCAGTAATGGTGAAAAAGCGGAAGAATATGCATTCAAGCTTTTGAAAAGTTACGGATTTACAGATGTTGCCTATCAGTCATTCGAGGTAGAATCCTGGATGCGGGATACGGTTACACTTAGCATAGCTCCAGGCAGCAGCGATAATTTTCGCGATGTTCCGGTTGTTTCTCTTGCGCATTCGCCTGTGGAAGCCAAGCTGCAGGGAGAAATCGTGGATGTAGGCAACGGACTCGAAGAGGATTTCGAAGCAAATAAGGATAAAATAAAAGGAAAAATTGCACTGGCTAATATTGGCCTTTCCGGTGTTACGGGCAAAAAGAACCTGCACAGGTCTGAAAAGACAGCTTTGGCAATTAAATACGGTGCAAGCGGAATTATTATGGTAAATGGCGCTCCCGGCAAAATTTTGCTTACCGGTACAGCCTCGGTTACAGGCAGTATAATTTCTATTCCGGCTGTCTGCATTTCCAATGATAGCGGTAACGAACTACGGATCTGGCTAAAAGATGAAGGTCCGCTTGAAGCAAATATTGATATGCACAACGTTTCCAAGCCTATTAAAGCACGAAATGTTATTGCTACATTAAAGGGAAAATCAGACGAAAAAATAATCATTGGCGGACACCTTGATTCCTGGGATCTGGCAACGGGAGCTATTGACAACGGTATAGGCTCTTTTGCAGTAATGGATATGGCCCGTACTTTCCAGGCACTTAAAATAAAACCTGAACGTACTATTCAGTTTGTACTTTTTATGGGTGAAGAACAGGGCCTGTTAGGTTCCAAACATTTTGTGGAAGAGCTGAAAAAGAACGGAACACTGGATAAAGTGAGCTACATGATGAACCTGGACATGACCAACGACCCGAAAGGTATCAATGCTTTTGGAAGGGAAGAAATGAATGGATTTATTAAAACAGTTGGCGATGCGATTCACAATGTTGATTCAACTTATAAGAATGAAACAGCAAATCGTGCCGGTTTACATAGTGACCATCAGCCATTTATGCTGGAAGGTGTTCCAATAGCAGGATTATCCGGGCAGTTGGAAAAATCAGTACTAAATTGCTATCACGCCGATTGTGATGATTTTAGCCTGGTTAATAAGGAGCAGCTGGAAAATACCGTTCGCATTGCTTCTATGTATTTATACGCATTGGCCAATACCGATAAGCTGGCAGTAAAAAAACTTTCAGATACAAATACCCGTGATTTCCTTATTTCACAGGGATTAAAACAGGAACTTGTTCTGGGCCAGGAATGGCGCTGGGGAAAATAATTATTTCATTATCAATGCTGCGCCATCGTTTGTAAATTCACAAACGATGGCGTTTAAGTGTAATGTAACGGCAGAAATAAAAATGGCCGTGGTACTTCAAAATTGCTATAGCACATGCTTGTATTTCCCAATGCCAAAATAAACATTGGCCTTAATATTGTTGAAAAAAGATCCGATGGATTCCATAACATAGAGTCCTGCTTTTACCCGGTTGGCTGGTCGGATGCATTGGAAATTATGCCGGCCGGCAAGCTTTCATTTCACTCCGATGGTATTGCTATTCCCGGTAATGCATCTGACAATCTTTGTCTTAAAGCATACCAGATACTGGCTGCTGATTATGATTTGCCACTTGTTTCCATTCATTTATTAAAAGCAATTCCTATTGGCGCAGGGCTAGGTGGCGGCTCTTCTGATGCGGCTTTTGTCATAACTGTTTTAAATTCTCAATTTGATTTAAAAATTTCTTTAGAAAAACAACAGGATTACGCACGTAGATTGGGAAGTGATTGTGCTTTTTTTGTTGTCAACAAACCAGTGTATTGTTACGAAAAGGGAGACCGTTTTGAAAATATTGATTTAAGTCTGACAGGTAAATGGATTGTTCTCATAAATCCTGGCATACATATTTCTACAGCAGAGGCATACGCAGGTGTAAAGCCGGAATTATCGGGTAATGATCTACGAAATTTATTAAAAGAACCTATATCAAAATGGAAGAGTGAAGTGAAGAATGATTTCGAAGCAGCACTTTTTTTAAAATACCCTCTTTTGAAGACAATTAAGCAAAGTTTGTACGAATATGGTGCAGATTATGCAGCAATGAGCGGATCGGGATCAACATTGTATGGAATTTTTGAAAAAGAAATTGATTTGTCAGCTTACTTTCAGCGTTATAAAATATGGCAGGGTATGTTAAAATAAATATATTCCAATACATATATGCAAATGGTTGACAAATGTCGTTATCTTCACTTGCTGCTTTGAATCAACGAATTATAAAATAAAAATCTCTGAAAAAAGAAAATGAGTACGAGGCCCACAACCAAATTACAGGATAACCCTTTTACCAAGCGCAGGGAGCCCATCGGCTTTATGTTATGGTTGGGTATTATAGGCAGCTCGCTTCTGTTTACGACAATATTTCTTGTTTACCTGATTCGCATGCACAATGCAGATAGCCACTTTGTAGCTCTTCCTGATATGTTCTGGCTTAGCACATTGGTTATTTTATTCAGCAGTATTACATTTCATGAAGCAAATCTGGCATTCGTTCAGGAGCGGTTTTTACATTATCGCATATTTTTAGGAGCTACCTTAACACTGGGAATCACATTTATACTATTACAGGTAAGCGGCTGGCTTGAAATGATTGAAAGCGGTGCATTTATGGGTAATAGCAATTCTGTGGGACTTGTATATATCCTTACCGGCCTTCACCTGCTTCATATTGTAGCCGGAGTTGTGTACCTGAGCCTTTTATTCAAAAAATCGTTAGAAAACCGAACTTATGTGGATTCATTTGTATACAGTGTCAATCCTCCTAACCGTCTCCGCCTAAAACTCATGACCAGATACTGGCATTTTGTGGATGCTTTGTGGCTGATTGTATTTATTTTTCTCGTGCTTTTATATTAAAGGTTATCAGTCGTCAGCAATCGGCTAACAAATATCAAACCTGTTAGCTACTGATTTAGACACCTTCTGTTTTAAAAATTACTTTTCAAACTCCTTCTTGCCAGATATGCGCTTACGAGCGTTAATACGGCCGCCATCAGCATAGGCGCTCCCGGAAAATAAACCGGAGCAGATGGTAATGTATAGAATGAAAAAAGATTGGTCATCAGAGGAGGGCCGATAATTGAAGTCAGGCTTTGCAGGCTTGTTAGTGCTCCCTGAATTTCTCCCTGCTCATTGGATGCAACCTGGGTTGAAATAATTCCCTGAAGCGATGGCCCGGCAATACTTCCCAAGATATACGGAACCATAAAAAGGTACATCATCCAGCCCTGTGTAGCAAAGGCATATAGGGTAAAACCAACCGCATATAAGAGCAGCCCTATATAAACTCCTCTTTTCTGACCAAGTTTCGGGATAATAAAACGGATCAGATAACCCTGGACAATAGCACTTAACAGGCCAACTGCTCCCAAGGAATAGCCAATATTCGCTTCATCCCATCCGAATTTTTCAATAACGTAAAATGACCAATTGCTCTGAACAGCATGCACAGCAATGTAAACCAATCCCAATGAGGCAATCAGCCCATATATGACCGGATATCTTTTCAGATTTTTAAATGATCCCAAAGGATTCGCTCTTGACCATTCAAATTTCCTCCGGTTTTCAGGTTTCAGTGATTCCGGTAATATAAAATAGCCATACAACCAGTTCACAAATGAAAAACCTGCTGCTGCGATAAAAGGGACCCGTGTTCCATATTGCCCTAATAATCCACCCAAAACCGGTCCTATTATAAATCCAAGGCCAAATGCAGCGCCTAATAAACCAAAGTTTTGTGCACGTTTTTCAGGAGTGCTGATATCCGCAATATAAGCGGCGCCGGTTGTAAAACTTGCACCCAGGATTCCGGCAATAATGCGCCCCACATAAAGCCAGGCTAAGGTTGGGGCAAAAGCTAAAAAACGTAATCGACCCCAAAACCAAATAGTGAAGCAAGTAAAACAGGACGCCTTCCAAACTGATCGCTAAGGCCGCCTAACACAGGCGCACATATAAACTGCATAAAAGCGTAAGCAAACAAAAGCCAGCCGCCATCCTGTGATGCTGCACTAATACTATCGCCGGTAAGTCCGCTGATCAACTTGGGCATAACCGGAATAATAATTCCCAGTCCGATCACATCGATCAAAAGTGTAACGAATATAAAGCCTAATGCCGGAGATCGTTTTTCTGCCATGAAATAATGTTAAGCTTCAAAAATACACTTAAATTTCGGTCACGATGTATAGGATGGTATAGAATTTCGATTTTGTATCTTTGATATCCATTTATAAAAATATGCCTGCAACGTTTCCCCCCATCCGGACTGACATTTTCTCACTATTTATACTGCTTGGAGCTGTACAGGGAATTTTTCTTTGTTATTTTTTTATCATCAATAGCGGAGGAAAAAGATTCCCAAATATTTTTCTTGGTTCTTTGCTTCTTGGTATGTCACTGATTATGGCAGATGTATGGCTGGGTTACACCAATTATATGTTTCGGGTAATATGGCTTGTCGACTTTACAGAACCCGTTAATCTGCTTTTGGCTCCGCTTACATTTTTATATATTAAAACCAGTATAAACCAGCACTTGAAAAAAAGCGATCTGCTTCATTTTCTTCCTTCTCTGGTTTATTTTATTTACATGTGCCTTCTTATTTATCCGCAAAGCCCTGAATTTAAGTACAATAATAATCTTGGCGCTTTTCATCCCGAAATGCATACAATACCTGCAGATGTTTATGGAAAACATTGGATGTTTTTTCTAAAACGCCACCTCACTGATATGACATTCATCAGTATCTTATCTTATGATATCGGTACTTTTATTTTCCTGAACAAAGCATTCAAAAAACAGGGACTATCATTTTTTACCCGTGAAAATAATTCACTTTCATGGTATAGAAAACTACACCTGCAATTACTGATCCTTGTAATTATCTTTTTTATTGTACGGTTAACATTTCCGCACGATCTTGGAGACCATCTTATAGCAGCTTTTATTTCCCTTATCATTTATACCATAAGTGTCTCTGTATTCAGTAAATCCATGTTTTTTCATGAAACAAATGCAAAAACAATAAAAAAATATGAGAAATCATCTTTAACACCTGAATTACAAAATACAACACTAAAAAAACTGGAAGAAGTAATGGATGTCGAAAAACCGTTTCTTGATCCTGGTTTTTCCCTTCCGGTTCTGGCAAAACGTCTTGGCATTTCCACTCATCATTTATCACAAATTCTGAACGAAGAATTGAATCAGTCTTTTTTTGACTTTCTGGCTTCATACAGAATTACAGAGGCTCAAAGGTTGCTTGTATCTGAGGAAAGCAATTATATTAAAATCGAAGAAATCGCCCAGATGGTTGGCTACAATTCAAAATCTGCATTTAATACTTCCTTTCGAAAAATAACCGGGTTTACACCTTCTGAATTCAAAAAACAAAGCATAAAGTAGCCGGTTGCACATGTTCTGATCTATCGGGAAGTACGCCGAGCTGATAAAAACGTACTTTTCACCATTTTTCGACAATTAATTTTGGCTATTCATTAAAAATAATAGTCATGGAAAATTCCGGATTTAAAAACTTACAATCATCTTCCTTTCGCCGTTATGACCTGGACTGGCTTCGTGTCATCGCGTTTGCTCTTCTGATTTTTTACCACGTTGGTATGTTTTTCAACTACTGGGACTGGCATATCAAAAACAACGTAGTTACGCACGCAGTAGAATGGCCTATGCGCTTCACAAACCAGTGGCGTATGGCTCTCCTGTTTATGATCTCAGGAGCGGGTGTTTATTTTGCTCTGGAAAACAGGACCCCGGGGTCATTTCTGGGCGAAAGATTTATCAGGATATTTATTCCGCTTCTGTTCGGGATGTTTGTAATTGTTCCTCCGCAAATCTTTTTTGAACGCCTAACCCAGGGGCAAACCTATTCTTATGCGGAGTTCTACAAAACGGTTTTTCAATTTCAGCCTTATCCCAAAGGAAGTTTCAGCTGGCATCATCTGTGGTATCTCGTCTATATTTTCTTTTATTCCGTTTTAGCATTACCGCTATTGCTTTTTATTCGCCGCCAAAAAGAAATGACGGCGAAATGGGCGAGATTTTTCAGCAATCCTGCTTTACTCATAATCATTCCGGTGATCTGGCATGTTACAGGAAATCTGTTTCTTGATAAATATCCGACTACGCACAACCTGGTCCACGATTGGAATAATCATTTTCATTCATTAACCCTGTTTATTTCCGGCTTTGTTTTATGCACGCAAACAACATTTTGGGAGACGTTAAAGAAACACCGGAAATTAATGCTGGGAATCTGGATAACGCTTACAATAATCCTGTATGCGGCGTACTGGGCTAACGACAGGGAAGATTATGACTGGGAAAGATATTTGTATCCGGTCATACAAACGACCAATGTATGGTGTGTTCTGCTGTGTATTTTCGGATATGGATACACTTATCTGCAATTCTCGAACAGGTTTTTAAAATATGCCAATGAAGCCGTTTACCCTTTTTACATTTTACACCAAACAGTCATTATTTGTCTGGCATATCCATTGATCAATTCGTCGTTGTCTGTAGCGTTGAAGTTCGGTTATCTGTGTATTGCCACTTTTATGATATGCCTGGTATTATATCATTTTCTGATCAGGCAATTCAATGTACTCAGATTCGTATTTGGGTTGAAGACAAAATGGAGAAAAGAATCAAAAACCAATCAGGTAAAAGAAACTTTTATTTCTTCAAAATCTTGAATTCTACACGCCGGTTGAGCCTTTGCCCTTCCGGTGTGTCATTTTTAGCCACAGGTATGGTTTCGCCATAACCTTTACTAGCCACACGATCGGGTTCAATTCCTTTTCCAATCAGATATTCCTGAACAGAATCGGCACGGTCCTGTGATAATTTAAGGTTAAATTCATCACCACCCACGTTGTCTGTATGCCCGCCCAGTTCGATCGTAAGTGTTTTGTTTTCCGTCAAAGTATTAGCAATCCGGTTCAGCTCCGGATAAGACTCGGTTGTCAGTGCAGATTTTCCGGTGGCAAAAAATATGTTGTTCAATCGTACAATCTGGCCTTCTTCAATCGGAATCAACTTTAAAGATTTATTACCGATATCACTGAAATCCTTTGACTTCCCATCAGCCGTTGAATCAGTTAGATCAATGTTTTCACCTTCTGCTATGAAATCCGTGGCCACTGCACGAAAGCTGTACTTTTTACCTTTTGGAAGTACGATCTTATACTCCCCGGTTGTTGGATTAGTAGTTGCAGTTCCAACTTCTTCACCACTGTCAAGATCTTCATAAATAATGGTAGCCTCTACCGGTTTCCCGGTTTTGGAATTAATCACTTTTCCGCTGATCATCGCAACAGGATCAGATGTGGGAAGCGTAGCAACTGGTGCTTCGGCAGTATCTCCAGGAGTTGGCTTGGGCCTGAGATCATATCTTACAACATCACCTTTTCCCTCAGTTCCCTCAAAAGATACCATATAGGCATAATCCCCAATGGCTGATATGGTGTAATACGCGTCATATCCCTGTGTATTAATTGCAGGGCCCAGATTCACCGGCCGGCTCCATCTTTTCCAGGATTTGTCAATACGTTTGCTATAGTAAATATCGTTGCTTCCCTGCCCGCCTTTTCGGTCGCTCGAAAAGTACAGAGTTACGCCATCCGGAGCCAGGAATGGCGTAGTTTCTGTAAATTCTTCACTGTTTATTTCCGGCCCCAAGTTCAATGGCTTTGACCAGGAGCCGTCTTTTTGTTTAAAACTTACATAAAGATCATCGACTTTACTGTTCTTCTTTTCGCTAAAAGACATTACCAATACCTTTCCGTCAGTTGAAAGGTATCCGCAGTCAAACTGCCCTTTACTTATTTTCGAATAGCCGGGAATGTCAATTTTATTTGGAGCCGCCCAGCCCCGCGCCGTTTTTTTACTCGTTGAAAAACCACGCGTTTCATAAACGCCGTTTTTATAAGCGCCTTTGATTAAAAGCGTGTTGCCATCAGGTGTAATACTGTATAAACTATTATAATCTTCCTTATTTAGCGGAGCAGGTAACCTCCTTGCCTGGGTCCAGACTTCATTTTTTAGCTCCGAATACCATATATCCTGGCTTCCTTTTGCTCCATGCGTATTCTGCGGATGACTTACCCTCGAAAAATAGATCGTTTTTCCATCCGGAGAGATCGTCGGGGAAATCTCGTTATATTCTGTATTTACGGTTTTCCCAAGGCTTTCCAGTTGCGCATGAGTTGTTGTAAAAACCGAAGAAGCAATAATCAGAAGTAATAAGATTCGCATCATTTTATTAGAGGATATTGTAGTAGTGCAGTATTCGGATTCGCCGGATTAATGTTTCAATCTAAAAAACAGTTATTCCAGTCTGTTATTATCAACATATAACGACTTATCAAGCGGCTTATTTCCTTTATTGTGCAAACGGAAATCTTCCATTTTATCCAGAAGCGTAACTGCATCTCCTGCCACAACAAGTAACTGATGGTTATTAGTATGTAAAAAACCTTCTTCTACCATTTTATCAAGCTGTAAAAGAAGCAAGTCATAATACCCGTTGATATTAAGCAGGCCAACCGGCCCGTCAAAAATTTGTAATTGAGCCCATGTCAAAATCTCAAACAGCTCATCGAATGTGCCATATCCACCCGGAAGTGCAATAACGCCGTCAGAAATAGATACCATTTTGGCTTTTCTTTCATGCATTGTATCAACCAAATGCAGTTCGGTCAGCGTTTTTTGAGCTACTTCCAGCTTCGCCAAAAAATTTGGAATAATTCCTGTTACGGAGCCTCCGTTTTCCATAGCCCCATCAGAAACACGGCCCATAAGTCCCATGTTTCCCCCACCATAAATTAACCTGATTTGCCTGCGGGCAAGTTCTTCGCCTAACGCATAAGCAGTTTGACCATAAACCGGGCTTTTGCCCATATTTGAACCACAGTAAACAACAATAGAACGCATTTAGTAACTTTTAAGATTTATAATTTGACCGTTAGCCTTTTGACCATTTAAACCTGGTCAATCCTTTAACCCAATTTTAAAACTTCCTCTACCAATTCTTTCAAATCCATATCTCCGAAAGTCCCGGAGCTCATCAGTAATAAATTCGAATTTTCCCAGTCCTGTGTTTTCAGAAAATCAGCAAGCTTACTGGAATCTGTGAAAATTTCCAGGTTATCCCGTTTAAAAGCAGTTCTAATATCTTCTTCCGTAAGCGCTTCAAGTTTTTTGTGTTCAATTGTCAACGGATTAAAATAGACAACAGCAATATCAGCAGCATTTAGTTTTCTTCTGTATTGTTTTAAAAACTCTTTATTAAGGCTGCTGAATGTGTGTAATTCGGCTACGGCTACCAACGTCCGCTCGGGAAATTGCTCTTTCAAAGCAGACGTCGTTGCACCCACTTTTGACGGAGCATGTGCAAAGTCACGATAAACAAGTGTATCCGAATTTTTGCCAAGCAATTCCATCCGTTTTGATGCTCCCTTAAACGTGCGGATTGCATTGTAAAATTCTTCATCCGTGAGGCCGATCCGCTCACAAACTGCATGCGCACCGCTTATATTTTTCATATTGTGATCGCCAAAAACTAAAATAGGGACCTCGCCCAGTTCGCTGGTAATCAGGATCGTTTTTCCGTCAACAATTTTGTTCGGATGGACATTATAAGGCGTGCTTATAACATCAGGCCTTTCTTTCTGGCCTATTACATCCAGCATATCATCCGTTTCATCAAAAATAATCGCACCTGCTTTCGGTAAGGAATCCGCTAATGATTCAAATTGTTTTACATACAATTCCCAGGTTGGAAAAACATTGAAATGATCCCAGGCAATACCGCTGATCAATGCAATATGCGGCTGATAATGCATAAACTTGGGTGTCAGATCAATCGGAGATGTAAAATATTCATCCCCTTCGATCACAATTAACGGCGCTTCATTGGACAACTTAACCATGTTGTCAAAACCTTCAATCTGTGCACCAACCAGATAATTAAAAATGCGGTTGTTGAATTTTAAAGCATGCAGGATCATGGAAGTAATTGTAGTTTTTCCATGGCTGCCGGCTATCACAACGCGCTGTTTATTTTCACTTTGTTCAAAAATATATTCTGGATATGAATAAATTTTAATACCAAGTTCTCTCGCTTTGGCAAGCTCCGGATTATCCTGCCGGGCATGCATGCCTAATATTACTGCTTCCAGGTCGGAAGTTATCTTCTCGGGAAACCATCCTGTCATCGCCGGCAGCAATTCATATTTAACCAGGCGACTTACAGACGGTTCATATATTTCATCATCAGAGCCGGTTATGATAAAGCCTTTCAGATGAAGTTCGATAGCAAGGTTGTGCATTACACTTCCTCCTATCGATATAAAATGTATTTTTCGGGCAGATGAAATTTCACTCATTGGTAATTATAAAACTGATTCGAAGCGAAGTTAACAAGAATTGATCTTAGGGCAAATTTGACAGGATTGCCATTAAGCAAAAACAGGAATTAAACAGAGCCATTTACTCCGAATAATCCCTGATAATTTTTTTGAAAATAATATTTACACTGCCTTCCGGAAATCCTTTACCAATGTTATGCTTTCAGCCACTTTCTGTTGTATCCAGCTATAATTTCCTTCTGCAAGAATATCTTTTGGGAAAAGATTAGAACCCAGCCCCACTGCATAAACTCCGGCACCAAACCATTCTTCAATACTTTCCTTGGTTGGCTGTACCCCGCCGGTTACCATAATTTTCACATTTGGCATAGGCCCTTTTATCGCCTTCACGAATTTTGAACCTACTACATCACCCGGAAATAACTTCACGACTTCCGCTCCTGCCTGCTGTGCGTTATAAATTTCGGTAAGCGTGCTGATTCCCGGTATCCAGGGAATATTTGCAGTGGCGCAAACCTGCCCGACTTCTGGATTAAGACAAGGTGTAACGATAAAATCTGTACCGGCATCAACAAATTTCCGCGCTGTTGCAGCATCATATACCGTGCCAATTCCAAGCGATAATCCCGGCAGGCTTTCTTTTACATAAGCCAGCAGTTCCACAAAAACATTGTAGGCATTTTCACCGCGATTGGTAAATTCAAATACACGTGCACCTCCGCGGTAACTTGCATTTATCACTTCTTTAACCACTTCTATATCAGAATGATAAAAAAGCGGCAATACGCCTACTTCGTTCAGAAGTACCAATGTTGTTTCTCTGTTCATATTTATTTTAGCTATAAGCTGCCAGCGGTTAGCTTTTTTAACATCTTAAATATTCAACTTACAATTTTCAATGTTCAGAGCTTTACTTAAACATTGAAAATTGAGCATTGAATATTCCTTTTCTATTATCTCTTTATCCTGCCTGAGGTTTCTCCCTGCCGGATCGCTTCTACTTCTGCAATGGTTGATATTAAAGCATCTCCTTCGATCGTATGTTTCAATGCTGATGCGGCTACACCAAATTCGAGTGCTTTCTGGTCATCACCATCAAAAGAGATCAAACCATGGATCAAACCTGCAATAAACGCATCGCCTCCGCCTACACGGTCTATAATTGGATTGATCTCAATATCAGCTGTTTCCAGTAATTCATTACCATTCCACATCATGGCCCGCAACAGATTGTGAGAAGCGCTGATTGAAGTCCTTTTCGTATCAATAATTTTGCTTACCTGCGGAAAAGCCTTCTGTAAGTTGACACTCGATTCAACAAAATCGTTTCCTTCAATGCCAAAAATTTCAAGAATGTTTTCCTTGTTGGCAATCACAATGTCGGTTCCGGCGGTCAGTTCGGGCAAAATATCAGATGGCTTTTTCCCATATTTCCATAGATTGGCGCGGTAAAAAATATCTCCGGATACCTTCAATCCATATTTACATGCGGTTTTTATACCTTTCAGCAAGGCATCAGCAGCTCCTTGTGACAATGCAGGTGTAATTCCGGCCCAATGAAACCATTTGGCATCTTTCAGGATTTCATCCCAGTTAATTTCTTTCGGGTCTATTTCGGCAAGAGAAGAATTAGCACGGTCGTAAACGATCTGGCTTCCTCTTAATGCAGTCCCTGTTTCCAGGAAATAAACGGCCATACGCGGCCCGCCATAAATTATGTGCGAAATATCAACTCCATGAAAATGAAGATATTGTGCCGCTGCCCTGCCAATCGGCGAATCAGGAAAACGTGTTACATGTGCAGTATGATGTCCCCAATATGCCAACGCAGATGAAACATTTGCTTCGCCGCCAGCATACGTAACATTCAATTGACGTGCTTGTTCAAAACGGGAAAAACCAGGAGTGGAAAGTCGCATAAGCACTTCACCAAAAGAAACAATCTGAGCCATATTTTAAGTAATTGACGATCAAAAACAATTAAATCGTCCCGGGTAAATAAATAAAATCAGTTAAAAATAAGTGCATTAGAATTAGAAATCAATGCAATGCATCCGGCAAAAGCATTTTCCATTGGTAGACCTGGTATGTAGCAATAACATAATGAGACAGTACTTCTTCGTTCCATCGTAACGTTTGGTGATTATTTAATTGACAAACACTAAGCGTAGCTATGGCAAGCCTGAAATTGTTTTAATTCGTTTTTTTCCTACCGACTAAATGTTCCGCCGGAACATGCCAGAACTTAGCTGCACATTACTCGGATATTTATTGCTGCCTGCGAAATATTTCTCAGTAACGTTTGCCTGACAACTATTCATTAAATTAATAACTGTTTTACATCAAAATAGCCCTTAACATTACGTTTTGGGCTATCTGTTTCTGGTTTAAAGCTTTATATTTTTAAAACCTACCTTTTAAAACCCGAAATAATTCTTTGCATTGTTGTACGAAATATCTTCAACTACCTTTCCTAACCAGGCAGTATCATTGGGAAGTTCTCCGTTCTCGACATCGTTTCCAAGCAAATTACACAATATCCTTCTGAAATATTCATGTCTCGGATAGGACAGAAAACTACGTGAATCCGTCAGCATTCCAACGAAACGGCTTAGCAAACCCATGTTGGACAACGCATTCATTTGCCTTTCCATACCATCTTTCTGATCCAGAAACCACCAGCCGGAACCGAACTGCATTTTTCCTGCTACACTTCCATCATTGTAATTCCCAATCATGGTCGCCAGTACTTCATTGTCATTCGGGTTGTTGTTGTATAAAATCGTTTTTGCCAGCTGATCGGTAGAATCCAGTTTATTTAAAAACTTAGACAAAGCCTCTGCCTGGCTGTAATCTCCAATCGAATCCCATCCTGTATCCGGTCCCAGTTCACGCAGTTTTCTTGCATTATTATTACGCAAAGCTCCCAAATGAAATTGTTGCGTCCAGGATTTGGCATGATCCATTTTGGCCAGATCATAAAGCAGAACAGATTTGAAGGCCGTACGTTGTTCTTCGGATGGCAATTCTCCTTTCAAAGCTATTTCAAACGCCTGCTTAGCAGCACTTTCATCAAAAGAAGAATAAATATGTTCTAATCCGTGATCTGATAATTTCCCTCCCATCGAAGCAAAAAAATCATGACGGTTCTGTAAAGCTGAAAGCAAACTTTCGTAAGATTCGATCTGATTTAAGCCCGCAGTTTCTGCCAGTATGGATAAATACTGCTGAAAATCTGCTGGTGTATCGATTAATAGCATGGCCTTGTCCGGACGAAAAGTAGGTAACACTTTTATATCCAAATCGCTCTTTCCTATTTTTTTATGGTATTCAAGCGAATCCGTCGGATCATCAGTCGTACAGATCACTTTCACATTCATGCGTTTCAGCAGGCTTTGTACATTGAAATCCGGCTGTTTCAACTTTGCCGAACATTCATCATAAATTTCCCTGGCAGTATCTTTATTTAATAAAATATCAATATCGAAATAGCGGAGTAATTCCAGGTGTGTCCAGTGATACAATGGGTTACGCATTGTATAAGGAACCGTTGCAGCCCATTGTTCAAATTTCTCCCAGTCGCTGGCATTTCCGGTGCAATACTTTTCATTAATCCCATTGGCACGCATGGCCCGCCATTTGTAATGATCACCATAGAGCCATATCTGCGTCAGGTTTTCAAACTGGCGGTTCTCAGCGATCTGATCAGCCGGAAGATGGCAGTGATAATCAATGATCGGCATTCGTTTCGCATGATCGTGATATAATATGCGGGCAGTTTCTGATCTGAGCAGAAAATCGTCATCAATAAACGTTTTCTGAGCTGTGGATTGTAATAATGTTGCCATGTTTTTAGCTATTTTTTGAGCTATTAGCTGTTAGCCATTAGCTTATTAACCATTTTCATTTTATTTCCCGAATCACTATAAACTGGCTGAACTTCTTTCGATTCCCATTTCCAGGCCACGTAATTCTGCCAGGCCGCGCAAACGTCCGATTGCCGTGTAACCCGGGTTTATTTTTTTAGTTGCCGAAAGATCATCCAGCATGCGATGTCCATGGTCAGGCCTGAATGGCATTCTCAAATCCGTTCGTCCGGTTTCTTTACGTTTTTTCTGTTCCTCCAGTAATGCTTTCATCACGCTGTACATGTCCACATCTCCATTCAGGTGATCAGCTTCGTAAAAACTGCCGTCGTGCTCTCTGTGTGTAGCCCTTAAATGAATAAAATGTATTCTGCTGCCCAAGCGGTTTACCATACCAGTCAGGTCATTGTCTGGCCGTACTCCATAAGATCCTGTGCAAAAACAAATACCATTTGCCTCATGATCATAAGCTTCCAATAAAAGCATTGCATCATTTTCGGTACTCACAACGCGTGGAAGGCCCAATATCGGATAAGGCGGATCGTCGGGATGAATAGCAAGCCTGATACCCGCTTCCGCGGCAACTGGCGCAATAGCCTGAATAAATTGGTACAGATGCGTCCGCAATTGCAGATCGCCCACATTCTGATATGTATTTAAAACCTTACGGAATTCTTCAATTGTAAAGCTTTCTTCTGAACCAGGTAATCCTGCAATGATATTTCTGATCAGTAGGTTAATTGCTTCCCCGGATGCATGATCAAGCCATGTATTTGCTTTTTTCTTTTCCTCATCATTGTATATTTCTTCTGCACCCGGGCGCTTTAAAAGATACAAATCAAATGCTGCAAACTGCGTAAAATCGAATCTTAAACCGGTAGAACCGTCGTGCATAGGCGCATTAAGATCCGTTCTTGTCCAGTCAAGTATCGGCATAAAATTGTAACAAACCGTATCAATCCCGCACTGGCCTAAATTAGAGAGCGACTGTTGATAATTTTTTATATATATTTCAAAATCGCCGGTGCGTGTTTTTATAGATTCGTGCACTGGTACGCTTTCTACCACAGACCAAGTCAATCCTGCATTCTCAATTAATACTTTCCGGGCCTGAATTTCTTCAATCCCCCAAACTTCACCATTGCGGATATGATGCAAAGCTGTTACAATTCCGGTAGCCCCGGCCTGACGAATATCTTGTAAAGAAACAGGATCGTTCGGCCCAAACCAGCGCCATGTTTGTTCTAAAGGCATATTTTTGATTGGCTGTCAGCTATCTGCTTTCGGCTTTCAGCATTTGGCTGTCGACCTTCAGCTTTGAGCGTCAAGGATTTTATAGTTAAGGATAATAAAACCTTAAATTAAACTAGAAATGTAGAACTGGCAACAAATAGACTGCCGATCGCCGACAGCCGAAGTCTTCAGGCTACTAACCTGTGCTCCGGTACTCTTTCTCTTAATACTTTTAAAGCCCGGCTCATTTGTGTTTCCACTGTTTTGATCGAAATGGATAACCTTTCAGCGATATCACGGTAGCGCAGGCCATCTTCTCTGCTCAGCCTGAAAATGATCTGGCATTGTCTTGGCAAAGCATTGATACAACCTTCAACATGGTTATAAAATTCGTTGAACGACATTTCCTCTGCGGGCGAAAAATGGTCCGCATGTGTCATATTCCATTGTACCGAATCCAGAGATTCACGTTCATACTGACGATGCACCCGTAATTTGAGGTAATCCAGTGCCTGATTTCTAACAGCTCTGTAAATGTATGCCTGAAACGAAGTATGCACCTCAATTTGCTCCCGGTTTTTCCACAATTTAACAAACACATCCGATACAACTTCTTCGGCGATTTCACGGGTAACTACTACACGCATGGCATAATTGCACAATGCACGGTAATGATGTGTAAATAACTCACGGAATGCATAATAATCTCCAGTCGCGACAACCTTACCAAACAGATTTTCCAATACCTTTTTCTGAGAATTTGCAGACGGTAATGTGCTGGTGTATAACTTCGTTTCCATTACAAATTATGATAGGTTAATAATTGAAAAATTCCTGGATAGGTAGTGCTGTGAGATTTCTTTATTTTTCTAATTCGTATCCTAGTTTATGCAATGATTCGTTGATATACAAAAATAAATCTTGAAAAAAATCAATATATTTACGCAACCGTTCCCGGTACCGTTCCCGTTTATAGATTTTTTCCCGGAACATTTCGCATTTTTTCAAATTTACGCACCATGTCTCTATTGGTGTATTTACCTGAAAAAATATTAAAATTGCATTATTCTGATAACATAATTTATGAGGAAAGCATCTGTTACTATTAAGGAAATAGCAAGGCAGTTAAATGTTTCAAAATCCACTGTTTCCAGGGCACTCAGGGACAGCAGTGAGATTAGCGGTGAAACGAAACAAAAGGTAATTGATCTGGCAAAATCTCTGCATTATGCCCCCAATCCTATCGCATTAAGTCTACTGAAAAACCGTACACAAACAATTGGTGTCATAGTACCCGATATTGCGAATAGATTTTATTCGTCAGCAATCGGTGGCGTGGAAGATATTGCATACAGCAGAGGATACCATACGATGATTTATCAAAGCCACGAATCACTGGAACGAGAATTGGCCGCTTCCCGGCACATTTCACTTAGAAGGGTTGACGGACTCGTTGTAGCCATTTCCAGTCAGTCAGAAAATATTGATCACTTTATCGAATTACAGGAACAGGGCATTCCTGTGGTTCTGTTCGACAGGGTGATTGATACTTTACAAACACATAAAGTAAGGGTAGATGATTACAAAGGCGCATTTGAAGCAACCGAGCATCTGATTGCGCAGGGCTGCCGGCGAATTGCACACATTGCAGGACCTAAAACAGTTTCTATCACAAGAAACAGAGTAGACGGATATAAGGAAGCCTTAAGAAAACATGACATTCCGTTTCGGGAAGAATGGGTACTTCATACAGAAATCACACAAGAAGGCGGCACAGAAAGAACTTACCAGTTGATGGCGTTAAGGGATCGTCCGGATGCAATTTTCGGAGCAAGCGACCGGATTACCATGGGAATTCACTGGGCGATCAGGCAACTTGGCTATAAAATGCCGGACGAAGTAGCCGTAATTGGTTTCTGTGATCTGGGTATGTCTTCATTATTAGATCCACCCCTGAGTTCCATCACTCAGCCATCTTTTGAAATGGGACAACAGGCAACTTCCTTATTACTGGATCTGATTGAAAGCAAAAATACCCCAGCCAGCTACGTGACAAGGGTATTACCATCCAATCTTGTACTCCAAAAATCTTCTGTAAAAGCGTAAGGTTACACAGAGGACGACGGAGAAAAGGAGAGAGCCACAGAGAAATATTAAATTCTCCGTGGCTCTCTTTTGATCTCTGTGGCTCTCTGTGTAACCTTACCTTACCCAGTTATCGATTTCAATTTTCTTTCGAATTCAGACAGGATACGTTCTTTCATCGAAACTTTACGTTTTTGAATATTAATGCGCCCCATTGCCTGTTTGTCAACTTCAGGATCTCCGGTAGCAGTCCTGTCAAACTCGATAATAGCAAATTCAAGGTCGCTTTTTTCGCGTTTTGCCAGCCATTCAAGTTCTCTGTATTTAGTCCGTAACTGCTCTTCCTGGCTCTTTAATTCAAATGCAGGATATTTACGGCTGATAACACGGGCAAGATAGCTCAGCTCAAAAATCTTGTCACAAACCATACGGAACCGTTCCGATAATTCCTTATCTGCCAGCTTAAAAGGAATTTTAATTTCTTTCCATTTGCTTAACAATACTTTGGCCTCCTGAGAAGCCTCAACAATGTCGGGCTGACGTAAAAGCTGTTCTGCCGTTTGTAATAATTTTTGCTGTTCTACAATCCTTGGGTCAACACGTACCTTAGGCTCAATACCTTTTGCAAGGTTATATTTATCATAAAATAATTTCAGGAAATGCCTGTATGCTTTATTCACCTTGAAAAAACGTTTAGGAGGAACTTCTCCTACATTATTCCAGGCATTGCGAACTTCTCTCGCTTTTGAATAGGCATCATCATAATCGCGGGAATAGCTTAACGTTTTGGTTATCTTGATCAGGCGCTCGTATTCATCAATCCGCTGCTGGTTTATTCTGTTCTGCTCGTCAAAATAATCACGGCGGCGTTGAAAAAAGTTGTCCAGGATTTGCTGAAACGTTGTTTCCACTTCTTCCTGATATTCTTTTTCCACAGGACCTGTGCGTATCCATTTTGCTTTAATCTCCTGGATCTGATCCGTAGCTGCTGCATAATCCTCTATTGCCGCTGCCTGGGTCACATCCTCAATCAAAGCACGTTTAATCTCAAGATTTTTCAATTGATTTACTTCAATCAATCCCCTGAGATATTCCTCTTTTTCTTCCAGCCTTTTTAACAGCGGAACGAAGTCTCCAAGTGCATCAAAACCTTTCAGCTTACGTTGCAGCTGTATCAGCTTTGTCAGATAAGAACCTTTGTTGAGCGCCTCATCAATTTCATTTTCCAGTTGTTCTACTTTGCTGAGTACAATCGTGAAACGATTTTTAAAATAATCAATCGCTTCCTGCTCTGTTCTTTTTACTTCTCCAATTTGCCGGTCCGGGTATTCCAGGTACCCTTTTAAAAATACTTTGCTGTCTTTAACATAGCCGTATTCGTCATTCAATGTGGCATTTTCCATTCTTTCAATTTTTTTATCTGCTAAGTGTAGGGATATAACGATATTTGTTACGCACAAATTAACTAAAAAATGAGTAACGAAACCATAATTTTCTCAATGTCGGGGGTTAACAAAATCATTCCTCCAAACCGGCATATCATCAAGAACATCTATTTATCCTTTTTTTATGGTGCTAAAATCGGGGTCTTAGGTCTGAACGGATCAGGAAAATCCACTCTTTTACGCGTAATAGCCGGTATTGACAAGGATATTCAGGGGGATGTTGTTTTTTCCCCGGGCTATTCCGTAGGCATGCTTGAACAGGAACCAAAGCTGGATCCAAATAAAACTGTACGTGAAATTGTAGAGGAAGGTGTACAAGAAATTGTAAATCTGTTAAAAGAATTTGATCAGATTAATGAAGCTTTCGGGGAAGAAGACGCAGATTTCGATAAATTATTGGAGCGCCAGGGAGAAGTTCAGGAAAAACTGGACGCAACAGATGCCTGGAATCTTGACAACCGGCTGGAAGTTGCCATGGATGCATTAAGATGTCCGCCTTCCGATACCATCATTTCTACGCTTTCCGGTGGAGAAAAACGCCGTGTTGCTTTATGCCGCCTTTTACTTCGCCAGCCGGATGTACTTTTACTCGATGAGCCCACCAACCATTTGGATGCCGAGTCGGTACTTTGGCTGGAAGAACATTTGAGACAATATAAAGGAACAGTGATCGCCGTTACTCACGACCGGTATTTCCTGGATAATGTAGCCGGCTGGATCCTGGAACTGGACCGCGGTGAAGGAATTCCGTGGAAAGGAAACTATACTTCCTGGCTGGAACAGAAACAGGAACGTTTAAGAAAAGAGGAAAAAACAGAATCCAAACGCCAGAAGACCTTACAGCGTGAGCTGGAATGGGTACGAATGGGAGCAGTAGGCCGACAGGCAAAATCCAAAGCACGTTTGAACGCTTACGAGAAATTGTTGGGTGCAGAAGGCAGGGAAAAAGAAGACAAACTGGAAATATTTATTCCCGCCGGACCAAGGCTTGGCAGTAAAGTCATTGAAGCACACGGTGTTTCGATGGGATTTGGAGACAGGCTGCTTTATGAAAACCTGAATTTTGCTTTACCTCCTAATGGTATCGTTGGAATTATTGGCCCGAACGGTGCAGGTAAAACCACGCTGTTCAAACTTATTACAGGCCAGCTGAAGCCATTGAGCGGGCATTTTGATGTGGGAGATACTGTACAATGGGCATATGTTGATCAGGAGCATGACAACCTGGACGCTACTAAAAGTGTTTACCAAAACATTGCCGACGGAAATGACTGGATCATGCTCGGTGGAAAACAATCCAATGCACGCGCCTATGTTAGTCGATTTAATTTTGGCGGCGGTGACCAGGAGAAAAAAGTAGGAACACTTTCAGGTGGAGAACGTAACCGCGTCCACTTGGCCATGACATTAAAAGAAGGCGGAAACCTGCTTTTACTCGATGAGCCAACCAACGATTTGGACATCAATACATTAAGAGCACTGGAAGAAGGCCTTGAAAACTTCGCCGGATGCGCCGTAATCATCAGTCACGATAGATGGTTCCTTGACCGTGTTGCAACGCATATTCTTGCTTTTGAAGGTGATTCGCAGGTGTACTGGTTTGAAGGGAATTTCTCGGAATATGAGGAAAATAGGAAGAAGCGGTTGGGGAATGATGCTACCCCTAAGCGGATTAAGTATAAGAAGTTGGTTTAGTTTATGAAAGATTGAATGGCGCTTGAAATGCTTATCCCGGGAGAGGTGTTTTGAGCGCTTTTAAGTCAAAAAATTCAGTTGTTTCTCTAATTTGCCTTTACTTACGACAATCATACCTCTAATTTCAATCAAAACAATGACCATGACGCCTAGTTAGCATTACTATGTAATATTGCTGTTAATAATTGCTTTCAAAATTATCATTTGACACTTAATTCTAACATTGCCTTTGCGACATTAGCTGTACTTCTATCATATTGTTCATGACCATAATTATGCTTTTCGTTTAAGAGATAAAATTCTCGATATAAATCAAATGGATTTTGCGACTCTCCGACCCAAATAAAAATAATATCCAATATTTCCTTCATAACTGGTTGATAAGTCATTCTTCCATCAGATTTCCTTACACCACTATTGTCAGACTTCTTCTTCCCCAAGTTTAAAAAAACATTTTTTTCATCATAAATTATATTTCTAAATTCTTTGTATTCTTTTCCCTTTGGCAAGAAATCCATTAAAAGCTTTCTAATACCGGTGTAATACAGACTGTACTTTTCCGATGGATCCTCAAACTCTTTTCCAATTAACTGTCTTAATTCGTCAAACTCTTGCAAACTACCCGTTTCAGAATTAATTGTTAACTGTTTCCCAATTCTTTCATTGGCTTTTTGCAATAACTCCAATCTCTCAATATCTGCCTGAGACAATTGCTCCTTTTTTGAATCTTTACTATCTTCCATGTGCTTAACTTATTAGATTTCTAAAATTGATCTGATTTTTTGACTAGCTTCTTTTAAATTTTCCTCATTCCATGTAATTGGATTTAATTTCTTAATCGCAGATACATAATCTGGATAATGTTCTTTAAAGGCAGCATGATAATTTTTTTCATATAGACTTTTTTGATACCAAATAAAGAAAGAGTACACTATTGAAGGGTGAACTTCAATTTCGTTTGCAAATTTTGAAACCACGTATGGATTAGTTATATACCTTTTTATGTAATGAAATTTCTCCTCAGACATGAAAAAATCTCTGGCAAAACTATCCGCCTTTTCTTCTATTAGAAATAGATCATTGTTATCAGACAGATGGTAGCTACTCGTTTCAATTGCTTCAAAATCGAATAATACATGGTTTAATTCGTGCAGTAATGTAAACCATAATGTCGGATAACTTTTATTGAAATCTGTTATAACAACACATGGTTTACCACTTATTACAAACGTAGCTCCTCTAACTTGGGTAGTAGTCAAATAACTTTGGAATATAATTGTCACTCCAATATTATACAATGCTCGACAAACCGTTAGAAGGCCATTACTTACATCTTGACTATACGGCTTAATTTTAACTACCAGCTCCTTCAACTTCTCACGCCTATACTCATTGGGATTTTTAACAATTTTGAAGGTTTGATAAGCAGACTTTATCCAAAAATCCTTCATTTTATCCGAATGATTTTTCTTGATTCTGCTATATAGAGGTTCATGCAATTGTTCCTCAAACTCTTGTATAGAGTCATATCCGAAATAGGCCAAAACCTTGGCTACTAACTCTTCTGTGGAATAACTATTGTCAAAAAATCCTAATTTAGTTAAAGCCTTTACGTCAAAATTTTTAATGATAAAGGATGCTTTTCTAGAACTGTCTATGGACGAGATATTTTCTGGACTTTGATTTTTAAGTACAATTTTTATAAAACTTGCTATGTCAAAATCCAAGAACTCAGCAATTTTGACAATATTTATCAGATTCGGCTGCCTAGCCGTACCACTAATAAGCTCTTCAAAAACATCTTTATCAATATTAAGCAGTTTTAAAGCCTTAGTTTTGCTTAAATTATATTCCTCAAGCTTAGCTTCAAAAATTTCCTTAACGTTAGTAGATGCGTCTTCGAAAATTGAATTTAATAGCTTTTCAACATTCATAATAATTTATTAAAAGAGGAATTACCCCTGCAAATATAGCAAATAAATTACTATTTAATATTTTTAAGGGTAATTACCCTTAAAAATATTAAATAGTAAAATTCGTTTTTCCCTGACTATAGGATCCTTCAAATGTCATGATTCACCAAATATTGTTTAAAAAGAGTTTGACACTAAGGAAGAACTTGCAAAAAAAGTCGGTACTACAAAATCTTATATTTCAAAAATTGAAAATAATTTCAAGGAGGTTCGCCTTTCGACACTGCAAAGAATTGTTGAAATCGGATTGGGTGGGCATTTACAATTGAATATCCAGCTATAACGAAATCTCTACCAGATTGCTCACTCTATTAAGCTTCGTCACTACTTATTACGGTGCGCTGCACCTTCCAATTTTCACTCGTAAATATATAAGCTACAAATATTACGGTGCTCTGCACCTTTGTTACAGGTATAGGTGCAGAGCACCGCAATATTTGTAGAAATGTCCCGATCAAATCGATTCCAAGGTGCAGCGCACCGTAATAACTGCCGAGTATTGTGCTTTAGAAAATCCCCTTGCCTGAAGCTGCCATCGCACAAGCTATTTCGGCCCATTCTTACTTTGGAAAGTAAACTGAATAACAGAGAAAAAACTACCCAAAACGTCAATTTCTGATTAGATTGCTAAAGAACCGGTCAGCAAAAGCATCACTCGAAAATTCGGCTTCCAAATAACTCCTATACCTTAAAATAATAACAGAAATGAGAAAAATTGTACTGTTAGCCTTCATTTTCTTTCCTTTTCTTCTATCTGCACAAAATGTTGATTCCACTTGGTTTGTAAATAATTATTTAAAAAAAGAAGTGATGATTCCGATGCGGGATGGGATCAAGCTTTTTACGGCGATTTACACGCCGAAAGATCAGTCGGAAAAGCATCCGATCCTTTTGACCAGAACTCCTTATTCATGTGCGCCTTACGGACAAGCGCCTTCTGCCAGATATTGGAGAACGTTTATGATTGAATATTGTAAAAAGGGTTATGTTATGGTTGTCCAGGATGTTCGCGGACGATGGATGAGTGAAGGTGTATATGACCTGATCCGCCCCTTTAATCCAAATAAAAAAACCAGTACTGACATCGACGAGGCGAGTGATTCCTACGACACGATCGACTGGCTGGTGAAAAACGTAGAAAATAATAATGGAAATGTTGGAGGTACCGGCATTTCATTCCCAGGATTTTATGCTACAATGATTGCTCTAAGTAATCACCCTGCCTTGAAAGCGGTAAGCCCACAAGCACCTGTAACCGATCGTTTTATGGGTGACGATGATCACCATAATGGCGTCTTGTTTACCCCGGATGCCTTTGAATTTCTGGTTGGAGGCGGAATGACCCAGCCTCGCCCCAAACCAACTACTTTACCTGCCAAGAGATATATCATTCAGGATAAGGACAACTATTCTTTTTATCTGAAGACTGGTTCAATAGCCAATTTGACAAAGATTGCGGGTGATAGTTTGTTGTATTGGAATCAAATGATGGAGCATCCAAACTACGATGAATTTTGGAAATCCCGCGATGCCCGGGTTGGTATTAAAGATGTAAAACCTGCCATTCTGATTGTTGGCGGGCTATTTGATGCCGAAGATAATTATGGCGCTTGGGAAACTTACAAAGCTTTTGTTAGGCAAAGTCCTGGTACAAATAGCAAACTGGTAGTAGGTCCATGGGCTCACGGTCAATGGTCCGGACCGGATGGTTCACGTTTGGGAAACGTCCAATTTGGCAGTAATACCAATGACTGGTATCAAAAAAGTGTCGAAATTCCTTTTTTCGACTATTATTTGAGAGGTAAAGGTTCTGTTGATGATATCAGCAAAGCTTCTATATTTTTTACGGGTGAAAATACGTGGCGAAAATTTCCAAAATGGCCATCAGCACAAGTAAAACAAACACCTGTTTATCTGGAAGAAAATGGGAAACTTTCATTTGCTCCGGTACAAAAAGGAAAACCGACATTTGATAGTTACATCAGTGATCCTGCAAAGCCAGTTCCATATACCGAAAAAGTCCATTCCAGGCGTACCCGTGAATACATGACCGACGATCAGCGATTTGCTTCCCGACGTACGGATGTTCTTGTTTATGAAACAGATACCTTAACAAAGGATTTAACGCTTGGAGGTCCGTTAGTAGCTGATCTGCTTGTGAGCATATCCAATACGGATGCGGACTTTGTGGTAAAACTGATTGATGTTTTTCCGATTGGTGGCGAAATTGATCCCATAACAAGTTATCCTATGAGCGGTTATCAGATGCTCGTGCGAGGGGACATTATGCGCGGTAAATTCCGTAACAGCTTTTCGAAACCCGAACCGTTCGTTCCAGGCAAGCCAGCGCAGGTAAAATTCACGTTACCCGATGTTGCACACACTTTCAAAAAAGGGCATTGCATGATGATCCAGATTCAAAGTACCTGGTTTCCGCTGGCAGACCGGAATCCTCAGCAATTTTTGGATAATATTTATAAGGCGAAGGATTCAGACTTTGTGAAGGAGACGATAAATGTTTTTCATGGTGGTTCTAAGATAATTTTGCCGGTGCTAGAGTAGTCTTAATCATTGCTAAAAAGTAAAAATAAAACCGGCTTTCAATCCAGGAAGGACAGAAAGCCGGTTTTGTTATTGATCTAAAATACAAAATTGTCTACCCCAGCCTAACCAGCGCCTCCTGCAAAGTCATTATCTTTGCCTCCGCATCGGCCAGTTTCTGACGCTCTTTTTCCACAATATCTCCTTTTGCATTCGCCACAAAACGCTCGTTGGAAAGCTTTTTAGTTACCGATTCTAAAAAGCCCTGAGTATAGACCAGTTCTTTTTGCAGATTTTCACGTTCAGTTTCTACATCAATTTCATCAGCTAGGTTTACGAAGAATTCATCCGATTTCACACGGAATGAGGTTCCTTCCGATTCCCCTTCTACAAAACTAATGTCTTCAATATATGCCAGCTTTGTGATCAGCTCCGCAAGACTTTCGTAGCGTGCTTTTGAATCGGTACGAATGGCAAGTGGAAGAGTCGTTTTTGGGCTCAGGTTTTTTGCATTACGAATATTCCTGATGCCGGAAACGAGTTCAAACAATATGTCAAAATCATTCAAAAGAGACAAATCCGACTGTCCTGCCTGTGGAAATTCTGCAATACAGATGGAATCATTTGCTTTCCTGCCCCTAATATTCTGCCAGATTTCCTCGCTGATAAACGGCATAAACGGATGCGCAAGCCGCATCAGCTGATCGAAAAATTCAAGCGTTGCTTCAAATGTGATCGGATCAATTGGTTTTTCGTAAGCCGGTTTGATCATTTCCAGATATTGAGCACAAAAATCGTCCCATATCAATTTGTAAACTGCGTTAAGCGCATCCGAAATACGGAATTTGGTAAAATGATCCTGAACTTCTGACAAGGTCACATTCAGCTTACTTTCAAACCATTTTACAGCCAGAACCGATCCCTGCGGAACAAGCAGATTCGTATCAATTTCCCAACCTTTCACCAAACGGAAAGCATTCCATATTTTGTTACAGAAATTCCGCCCCTGTTCTACCAGTTTGTCATCATAAGGCAAATCATTTCCTGCCTGTGAACTGAACAGCATTCCGGTACGAACACCATCTGCTCCGTGCGTATTGATCAGATCAATCGGATCAGGTGAGTTACCAAGAGATTTGGACATTTTACGACCCTGTTTATCTCTTACAATTCCGGTCAGATATACATTTTTGAATGGATAAGTGCCTTTATATTCATAACCGGCAATGATCATACGTGCAACCCAGAAGAAAAGTATTTCGGGAGCCGTTACCAGATCGTTGGTTGGGTAATAGTAATTTATATCATCATTATCCGGTTCTTTTATTCCGTTAAAAACCGAAATCGGCCATAGCCAGGACGAAAACCAAGTGTCCAGCACGTCAGGATCCTGCGTAATATCTTCTTCGGTCAAAGCAAAAAGCTGATATTCAAGCTGAGCCTTTCTAAGTGCTTCACGTTTGCTTTTTGCTACGATTATAGTCCCGTCTTTCAGGTAATAAGCAGGAATACGGTGTCCCCACCAAAGTTGACGGCTGATATTCCAGTCACGCACATTTTCCATCCAGTGACGGTAAGTATTCTTAAATTTAGGCGGGATCAGCTGGATCGTATCGTCCATCACATTATCAAGTGCAGGTTTGCTGATCTTTTCCATTTTCAGAAACCACTGTTCCGAAATCCGTGGTTCAATTACAGAATCTGTTCTTTCCGAATGGCCCACATTCGATTTATATTCTTCTATTTTTACCAGACTTCCTGATTCTTCAAGCAGTTTGATAATTTTTTTACGTGCTACAAAACGATCTTCTCCAATTAATATCTGTGCTTTTTCATTCAGCGTACCATCTTCATTAAGCAAATCAATAATAGGAAGATTATGTTTTTTACCTAATTCATAATCATTGGTATCGTGTGCAGGTGTAACTTTTAAGCACCCTGTTCCAAACTCAATTTCTACATATTCATCTGCAATGACCGGGATAGCGCGGTTGATCAATGGAATTAAAACTTCCTTTCCAATCAAATGCTGGTAACGTTCATCAGTCGGATTAACACAAATCGCCACATCCGCCATGATCGTTTCCGGTCGAGTTGTAGCCACAACAACCCCCTGCCCTTCTCCCTCGCCCCCTATCATTTCATATTTAAGATAAACCAGTTTCTGATTTACCTCTTTCATAATTACTTCCTCATCAGAAACTGTGGTACGTGCCTGTGGATCCCAGTTTACCATCCGGTGTCCACGATAAATATCACCTTTTTTATGCAGATCAATGAAAACATCGATCACAGAATCGTACAAATCAGGTTCCATCGTGAACCGCGTACGTTCCCAGTCGCAGGAAGCACCCAGTTTACGAAGTTGCTGCAAAATAATCCCACCATATTTGTGCGTCCATTCCCAGCAATATTCCAGAAATTCATCCCGGGTCAGATCGTGTTTGCTGATGCCTCTTTCTTTAAGCATCGCAACTACCTTTGCTTCCGTAGCAATAGAGGCATGATCCGTACCCGGAACCCAGCAGGCCTCTTTGCCTTCCATCCGTGCTTTCCGTATCAAAATATCCTGAATAGTGTTGTTTAGCATGTGTCCCATATGCAGCACACCGGTAACATTGGGCGGAGGGATCACAATTGTGTAGGGCTCTTTATCGGGATTGGGTTTTGAATTAAAAAACCGGTTTTCAATCCAGTAGGAATACCATTTATCCTCTATTTCCTGAGGTGCATATGTTTTGGAAATCATTCTAGTAGGTAGAAAAATGCGACGAATCGCGGGTTGCTGTCTTAAAAAGACGGCAAGTTAGGATTTGCAGACGAAATTTTCTAAAATTTATACTTCAGCAGCAACAGGCAGCCATATTGTAAAAGTACTCCCCTCGCCCGATTTGCTTTCCACTTTTACAGTTCCTTCATGGGCTTCCACCATTTTTTTTACGTAGCTAAGCCCAAGTCCGAACCCTTTTACATCGTGCACATTTCCCGTTGGAACACGGTAAAAAGTATCAAAAATCTTATGCAGCTGCTCACGGTTCATGCCAATTCCCTGATCAGAAACAGACAGTTCGATGCCGTTGTTTACATTATTTGTAGTGATAGTCATGTGTAGTCTATCCGGAGAATATTTAATGGCATTGTCAATCAGGTTATTGATAACATTGGCCAAATGAACTTCATCGCCTGACACTACTTCATTTTCTGCCTCAAATTCCAGATCAACTTCTCCGTTCTGCTGTTCAATTTGTACGCTCTGACTGTTCAAAGCATTTGTAATCAAATCATTAATATTGACAAATGTGCGCTTCAATTTAACCTGTCCTTTGTCAAGGAGCGCCATTTGCAGGACTTTTTCAACATGAGTTCCGAGCCGTTTATTTTCTTCTTTGATAATTCCAAGATACCTGGTCAGGCGCGGGGAAACCAACTGACTTTCAGCATGAATTGAATTTTCATGTGCCATTTCCGCAGCCAGGGCTATCGTGGATATGGGAGTTTTAAACTCATGGGTCATGTTATTAATAAAATCGTTCTTGATGTCGGAAAGTTTTTTCTGATGCATAATTGTACTTACCGCCATGTAGAAACAAGCCATTACGACAATAATCAATATGCCTGAACCGCCAAACATTACACCCATATCACTCATAATGTGTTTTTGCTGATCTGGAAAATAGACAAATAATGAATTTTGCTGAAGCGTTTCATTGGGGAATAAAGAGGCTTTATATGATCTTCCCTGCCACTCTGCCGGTTTCAGGCTTGCAGTTGAGAAAATAAAATTATTAGCAGCCTGGCCTTGTACGGCAAATTCATACGGTAAAGTAATGCCGTTTTCTTCAAATTCTTTTTTAAGCAATGTATCCAGTAAAAACCTGTTGACACGTTCCTGAATCGGTCTTTTGGCATACAATAAATCTTTCATTACTTCCCTGAGCAATTCTGCTTTATCAGGGTTTTCTTTACCTGAAAATGTCAGATCCGTTATACCATTTTTGCGGTTTTTATCCAAGACCGAACGCGCGTCCTTTTTCTTGAAATATGCTTTTTGCAAAGTGTCCTGGCTTTCGCTGTAAATCCTTTTTCCGGAATTTTTATTTTGCGTCAATACATCATTGAACGCTTTCCCCAATTTTTTCTCATCTTCCATTCTTCTGCGCACAAACTCATCCATTCCTGCCAGTCCGAACTCCTGAGCCTGAAAAAATTCTTCCATTATTTTCTGCTGGTGATCGGCCATAATCCTGAAATTAGGGCTCAGCACATCCGTAGGCACTCCATCCGTAGATATCTGGTAATGTATTTCATCACCGCTCGGGCTCACAGTCACTTCAATTTGGGGGCTCTTATACTGACTAACTTCCTGTTTGGGGGGAATAACTCTTTTTACAGGCACATTTCTGAGCTGTGTAATTCTTTCAAGCCGGCTTTTTTGCTGTTCGGTTTCTATCCTTTGCTGGAGCAAATACATCATTTCCTGCTTTTCAAGACGATGTACAACTTCCTGTACCGACTCAGCAACTTTACGGTTAAACTGGTCATTACGAATTGCAATGGCCTCCCGAATCCAGTACCATTGGAAACCGATCAGGCCAATCAATGCCAGGCACATAAGACCAACAATTATCTGGATTTTTCTTTTTGTCATATTTTATATTTGTCCGATCAGCCGTTTGATGCAACCTAAAATTACTTTTCACGACCTTATACGAATCAACAAATTTAATGTATCACCATAGGCGAATACTGTATTTAACAAAATTTAACACCTGAAAAATACAGCCAGCCTTAATTTTGTAATTGATTCATACACAAAAATCTAAATGCCATGAAACACATTTTTAAACAAAGAATGCTCCTGATGTTTTTTGCCCTTTGCGGTTTTGCAATGAATACGTCCGTTTTCGCACAGTCAGCTGGTAAGGATAAAAAAACAACAATCCGTATTAAAGTTTCGGAAGATGATAACGGAAATGTGAAGGACATAGAAAAGGAATACAAGGTCAAAAGTATGACCGCCGAAGAGCAAAAAAAGTTTGTAGATAAGGTATTGGATTCACTTGGTGCTGGTTCAAAATCCGATCGCACTGTATCAATTACTGTTGATGATGGCGAAGACGACCAGATTACTACAAGAAAAAGGAAAAAAGTGATCATGGATCATCGTGACGACCGCGAGCCACTGGCATTTCTCTGGAAAGGTGACTTTTCTGATGATTTCGATTTCGATAGTGAAAAATTCCGTTCACACATGCGAAACTTTGAAAGAGAATTTAAACCAAAAGCCAGAATCATGATGAAAGACATGGAAAATTTTGGCGACCGGATGGGTGATTTCTGGAACAAGGAAGTAATGAAGCCATCAAGCGTGCGGGACTTAAATGTGTATGCCAATAATCCGGATAACGGCATAATTAATCTGCGGTTTCACGTTCAGCAAAAAGGGGATTTGACTATAACCGTAACGGATACGAAAGGAAAAGAAGTAGGTAAAAAGGAAATTAAGGATTTTGAAGGAGATTTTGTAGGGCAGGTGGACCTGAAAAAAAACACGAAAGGGACTGTATTTGTAACCGTTGTACAAAACGAGGACGGAGCAGTAAAAAGAATAGTTATTCCCTAAATATCAACACATTACCTTGTTCCTCTGATTTTAAATAATCAGGGGAATTTTTACGTATATATGGGTAGCATTTTTACTATTCTTGTCTTAACAAATAAGATATTTTATCGAAAAATATATAATAATTAGAAAGACATGCCCTAAGAATTGTAAATTTGCCGTAAATCACCTATCGTCTGCGACATCCAATTTATAAAGCTACTATGCTGAATCTAATACTTTTTGGCCCTCCGGGTGCAGGAAAGGGCACCCAAAGTGAAAAAAATCATTGCCAAGTATAATTTGATACACCTCTCTATAGGTGATTTGTTACGTTCTGAAATTCAGGCCGGAACTGAACTGGGGCTTAGAGCTAAAACCTTAATGGATCAGGGATTGTTGGTTCCGGATGAAGTTGTAATTGGTATGATCGATCACAAACTGAGAGATCACAGAGATGCTGCCGGATTTATTTTTGATGGTTTTCCACGTACAGTAAAACAATCGGAAGCATTGGACGAATTACTTGCCAGGTACAATGAAAGTATTTCAGTAATGGTGGCATTGGTAGTGGATGATGAAGAATTACTTTCCAGGTTATTAAACCGCGGAAAAACCTCCGGCCGCCCGGATGATCAGAATGAAGAATTGATCAGCAAGCGGATTCATGAATATAATAGCAAAACAAAACCCGTAGCTGATTATTATCAGGGACAAGGAAAATTCATTTCGATAGATGGTATTGGTGAAATCGAATCCATATTTGATGAGATTACGAATGCTATCACCAAAGTCTCACTTACCTAATTACAATACAATAATTTAAATTTCATCAACACACATTATGGCATCCTCCAATTTTATTGATTATGTAAAAATTAATGTTCGTTCGGGTTCGGGCGGAGCAGGATCTTTACATTTCAGACGTGAAAAACATGTAGAAAAAGGAGGACCTGATGGTGGAGACGGAGGCCGGGGAGGCCATATTATCCTGAAAGGCAGTGCACAACTTTGGACACTTCTGCATTTGAAATACACCAAGCACGTCAAGGCATTTGATGGTAAAGGTGGAGAAGGCGGCAGAAGATCAGGGCTGATTGGAAAGGATATTATACTGGAAGTCCCATTAGGCACAGTGGCCAGGGATGCGGAAACCGGAGACCAGTTATTTGAAATTACAGAAGACGGACAGGAAATTATCCTGTTGAAAGGTGGCCGTGGAGGAATGGGGAATGACCATTTCAAATCAGCTACCAACCAAACTCCCCAACATGCACAACCCGGTGAAGCCGGACTGGAGGCATGGGTTGTTTTAGAACTTAAAGTACTGGCTGATGTTGGCCTTGTTGGTTTTCCTAATGCCGGAAAATCAACATTATTGTCCGCTGTATCTGCTGCAAGGCCCGAAATAGCAGATTATCCGTTTACAACCCTTGTACCTAATCTTGGAGTAGTTGCCTATCGCGATTATAAATCCTTCGTAATGGCTGACATTCCGGGAATTATCGAAGGAGCTTCACAAGGAAAAGGGCTTGGGTTACGCTTTTTAAGGCACATTGAAAGAAATTCCATCCTGCTATTTATGGTTCCTGCTAATAGTGAGGATATTAACGCTGAATACGAAACCCTTCTGCAAGGAACTCCGACTTTATAATCCTTCCCTTCTAGACAAAAGCCGCATTCTGGCTATCTCAAAATCTGACCTGGTTTCTGATGAAGAACGTGCTGATTTACAAAGCAGCATTCCGGAAAACATTCCGCATTTGTTCATTTCAGCAATAACTCAAGAAGGAATTGAACAATTAAAAGACAGGATATGGAATTTAATTAACGAACCGTTTTCCGTTAAATAATTATTGCTACATTCATTGCAACCTATTACTGCAATTGAGTGTCAATTAAGTTATTTTTGATTAAATCTTTATCAGGTATAGATGAAACACGGTTTACCTATTCTAATCTGGGCTTTTCTAAGCCTCGGGTCTTTTGATGCGTCCGGACAAATAAGTATTGATTTTCCATCCGTCAGAGCTATTTTTCAACGGGATAAAAATAAAAATGCAACTATTTACATTTCAGGTAAATACACTAAATCTGTCGACCGGATTGAAGCAAAGCTAATTGCCATCAATGGTGGTGCTGATGTTGGCTGGGCTACCATTCATTCTAATCCGCAAGGCGGCCTGTATAATGGTGGGCTTACAACCAGCGGAGGCTGGTACGAATTACAGGTCCGTGGCATGAAAGGCGATCAGCAGGTCAGTTTTAACTCGGTTTCACCAGTAGGTATCGGCGAAGTTTTTTTAATAGCAGGGCAATCTAATGGGCAAGGCTTTCAAAATACTTCTACTTTTGATTATGGCGCACAAAGAGCATCTGATGACAGGGTAAACTGTATCAGATACAGCAACAATGGCAGTTCGGATACTAATTTCCCTTATCCGTCATTTTCTCATCTTGAATCAGATTATCAAATTGCTCCCAGAGGACAATCAGCCTGGAGTTGGGGGAAATTAGGAGATTTACTGGCTTCCCGGCTTGGTGTACCTATCCTGTTTTATAATGTCGGCTGGGAAGGGACTTTAGTGCGGAGCTGGCGTGAAAGTATAACAGGAACAGCGACGTCCCCATATGTGAATGCAACTTATCAGCCATCCGGTATGCCTTATGCAAATTTGAGGTCGACATTGCAGTCCTATGTACCCATGACGGGAGTAAGAGGAATATTGTGGATTCAGGGAGAAGCTGACAATCAGTTTAATACGGCAGCAAATACTTATGCAAATGACTTAAAAGCTGTAATAGATGCAAGCCGCAATGATACCGGAAAAAATATAACCTGGGCAGTTTCGCTTACTTCATATGTTAACAGATTTGGCCTGGATAACAGTATCATTGAAGGGCAAAAAAGAGTGATCAGCACTGTTGCCAATGTATTTACAGGGCCCAATACAGACGAAATACAAATCCCAAGGACAGATCCTGATGGTGTACACCTTCATCACGAGGGGCTTACTGCTATGGCAGAATCATGGAATAATCATTTGAACGACGATTATTTTTCACGCTCCGAGCCCGTTTTGCCCATAAGGCCATTACAGGTTGTAGCCAGTTGCGTTGGGAATAATAGTATCAGCCTGGCTGTAAACAGTGATGGTTATACATCTGTGAGCTGGAACACCGGCCAAAATACAAGCAGTATCCAGGTTGGGAATGGTACTTACAGGGCTACTGCCCGTGATAGCAGAGGAAACATAGTTTACTCTCCTGAAATAAGTATCAGCGAAAGCATACAACCTGCACAGCCAGTTATTTCATTGGAAGGCAGTAATCCGGTATGTTTAGGAAATACAGCTACTTTAGTTTCAAATACATCTGAAAATATACACTGGAACACCGGTGCTACTTCTGGATGAGGCGATCCACAGGCAATGGAAGTGAGAATAATGCCTGGCTCCTGCACACAAAGAGAGTGGCTGTGAAGCCACATCTTCCAAGAGACGCACGGCTTGTCCCGGATTCCCCGCCATGGCAGCAGCTGATGCACCGCATACCGTGGCATCTGCAGCGGTCACGCTGTGAGCAGGCGCACAAAGCTCGTGGACGAATTCAAGCAGCATACAGTTACCATCCAAAACCAATGTCCAACTTATTCTTGGTGTTACATGAGAACCATGGACGGCCACGAAGGAAATGCCTGTGGAGGTTACCCAGGAATGCTGAGCTCCTTCCAAGTCCTGATGAAGCCTGGCCGTGGGACCACGTTGGTTGGTTGCCATGCCCAGAACTGGGTGCCCATTCATGCCTGATGGAACGCCCATGGCAAGTGTGTTGCATTAAGTCAGTCATTCCACATTCCACAAGTCCAGTCTACCTGGGAGCAGTCCTAGCGGTGGTCCAGATCACTGGAGAACACAGAAGGTCTCCCATAGCAAGTTCAAATATGAGTCCGGCCTGATGCAGGCCTGCATCACGTGTAACGGTTCTCAGAGCCAAATCTTACCCAAATCTCAGCAGTTCAGTGTCAGCTGAGGCCACCCACTTTTCTGCTGATTGGGCTGGGCCCAGCGAGCCTACAGCCATCCTATGGCAGGTGTGAGCTGCCCACGCTCTCCTGGCAGGAGGTTGCTATTTCACCGTGCACAGGGAAATTTATTATATCCAAGAGGTAAATGGAGGCATATGCCTGTTCTTCCCAAGATTGGGCAGTGGCGCAAATCTGCCCACAGTCGTTCTGGAGGCTGTGCAGATGGCTCAAATAGCTCTTTTTCATAAATGATTTTTAATTTTTTCTGCTGGACGAAGTCATATTCAATTTATTTTAAAATATCGATGTATACGTCCGCTATACGTGGCAACATTTTAGCAATTAAAAGGAAATAGCGGTAATTGATAATCAATGAATTTAAATGTTATTCAGACCCTAGTAATAAGATAATTACTGAAACACTTGCACTTCCGCCAGCTCCTGCAATAGCAGCATTAGGGGTAACAACAATTTGTGATGGTGACTTTGTAGCTTTGAAAGCAACCAAAGGAGACTCTTTTATCTGGAATACCGGTACGAAGCAGGATACGATACATGTAACAGAGCCAGGCGCATACTCAGCACGCGTAGAAGACTCAAAAGGATGCCTGTCCCCATATTCTTCACAAATACTGGTTAATGTTAAAACAACACCTTCCATACCAGTTATTACCCAAATTGGTGTTTACACTTTAAAAGCTGATAACAATATTAATGACGGTGAACATATCTGGAAAATGAATGGCAAAGTACTTACAGAAACCAGTACTACAATAAAAACAATAGAGTCGGGTTCGTATATCGTTAATAACAGTATTACTTACAGCGCAGCACTAACCTGTTTTTCCGATTTCTCAGAACCGTTTACCTTCATTCCTGACAACAAAAACAATGGTATGATTGCTTATCCAAATCCATCAAATGGAAATATTACTATTGAAACAGTTCAAAATTTGACCAATGCAACTGTTCAGATGATAGATAGCAAAGGTACTGTTCATAAAAATTTTACAATAAAGAAATTCGACAGTCAAAAGTATTTTAATATCTCCGATCTTTCCTCAGGAATATATTTCATTCGTGTCCTTTCCAAATCCTTTAATGCATACCAAAAAGTCGTTATTGTGAAGTAAAAAAGGTTCTGCTTTTATTCTAAAATCAAAAAAATGGAATAGTTATATTATTGCCAAAATAATCTTTTAAATTTGTTTCCGTTTTTGCACATATAGGAAATGTGCTATATCATCAATTTTAATCTTTCTGACTATGAGAGACTTTACATGTATTATAAATTCAAATGCACAATAAATTTATTTCCTGGGTAAAAGCAAATGCATTACTGTTGTTTTGTATCATTCCGGCAACAGTATTTTCACAAGTTTCAGAAATTTCACCAATGACTATTACTTCACCTGCGCTTAGCGCAGTATATCAGCGTGATGTAAAGGGAGAACGGACTATTACTGTAACCGGTACATTTAACGTACCTATGGACAAAATTGAAGTACGGGCAGTTCCCGTAATTGACTGGCAAGGAATTTCAACTGGTTGGCTGCCGTTGCAAACGGCTCCAAAAGGAGGGGTTTTTGAAGGAAATATTACAATTCACGGTGGCTGGTATACTATTGAAGTGCGTGGAACAGCAAATGGTAATGTTGTAGGAAGAGGCGTAGTGCAAAGAGTGGGTATTGGGGAAGTGTTTCTGATTTCCGGACAATCCAACGCACAGGGGCTTAAAAAATATTTAGGCAGTGCAGATAATGATCCGCCAGGTGCTGAGGACGAAAGGGTGGTTTATGTATCAAATTATGAGAATGATAGTGAGGGAATGTATAACGACTTGTTGACAGATCCTCCTGCACCTCAGTTTGCCCAGATTAAACGAGGGTTGAAAACGATGTCACCGCGAGGGCAGACTGCCTGGTGCTGGGGAATTTTAGGTGATATTCTGGTAAAAAAACTGAATCTCCCTGTTTTATTTATTAATACAGCATGGGAAGGAAGTTCTATCATCAACTGGTATGAAAGTTCTAAAGGCCAGCTGACGGTAAGTAAATATGACTACCCTTATCCGAAGGGCATGCCTTATGCTAATCTTCGGATTGCGGCCAGGAATTACGCAAACCAATATGGAGTAAGAGCAATTCTTTGGATGCACGGAGAAACGGATGGTTTATACAATACGCCAAGGAGTGTTTACAGAGATAATCTACAGGCTGTAATTACCACATTAGAATCGGAAATTGGCAAAAGGCTAACCTGGGTGATTACGCGTACTTCAAGAACGGCACCAAATGGCTCGTTGATATCTGCAACATATCCAGTTATTGTTGCTGCTCAAAACGATGTTTTGGCTATTCCCTTTAATCCAACCTGGGCAGGACCTGAGACTGATGGCCTGGTTCCTGATCGTCCTATAGACGGGATTCACTTTATTGGTAAAGAATCATTAACTATCCTTGCAAATGCATGGGCAGATAAGCTTGACGCCAACTTTTTCTCGACTGTAACGCCCGCAGCACCAGCAGCCATTCCTACTCTTACAGCAGCATGTGTTTCGACAAATAATGCCGTGACTATTTCCCTTCCGGAAGGATATTCGTCTTATACCTGGAATACAGGCGCTACTGGTAATTCTATAACAGTATCTACACCGGGAACTTACCGGGCGACTGTAAAAGATAATTTTGGAAATTCTATTTTAAGTTCGGTAGTAGTGTTGGAGAAAAACGCCAGACCAGACCTGCCAATTATTACACAACAGGGTACACAACAAGCTTGTGCAGATTCGTCATTTCAGTTCTCTGTAACTGATGACGGTAATATTTATAGCTGGTATAAAAAAGACTCAGATGCTGTAGTAGCCACCGGAATTGCTGCAAAAATCTCTGAAAGTGGGAATTACTATGTAAAAGCCCAAAATATATTTGGTTGTGTTTCTGGAAACTCTGCGGATGCTTCACTCATTATTCGTCCGAAAATTTCCAAGCCGATAATTGAATCATCAGGCCCTTTCAGCATTACTGCTTCAATTGAAGAAGAGGGACTGAATGAAAAATTCCTATGGAGACGGCCTGGTATTGAGGCTGATACTACGGCAGATATGATCAAAATTTTAAAAACAGGTGTCTATAGTGCCCGTGCCGTAGTTACTTATAAAATAGAGGGTAACTCAAACTTATTAACTTGTTACTCTGATACTGCTTCACGTGAATTTAGAACAAATGAGAGTAACGAGGTGGTAATTTATCCTAATCCAAGCCAGGGAAATTACATTTATGTAGAGTCACGGGATAATATTACAGATGCTAAAATTACTTTATATGATATTTTCGGGACGGTTATAAAAACTACTGCACCACAGCTTTTAAACAGCAGGCTGGAATTAAATGTGAGGAATTTGCCAACCGGCAAATACATCCTAAGGGTCACAGGAAAAGACCAGAGCCTGACAAAACAGATTGTTGTGCGATAAATATTAAATCTTTAATTAGTTATAAATAAGCCCTGAGTGATCGGGGCTTATTTAGTATGATACTAATTAGATAAAAGAAAAAGTAAAGAATTTGATTGATAAATTTGCAAAAGCTAATTTTGACTGATACAGAAAAAGATATTGCAGATTGTAATAGAACAGACCATCAATGAAAAATTATCAACCTTCAGATTATTTGCCAATTCTGGTTCAGTTTATACTCGCAGCGGGATTTATTGGTGGCACAATGATTGTAACACATTTAATTGGCCCCAGCCGTAAAAGCAAACTGAAAGATGATCCTTTCGAATGCGGTATTGAATCCGTAGGTGATGCACGTACTCCTATTTCGGTAAAATATTTCTTAGTAGCAATTCTATTTGTACTATTTGACGTAGAAGTGATTTTCATGTATCCCTGGGCAGTAAATTTCAAAGAGCTGGGAATGTTTGGTTTCGTTGAAATGTTGTTGTTTATGGCATTACTACTATCCGGATTCTATTATGTGATCCGCAAAGGGGTTTTGAACTGGGAAGAATAGAATCCGTTTTCTTTGATAATGGCTGTGTTTTAAACATAGCCATACTGCAACTGAGAGCAGACAGGATAAGTTGACAAACAGAGCTAAAAGCTGAATGCTGATAGCCAAAAGCTGATAAAATCATGAAAGAAGTAACAATAGCGGAAGCTCCGCAGGGACATAGTGGTTCAGGCTTTTTTGCTACATCATTCGATGAAGCAATTGGTTTGGCAAGAAGTTACTCATTGTGGCCGCTTCCATTTGCAACATCATGCTGTGGTATCGAATTTATGGCAACCATGGGTGCACATTACGATATATCACGGTTTGGATCTGAACGTCCGAGTTTTTCTCCGCGTCAGGCCGACTTGCTGATGGTAATGGGCACGATTGCTAAAAAAATGGCCCCGGTTGTAAAACAGGTATATTTACAGATGGCTGAACCACGCTGGGTACTTGCAGTTGGTGCTTGTGCATCCAGCGGAGGAATTTTTGATACTTACAGCGTATTACAGGGGATCGACCGTATTATTCCTGTGGACTGCTACGTTCCCGGCTGTCCTCCAAGACCTGAACAAATTATCGACGGACTGATGCATATTCAGTATCTGGCTCAAAATGAGAAACTTCGCAGAAGAAATACTGACGAATATCAGGAATTGTTAGCATCATATAATATTCAATAATTACCCTATGCTAAGTAACCAGGAAGTAGCAGAAGAGCTATTGGGAAAATTTGATGAGCATGTATTTGACTTTGAAGAGCCATATGGATTGCTTACCTTATCTACCACACGTGAGGAAATCATTCCGGTTCTGGAATTTTTAAATAACCATAAAACCTATCAAATAAGTTTTCTTACTGATTTGACTGGTGTTCATTATCCTGACAGTAAGGGAAAAGAATTTATGGTTGTATATCACTTGCATAGTTTCATTCATAATTTCAGGATCCGTCTTAAGGTTTTCTTATCTGAAACGGATATTCACATTCCGACTGCTACGGGCATATTTGCCTGCGCAAATTGGATGGAACGTGAAACTTATGATTTTTATGGTATTCTTTTCGACGGTCATCCGAATCTGATGCGCATTCTTAATATAGATGAAATGGACTATTTTCCGATGCGTAAGGAATATGCATTGGAAGATGCCACGCGCGAAGACAAGACAGATGCACTTTTTGGTCGATAACCACTTTACTGAACAAAGTAAGATATGGCAGATATCGAATTATTACCACATAACGTTCCAAATACAGCTGAGCTACCAGAGTTAATTGAGGAGTTTACAACCCTTAACCTGGGCCCAACTCACCCTGCAACACACGGGATCTTCCAGAACATCCTGAAAATGGATGGCGAGAAAATTGTATCAAGCGAACAAACAATTGGTTACATACACCGCGCTTTCGAAAAAATTGCAGAAAGACGGCCATTTTACCAGATTACTACCCTTACAGACCGGATGAATTACTGTTCGTCTCCAATTAATAATTTTGGATGGCACATGACGGTAGAGAAACTTTTGCAAATAGAAGTTCCAAAGCGTGCGCAATATATACGCGTTATCATGATGGAATTGGCACGAATTTCTGATCACCTGATCTGTAACAGTATCTTAGGTGTAGATACAGGGGCATTTTCCGGTTTCCTTTATGTAATGCAAAAACGTGAGGATATCTATGAAATATATGAAGAAGTCTGCGGTGCACGTCTGACAACAAATATGGGTCGTATCGGTGGCATGGAGCGCGACTTATCTAACGTTGCAATACAAAAGATCCGAAACTTCATTAAGACTTTCCCGCCGGTTCTCCAGGAATTTGAAAAGCTGATGAGCCGTAACAGGATTTTCATGGACCGGACTATCAATGTTGGCCCTATATCTCTGGAACGTGCTTTATCATATGGTTTCACAGGACCGAATTTAAGAGCAGCAGGACTTGATTATGATGTCAGGGTAATGAATCCGTATTCTTCTTACGAAGATTTTGATTTCAGCATTCCGGTTGGACAGAGCGGCGATACTTTCGACAGATACAACGTCCGTATTGAAGAAATGTGGCAAAGCCTTAAGATTGTTGAACAGGCGATGAACAATCTTCCGGAAGGCCCTTACTATGCAGATGCTCCTGAATATTATTTGCCTCCCAAAAAAGAGGTTTACAGCAGCATGGAAGCACTTATTTACCATTTCAAAATTGTAATGGGAGAAATTGATGCTCCTCAGGGTGAAGTTTACCATGCTGTAGAAGGTGGTAACGGAGAATTAGGATTTTACCTGATCAGCGACGGTGGACGAGCACCATATCGCCTTCATTTCCGCAGGCCAAGTTTCATCTATTACCAGGCATTCCCTGAAATGGCTAAGGGTAGTACACTTTCCGATGCAATTCTGACTATGAGTAGTCTGAATGTGATTGCAGGAGAGCTTGATGCATAGGCTATAATTATTGAATTGTTAAGTGGAATAAACTAATCATTTACTGTTTGTTATATCATATTTCAACAATAGCTGATTTCGATTTTCATAAGATCATATTAAAGAAATGACTGAAACATCCAACCCCATTACGTTTACCCCTGAACGACTGGAAAAAGTTAAAGAAATTATAGAGCGTTATCCGGCAGGCCGTCAAAAATCGGCGCTATTGCCAGTTTTACACGTAGCTCAGGAACAATGGGGATGGGTAAGTAGTGAGGTAATGGATTATGTGGCCGGTTTACTGGATATTTTACCTGTTGAAGTTTATGAAGTAGCGTCTTTCTATACGATGTATCATCTTGAACCAGTTGGTAAGCATGTGATCGAATATTGCAGAACAGGCCCTTGCTGCTTAATGGGTGGAGAAGATATTTATGGCTATCTGAAACAAAAGCTGGGAATTAACGCCGGAGAAACTACTGGCGACGGCCTTTTTACAATTAAAGAAGTAGAATGTCTGGCTGCCTGCGGATGGGGTCCGGTTTTTCAGATTCGTGAAAAATATTACATGAATCTTACCGAAACGAAGGTAGACGAAATTATAGAAGAGTTAAGTAAATAAGCTTTAAGGGCTGAAAATATTAACCTGAAATGGCTAGAAAAATATTAACGGAATATATTAATGTACCCGGCATCGAAACCTTCGACGTTTATCGTAAACAAGGTGGTTATAACGCTGTTGAAAAAGCTTTAAAAACCATGACTCCGGAAGAAGTCGTGGAAGAAGCAAAGAAATCAGGGATAAGGGGAAGAGGCGGTGCCGGATTTCCAATGGGTATGAAATGGGGCTTTCTGGCTAAACCGGAGGGTGTTCCGCGTTACTTGGTTTGTAATGCTGATGAATCGGAACCTGGCACTTTCAAGGACCACCATCTGATGAAATGCCTTCCGCATTTGCTTATTGAAGGAATGATCATTTCCAGCTATGCCCTGGGAGCGAAGAAATCTTTTATATATGTACGCGGTGAGCTGATGTACGTAATCCGCATACTTGAAAAAGCCATTGAAGAAGCTAAAGCAAAGGGATTTTTAGGGAAAAATATTTTGGGTACCGGGTATGATCTGGAACTCGTAGTTCAGCCTGGTGGCGGTGCTTACATTTGTGGCGAGGAAACAGCTCTACTGGAATCTCTGGAAGGTAAAAGAGGAAATCCTCGTAATAAACCACCATTTCCTGCGGTAAAAGGACTTTATCAGAGCCCAACTGTTGTGAATAATGTTGAATCCATTGCTAATATGTCATGGGTGATCAACAATGGCGGTGAAGCTTATGCAGCCATTGGAATTGGCCGTAGTGCCGGAACCAAGCTTATTTCTGCATCAGGACATATCCAGAAACCAGGTGTTTATGAAATTGAGCTGGGATTAAGTGTTGAAGAGTTTCTTAATTCAGACGAGTATTGCGGTGGAATCCGTAAAGGGCATCATCTGAAAGCATTAGTGGCAGGTGGTTCCTCTGTACCTATTTTGCCTGCTCATCTAATTATGAAAACGGCAAATGGTGAGGACAGGCTTATGAGTTACGAATCTTTGTCGGACGGTGGTTTTGCAACCGGAACTATGTTGGGATCCGGTGGTTTTATCGTTTTTGATGAAACGGCCTGTATCGTTCGAAACACATGGAATTTTTCCCGCTTTTACCATCATGAATCTTGCGGGCAATGCAGCCCATGCCGTGAAGGAACGGGATGGATGGAAAAAGTACTGCACAGAATTGAACATGGGCATGGAAGCATGCATGATATAGATTTGCTGGTTGATATTGCAAAGAAAATAGAAGGAAACACAATTTGCCCGCTTGGAGATGCGGCAGCCTGGCCAATTGCCAGTGCAGTCCGGCATTTCCGGGATGAATTTATGTGGCATATTTTGCATCCTCAGGAAGCTTCCCGGCCAGGAGCCGTCTATCAGGGCGAAATGGCATTGGTCTAAAAATTCAGGTGTGATTCGGATAAAAGAAAATGGAAGAAGTAAAACCACAATTGATAAAAATTACTTTCGACGGAATTGAAGTTGAAGTAGAACCGGGAACAACCATCATGCAGGCTGCACGTAAAATTGCAGAAGCAGATGATAGTCAGGCGGGATTAGTTCCTCCTGCTATGTGCTATTACAAGCCATTGCCTGCTTCGGGAGGAAAATGCCGTGCTTGTCTGGTACGTGTTGCACAAGGTTCAACAAAAGATCCGCGACCAATGCCTAAATTCGTTCCTTCATGCATAACGCAGGTACAGGAAGGAATGGTAGTCGAAAATACGACTAACCCGGCCGTTCTGGATACAAGAAAAAGTATCGTTGAATTTTTATTGATCAATCATCCGCTCGATTGTCCTATATGCGATCAGGCTGGTGAATGTCATCTGCAGGATTTTGCATTTGAGCATGGCTCGGTAAAAACACGTTACGAAGAAGAAAGAAGGACTTTTGAAAAAATAGATATTGGTCCGTTCATCCAGTTACATATGACACGCTGCATTCTTTGCTACCGTTGTGTATATACTGCTGATCAGATTACGAATAAACGCGAACATGGTGTGATGGGACGAGGTGATGCTTCGGAAATAAGCACTTATATAGAAAAAGCAATTGATAACGATTTTTCCGGAAATGTGATCGATGTTTGTCCGGTAGGTGCCTTAACTGACAAAACATACCGTTTCAAAAACCGCGTCTGGTTCTCTAAACCGGAAGATGCGCATTGCAATTGTGACAAATGTTCAGGGAAAGTAATTATCTGGTATCGCGGCGATGAAGTAATCAGAATTACAGCACGGAAAAACGTCTGGGGTGAAGTGAATGAGTTTATTTGCAACACATGCCGGTTTGAAAGGAAGAAAACCAGTGACTGGACTTTGGAAGGACCAACAAAAGTAAAACGCAGTTCTGTTATTTCTGCTAATAAATATCGTTCAGATCTTATCAAGAAAACAGATTTTTCTTTACGATTGGCTGCGACTCAGTTCAAGCCTATTGATGATGAACGTGCTTATGTTACTGATACAGAAACAATACGCCATCAGAGTATTGAAAATAACGATAAAGCAAACCATCGTTCATTAGCTCAAAACAATAATTAACATTACTGGGAATTTACCAGTATTGTCATTTTATAAATGTTATAAAAAATGGAATTAGCGGAGTTCGTCATTAAGACCATAACAATATTAGTTGTTTTTGTTCTTACCCTTGTCATTGCTATGTACTCGACATGGGGCGAAAGGAAAGTGGCCGGTTTTATTCAGGATCGGATGGGGCCAAACAGAGCAGGTCCGGGTGGCTTATTGCAGCCATTGGCAGATGCAGGAAAAATGTTCTTTAAAGAAGATTTTATTCCGGCTCTTGCCAACAAATGGCTGTTTATTGCAGGCCCTAGTTTAGCCATGCTTACAGCTCTTCTTGCAAGTGCAGTAATCCCCTTTGGAAGTACTTTCAGATGGGAAGGCAAAGAAGTTGTTCTTCAGGGTGTGGAATCCAATATCGGAATTCTGTACGTTTTTGGTGTTGTAGCACTTGGAGTGTATGGAATCATGATTGGTGGCTGGGCTTCCAATAATAAATTTTCCTTGCTTGGAGCTATTCGTGCTGCATCACAAAACATTAGTTATGAAGTAGCAATGGGATTATCACTGATTGCTATTTTAATGATGAGCAGTTCACTTTCCCTGGGTGAAATCGTATCACAGCAACATGGCGGCAACTGGAATATTTTCTACCAGCCTCTCGGGTTTATTATTTTCCTTACATGCTCTTTCGCAGAGTGTAATCGCGTACCATTTGATCTTCCTGAGTGTGAAACCGAGCTTGTAGGTGGTTATCATACAGAATATGGCAGTATGAAACTTGGGTTCTACCTATTTGCTGAATACATCAATATGTTTGTATCCTCGGCAATTATCTCTGTTTTATACTTTGGAGGTTATAATTATCCTGGTATGGATTGGGTATACGATCAGTTAACTGGTGCATTGGGAACACAAACCGGACATAACATTGCAACTTTAATTGGTACAGCAGTATTTTTTGGTAAAGCGCTGTTCTTTATTTTCTTTTACATGTGGGTACGCTGGACTTTACCGCGTTTCCGTTATGATCAGTTGATGAACCTGGGATGGAAAAAACTGATTCCTTTAGCTATCTTTAATATTATCATTACGGGCGCAGCTGTGCTTTTCTTAAAGCCGCTGATTACGGCCTGGTTGAATTAAAACATATAATAAAAGTATTGCCATGCAATTGACAAACCGCTCGAAGCAAGTAAGCAATAAAGAAATGACGCTGATGGAACGCGCCTACCTGCCGGCTATTGCTACGGGTTTGGCAATTACACTCAAGCATTTTTTCGCCAAAAAAGTAACAATTCAATATCCGGAAGTAAAAAGGTATCTTGGACCGGTATTTCGGGGCAGACATATTTTGAAAAGGGATGAAGATGGCCGTGAAAGGTGTACTGCTTGTGGACTTTGTGCAGTCGCCTGTCCTGCGGAGGCTATTCAGATAGTTGCAGCTGAACGTGAAAAAGGAGAAGAAAAATTATACAGAGAAGAAAAATATGCAGCTGTTTATGAAGTAAATATGCTGCGTTGTATTTTCTGTGGATTATGTGAAGAAGCCTGTCCGAAACAAGCAGTATATTTGCGTCATGATGAATTTATCCCTGTATTTGCAGATAGAGATCAAGTGATTTGGGGTAAAGATCTTTTGGTTGAAGATATGAACAATCGCTATACCCGTGAGACCTGGACAAAGGAGGAAGCCTATGAGCTGAATGCAAAAAGAGCCAATGGTGAAGTTACCAATGTTGTTCCACGCGCTATTCCCTGATTTCTGACCATTTAATCTAATTGCCGTAATTATTATCGTATGAATCCGTCGCTGTCTTTCTTTTACTTTCTTGCTTCTCTCACTATTCTTAGTGCACTGATGGTTATCCTTTCGCGGAATCCTATTCATAGTGTACTTTATCTGATCCTGACATTTTTTACACTTTCAGGGCATTATATATTATTGAATGCGCAATTTTTGGCTGCTGTAAACATTATTGTGTATGCAGGAGCTATTATGGTGCTTTTCCTCTTTGTCATTATGTTTTTGAATATCAAACAGGATCATGAGGAATCCAAAACCAATTTGTCTAAAATCGCTGCGGCCATCGTTGGAGGTACTGTGTTCGTTATTCTGATTGGAGCTTATCGTAAAAGTGTAATTCCTACATTTAGCGGAGAGAATTTTGATTCGCAGGTTGGTATGATTGAAAACCTTGGAAAGTTACTTTTCCGCGATTATTTACTTCCTTTTGAGCTGGCTTCAATACTCCTGCTAGTAGCGATGGTGGGTGCTGTAATGCTTGGAAAACGCGAAATTGGAGAAAGGCATTTTTAGTTAACAATACCAGATTTATAAAATATTATTGTAAAAGAGAAAGGTCACCGATTTGGTGACCTTTCTCTTTATTTTATTCCTTAATCCACCAATGGCTAAAACCATGGGCTACTGAAATATTTTAGCTAATTTCCACTTCTGCATAAGCCTCAACCGGAATACACGAACAGATCAGGTTACGATCTCCGTATGCACTATCAATTCTGCTTACACTTGGCCAGAACTTATTAAATTTTAAATGCGGCAATGGAAATACTGCCTTTTCACGACTGTATGAACGGTTCCAATCATTGCTCATGACAACACGTGAAGTATGGGGAGCATTTTTAAGAACATTGTCAATTCGGTCTGCTGTACCTTCTTCTACTTCACGGATCTCATTTCTGATGGCGATCATCGTATCACAGAACCTGTCCAGTTCAGCTTTGGATTCTGATTCAGTTGGTTCAATCATCAAAGTACCCGCAACAGGGAAAGATAATGTAGGTGCATGAAAACCATAATCCATCAATCGTTTTGCAATATCCTCTGCTTCTACACCAGCCATTTTGAACGGACGGCAATCAAGGATCATTTCATGTGCACAACGTCCGTTAGTTCCCGTATAAAGAACTTCATAATGACCGTTCAACCGCTCCTTGATATAATTAGCGTTCAGGATCGCAAATTTCGTAGCATTCGTCAATCCTTCTCCTCCCATCATGGCGATGTAAGCATAAGAAATCGTAAGGATACTTGCACTTCCGTAAGGCGCTGCTGAAACTGCACCAGCTTCCCCATTTTGTAAATGTGCCGGAAGTTTGCTGAAATTAACATGTCCCGGCAAGAATGGCATCAAATGTTCTGCAACACCAATTGGGCCAACACCAGGTCCGCCACCACCATGAGGAATACAAAATGTTTTATGCAAATTAAGATGGCAAACGTCAGCACCAATTGTAGCCGGGCTAGTCAGGCCAACCTGTGCATTCATGTTGGCACCATCCATATAAACCTGGCCCCCATGCGAATGGATCATAGAACAGATTTCAATAATACTTTCTTCATAAACACCATGTGTAGACGGATAAGTAACCATCAGACAAGAGAGCTCATTGCTGTATTGTTCTGCTCTTGCTTTGAGGTCCTTAACATCAATATTTCCTCTCTCATCACATTTGGTAACTACCACTTTCATTCCCGCCATAACAGCCGATGCAGGATTGGTTCCATGTGCTGATGAAGGAATTAAAACAACATTTCTGTGCTGATCTCCACGACTTTCATGATAAGCGCGAATTGCCATCAATCCGGCGTACTCACCCTGGGCTCCGGAATTAGGCTGAAATGACATTGCAGCAAAACCAGTAATTTCACACAACCAGACATTCAGTTCACTTACTAACTGTGCATAACCTCCAACCTGATTTGTAGGTGCAAAAGGATGTATCGCTCCAAACTCGGGCCATGTCAACGGAATCATTTCAGCCGTTGCATTCAGCTTCATTGTACAGCTTCCAAGGGAAATCATAGAATGAACCAGCGAAAGATCTTTATTCTCAAGAGATTTGAGATAACGAAGCATTTCGTGCTCTGTATGGTGCGTATTGAATATCGGATGCGTCAGATATGGAGAAGTACGTGCCAGATTTTCAGGAATTGATAATTCAATATCTTCTTCAATTACCAATTCTCCTTGAAAACCAGATACTTCTGCAAATACATTTAAAATGGCAATTACATCATCAAACGTTTTTGCTTCATCAAAAGAAACCCCGATCGTTTCGTCTTTATTGTATTTAAGATTAATACCCCATTTCTCTGCTTGTTCTTTTATTTTACGGGTCAGCGTAGTTTGTATCGTGACCGTGTCAAAATAATTATCTGTCAGAACAGTGTAATTGAATTTTTTGATAGTCTCAACAAACAAATGCGTTAATCCATGAACCCGCGAGGCAATATTCTTAATCCCTTCAGGTCCGTGATATACACTGTATGATCCGGCAATTACAGCCAGAAGTACTTGTGCCGTACAAATATTTGAAGTTGCTTTTTCCCGGCGGATATGCTGTTCACGGGTTTGTAATGCCATTCTCAGTGCCGTGTTCCCTTCTACATCCACAGAGACTCCGATGATACGCCCAGGAATATGACGTTTGAAAGCATCTTTTGTTGCAAAATAAGCAGCATGAGGGCCACCGTAGCCCATCGGTACACCAAAGCGTTGGGATGTTCCGACAACAACGTCTGCCCCCATTTCACCAGGTGCTTTTAATAATGCCAATGCAAGCAAATCAGCTGCAACTGCAACTGTAAGATTCACTTCATGCGCAGAAGCAATAAAATCTGTGTAGTCGATTACGTCACCATTTGTGGCGGGATACTGAACTAAAACCGCATAAAGGTTTTCATCAGTCAAATCCACACTGGCATGGTTTCCAACAATTACATCAATACCAATAGGTTTTGCCCTTGTGTAAATTAGGTCAATTGTTTGAGGATGACACAATTCAGAGACAAAAAAAGTATTTGCTTTTTTCTTCGAAGAAGGACGAAGGCTATGTAACATTGTCATTGCTTCGGCTGCCGCAGTTGCTTCATCAAGTAAAGAAGCATTCGCAATTTCCATCCCTGTCAGATCCGTAATTACAGTCTGAAAATTAAGCAGCATTTCCAACCGTCCCTGTGCTATTTCAGCCTGATAAGGTGTATAAGCTGTGTACCAGGCCGGGTTTTCAAGAATATTACGAAGTATTACATTGGGAGTAATGGTATCGTAATAACCTGTTCCAATGTATGATTTTAATATAGCATTTTTGCGGGCGATTTTTTTAATACCCTGAATGAATTCCTGCTCAGATTTTGCACGCGGCAGATTCAGTGGTTTTTGTAAACGAATAGCAGCCGGAAGTGTCTGATCTATCAATTCGTCTAACGACGAGGCTCCTACGGTATTCAACATTTCCAACAATTCCTGTTCATCTTTGCCATGATGACGGTTTTCGAATTTGTCTTGGCTACGAAGATTAATTTTCATTTAACTTGGGCTAACGAGGCCGTTAATAAGTGTTTATAAAGTACAAAAGTAAGCAAAACCAACCAAATCTTTTGCAGAATGATGGTAATGCTTACTCTTGAATATGTACAAAATTGCAGATTAATGATTAGGACAGCCACAGTCGGTTTTCCTTTTGAATATTCCAAGGATTTTCTTGGATCTTGGCTTTTGAAATCCTTTATATTTCTTTTTCTTCTTACCGAAAAGTTCCGTTTTTGCGATATTGACCTTCGCATTTACTGGTTGAAAACCCGCAATTCCCAGAGAAAATGCAAAGATTAAAAGTAAAGAAGCTATCTTTTTCATAACGAATCTTTTCTGTGACTTAAATATAATATTATAACGAAGCACACTGCCCTACAGTATAAACAGCCGGCTTCTCTATAAAGATAACAATTTATGCTTTAACCAGTTCTATAATCGTTATTTCAGGCAAAATGCCCACTCTTCCCGGATAGCCCAAATAACCGAAGCCCCGATTGACATACAGATACTGGTTATCTTCCTCATACAAACCTGCCCATTCTTTATATCGATATTGTACAGGGCTCCATTTTAACTTTCCTATTTCAACTCCAAACTGCATTCCGTGAGTATGCCCTGCAAATGCCAGATCAATATCTTTATATCCTGGTAATACCTGTGCCCGCCAATGACTCGGATCATGAGAAAGTAATATTTTTACAGGGTAGTCCTGTGTGCCCTCATATGCTTTCTCAAGATTTCCGTATTTAGCAAAATTACCTGACCCCCAGTTTTGGATACCGATCAAGCCAATTTCTTCTCCATCAACTCTGATAGGCCGGTTCTCGTCTAACATCAGATTCCAGCCAAGCAGTTTATGGGCTTTTTTCAGGTCAGCCAGATTATTTATTTTTGACTGCGGACTTGCCCACTGAAAGTAATCACCATAATCGTGATTACCCAACGTAGAATGCACACCCAAAGGTGCCTTCACTTTATCAAAAATATTGATATAATCTTTTACTTCACTGGCCTGGTCATTTACCAGATCTCCTGTAAAAAAAGCAATGTCAGGCTTTTCCTTCATTAACATTTCAACTCCTCCTTTTACAGCTGTTTTATTAAAAAAACTTCCGGAATGAATATCTGACAACTGCGCTATTTTTATCCCGTCAAAAGCTTTTGGAAGATTTTTTAAAGGAAGCCTTATTCTCCTGATCCGGTAATCATGTGCGCCAGACAAAATGCCAAACGCAAATGTTCCCATTAGTCCAGCACCCGCCACCACGGCAGTTTTAGCCAGGAATTCTGAACGTGGAATGATAGGTTCGCCCGTTTCAGGAGAAGGTGTTGCAACAGCCGGAAAAAACATACTAATGATCCATTGAAAGAAACGACGAACCTCGTCTATCAATAAAACGAATACTGCTAAAAGCTTGGATAAATATGGAATAGCTATCAAAGCAATAATGAAGGTCCTGGTTGTGCGGCCAAAATAATCAGGCGGAAGTAATTGCATACCTACGTACGCGATTAAAGTGATTATAGTAAAACCCCAGTATACACCACCAATCCAACGCTGGGTAACTGGTGCAAAATTACGGATCGCCAAACGTAATCCCTGCCAAACATACCAGTCTATAGCAACCAGAACGAATGTTAATATGATAAAGAAAAATGTACGATTCATTTGAATGCAGAAAGTATATATCACAAAGAAACACTACTGATCATTTTCTCGTTCGGAATTGAACGGGATTATGAAAGATCATTCATGGATGGGATATTTCTACTTTTCAAAGGTTTATATAAACGCTGAACGGTAAAATCTATAATTTTACAAATCCAAAAAAACCATCTTATGCTAAATATTGATTTTAAAAGATTTCATATAAGGTCTATGAACGCAGGATCTAATGAAGAACGTGCAGAAATTAACCAGGAGTTAAAAGATCTTTATGCTTCTTTACCGGAAGAAGACAAGCTTGAATTTAATATCCAGCTTCAAAAGTTTTTGAGTAAGGAAGTAAGCAGGATTAAATCTGATTATGAGTCTATTAATGGATTTAACCAGCCGAATTAAAGAAAGTATAGAGTAAAAGAGTTCAAAGTCTCAACAATACAAATAGTATATCAAAACAAGTCTGGTTAATTATGCCTTGGATCAGTTGGATAATTAGCAATAGAACGATACTCCCCTCCCATGCTACGCAGTATTTCCCGCCAGAAATTGCCAGGATGTGTTCCAAAAAGAAAATCAGCCGAAGTTTGTGTAACAATCCAGGAATCCTGGTTTAGCTCGTCTTCCAGCTGTCCTCCACCCCACCCCGAATAACCGATAAAAAACCGGATATCATTGTGGCTGACGGTGTTAAAATTCAGAAGCGTTTTTAAATGGTTAAAATCCCCTCCCCAGAAAACTCCATTCATAATTTCACTTCCACCTGTTATCAGATCAGGCCTTCTGTGAATAAAATGCAAGGTGTTCTTTTCTACCGGTCCGCCTAAATGTAATGGTACATCCTGATAAATAGTTTCTTCCAGAACATCTCCCAAATACAGATCCGTAACCTGATTAAGAACAAATCCAAAACTTCCCTGGTCGTTATATTCACACATGAGAATAACTCCCCTTTCAAAGTTCGGATCGCCTAAAAATGGTTTAGCAATTAACAAGCTTCCTTTAGAAACACGCATAGAAGATGACATAACCCGGCGGATAAGATTAATTCACTAACGAAATATATTTAATTTTCGTTAACATTTTGGTAGCTTTCAGCAATTACCTTGCGCTAATTTCAGGATAATTTAAAAAAATTAATATATCAGGCTTAACATTTTAGTAAAAAATATGGCTCTTATAAAATCTGTACGCGGGAATCATCCTGTTTTTGGAGAAAATTGCTGGCTGGCAGAAAATGCAACGGTAGTAGGCGACGTAATTATGGGTGAGAATTGTACAGTTTGGTTTAATGCCGTAATCCGAGGTGATGTAAACAGTATCCGGATTGGGAATTTCTCAAACGTACAGGATGGTGCAGTAATTCATTGTACCTATCAGCGTTTTGCAACTGTAATCGGCGATTATGTATCGGTTGCACACAACGCTATTGTACATGGTTGCACGATTGAAAATCATGTCCTGATCGGAATGGGATCCATTGTAATGGACGGCGCTGTAATTGGCGAAGGTTCTATTGTAGCTGCCGGTGCTATTGTTACACAGGGTACAAAAGTCCCTCCAGGTACAATTTATGCCGGAAATCCTGCCAAATATCTCAAAGATGTTTCACCTGAATTAAATGCAGCCATTGATAGAACCGCCAATAATTATATTACTTATTCAGGATGGTTTAAGGAGGAAGAGCAGTAATTCAAAAATGTGATTTCGGATTAGTTCTGAAATCACTAACTCATTTCCTTCTTTGCATTTAAATAACCCTTTATTACAGTGAAAGTTGTTACAGCAAGGAAGAATAATATAATGTATTGTACATAATCAACGATTCCCGGAAAGCGCTCCCCAAACAAATAACCTCCACCTGTTAAAACAGTAATCCAGATTGCCCCGCCAATAACGTTATTGATAAGAAAAGAAGGAAAAGACATTTTGACCAAACCTGCCAAAATAGGAGCAAATGTTCTCACAATTGGCAAAAAACGACTGATTATGAGCGTCTTGCTTCCGTATTTTTCAAAATACTTTTGTGTTGTTTCAAGATGTTTTTTCTTAAAAAACCAGGAATCTTTCTTGTTTTCAAATATTCCTCCAAAATACTTCCCAAAAATGTAACCGACCAGGGAACCGAGAACAGCTGCCGTAAACATACAGACTAAAAGGATAAGAATAGGAACGTCCAGAATGCCCGTTCCGCAAAAAACCCCGGCTAAAAAAACCAGGTAATCTCCTGGCAAAAAGAAAGCAAAGAACAATCCGTTTTCAGCAAATACAATAAATGTAATTACCAGCAATCCTCCCGTTCGAATAATCTCTTCGGAATTCAGTATGTAGTTAAAAAAATCGATTATTGAATTCATAAGCTACTTTAAAACGGATTTGTTATCCTTTGCTTTCTTTTATTTATCTCAAACTTAAACGTTCTCAGACAGTTCAAGCCACCGCATTTCTTTACTTGCCTGGTTATTTGTCAACTCTTCAATCTCAGTAGCCCAGTTTGTGATTTCAACATGCGAGCCACCTTTATTAATATTTTCAAGAAGTTTGGCCTTTTTCTTTTCCATTTGTGCCATATCTGCTTCCAGCTGTTCCATTTCCTTTTGCTCCTTAAAGCTTAGCTTTCTTTTAGTTGCCTGTACAGCTGGTATTATCTGTTTTACAGGCTCAGGTGCAGAAGGCTGAGAATTTTTACTTCCCGCAGCTATTTTTTTCTCAGCTTCCAGATCATCCTGATAATCACGAAGTTCGGTATAGTTTCCTGGAAAATCGCTGATCTTTCCTTCTCCTTCAAATACAAATATATGTTCAACCAAACGATCCAAAAAGTATCTGTCGTGAGATACAATGACCAGGCATCCAGGAAAATTTAAAAGGAATTCTTCCAGTACATTCAAACTCGCTATGTCCAGATCATTCGTAGGCTCATCCAGAATCAGGAAATTCGGTTGTTTGATCAGAATTAAAAGAAGCTGTAATCTCCTCTTTTCTCCTCCACTTAGCTTAGAAATAAAATCATATTGCTTAGATGGAGAAAATAAAAATGCCTGCAACAGATGTCCGACTGTAACAGTTTCTCCGGTACCCAGCTGCACTACTTCGGCCACATCTTTTACAATATCGATTACGCGCTGGTTTTCATCAAAGACCAGATCCGATTGTTTATAATAGCCAAATTGTACTGTTTCTCCGGTGTCAATTTTACCTGTATCAGGAATAAGTTCTCCTGTAATCATGTTCAGCAAGGTGGATTTCCCCATCCCATTTTGCCCAACAATACCGATCCTGTCTCCTCTTCGGAAAGTATATTCAAAGTTTTTGATTAACTGGCGTTCCCCAAATCCCTTACTTACATTTTGCAGTTCAATGATTTTGCTACCCAACCGTGAAGTGCGGACGTTAAGCTCCATCTGCGTATCAAATTTCTTCTGGCTTGCTTTTTCTTTAAGCTCTTCAAATGCATCAACACGGTATTTTGCCTTGGTTCCACGCGCTTTTGGCTGTTTTCTGATCCAGTCCAGCTCTTTTCGCATGAGGTTTCGTGCTTTGTCAATTCCGGCAGCTTCCGATTCCTCTCTTTCTGCTTTCTTTTCAAGAAAATATGAATAATTTCCTTTGTAAGTATAAGCCGAACCGTGATCCAGTTCCAAAACCTGGTTGCATACGGTATCAAGAAAGTACCTGTCGTGGGTTACTACCAGAATTGTTGTGTTAGAAGTATTCAGGTATTCTTCCAGCCATTCAACTGTATCAAGATCCAAATGGTTGGTAGGTTCATCCAGAATAAGCAAGTCCGGATCTTCCAGTAAAACTTTTGCGAGTGCTACTCTTTTTTTTGTCCACCTGACAGTGTTCCATAGAGGTTCTCAGTATTATGAATTCCTAAACGTCCTAAAACTTCTTTTGTTTTATATTCAAAATCCCAGGCGTTATACTTGTCCATGTCTTCCATAACTGCCGATAATTCATCGTGATTATCCGTTTCAATGGCATGTTCATAACGTTTCACCGCCTGTGCTACCGGATTATTGGAAGAAAAAATCACCTCAAGAACTGCCTGCGTATCATCAAACGCAGGACTCTGATCCAGATAGCCTACCCGGATATCTTTTCGTACACTGACCCCGCCTTCATCAGATGGCAGTTTTCCCGTAAGGATATTAAGAAATGTGGTTTTACCTGTTCCGTTAGTTCCAATTAACGCAATTTTGTCGCCACGACTTATTCCGAAACTTATATTTTTAAAAAGCCATTGATCCCCAAATGACTTGGCAATATTTTCTGCTGAAAGATAATTCATAAGTAAAAATCAGATTCTAAAGCACAAAGGTAGAACAGATATTAAACAAGTAAGAAAAAATTCGTTTTCATACGGTAAATACCATAATATTGCTTCTTATATTTAGTTATATGGTTCCATTGAACACGTTACAAGTTATGTACAAAAAGCTCCTTTACCTTATTCCAACCATTTTTGTTTGTTCTAATGCATTTGCACAAGACGCATCTTTTAAAAGTTACACCCAGAAAATTGGCGGTAGTCCACAAGTTTATGAAATGGTCGCTATTCCCGGCGGAGAATTTACAATGGGAAGTCCAAAAACAGAAAAAGGCCGCAAAGACGACGAAGGCCCTCAGCATAAAGTAAAAATCGAACCATTTTGGATGGGAAGCCACGAAGTTATATGGGATATTTATGACCTTTATGCCTTCAAAAATATGGAAAAAGAAATGGCATTACGTCATCCTGACCCTGAAAAAAGTGTAGCAAAAACTGATGCAAGTACCCGTCCAAGCCCTCCTTATGTAGATATGTCATTTGGAATGGGAAGAGCCGGTTATCCTGCTATCAATATGACACAATATGCCGCAATCCATTTTTGCAAATGGTTATATGAAAAAACAGGGATTTTCTATCGTTTGCCTACCGAAGCAGAATGGGAATATGCCTGCCGTGCCGGTTCCACAACTGCTTATTCATTCGGTAATGATGCTGCTAAAATTGACGAATATGCCTGGTACCGTAAAAACAGCGATGCTGCTTATAAAAAAATTGGCCTGAAAAAACCAAATGCCTGGGGACTTTATGATATGCATGGAAATGTAATGGAATGGACTTTGGACCAATATATTCCGGATTATTATGCTAAACAGCCAAAAGGGGAAGTATATGCACCTGTAAATGAGCTTTATCCAACAGCAGTACGGGGAGGATCATGGGATGATGAGCCTGTGGACCTGAGAAGTGCAACACGTATTCCATCAAAACCAGAATGGAAAATACTTGATCCGCAATTGCCAAAAAGTGAATGGTGGATGACAAGTGCCTCTTTCGTTGGTTTCAGAGTTGTAAGACCTTTAAAAACTCCTTCAGCAGAAGAAATTAAAGCCTATTACAGCCCTAAACTGATTGAAGATTATTGATATGAAAAACAATTAAACTCTTAATCTTGAAATAATGGAACAGAATCGACGTGAGTTTTTAAAAGCATCCGGGCTTATTGCAGGTGGTGCTTTGCTTAATCCCCTGGCAAGTTACGGCTACAATAGTGCTGTGGACGAAACGATCAGGGTTGCTCTTATTGGCTGTGGAGGACGTGGTACAGGTGCTGCCGCACAGGCATTAAGCACTACCCAAAATGTGCAGATTGTCGCTATGGCAGATGCTTTTAAAGACCGGCTGGACGAGTCATACAAAAACCTGACGGCTAAAAAATATAAAAATGCTGCTGGTGCACCAGTCGATACCAAAACAAAAGTTAACGTTCCTGATGATCGCAAGTTTGTTGGTTTTGAAGCCTACAAACAGGCAATCGCTTTAAAAGATGTAGATGTTGTAATATTAGCAACACCTCCGGGATTCAGGCCATGGCATTTCGAGGAAGCTGTTAAAAATAATAAGCAGATATTTATGGAAAAACCGGTGGCAACAGATGCCCCGGGAATTCGTAAGGTACTGGAAGTAGCAGAAGAAGCTAAAAAGAAAAAACTGAATGTTGTAGTTGGTCTTCAGCGTCATTATCAGAGCAATTATCGTGAAGCAATCAAAAGGATTCAGGATGGTGCAATTGGTGACATTGTAGGCGGACAGGTTTATTGGGTTGGTAGCAGTCCATGGGTAAAAGAACGCCTTGCAGGACAGACTGAAATGGAATACCAAATGAGAAACTGGTATTACTTCAACTGGCTTTGCGGTGACCATATTTCAGAACAGCATGTTCATAATATTGACGTTGCTAACTGGGTAAAAGGTGCTTATCCCGTGCAAATTCAGGGAACTGGTGGCCGTGAGGTCCGTACCGGAAAAATGTACGGGGAAATCTTTGACCATCATACATTGGATTTGGTTTATGCAGATGGTACAACCATATCAAGCCAATGCCGCCAGTTTGAAGGAACATGGCAAAAAGTTGACGAAGCTTTTGTTGGTACGAAAGGACGTATTGACAGTTTTGACAGCAATAAAGCCATTCTCAAAGATTATAAAGGCGGTATCATTTATAATCATGATGGTAAAGCTGACGGAAATCCATATCAGGTTGAACATGACGAGCTTTTTGCTGCAATTGCAAAAGGGGAGTATAAATTCGCTGACGCTGAAAACGGAGCCAAAAGTACAATGACCTCTATTATGGGCCGTATGGCTACTTATTCAGGCAAAATGATCAAATGGGATGAAGCTCTGAATTCGCAGATTAATCTCTTCCCGGATAAACTTGCATGGGATGCCAATCCGAAAATTATGCCTGGTCCTGACGGTCTATATCCTGTTGCGGTTCCTGGAAAGACAGTTGTGATTTAGATAAGTTTAAAAAATTAAGTAAAAAAGGCTCATTATGAGCCTTTTTTACTTAATAACTAAGTGGTACGAACGAACGATCGGGTGAAACTTAATTTACGTAATGCTGCGCTTATATTATTAGCCGGAATGCTATTGATCATCCTTAGTACATTCCTGAAAGATTCGCATATAGAATTCAGCAATCCAATTGTTCTGTGCGGCCTGTTCCTTGAATTTATAGGTGTTCTTTGGCTGGTTCTCAGTTTAAATCAACGACGCAAGAAGAATAAATTATAACTGGCTGGTTTTATTGATCAGATAAAAATCTGCCAATACTAATGCTGCCATGGCCTCGACAATCGGAACAGCACGAGGTACTACGCAAGGATCATGACGACCCTTTCCTTGTACCACAGCTACATTACCATGCTGGTCTACACTTTCCTGATCCTGCATTATCGTCGCAACTGGCTTGAATGCAACCCGGAAATAAATATCTTCCCCATTGGAAATACCGCCTTGTATGCCCCCTGAATGATTAGACCTGGTATGTACTTTATTATTTTCATCAAGAAAAAAAGCGTCATTATGTTGTGATCCCAGCATTTCAACCCCATCAAATCCACTTCCGTATTCAAAACCTTTAACAGCATTGATGCTTAGCATAGCTTTGCCCAGTTCAGCGTGCAGCTTATCAAAAACAGGCTCCCCCACCCTGCTGGTACTCCTTTGATAACACAGTTTACAACACCGCCAATAGAGTCGCCATTCTTTCTGACCTCATCAATGTAATCAAACATTTGCTGTGCTATTACGGGATCCGGACAACGTACGGCGTTGGATTCAGTCAATGTTAAATCCAGTTCCTCGTATCCCTTTGTAAGTTTCATTGCCCCTACCTGCGATACATAAGCCTGTATATTAACTTCCAGTGAAGCCAGGAGTAATTTTGCCAGAGCACCGGCTGCAACACGTGCAGCAGTTTCCCGGGCTGAGCTACGTCCGCCACCTCTGTAATCCCTTACACCATATTTTGCCTGATATGTATAATCAGCATGTGAAGGCCGGTATTGTGCTGCTATATGCGAATAATCCTTACTTCTCTGGTCTTCATTTCTGATTACCATTGCAATCGGAGTTCCCGTTGTTTTACCTTCAAAAACACCAGAAAGCACCTCAAATTCATCTGCTTCCCGGCGTTGCGTTGTTATTCTGGATTGCCCTGGTTTTCTGCGTGTCAGTTCACTCTGAATAAAATCAGTATCAAAATCAACACCAGCCGGACACCCATCTATCACAACACCAATCCCAACTCCGTGCGATTCACCAAAAGTGGCTATCTTAAATATTTTTCCGTATGTACTTCCCATGTATTATTGCTTTCTAAATACCCAGATCATTGTTATTAACAATATAATTACAATGATATTAGTAATTTCTTTAAAAACACTTTTATAATTAAATCTTTGTTTAGTCGTATCCAACCCATCTAAATTGTCATATAGTCCCAGAGACCCGCTCATAGACAAGTTTCCTAATTTATAGTCTTCTCCCTTTACCTGTAATTTTTTTGAAGACCTTAGCGTATCATATTTTGTTGTTACCGGATTAAAATAAACCCATTGAAAATACCTGCTCAATGGAAATGTACCGTCTCTTCTGGGCACAACAAAGTAATCAAATGACTTCTCTCCTGACACTTTAAGATAACTTCTCCTTATGATCTGACTAACATCAGGCGGATAAAAATCAAATGCTGAATTCGTTTCTATTTCAGGATTAGGAATTGCAGCAATATTTCCAATCCCTTCAATTTTAAAGCTATATCGGACACTTTCTCCCGGATAAACAAGTTCTCTCGACAGTCCTTCTATTAAATGGTACTGACCTACTGCCACTTGGTCTTTTAATGGATGATTTGGCAAAGGTTTCACCTTTACATGAACAGCTTTCGATTTAAATGATCGGATTACCTTATTTTCTATGTTAACAGCACCTTTATTTTCTACTACCAACATATTCAGATTTACCGACGGAAACGTTACATCCTGTAACGTAATAGGAAAAAACTGCGCCTGATACATCATGTATTCGGTATAACTTACTCCTCTGATATTAACCTTCCGTTTTACAATTTCTTCTATGCCAACATTCTCTTCCCAGCAATTGGCCGGGCGTATTTGTTTCAAAATAGATTGCAATTGCATATTAAATTCATAAAACTCCATCTTTACAGGTGCGCTTTCCGCAATGTATAGAGAAATCCGTAAAGCAAAACCTTCTCTTATATAAACACCTTTTTTGTCGGCCTGCACAGATAGGAAAACTCCTTCCTTGTTTAAATCAAGTTCGGACAGATCACTTATGTTGCTTTCGTCTTCTACATTTCCATTTGTGGAAATATCTCCTGACGAAAAATTAACAATCGTTCCTTCTGACTTTAACCTTACACCATTGATTAAAATATAAAAATCCGGTATCTGGTACTTACCCGTCTTTTCAGCAAAATATTCCTGGCTGATAGTTTGAACAACTATCTTTTTGCCATCAATAGTATTCACAGAGCTAGTTGCAGACTTACTCCTTTTCTCTAATCCCTTAATATCAGGAAATATTACCGAGGGGCGTGTTTCAATGTCTTTTAAAACAACAGAAAGGATAAAGGGCTCATCTATTTTTAAATCTTTGGACCCCATTTCAACAGTTTCCTGATTACCTAAGTCCTGAGCCAAAATAATATGCGAAAAACACAAAATTATATTCAATATCACATATAATTTCATCTAAAATATTCGTTAAATTTATTGGTAGTTAAGGGAAATCAATCACCTTGACTATTAATCTCAACTTTTTATCTTTTAACTAATAACAAAACTACATAATACTATGGCCTCAATGCTTGAATACATTAAAATTATTCTGCAAAAGGTTAGTTTTGACCGCAGATTGTTTGAAAAAGAATTGAGAAAAGCCATACGTATGTTAATGCCATTTGAGGTCAAACGTTTAAGAGCCTGGTGTTATGAGCATTACAGTACTGTTTACCTTCCGGTTCTTAATACTTGCTTTGCCAAATTATCCCTATAATTTATTTCTTCAAGTATCATATAAGTAAAAAGCCTCTCCGGAATCCGGAGAGGCTTTTTACTTATCAAAACCTTATATTACTTCTTTTTAGGTGCTGCTTTTGCAGGCCCGGAAGCTGGTTGTGCTGCTGGTGCAACTGCTAATCCCAGTGCTTCTTTTGCAGAAGCATTTTCAGGATCAACTTTCAACAGCTTTTCCCAATATTCCTTTGCCTTGGCAGGGTCATTTTTAGTTGTCTGGCTATAAAAAGCTAAATAACCATATGCCAATTTTAGATACCCTTTTAATTTAGATGGATCAGCATCTTTTTCTGCTAGTTCAGCCAGTTTTTCATAGTATGGGGCAGAAATTCCTTTATCAATATTTTCCTGACGATCATATGCATTATAAAGAGAACTTGCTCTCCAGTAATATCCAATTGGCCATTCAGGAGTTTTAACTGTAACCATTGCGAAGCTTGAATCAGCTGTCAGGAAGAAATTCTTTCTGGTTTGAGCTAACGCTACGCTGTCAGGTAAGCCAGCAGGTTGAATTGCAGTCCCTTGCTGAAAGTTAGACAGTCCAAGATAAAAATAATCATTTGGAGAAGCTTTTGCGGTATCTAAGGCAATGCCCTTTTTATATGCCTCAGCAGCTTTTGGAAAATCCTTTGCTCCGTAATAAAGAGTAGCTACTTCTTTGTATGTATTAGCAGCATCCGTTTTACTTGTATCCATATCAGCACCTTTCAGAATGTATACAACACCAGTAGAATCGTAAGGTTTACCTTCTGCCGTAGCTTTTAGATTATAAGAACGACCAAGATATTTATAATCATCGCCAATTACTTTGTCCGGAGCTACACTAATGAAATCGTTCAGACTAGCAATTGCTTTATCAGCCTCATTCGTTTTGAAATAAGACCAACCGTACATACGCTTGATGATCGGATTGTTAATTTTACCTTCAACGCTTTGTAAAAGCTGTAAAGACTTTGCATAATCGTCAGCTGTAAATGCAAACTGAGCAGCACGAAGTTTCAATTCAGGATCAGTACTTCCACTTTTTTGCATAAACAAGTCGAAATTATCAGCAGCCTGTTTGTATTTCTGTGCTAAAAAGTAAAGTTCAGCCAGATCTTTGTAAGCAGGAGCAAAGTTAGGATCAGCTTCAATTGCTTTTTTGTAATTTTCAAGGGCAAGATTATAGTTCTTACCTCTCAGATAAACCTGTCCAATACGATTGTCAGCCACTGCATAATTTGGTTTTGCAGTTAACGCATATTCATAAGCAGTAACAGCAGCACCACCTTCATTACGCAACATTAGAGCATCTCCTTTTGCAATATATGCATCAGCAAGGTTCTTATCCTTTTTTACAGCTTCATCAAGCAATCTGATTGCTTCAGCAGGATCATTATTTTTTTCAAATAATGTATATGCCTCCCCTATTCTATAAAGTGTTTCAGCATCCTTTTTGTTCTTCTTTTCAGCTGTATCAAAATACTCCTTCGCTTTAACTTTATCTCCTTTACTAAGAGCAATTGATCCAAGGCCAACCTGGTTCAAATACGATTTTTCGTCAAGCTGGATTCCTTTTTCAAAAGCCGCCTGTGCTGAGTCGAGTTTATCTGTTTTAATGTAATAATATCCTAAATAGTACTGATTATCTGCTGATGGTGTACCCGCTGCCAGTTTTTTAAACAGATTACCAGCTTCATTAAACCTCTCAGTATGAATTAAAGCCAACCCATCCTGAACCGTTTGTGCATGTGCATTAATAACTGCAAATACACTGAATACAACTGCTGCAAATTTTATTTTCATGTTTCTGTTCATTTTTTACCCGGTTAAGATAATGATAAAAATTTGGTCTTTCAATAAACAAGTACCAAATGTGAAAAATTGTATATAAAACGTTAAAAATTTTTCCCTGTTCTTATCTCTACGCTTCTTGGATAGCGTATAGTAGGTATTAATCCCATTTTCTGAATGATCAGCCCTCCAACATCCCGTGCTATATAGGTCATCATTCCACCTCCCAAACCAGAATACCCTTCAAGACTAAGAATATATACATCTCGTGAAAGTGGATAATTCCTGAATTCCAATCCCTTTTGAAAAGGCTGGTAATAGTCAGACAAGGAGTCAGGTTTATCTTTATTGGATATCCCAAATACATTGAGTCCTTTTGAGAGCTTTTCACTTATCACTGAATGCCCGTCTCCGATCCAGTTTACACCAATAAAACCAAGATATAACGGATTTGATTTTACATCACTAATTACTTTCTCATTTGATCCGGAAGCAATTAAGCGAAGATTTTTAATATCCTTAATTTTGAACTTTTCACGGATAAAATTAAGGTTACTCGCATTTGCATCATCGAATACAAGAGTTATTAATCCAGTCTGGTTGCTCCCGGGAAGCTGTGACCAATTGGTTATTTTTCCCTCAAATATGCCCTTTAATTCCGCAAGTGTCATTAAACTATCAGAATTAGCCTTACTGACAACAATTGCAAGCCCATCAATAGCAATGTGCTGCTGTTTTAAGGCCGTTTTCTTGTTCTTAATTATTTCCGTTTCTTTTTCAGTCAATTTTCTGGTAGTAAATACGATCCTTGCACTATCCTGCAGGAATTGTAAAACTGTCTGCTGTTCCGGTTTATAATCAATTTTAAAGTGAGCTTCGGGATAAATTCCTTCATAAGCACCGGTTAACGCATCAACCAAAGGCTTAAACGACTCATCTGCTGCAATTGTAACCGTTCCTCTTCTCGGATTATCCAAATCTGATGAACCACCGGAGCAAGCACTTATAATTAAGACTAATATTAAGAACTTGCTGGTAATAATTAAATTATTCATGGCTCATACGATTATTTTGCCTTTTCCATACGCGATAAGCTCTGAAAATCCCGTATAAAATAAGTGTGCCAGCCAAGGCATACTTCTGAACTTTACTGATTGGTAAAAATTAAAAGACGAGGAGGAGAAGATCAAATAGATCCCTCCTCCCACGTATATCAGAGCCATTAGCAAAGAGGCAAGATCAATGATCTTCTCATGCAATGGTTTTTCCTTCATAAGTTACTCCAATTGGAAGTTAATAGGAAGATTATACTTAACACGTACTGCACGTCCGGACTGTTTACCTGGTTTCCATTTTGGCATAGCTTTCACAACACGGATAGCTTCCTCATCACAACCAAATCCTAATCCTTTCAATACTGCAACGTCCTGGATACTACCATCAACATTAACAACAAATGACATAAATACTCTTCCTGAAACGTTAGCTCTGGAAGCTGCACTTGGATACTTAATGTTTTTTCCAAGGTACTTATACATCTCAGAAGTTCCACCTGGAAATTCTGGCTGCTGTTCTACTACAGTAAAAACTTTTTCCGGTTCCGGAGCAGCTTCAACCACAGTACCTTTGCTTGGAGCTGCAACTGCTTCGGGAGCAACGATAATTTCGTTTGCATTAGGATCACCCTCAACAGTTTTGTTAGCAACTACTGCTTCTTTGATCTCTTCCACAGTTGGAGGAGGTGTTTCTTCCGGAACTTCTTCATCCTTTTTAACTTCAGGAGGAAGAAATTTCACCGTGTTTACCTTAGGCTGCTCAATTGGCGGCGGTGGCGGCGGTGGTGGTTCTGCCGGGTCAATTGGCGGTGGTGGCATTTTCATTAAATCCACTTCAACTTCAACTAACTCTTCTTTATCGTCAGAAGCTAAGCTACTGATAATTGTTGGCGCAAACATTGCCAACAGAAAAAGTACAGCACCAATTATTGTGGCTTTAGTCACGTCCGCACGGTAACCCCTGCGAAGTGAAAATGCTCCATACGCCTTATTACGATTTGCAAACACTATATCATCCAGTGTCGCATTCGGGCTTGTCTCTGCCATGGCGATTTTTTTTAAATAGTTATAGTTTAATTTTTAGGTTTTACCTTATCTCCAAGAACTTTCTTTTCTGCATCCGTAAGGTTATCTACCAATGCATATCTTCTTGATTTGGTAATAGCCATTTCATCCAGTACATCTACCATATTTTTATATGTAGATACAACAGTAGGCTTAATTACCACTACGAAAGGTTCATTTCCTTTATCATCCTTAGGGTTTGCTGCATTGATACGTTTTGCCGAATTAAAAATCACACTTCTCAGATCAGATCCAAACCGTGTAGTTTTTAAAGACGCTTCTGCTTTATCATCATCTGCTGCAACACCATCCAGATAATACACATCATCATTTGATCCTAAAAATAGTGTCAAAACTTTTGATGCTTTTAATGGTTCCGTCTCTTCTGGCTGATCCTTTTCCTGTTTGTCAGGAAAGAAAACAGACATTGCCGTCGGCTTACTCATTGTGGTCGCAAGCATAAAGAAAGTAATAAGGAGGAATCCCAAATCCACCATGGGTGTCATATCGACCCTGGTTGACATTTTCTTACCCCTTACCTTACCATCGCCTTTCCCATGCCCACCGCCACCGGATTCTTCAATAGCTGCCATGTTAATACTTTAAATTTAAAGTGAAACTGTTCCTCATTTTAAAATTAATCCCCCTTAAAACCTGCAGGTGCATCTTCACTACCAGTAATGAGCGAGAATTTGTTAATGTTCTGTGATTGCAGATTCGATAACACATCCTTGAACACAGGGAACTTAGCTAGATTATCACCTTTTAGAGCAATCCTTAATTGTGGATTTGATTTTCTTGCTGCATAAACCCAATCTGCCAGCTCACTGGTTCCAGTAGAATCAACCTTAATACCAGGTTGTTTCACTGCTGTCATCTGCTCTTTTGACATACTTAACCAAGGCTTCAATTGAGCGATAGGAAAACCAAAACTTGACTGAATGGCAAATTTCGATTTTTCTATATCAGTGAATGAAATTCCTTTTGTCTGAGCAATAGCATCAAGCATTGCCACACGTACCGGTTTTGCATCCACTCCAAAGAAAACCTTTCCTTCCTTATCAATGCTAATAACTAAAAGCTCCTCAGCAGGTACTTTGATTTGCGAAATAGATGTAGGAGTTGTAATCTCTGCATCGTTCGTTTTAAAAGTAGCCGTCATGATAAAGAACGTTAGTAGCAAAAAGGCCACATCCGTCATCGCCGTCATATCCGTATGAGGCGGGTGTTTCTTAGGCTTAACTACTCCCATAATTTTTTACTAATATATAAGTTTTTTTAATATTAACGAAAGTTATATATCAATAGTTCACGTTGTGACTATTAATTAATAATGAGCAGCAAAATTTTGCTGAATGCTCAAACCAATTTCGTCAATACTGTAAGTCAAGTCGTCAACACGGCTGTTCAGATAAGCATATGAGATCGTTGCGATCGCAGAAGTACCGATACCAATCGCCGTATTGATAAGTGCTTCAGAGATACCCGCTGCAAGTGCACCAGAATCAGAAGCACCAGACGCACCCAAGGCTGCGAATGCACGGATCATACCAAGTACCGTACCCAAAAGTGCGATAAGTGTAGATGCACCGGCCAATGTTGCGATAATTGTAAGGTTTTTTTGTAGCATAGGCAATTCTAATGTAGTCGCTTCGTCTACTTCTTTTTGCAATGCTGCAAGTTTTTGTTCTTTGTCAAGTTGAGTTTCACCAGCAAGTTGTTTGTATTTCAACAAACCAGCCTTGATAACATTTCCCACAGAACCTTTTTGTTTGTCACATTCTTTGATCGCTTCGTCAACTTGATTTTTGTCAAGAAGGCTTTTGATTTTGCGAACAAATGAATCGATACTTCCTGAACCATTTGCTTTACCAATTGTGATCATACGTTCAATTGTGAAAACAAGAACAATAAGAAAACAAGTCATTAACAAAGGTACAATTGGTCCACCTTCGTGAACAATACCGAAATAATCACCTGGTTTCGGGCCTTTTTCCGGATCACCATCGATAAAGTGATCGGGGTTACCCAAAACAAACATGTAAACACAAAGAGCAATAACAAATAGTAGGGGGATTACTAATGCCGGGTTTAAACCGCCTGAGCCTTTTGATGCTGCCGTAGCAGGCTTAGGTGCTTGTGCCGGACTTGTAGCTTTCTTTTCCATCAGACTTACTTTTAAAGGTTAAATTGAGATTTTGGTTGTGAATTAAATAAAAGTTTTGGTTAAATCAGCCTTTTGTAAAATAAAATTTTGGTTGTGGTATTACGCTATCGACTTCTACAAAAGTATGAGTTTTCCTTTTAAAAAAAAGCAAGTTTTAGCCCACTTTTTTTGTCTTATTTTTTTGCAACAATTTGGAAATTGTACAATTTGAAGAATTAACCAACATTAAACTCTCACCAAAAAAGCTATTTAGGTGATAAAGAGTCATATAAAGGCCTATAATCAAACATTGCAAAATTGTACTCTTTTTGTCAAATGGTATCAACTTGTTTTTTTAATATGGCAATTGGAGTTTAAAATATTTTAATATCAGGGTATAAAAGCAAATATTATTTTCCTCCTACTATCAAGGTTGAAGATAATTTTAAAGAATATTGACGTAAAAATTAATATTGCAAGTCCGGTGTCCATTTATATTCGAAGCCAGGACATCATATTCCACCTTACTTTATCATCCGATTTGCAATCAATTTTCAGGATTTTCACAGCAGTTGTGAAAAATATGATAGTTTTGAATTCATTATATAATAGAATTAAAAAATAACATATTCATAACAGTATGAAAATTGATAAAGAGTCTCTCAAAAAGATCGCACATTTGGCTAGACTGGAAATAAAACCGGAGGAAGAAGAGTCTTTGTTAAGTAGTATGGATTCTGTGTTGTCATGGATGGAACAGCTGAATGAAATCAATACGGAAGGAGTGGAGCCGCTTACTCATATTATGGACGAAGCAAATATCTGGCGGGAAGATATCAACAAAAATACATTGACAAGAGCTGAGGCACTCGCAAATGCTCCTTCAAAAAACGATACCTATATAATGGTACCAAAAGTAATTGAGTAATAACGAAAGTGATTTATAGTATATTAAAGGTGTCAGCATCCAGATAAGCAGGAAAACCTTTCCGATAATTTTTGAGATCAGTTTGTGACAGATCGACAACTTTGTCCTGCTCCTTGTTTTCAAGTATACAAATAGGCTCTCCCAGAAAATCATGTGCGACAGAATCTCCCTGGTAACTAATTCCAAGAGCATCAGTACCTACTCTGTTCACACCAACGACATAACTTTGATTTTCAATGGCTCTGGCAATTAATAAGGATTTCCATGCATGTGCACGACGCGCGGGCCAGTTTGCTACATATACAAGCAGATCGTATTGATCTGATTCAATATTACGGCTCCAGACAGGAAATCTTAAATCATAACAGACTAAGGCACATATTTTCCATCCCCTCCAGTCAATGATTTTTTTGGAATTTCCCGGCGTATATGTTTCATGCTCTTCTCCCATCCGGAACAAGTGCCTTTTATCGCTATGAGAAAATGTTCCATCGGGAAAAACGTAAAACAAACGATTATAAAACTCATCACCATCTTTAACAGCAAAGCTTCCAATTATGAGTGCATCAGTTTGTTCTGCGATCTGTTTCATCCAGCGCGTCGTAGTCAGATTTACCGGTTCGGCCACTTTCCGGTTCATGGTAAAGCCGGAATTAAACATTTCAGGAAGTATTATTACATCAGCAGGTTTTTCAATTGCTGCAATTTTCTCCTCAAGAGAAGACAGATTGGCCGTCACGTTTTCCCAGTAAAGATCTGTTTGTATCAGAGCAACCGCCAATCTGTCTTTCGTCATTTTATATGAAATTTTAAGTGTGAAAAAAATCAAAATTCCTGGTTAAGGATCATTTCGCTTTTAACTGCTTTTTTCCAGTAACTTATAATATGCTGACTATCTCCTTCCACCCGGAAAACGCATACGATAATCTGAGTCAACGTTTCCTTTAGTTATATCAGCCAGTTTCTTTTTAATTAGTTGTTTTTTAAGCGTAGGAAGATAATCAACAAATAATTTACCCAGCAAATGGTCATATTCGTGCTGTATAATCCTGGCAGCCATACCATTGTATTCTTCTATATGTTCGTTCCAATCAGTATCCAGATAACTGATTTTTACTCTTTCCGGCCTGTAAACATCTCCACGTATGCCCGGAATACTCAGACAACCTTCTTCAAAAGCCCAGGTTTTGCCATCTTCTTCCAGCACTTTTGGATTTATAAAAACTTTTTTGAAATCAACTAATGAAAGGTCCGGCTCAGCATCTTCGTCATCTTCATCTTTTTCACTAAATGGAGTTCCGTCTACAACAAACATGCGGATATTCATACCAATCTGGGGAGCTGCCAAGCCAACGCCACTAGCCGAATACATGGTTTCAAACATATCATCTGACAGCTTTTTAAGATCCAGCTCTTCTTTTTCTATAAAGCGAGTCGGCTTCCTTAATATAGGATCACCGTAAGCTACAATAGGATAAATCATTTTTAAAAATATGAGATTTAGATAATGAGTACAATTATGCCGTAATGGCTTTTTTTATTCTAATGGCAGCTTTCCATAAATGACTGAAGTATTATAGTCGCGCTGATTTTGTCAATATTGCCTTTTTCCCTTCTGTCACTTTTTTTGTCCCGCTTGCAATCATTGACTGTAAAGCCATTGAAGAAGTAAATCGTTCATCATGGGTATGGACTGGTGTATCAGGAAAATTTTTCTTTAAAATTTTCACAAATGCTACCACACGTGGTGTATTATCGCTGTCTGTATTATCCAGCCGCCGCGGCATTCCTACAATAAATGCTTCTATTGATTCACCCTGACAATATTGTTTTAGGAAATCCAGTAAATCGTGCGTTCTCACGGTATCTAAAGCTGTGGCAATAATCTGTAAAGGATCAGTTACCGCAATACCAGTGCGTTTAGCACCATAATCAATAGCCAGAAGACGAGGCATTTGTATTAATAAAAGTTAATATTTTGCAAAGATAATACCTTTCGTTTAGCTTTTCCCGTTTCCTGAGCTCTTACCCGCTTTTGATGTACACATTATATATTAACGTTATCTTTGTATTATGATCGACAAGCGCTGGATACACAACACTAAACTGACTCCTGACCAACTTCTGGTAAACCAGGAACTGGCAGAAGCATTAAACATTAATTCCAGCCTGGCTATGCTTCTTATACAGCGTGGTGTAAGCAGTTTTGAAGAGTCAAGAACATTTTTTCGCCCGGATCTTTCTCATCTGCATGATCCATATCTGATGATGGATATGGCTGTAGCTGTAAAGAGACTGGTCCAGGCAATAAATAACAAAGAAAAAATACTGGTTTATGGTGATTATGATGTGGATGGAACCACGTCGGTAACACTTTTTTATGGCTTTCTACGCAAAATTTATGATAATCTGGATTATTATATTCCCGATCGTTATAATGAAGGATATGGGGTTTCATGGCAAAGCATAGATTTTGCGCAGGAAAATGGTTTTACTTTAATTGTTACGCTCGACTGCGGTATCAAATCGGTAGATAAAGTTACGGAAGCAAAAAGCAGGGGAATTGATTTTATTATATGTGACCACCATCGTCCCGGAGATGAATTGCCGCCCGCTGTTGCTGTTCTCGATCCGAAACGCGAAGATTGCCTATATCCTTATAAAGAACTTACTGGTTGTGGGGTTGGATTTAAACTTTTGCAGGCTTTTTGTATCAATCAGAAAATAAATCCGGAAATCCTGTTTGAGTACCTTGATTTATTAGTAGTAAGTATTGCCTCTGATATTGTACCAATTACAGGCGAAAACAGAATTCTTGCTTTTTACGGACTTCAGCGTTTAAATGCTTCTCCCCGAGTCGGGATGAAGGCTTTGATCCAGATCTCCGGAATGACGGGTACACTGGATATAACAAATGTAGTGTTTGGGCTTGGGCCCAGAATTAATGCTGCCGGCCGGATCAAACACGCCAAAGAAGCTGTCCGGTTGTTATTGTCTGATGATGAACAGGAAGCACAGGACTTTGCTTTTGAAATTAACAAGCACAACAGCGACAGAAGAGTTTTTGACACCAGCATTACCGAAGAGGCACTAGATATGATTGAAAACGATTCCTGGTTTTCTGATGCAAAAAGTACTGTACTATATAAGGAAGACTGGCACAAGGGTGTAATTGGAATTGTTGCCAGCCGTTGTATTGAAAAATACCACCGACCTACTATTATTTTGACACAATCGCACGGAAAAGCTGCGGGTTCTGCAAGGTCAGTTCCGGGTTTTGATGTATACGAAGCCATTGAAGAATGTTCGGACCTGCTGGAACAATTCGGCGGACACACTTTTGCAGCCGGGCTTACGTTGCCTCTTCAGAATATAGAAGCTTTCCGGATCAGATTTAATGAAATTGTGAGCAGCCGGATTCTTCCCGATCAGCTGACTCCAATGATCAATATTGACCTGCCACTTGAATTAAGCACCATTACCCAGAAATTCTATAATATTCTGCGGCAAATGGGACCATTCGGGCCAGGAAATATGACGCCTGTATTTGAAAGCAAAAACGTTTCTCTGGCAGGAAATCCGGTTATTCTGAAGGAGAAACATTTAAAATTCGATGTAAAACAAAAAGATTCCGGCACTTTTACTGCAATTGGCTTTGGGATGGCACATTTTTATCCCGATCTGGTCAATGGCAGGCCTTTTTCAATCTGTTACAACTTAGAAGAAAATAACTTTCGGGATAAAAAAACGTTACAATTGTTTTTAAAGGATATAAAAATCCATTGAAATATACCCCAGCAAAAGAATCAGACTGAATAGCTAATGATATTAAGAACCGAGAACCTTGTTAAAAAATACGGAGCCCGACTTGTCAACGACAATGTCAGTTACCAGGTAGCACAAGGTGAAATTGTTGGATTATTGGGTCCCAATGGAGCAGGAAAAACGACGTCTTTTTATATGGCAGTAGGTTTGGTAAAACCTAACAGCGGAAAAGTATATCTGGATGACAGAGACATTACCAGTCTTCCTATGTATAAGCGTGCCCGGCTTGGACTTGGCTATCTGGCACAGGAAGCATCTGTATTCCGTTCACTGACTGTGGAAGAAAATGTAAAAGCAGTACTTGAAATGACCGATCTTTCCCGGAATGACCAAAAATTAAAAGTAGAAGAACTGCTGGAAGAATTCCATTTACAGCATGTGAGGAAAAGCAAAGGAATGGTTTTGTCAGGAGGAGAGCGAAGGCGGACAGAAATAGCCCGTGCACTGGCTGTAGATCCAAAATTTATTTTACTGGATGAGCCTTTTGCAGGTGTCGATCCAATTGCCGTTGAAGATATTCAAAGTATTGTAGCGAGGCTGAAACATAAAAATATTGGCATCCTGATCACAGATCACAACGTAAACGAAACTTTGTCGATCACAGACCGGGCTTATTTACTTTTTGAAGGAAAAATACTGAAACAAGGCAGTGCTGAGGAATTGGCAGAAGATGAAGTAGTAAGGAGAGTCTATTTAGGACAAAATTTTGAACTGAAAAAGAAGTTTGTATAAACAATAACATAGAAAAGGGAACGCTCACCGGCATTCCCTCTCTTACAATTATTCACCATGAACTGTATTTACTAGATCATATCTTTGAAGATCAAACCTTCTTTATTTTTTGGGGCACTTTTTACAGTGTTTACCTTTCTTTTTATATTTTTCGCAGCACTTTTTAAAGACGCATTCATCACCACTACCGATTGATTTTGACCAACAACTCATTTGATCGGAATAAATTACTGGTTCTTCCAAAAGCAAAGCACTCATTAAATTCTGTGTTAATGTTTAAGACAAATGTAGTACCTATTTAGAATGGTTCAAAACATTTTTAAAAATTATTTTGAAGAAATCTAAATAAGTAACCATTTACATTGCCCGGTCTTACTGAATTTTTTCCCAGATTTCATGAAGTGGTTTCCCGTCACTGCTTTTACCACTGTGGTCCCAGCGTCCATTATCCAGTTTCCATTCAAATTTTACGCTGTTCCCAACGCGGTTATTATCCTTTGAAAAAAACTGGATGTTTTCGGTATACTTCCCATCTTTTACGGAATATGTTCCGCCGCCAGTTCCGTAAAATCCTTTTACTGCCGGATCAATCGCAAACCACTGAAAACGTGTTTTTGATAAAAGTTTTAGCGTTTTACGGGTTCCTTCCTGATGGATTTCTATTAGATTTCCCTGTCCATCAGCAGCTTTTTGTTTAATATGCCATGCACCAGCCATGGGCGTATTTGCTGCATCGTCTACCAGCATCCATACCATTGCTTCCTCATAACGTAAAGTCAGAACATCGTCCTTTTTAGTTACAGTAAAGACGATTGGAATTCCTATTTTATTGGTATCAGCAGAATTAAATTCGGGTGTGTAAGTCATTTGATCTCCGCTCATGGTAAATGGCCCGCCTTCCGCGCGTTCAAAATATTTATTATTGACACTGTATGAAGCAATAGAAAGGTAATTATCTGCTACAATCAGAGTGGAAGTGCTTCCGGTTGGCTCCTGTGATTTCCAGGCACCCTTAGGAACCTGTGCCATTACCAGACCACTGACTAGAGAGAAGGCTGCTATTAGTAAATGTTTCATTATATACGTTTTTAGTGTGGATTTAAATATTCATCAAAATTGTGCCAATATAGAAATGAAGTAAAGTACAGGTTTAAAGAGCCCAAAAGGACTAAAACGTATTACCTTAAAACTTCACTAAGCACTTCCAGCGAACGGATTTCCCCCAGAGCTTCCATATGTATCTTATAAAAAAAGAGTACTTTTTCCAGAATTGAAATACGCCTGGCTCTGTCTAGAGATATCTGTATTCCATAACCATGTAAAAGCAATTGATTTGTCGCATTTAATTCCAGTGAATCTGCAATTTGCGGATAATGATGATTTTTTAATTCATTTTCCAGATCCCTCAGGTTTTCTATACCAAAGCCTAAAAAAGAAGCAAGATGCAATAAAAACTGAATATGGAAATTTTCATACCCTGTTTCAGCCTCGTCCAGATACAAAACTGATTGCTCGATAAAATTAAACAAAGGCTCGTTTGCTTCTTCTTCCCGAAGCGTTTTTCCCAAAATTTCTGTAACAAATAATGAGAGGCTCGATTTTGTGATATTATAAGGTAAGCTTGCGAACGGATGGTAACACTTAATTTCGGAAATGCGGTGAACAGTATCCTGTTTGTCTTTGTGATAAACTACCAGATCCAACAAAGTAAGCGGCTGAAAAAGAGCTATCCTGTTGGTTTTAGAACTGCTGCTTCTAACACCGTTGACAATGTAACTCTGTATACCAAAAGCCTCAGTATATATTTTAGCGATAATGGAAGACTCCCGGTACCGGATGTAACTTAGGGCAACACCTCTGGTTTTATACAGCATGACATTTCAATTTAATCATAATCAAAGATAGGTACGTAAACTATTGACTTCAACTACGAACCGTGATTAACGGGCATGAAAATTTTAATCTGCATTTATTTATACTTAATGTAGTATTCATTTAAGCGGTTATTGCATACTTATATCTGTAATCAGGAAAAAGGCTTTAATAATAGAAAGAATTTGAAGATTTTTAAGAGAAAGGATTTGTACCTTTGTACAGGTTAGCGAACTAAACCATGTGTTACCTTCGTTAACCAGATACTAAAAGGAATAAGTTTTGCAGACAGCAAACGAATATATTTCTAACCTATTTTTCTTCTCATGAGCGACGCCATTAAGCATGAGTGTGGAATTGCACTCATTCGCCTTCGAAAACCATATCAACACTACATCGACAAGTACGATACGCCTTTATACGCGGTTCACAAGCTTTCGGTAATGATGGAAAAACAGGTCAACCGGGGGCAGGATGGAGCCGGGGTTGCCAACATCAAAATCGATGTACCTCCTGGAAAACGATATATAAGCCGTTACAGATCAGTTGAAAATCAGCCACTTACTGATATATTTTCAAAAATTCATAAGAAATTCCGCAAGGGCCTTAAAGATAACCGCGACAAGGCTACCGATGCTAAATGGCTATAGGAAAACCTTGCGTTTACTGGTGAAGTTTGGCTTGGTCATTTGCGCTATGGAACGCATGGTACCAATGAGGTAGAGAACTGTCACCCCATGCTTCGCCAAAGTAACTGGAGAAGCCGTAACCTGGTCATGGCTGGAAATTTTAACATGACTAATGTTGATGAGCTTTTCGGTAAATTGGTTTCTCTGGGACAACACCCGAAAGAGAAAGTAGATACAGTAACAGTAATGGAAAAAATAGGACATTTCCTGGATGAAGAAAACCAGCGTGTGTTCGAACGTTTTAAAGGAATTTATGAAAATCCTGTTCTTTCTGATGTTATTGAAGAGAATATAGATTTACAACGCCTGCTTTACAGATCCTGTCGTGACTTTGACGGAGGTTACACCATGTGTGGCCTGACAGGCTACGGAGCTTCGTTTGTGATCAGGGATCCGGCCGGGATTCGCCCGGCATTTTATTATGCAGATGATGAAGTAGTTGTGGTAGCCTCTGAAAAACAAGCAATTAAAGCTGCCTTTAATGTAGATTACAACCAAATTAAAGAAATAACTCCTGGTTCTGCATTAATTATTGACAAACACGGAGAATACAATGAGTTCCCGATTCTTCCACGTCTGGAAAAACGTTCATGCAGTTTTGAACGCATTTACTTTTCGCGTGGCACTGATCCGGATATTTATTACGAACGCAAACAGCTTGGAAAATTATTGATCCCGCAGATTTTAAAAGAGATCAATTATGACCTTGAAAATACAATATTCTCATACATTCCAAATACTGCTGAAACTGCATTTTTAGGAATGATTGAGGGTTTGGAAGAATATCTTGCCAAGAAGCGTAAGCAGGCTATTATGGAAGGGATTCTATTTGAAGCTGATCTTGAAAGAGTGCTTTCATTCCGTCCTCGTATTGAAAAACTGGTAACCAAGGATGTAAAATCCAGGACTTTCATTACCGCGGATGCACTTCGTGATGACATGGTATCTAACGTTTATGATACTACTTTTGAAGTGGTTCGTAAAAATGTAGATACTTGTAGTGATTATTGACGATTCCATTGTGAGAGGTACAACACTGGAAAAGAGTATCTTAACAATGCTTGACCGTCTGAGCCCAAAGAAAATTGTGGTGGTATCTTCCGCTCCGCAAATTCGTTTTCCTGACTGTTACGGTATCGATATGTCGAAAATGAAAGATTTTGTCGCTTTCAGGGCAGTGCTGAAATTATTGGAAGAACGCGATCTGGATTATTTATTAGAGGATGTTTATACCCAAAGTGTAACGTCTATCGCCACTAAAAATCCGTATCATACCAATTACGTTAAAGCTTTATACGAGCCATTTACAGATAAAGAAATTTCGGATAAAATTGCCCAGATTATTCGTCCAAAAGGATTAAACGCAGAAGTTTCAGTTATTTTCCAAACAGTTGAAAATTTACATAAAGCCTGTCCTAACCATTTGGGCGACTGGTATTTTACAGGAAATTATCCAACATTGGGTGGAAATAAAGTTGTTAACAAAGCTTTTGCCAACTCCCACGAAGGAAACCTGGAAAGAGCATATTAAATAATTTCAGCTCTTATTACATAGCCGTTCCTTTCAGGGGCGGCTTTTTTGTTTTAAAACTGCAATGCTGTAAACGCGATATTCATATTTAGAGCCTGTTTAAATTTAGAATGTAAAATTGTTTATCGCTTATTTTTTAAAGGAAGCAAGACAAATTTTTGAAGGAATAGCGGGCTATTCCGAAAAAATTTGGCGCAGATTTACTCAAAAAATAACATAAACAATTTTACATAATGAATTTTAAACAGGCTCTTAGTTAAATTGCATTTTTTTACAATCTATCTAAATCCTTATGATCCGATTAAAACTTTCTCCGTTTGTTCTTGCTTTCATTTTGTTTATTGCCTTAAACAGCCATGCGCAAACTGTAAAACCAGGCACATTAAATGACATCAATTTTTTGGATGGCCGCTGGAAAGGCCCGTTTAACGGCGGTACCATTGAAGCATCCTGGACAGCTCCGGAAGGAAATAATATCGTTGGTTTTATCCGTATGATTAAAGATGATAAACCAACACTTTACGAACTATTCGCATTTGAACAAACAGAAAAAGGGCCGGTAGCGCATGTAAAACATTTCAAACCCGGCATGATTTCTCTTGAAGAAAAAGAAATATCGGATACATATAATTTTATTGAGGCCAAAAAGAACCAGGCCTTATTTGAAAAAGATGACGCAACCGTACGAATCATATACGAAAGGCGTACACAAACACAACTTGTAATCCAACGTGGAAAATTGGAAGAGGGAACAAGCGGTAGTCCAAAATGGGTTTTTGAGGATCTTTTTATATTTAAAAAAATCCCCTGACCCGTTTTTGCTCACACGCTAAAAATTCTTTTATCTGTAATCCTTTTGCGGTTTTCTTCCAGGAATTCGCAAAAAGATTTTATTTGTGCCAGTTGAAAAGATAAATCTACCGACTGATCATAATCTTCCTGATAAACTTCCCGGAAATCCGTAATCACATATCTAAGCGTACGAATTCCTTTTGATTTTAATGCAGGCAAATAAAAATTTTGATGACTTTTCGAAAAATAACCTGGTACATATTTGCCAGTTGTTTTGATATCAACCGCAAGCATTTTGCCAATTACATCCACATAACCATACAGCAAAATATCATCTACCTGATATTCGCAATAAACCTGCGTTTTTACCATTGGCCGGGGCAAAAGAGCCCTTACTTTCATTAATATCCCGGGATCAAAAAGTTCTTCATCTGTTCCTTTTATTGCAGCTTCTTCGAAGGAAGAACCTTTGAACTGTGCCTCAGTCTGAGGAATAGGGATGCGGTTAATTCTGTCAATCAGATCTGTATCATTAACATAGCCCTTTTGATATCTGTCAAAAAGGTTAAGCAGGGTCGGGTAAAAACGGTATTTAATCGTATCCAAATTATAACTAATTGAAATAAAAATTAATGTTTTCTTGGCTTTGCAAAGCTATGAGTTATGGAAACCGACAGCAAACTGAACTTGTCGTTGGGTGTACCGCTATATGAATCTTCCTCTTCCGGATTAATAAGCCGTTGCCCGGAAGTTGCATCGGCTTTGTCCGTACGGATAAAATAGAACCTGTAATCCATGCTAATTCTCCATTTTTCGGAAAGGCAATAATCCAGTGAGGTGCCAACAGGTATAATCCCTTCACGTGTCTTATTAATTCCTGAACGTCCGTGTGGATTTCCCCAACGCAGAAAAAATTGGTTACGCTTACTAGATTCGCTATTGGTAAACCGAAGCAACTCATTTGTGGTCAAATCATAAGTATGAGCGTTGAAAAACATCAGACCCAATCCACCATAAACGCTTATATTACACAATTGAGATTTTTGGTGTGTAAATTGTTCTGTCAAATTCCATTTAATAAGTATTTCAGCCGTATTATATTCATTGATGAAATAGGAATTGAATAGCTCCGTCTTTTGTCCTCCAACTTTACCCGCTGTATAATCCAGGCCTAGGGAAACACTTTTATTAAGCTTGCGGTCCAGGCCAATTCCAAAAGAACCCTGCATGTTCTGTTCATTTAACTCACCGAAAAATTGTGTAAGCCCGGCTCTTAAAGTCAACGAATATGGTGATATTTCTGTTCTGATCGTTTTAGTAAATGTACGCTTTGCAGGTATTGTATCCTTTTTTCGTTGCTGCGCGTCTGCTGTTCCATATAGCAAGACCAGCACAATAAAGTGTAGAGAGACATGCTTCATATTTGTTGATGAAAATTTTATGGAAAATATGAAAATTTCCTTATTAATTAAGGATTATTTCATTAGGCCAAAGTTTACCAGCTCAACATAACTTTTACCACCTGCGGGAGAACCATAAATTACTGTTAATTTTGAATATTATTAATTTGATATAATCCGCAATGAGCGTAGTACCATATAAAGACAAAGACGGCAGTAAGAAGGAGCAGGTAACCGCGATGTTTGATAATATTTCGCCTAAATACGATTTGCTTAATCATGTATTAAGTGGCGGTGTGGATATTTACTGGCGCAAACGGGCGATAAAGCTGTTATGCAAGCAGCAACCAAAAGTGATTCTGGACATTGCAAGTGGTACAGGAGATTTTGCAATCGAGGCTTTATCGCTTCATCCCCAAAAAATCATTGGTGTAGACATATCCGAGGGAATGCTTGCCGTGGGCCGGGAGAAAATCAAAAAGCTGGGAAAGCAGGATATTATTACGCTGCAAAGTGGTGATTCCGAAAGTTTAAACTTTACGGACAATTATTTTGACGCAGTTATCGTTTCGTTTGGAGTAAGAAACTTTCAAAATCTGTTAGCCGGACTTACTGAAATGAACCGCGTGATGAAGTCAGACGGAACATGTGTAGTTGTGGAATTCTCTAAACCACGCAGTTTTCCGTTTAAACAGTTGTATAATTTTTATTTCAAATACATATTACCATTAATAGGAAAAACCGTTTCGAAGGATAGCTCTGCTTATACGTATCTGCCCGAATCTGTTCAGGCGTTTCCGGACGGAGAAGCTTTCCTTGAAATATTTAAAAAAGCAGGTTTTAAAAACACCAAATGCATACCATTAACCTTCGGGATTTGCACCATTTACACAGGTCAAAAGTAATTATTGGCACATTGCTGCTGTTATGTACAGCCATGCAGGAAATAAGTGCACAGGGTATAGGATACAAGCGGAAACATCTGGAATACTATGATGATAAGCCCATTCACTACGGGATTTTGTTTGCTGTTCCTTTTACCCGTTTTACACTGAAACATAATAATGATTTTGTAACAAAGGATTCAGCCTATTTGATACAGTCTCCGATAAAGGCTGCTTTTCGCATGGGTTTTACCATCAATGCGTATTTAAATGATCGTTTCGATATCAGGACTACACCATCCGTTTCTTTATACGAACGTCAGGTAAAATTCAGCTATCCGGATGGAACCGAAAAAATAGAAAAAAGGGAATCGACGTGGATAGAATTGCCGTTGTTATTGAAATATAAATCACAACGCCGGGGAAATTCCAGAATGTACATGATTGCAGGTGCGACAGTAGGAATCGAAACCAATGTAAAACGCAGCAATGGAGGAGGAGGAACACTGGCCACAAAATCGACTGATTTCACCGTAGATTATGGCGTAGGATTCGAACAGTTTTTTGAATTTTTCAAATTCGCACCAGAATTACGTTTTTCTCATGGACTCACAAATGTTTTTCGGCCCGTAAAAGGATCAGTAGGATCAGGGCTTGATAAAATGACAACACACACCGTTACGCTCTATTTAAACTTCGAATAAAGAATAACTGATAATCAATTGGTTAAAAATTATTTTAATTTTTTTTCTAAAAATAGTTGCATAATCAGAATCAGTCCTACATATTTGCACTCCCAAACGACGGGGAAAAGGGAGTTTAGCTCAGTTGGTTCAGAGCATCTGCCTTACAAGCAGAGGGTCGGGGGTTCGAATCCCTCAACTCCCACAGTAACAGAAACACTCATAGCATTGTGCTGTGAGTGTTTTTTTGTTTTAAGTTAATTCCTGTTTACTTGATCCCATATCCCACCGTTACATAATACATACCACCAACAGACGGGCCACCTAAAAATGAACGGTAATAATGGTTGAGCAAATTACTTGCGCCTATTTTGATGTTACATTTTACCTCGGGCAGACGATAAGTAATCTGCGCATCCAGGCTTGAATAGGAAGGGACATTACCATTGACCAAAAACGTTTGGGAATAATAATTCGATTGCCATTTATATGCCAGAGTTGCATCCAGATTTTCCAGTAAATTTTTCTTTGATGCAGTTACATTGTACATCCATTGCGGTGTATTAAAGCCATCTTCAAGACCATCCTGCTTTTCTGCATTTTTAAGTTTAGCAAAGGTAGTATTGGCTGCTATGATCAGGCCTTTTGGCAATTGGTAATTCAGGCCTACACTAAACCCGTAGTTATAAATAACAGATTGCGAATTGGTATACATTCTGTAAGGTGATTGTTTTGTTTTATCGTACAAATCGGCAGGAATTAAAGCCACATCCTTTGAATTGGGCACATTCATATTGGCCTGTGCGATAAAATTGTTAAACCTGCTCAGGTACATGTCAGCATTTACATATAATTTTTTATCACAGAAAAGACCTTTATAACCTGCTTCCCAGGTTTGCGCATGCTCCGGCTTTACGTAGGAATAAGGATTTTTCTTGAGCAATCCTTTATTTTTTTCAATAGCAGCGGCTTGTAATAACCCGTTTTGATTAATATCAGCCAGTACCGCCTGCTGAAATGCCGTAATAGATGTAGCCAGCCAGGCGTTCTCAAAAATACCGGAAGACATGACAGGCAATCCTCCTACACGTTTAACACCGCCACTATTTACATTGCTGAATGCTTCAAATATGCTTGGGAAACGATATCCGCTTTGAAATGACACTCTGATGTTATGATCGTAAGCTGGACTATATACAGCCGATAAACGGGGATTGAACGTTGTGGAGAAATAATCGTTTTTGTCGGCCCGCAGAATAACGCCCAATTTCAACTTATTTTGGAGTAACCCTTTATTGATAGAAACAAATCCACCTGTTTTCCCATAATTGATATTTTTGTTTTCTTTTCCCATTTCAGGATTAATAAAGTAATTTCCATCAGGTACAATGATATATGTTCTGTGGTCGGCGCCCACTAACAGATCAATATCATATTTGGTTTTTAACGACTGCAAATAACTTTCAGTAAGATTTACCTGCGCTTCCAGCATGTACAAAACTTGCTTTTACCCGAAGAGCCGCACCAACATCCCAGTTGTTGATATCCTGCAATTTTTTTAGCTGATCATTGAAAGCAGAAGTGCCCGGAATGTAACGCCCTGCATCCGCAAGTACTCTCGCCTGTTTTAATGCTTCAGTTACGATTGCTCCACCAGAAACAGACTGATTAAATCCATTAGTAAAATCTGTATACCATATATTGTCCGACCTATAACTTCTATCCATGTTTTCTGCCATAGAACGCAGGTTATAGGATTTCCCTGTATTCTCTGTATTAACATAAAGCTTTGCCTGAATTGATTTGGACTGATATTGCAGGCCATGCTGCTGCAATAAATAATCCTGCAAACGAAACCGGTTGGCCCGCTGATACACATTATCCAGCAAGCTGAAATGATAGGTGTAGGTGAGCATTGCACCTGGTGCAATTTTATAATATATACCCGCGTCAGCTTTTATATTTTGAAGATTATAATTTACAACATCTCTTTCCTGATAACCTGTACGGCTAACCACATATTTTTTACCCCCAAGTGTTATCGTTTTTCTGTCTGAGCTTTCGTTGCCATAGCTATTTACCGGATCCTGGGCAGGATTATCTGCTCCAAACAAGCTGGTACTGCTGTTAGCATTTGGATTTAATTCTGTCTGGTCTGATGCGATCCAGTCGTAACCTTTGGTAAAAGCTCCGTTTATTTTAAATGCCCACTTTTCTGATAATATTTTTGCATAGCGTAATGTCGTTTCGGTAAATGGCTTTGCTTTACTATACCGGTCATTTAAATGGTTGACAGCCGTTTTTTGCTGGATTGAAAAACCTTCCGAAGTAAATGGATTTTTTGTAAAAAAATTGGCCAGCCCATTCACTGTATTCATTCCGTACAATGCTGATGCGGTACCAGGCAAAATTTCCACATTATCAATATCCAGGTCTGTCGGGCCCAGTGAATTACCGATAGCACCTCCTATATGCGGCGACTGGACATCCATACCGTCTACCAATTGCGCAAAACGAACATTTGTAGTATTGGAAAAACCCCGTGCGTTAAGCACTTTGAAACCCAGCGATGGTGTGATCATATGCACACCCTGTACATTTTCCAGTCCGTCAAAAAAAGAAAGTGCCGGGGATAAAGCAATTGCAGAGCGGTTTACTTTCTGCACACTTACAGGCGAAACCAGGATATTTTCGCTTATTCTGGACGCTGTAATCACCACCTCCTGCAATGTGGCAACTTTAAGTGAATCCTTTTCACTTTGGGCCTTTGCAAGAAAAGTATTAAAACATAAAATGATCGTAAAAATTTTCTTCATGTTTTGCTAATAACGTTATATTTTTAAATACATAACGCTACATAAAAAAATTCATTTCGTTTGAAATGATAGTTCGTATTCTAAAAAAATGTACTGTGTTATAATTTATTTTTTTCATGGATATTGGTATGATTGTTGTAAATGAAATTAGCTAGGGGTTAAAAACATCCTGACCGTAAAATCATTAAAATATTTAACAAGCTTAAAAATGAAAAAGTTATTAATTATTGCCGCATTCATTGCAGTTTCAACTTTCTCATACGCACAGGAAACTGCACAAGACAAAGCTGACAAAGCCGCAGATAAGACGAAGTCAGCCGCTAACAAAGTAGGTTCGGAAGTTAAAAAGGATGCAAAAGCGGTTGGTAAGGGAGTGTCAAAAGGTGCAGACAAAGTGGGTGAAACCGCTGAAAAAGGATATGATGCAACTAAAAAGGGAGTTAAAAAAGGTGCAAAAAAAGTGGAAGATAAGATAGATAAGAAGAAAGAAGATTAAGAATTATCTATGATGTGAAATGAAAGCCCGGCTCGCAAAGCGGGCTTTTGTTGTTTACGGGCAATGCTGATGCATAAACTTTATTTACAACAAAAGAAAAAAGCCGTCACGATTTGCATCGTAACGGCTTGATTTCCAAGTGGTGATGGACGGAATCGAACCGCCGACACAAGGATTTTCAGTCCTTTGCTCTACCGACTGAGCTACATCACCGTTCAGTTGGCACCCTTTGGGACTGCAAAAATAGAAGTCTCTTTTTGCAATACAAAGTATTTGGAAGAAATATTTTAAAAATAATTTGTCCAAATATTTAATACATTGTTACACAGCACACTATCAGATTTTTATTTTTTTTGAATAAAATATTTTTTCACTAAAAATCTTGAAACAGGTACATTTTTGCCATATTTGTTGATAGTATGCAAGCATACTAGTTACTTGCTGAGAATATTATAAATTATATACCAATGGAAATTATTCAGCAAATCTTTTTTGTGGTTGTTCTCGGAATTATGGGATGGCTGGTTTTTAAGCGTATACATATTATTAAAAATACAATTGAGCTGGGTAAATCCGAAAACCGGACTGACCAGCCGGCATTGCGCTTTTTTACCATGCTTCGTATCGCTTTTGGCCAAAAGAAAATGTTTGACAGACCTGTCGTCGGATTGCTGCATTTTGCGGTATATGCCGGATTTTTGCTGATCAATATTGAAGTACTTGAAATTATCCTGGACGGGATTCTTGGACAGCACAGACTCTTCGCTTCATTTTTGGGTGGTTTTTATTCATTTCTAATTGGTTTTTTTGAATTTCTTGCAATAGCCGTGCTGGTGGCGTGTGTTATCTTTCTTATTCGTCGTAGTATTCTTAAAACAGAACGTTTGCAACCGTCGCGCCACAGAGAAATGAATGGCTGGCCTGCATTGGACGGAAAAATTATTCTCCTATTTGAGATTGTGCTCATGATTGCAATCCTGACGATGAACGTAGCAGATACAGTTTTACAAGAAATGGGGAGCCCGCATTATGTTATAACCGGAGATTTTGCATTTAGTCAGTTTTTAAAACCGTTGTTTACAGGATGGACCGAAAATTCATTGGTTGTGTATGAACGTTTTGCATGGTGGCTTCATATTCTGGGTATTTTTGCTTTTGCCGTATATGTCACTTATTCCAAGCATCTGCACATTGCCCTGGCTTTTCCCAATACTTACTTTGCCCGCCTTACTCCAAAAGGGGTAATGAACAACATGCCTGAAATTACAAAAGAGGTAAAGAGCATGCTCGGAATTGATTCTGATACCGGTGAAAGTGTAGTCCCTGAGCGTTTCGGCGCGAAAGACGTAGCAGATCTGAGCTGGAAAAATTTGATGGACGCTTATTCATGTACGGAATGTGGCCGTTGCACATCCGCATGTCCGGCAAATATTACGGGCAAAAAACTTTCTCCGCGAAAAATCATGATGGATACCCGCGACAGGCTGGAAGACATCGGCAGAATTATGCAGGCTAACGATGGGAAATTTGTAGATGATGGCAAAAATCTTTTGGGAGATTATATCATTCAGGAAGAACTTCTGGCCTGTACAACCTGTAATGCCTGTGTTCAGGAATGTCCGATTCTGATCAATCCGCTTGATATTATTTTACAACTGAGAAGATATAAAGTTATGGACGAGGCACAGGCTCCTGGCTCCTGGAATGCAATGTTCCAAAATCTGGATACAAACCAGGCACCATGGAAATTTTCACCCGGCGACCGATTGAACTGGGCTGATGAACTGAAGTAAACTTTGTAAAGGCATTTTAATTAATATAGTCATGGCAATACTTATTATTTTTAGCCTGATGGCTATTTTCTGTATGAGTGCTGGTATTTATATATGGATCAATAGTGCTATACATTTACTTCAGAATTTTCCAAATAATCCTATTCTTATCAGAGACAAGAAAGGACTATTTAAGTGGGCAGGAATATTTTTAAATATTATGGGCTTGTTATTTATTTTAATAGGATTACTAACATGGAAATATTCTGCTACTAAATATGAACTCGTTCCGATTATCATTAGTATTCCTTTAATGTATCTGATGATAATTGTATTTCTGGTGCGTGGCCAGCATTTTATCAAATAATGAAATAACACTTAATAATGGCTGAGGTAATATATAAAGTGCCGACAATGGCAGAAATGGCTGCCAGCAACGAAACTCCCGAAGTGCTTTTCTGGGTTGGCTGTGCTGGTTCTTTTGATGACCGTTATAAAAAAGTTACTGTCGCGTTTGTGAAAATACTGAATAAAGCAGGCGTCAAATTTGCTGTTTTGGGTACCGAAGAAAGTTGCACGGGCGATCCTGCGCGGCGGGCGGGCAATGAATTTACTTTTCAGATGCTGGCAATGTCCAATATTCAGGTTTTGGATATGTATGGAGTTAAAAAAATCGTTACGGCTTGTCCGCATTGTTTTAATACACTAAAAAATGAATACCCTGAATTAGGTGGAAATTACGAAGTGATCCACCATTCGGAATACCTGCAGCAGCTGATTAATGAAGGGAGGGTCAGGATAGAAGGCGGTGAAGCATTCAAAGGCCGGAAAATTACTTTTCATGATTCGTGTTATCTGGGCCGTGCCAATGATATTTACGAAGCGCCTCGCCACGTTCTGGAAGCACTGGATGCTGATTTGGTAGAAATGAAAAGGAGTAAAGTGAAAGGCTTATGCTGCGGTGCAGGAGGTGGGCAAATGTTTAAAGAACCGGAAGCAGGAAGTAAGGACATTAATATTGAACGCATTGAAGAGGCACTGAATACAGGTGCTGATACTATTGCAGTCGCCTGCCCGTTTTGTATGGTAATGATGACGGATGGAATCAAAAACAAGGAAAAAGAAGATTCTGTAAAAGTCTATGACCTTGCAGAACTGATTGCGCAGTCAGAAGGTTTATAGAAAAGAGTTCAACAATTAATTAAAGACGAAATCATGTACATACCATTCAGCGACCTGGATTTTGAAGCCCGCGTTTGGGTTTACCAGGCTAATAGGGAACTTTCCAAGGAAGAAACAGGCATTATTACTGAAACACTAAAAGCTGCACTGGATCTTTGGGAAGCTCATGGAAAGCCGCTTACAGCCTCAGGAAAAGTTTTTGAGCACCGCTTTGTCGTTATTGGTGTGGACGAAAGAGATGAACTGCCAAGCGGATGTTCGATTGATAAATCGGTACATTGGTTACAACAAATAGGGCAGCAAATGAATATTGATTTCTTTGACCGTTCTCTGGCTTATCTGGATAATCATAATAACTTACAAACGATTGCGGTACCAAATATTAAAAAAGCTGTTTCTGACGAAATCATTACACCTTTTACGATTATTTTTGACAATCAGGTTGGAACCAAGGCCCAATGGATGAAACGCTGGAAAATATCTGCCTCCCACTCCTGGCTCAGCCGTTATTTCCTAAAGCAGAACAGTATTTAACTTTGAATGGAATATAAGGCTCATTAGCTTTGTGAATCACTTAATAAACCCGAATGAAAGTTTTTCAATTAATTGCTTCACTAGTTCTGTCTGTATTACTTTTTGGGTGCGACGACAGCGTGGTTTACAAAGCACATGAAGATATTAAAGATGGACTTTGGTTTATCAAAAACAAACCCGAATTTAAGGTTGAAATTAAAGATACAACAGCCCAATACAACGTTTATTACTTATTCCGCAATACACTGCAATACCCATATTACAACTTATATCTTACCCGGCAATTAACCGGACCGGATGGCAAAACGATTTCCAATGCTTTGGAAGAATTATTCGTTTCCAGTGAAATAACTGGTAAGCCATATGGCAAAGGTCTGGGAGATTTGTTTGACCACAAAGTACCTTTTCTGAAAAATTACAGTTTCCCCCACTCTGGAAAATATACGTTTACATTATCCCAATCCATGCGTCAAAATCCTCTTCCCTTTGTACTAAGTGTGGGAATCAGCGTGGAAAAAGTCCGGAAAGGAGTCAAATAGTAACTAGCCAGATGATCCGTACCACGGCTGAAACACCAAGCTTCGTGAAAAACCTGATCATTCAGCCCTGTCACGGATAGTTTCGCAAAACCTTCTTATGATAAGTTATGAATAAGCTGATATATCTGTGGTTTGCTGTAAAAACTGCGTTTTGCTCCTGCCACTCAGATCATAAAATGAATGGTTTTGAGAGAATAAAATCGCATTACAAAATCATTAAAACCGGTGTACTTCCTGATGTTGCAAACGAAAGCTCAGGACTGGTAAAAGGTAATAATCCAAATTCATTCTGGACCAATAATGATAGTGGCGGCAAGCCAGAATTATATAAAATTGATTCCACCGGCAAACTTCTGTCTGTAAAAAAAGTTGATAACGCTCAAAATACAGACTGGGAAGATCTTACAAGTGATGAAAACGGCACTATTTACATTGGTGATTTTGGGAACAACAGCAATACCAGACGTAATTTAAATGTATATAAAGTACCGTTAAACAAACCGGACACTGAAAAAATAACTTTTAGTTATGCTGATCAAACAGAATTCCCTCCATCTGAGGACAAACTGAATTACGATTGTGAAGCATTTTTTTACAGCAGGAAAAATTTATACCTTTTTTCCAAAAACCGAAGTCCAGCCAATCATTATGTAAGATTATATCAGATGCCTTCTGAACAGGGAAATTATACCATATCTCCAATAGACAGCATCCGGATAAAGACACAGGTGACATCAGCAGATATCAGTCCGGACGGAAAGACATTTGCATTACTTACTTACGGGAAAATTCTGCTTTTCGGGATTGAAGAAGGCAAAATAAATTTCAAACGTCCTTTGGGATGTTTCAGAATTGTAAGAAAGCAAACAGAAGCGCTTATATTCCTGAATAATTCGGATATGCTGGTTACTAATGAGCAGAAACAGATCTTCCGCTTTACTTATCGCTGATGTTATGTTTATGTTAACAAAGCAACAAAACGTGTAATGTGAAAATCACATCCGTTAATTTTGAGCTCGATTTAATAACAAAAACAAAATGAGCACTGCAAAAACTATACATTCTATTCCGAAAGTATTAGTAGTTGATGACGATTCAGATATTGTAGAACTTCTCGAATATAATCTTATAAAGGAAGGATATTCCGTTTTAACTGCCTCTAATGGTAAAAAAGCAATTGAAATTGCAAAAACATTTTTACCGGATTTAATTTTGCTAGATATTATGATGCCTCAGCTCGATGGTATCGAAACGGGCCGGATTTTACGACAGAACCCAGATATTAAAAATACCTACATACTTTTTCTTACTGCACGTTCGGAAGAGTATTCGGAAGTAGCAGCTTTTGAAGTTGGAGCAGATGATTATATCACAAAACCCATCAAACCACGTGCTTTGATGAGCCGTATCAATGCATTATTTCGCAGAGAAGCCCAAAAAGCTGACTCGGGAGATCAGATTGAAATTCTTGACCTGGTAATTAACCGCAAAAATTATACCGTTACGCAAGGCTCGGATAAGTCTGTTGTTCTTCCTAAAAAAGAATTTGAGCTGCTATTTTTTCTTGCCCAAACACCAAATAAGGTTTTCAACAGGGACGAGTTACTTCAAAAGATCTGGGGTGCCGATATTTATGTTCTGGAAAGAACCGTTGATGTGCATATCAGGAAACTGCGTGAAAAACTTGGTGACAGTTATATCAAAACCCTGAAAGGAGTTGGGTATATGTTTAGTAACGAAAGCGAATAACCATCGCAGTTACTTTCCTTAACCAACCCAAAAATTAGATGGGCCACAAACATTAACGTTCTTTTTCCTTATTCTTATCTTTTTTCTTCCTGAAAGCCAGCTTGATATTAACTTCACCGTTTTCATCAATCGCTCTCAGGAAAATCTTGGAACCTTCGCGTTTTTCAGGATTATTAGGATCAAGAACGTAAGTTGAATCCCTTCTTTTCAGGTTACTCAGCGGAATCTGAATGTTAATGTCAGTCTTTTTACCAAAGCTGTAAATCCCGTCAATAAATAGCGTGATTACATTGGACTCAATTTCCATTGGAGCTATTTCAATCTCTTCACCACTTAGTTTAAATGTATTTTTTATCGGTGCAAACTGGACACTTTCAAAGTTACGCCGTTTGAATACCAGCCTTTTCATTTTCAGAAATGGCTCAAAATTATTGATATAACCATCTGTAAGATTAATATTTAACAACCCTTTCATGGAAGAAGGAACAATTCTGACATTATTATTCAGCCGTGTCTCAAAACTAAAATCCGTGTTTAACTTTCCTTTTAAATTCTGATCAGTAATGGTTTTTTGTCCAAAATTCTCAAAAGAATAGAAAACTGTTTGTACATCTGCATTCGTTATTTTCCCTTTCACCACAACATGCGGTAATTGATTTGCCCCGGAATTATTCATTTCTCCGGATATTCTCAATTGTCCGCCTTTAAACGCATTCATCAGGAAATATTCAATACGCATCGAATTATCCTTTACAGTAAACTCTCCTTTAACCTTAGTTGCCTGGAAGTTTTTGTATTTCAATTGATTAGAATTCAGTTTGGCAGTTATTTCTATATTATCAATCGCATTGTCGAGTAGATCCGAAAGTTTGAGTTTCTTTTTGCGTTTGTTTACTACTTGCGCTCTTGGTGCGAGTAAGGTTTCAAGCCAGTTTAACTTCCAGGATGGAATATTCACATTTACCGCCGCGCGGAGAGGTTTGGGAGAACCAAATAAATAGGGTATCAGATCCACTACTTTCCCGTTGATAAAAAGCATATTCTGGCCGTCAGAAAGGCTCAGTTTTGGAATAACCAATGCTTTTTCATTAAACACAAATTCTCCTGCTATTTTTTTCAGATGCACCTGACGAGGCAGATAATCCATAGAAATATTCTGCAATGATGCTTTGCCCCACAATTTCCCGTTAAACTGGTCACTTTTGGGATTATAAAATGCTTTCAGACTTCCATTAAAATGAAAATCAATTTTAGCTTTTCCATTCTTAAAACGATATCGGGCGGGGTCAAATAAAGAGTTTAAATTAGTTGAATCGGCCTGGATAGTACCATCAAAAATAGCCATCGGATTTCTGAAATTGTTAATCGTCAAAGCAAAGTTGAATGGTATTGTTTCAAATTGTCCGGTTACATTGGGTGCTGTTAAACGTGCATTATATACGCTGGGAACTCTGCTCGTATCACCCTGATTGGTGTAATTCCCGTCTGTCTTTACATTTCTCAACGTTCCAACCGGCAAATTATATTCAAATGGTACTGTTTTAAAATGAACGTCTACTCTCGGTATTTTTTCTGATAACTGTCCTTCGATTTTAACCTCTGTATCAACTTCTGTATGAATGCCGATGGAATCAATCTGCAACCTGGCTTTCGTGTTCAGCAATGGAAGTGCGTTATCGACTGCGATTTTTTTTGCTTCAAAATTCATTCTGAATAACTTAATCGAGTCAGACAGATCAAATTCCCCGGTAATAGCTATTTTGTCATGTGTGCTGCTTTCTAATACAGAAGGATAGATTTTGAGATTCTTTTTATCGCCGTCATATGCGATAGATAAGTTAATATTTGTTTCCTGGTTAATTAAAAAACCTCCTTTTTCCGGCCTGAATGTTAACCCGTTAAAAAATATGGTGCCTGTAAAATTGACATTAGTTGTAGAATCCGTGATCGTAACATGATTAGTGGCATCACGGAACAGTGCACTATAAGATTTGCCCGAAATAGAATCAGCAAAGCTTACAGCAAAATTGATGAATCTCAGATTACTTAGTTTTTTTATCAGATCATCCTGATTTCCCGAATCCTTATCATCCTTTTTTTAGTATCCGGTGTTTTAAAAATACTTAGATTCGTGTAGCCATCCTTTTGTTTAAACATTTTCAAACTCCCGTTTTGCAATACGAGGTTTCGGATGATGATATCACCTTTATAAAGGCTGTTAAAATCAAGTGCAACGTGAATTAGTTCTGCTTTTAAAAATGGTGTCTGATGTTTTTCATAAATGCTGTCAGTAAGCAGTACATTATCTAATGTGAAATTAAGGCCAAAGCCGCCTGTAAAAGGGCGAAATTTGAAATCCTCAATTTCAAGATCCCCATTCAGATTTTCATTTACAAGAGCCTGTACCTTACGAAAAATCTTTTCCTGATTGCGATATAGCCAAATCTCTACCGCTCCAAACAGGAATAAGGCACACAACGCAAGAATACCAACGACTTTTAAGATTTTCGCAAACATGTAACGGAAGGTAATTAATCAGGACTTGTAAGTTAGCCCATATAAACTGATTATTAAATGCTACGAACTAATACATATTAATTGTAATAATAGCGTGCCAGAAACTTACGCCTGACAATAAGAATTAGATGTTAAGTATCTCAATTTCGCTATTCACAGCAAAAAATGCTAGTTTTGCGCACTTATTTTATAGTGAAGAAGTTGATTATCATAAATATTGCTAAATAATAATGCTACTAAGCGAACAGGAAATATTACGCCGCCAAAAGCGTGAAGAATTGATACGAACAGGTATAGAACCGTATCCTACGGAAGAGTTTGTGGTAAATACTTACTCTGCTGATATTAATAAAAACTACGAAAACAATAAGATAGATTATAAGCATGTAACTATGGCCGGCCGCCTGATGGGTTTCCGGATTATGGGAAGTGCTGCTTTTGCCGAGTTGCAGGATAGTACCGGACGGATACAATTGTACTTCCGCCGCGACGATCTTTGCCCGGGAGAAGATAAAACACTTTATAATACAGTATTCAAAAAACTATTGGACATTGGTGATATTATCGGGGTAACCGGTTTTGTTTTTACTACGCAAACCGGGGAAATATCAGTTCATGTTCAGGAATTTAAAATTTTAAATAAATCGCTTCGTCCGCTTCCAGTGGTAAAACGGGATGAAGAAGGGAATGTATTTGATGGATTTACGGATCCTGAACTACGCTATCGTCAGCGGTATGTAGATCTGATCGTAAATCCGGAAGTCCGTGATATTTTTATCAAACGTGCCCGTATTATTACCACGATGCGTTCTTATTTTGATTCAAAAAGTTGGCTGGAAGTAGAAACACCCGTCTTACAGTCAATTCACGGAGGAGCAGCTGCAAAGCCGTTTGAAACACATCATAATGCACTGGATGTGGGTCTTTATCTACGTATTGCTACCGAATTACATTTAAAAAGACTGATCGTAGGTGGTTTTGAGGGTGTGTATGAAATTGGTAAAAATTTCCGTAATGAGGGAATGGACCGTACACACAATCCCGAATTTACATTGCTTGAGCTTTATGTAGCTTATAAGGATTATTTCTGGATGATGAAAATGACGGAGGAAGTTCTGGAAAAAGTGGCTATTGCTGTCAACGGAACTGCCACAGCTAAATTTGGTAATACTGAACTTGATTTTACAGGCCCATACCCAAGATTAAGCATTACGGATGCAATTCACCAATATACAGGCTTAAACGTGGAAGCTCTGGATGAGGTTTCCATCCGTGAAAAATGCCGTGAATGGGGAATGCAGGTGACTGAGAGCATGGGAAAAGGAAAATTGATTGATGAGATCTTCGGGGAAAAAGTGGAAGAGCATATCATTCAGCCTACTTTCATTATTGACCATCCGGTTGAAATGTCTCCGTTAACCAAAAAACACCGTTCAAAACCAGGCATGGTAGAACGCTTTGAGCTTTTTGTAAATGGAAAAGAAATTGCCAATGCTTATTCAGAATTAAATGATCCGATTGAACAAAGAGAGCGTTTTGAAGATCAGCTCAAACTGAAAGAACGTGGTGACGATGAAGCAATGGAAATGGATGAAGATTTCCTGCGCTCGCTCGAATATGGTATGCCGCCTACTTCAGGAATTGGTATCGGTATTGACCGTTTAACGATGTTACTTACTAATAATTTGAGTATTCAGGAAGTTATTTTCTTTCCACAGATGCGACCTGAAAAGAAACAGGAAATGGCTAAGGAAGCAGATTATATTGCTGCCGGTGTACCTGCGGTGTGGATTCCGGCATTACAAAAAATGAATATCCTGATGATTGAGCAATTGAAAGCTGCAAGTCCGAACAAAATTTTTAATGACTTGGGTGGAATGAGGAAAAAGCTGAAAATTGAAGAAAAAATGCCAACCCTCGATGATATTAAAACCTGGGTGGAATAAGAATCATTTCTCCTGAAAAAGAAAAATACCGCAGCATCGCTACGGTATTTTTCTTTTTCAGCAAGTAGATATATGATTATATCTTTTTTACCTGCACGGCGTTAAGTCCTTTTTTTCCTTCAACGACCTCGTATTCAACCTGGTCATTTTCCCGAATAGTAAGTCCTCCCAATCCTGTAACATGGACAAAAATGTCTCTGTTTGTGTCGTCTTCAACGATGAAGCCGTATCCCTTAGCTTCATTGAAAAATTTTACAGTACCTGTTGGCATAATGTTGAAAATAAAAAAATAAATAAGGTGAAAATACATCAGAATTGTAAACACTTCACGTTATAAGCTCAACTGCATTACCAAATGATTGAGGCAAGTCTAACAGAATTGCAAAAGATATTTTGGCAATTTCTATCAAGGCATCCTAATAATAATGAACTACTTACAAATTCTTCAATCACAAAGAAACAAAAATTGTCCGTAAAACAATTTATTTGAATAAATAATTTGACAATTTACGAGTAAACGGTAATTTGCTGTTTCACATATCTTTAGATAAAAATCGGGAACGAGTTGGAATTGGGGTTGAATATCGCTAACTATGAGGCAATTATTGAAAATAAGGGTATGAACAGACTTCGGTATTACGTAGAGAATCAAATATTTGGTGTATGTGCGAATTTGGGCGAAAAACTCAATTTTCCTGCCAGTAGTATTCGCTTATATTTCATTTATGCCACATTTATGACATTTGGGTCACCAATTATACTCTACCTTGTGCTTGCATTCTGGATGGAATTACGCCATCACTGGCGAAGACATAACAGTCCTACTATTTGGGAGTTGTAGGAAGTTCAGGTTTTGTAAGTTGTGTAAAATCATGTTTTCCCAAGACAAAATACTCCCATACTATGCTGCGGTAATATAGCGGTGCTCTGTAATGGGTACGTTTCTGCCCTTTTAATAAAGAAGGGATCATGGCATAAAAAGCAAAATGTGCTTTTAAAATTGCAAGTACGTCAGGCCATGCTCCGGTAGTCATAAACCGGGCGCTAGAAATCCCGTCAAGAATCAATCTGAAAATAACTGTTTTCCAGCGCCGCCCTTTTGGCAAATTTTTGAAAAGCATAATCAGGTTATTCCTGTAATTCAGGAAAGTCTTTTTAGGATTAGACTTGTGCAGGGTTCCTCCTCCAACGTGATAAACTGTTGATTTTCCGGAATACGTTATTCTGTATCCCATATTGAGCAAACGCCAGCATAAGTCAATTTCTTCCATATGTGCGAAAAAGCGTTCATCGAAACCTCCAGCTTTGTGAAATGCTTCGGACTTTACAAAAAGGCAAGCTCCTGTTGCCCAAAATACATCCCTTTCATCATCATACTGACCCAAATCTTCCTCTCTGGTATCAAATATACGGCCCCGGCAAAAAGGATAGCCCAGGTAATCCATATATCCGCCAGCAGCTCCGGCATATTCAAAGTGCGTACGAAAATCATAGGCCAGAATTTTTGGCTGACAGGCCGCTATATTTGGATCCGATTCCATAAAACTAACAACAGGCTCAATCCAGCCTGTTGTTACTTCAATATCCGAATTGAGAAGAATATAATATTGTGAATTAATGTGCTTCAGGGCTTCATTGTAGCCACCTGCATAGCCTTTGTTTTCAGAGATAGAAAACGTTTTAATAGCAGGATAATGATCCCGCAGCCATTGCAGGGAATTATCTGAAGATGCATTATCAGCAACCCAGATTTCATAACCTTCCGAATGACTTAAAACATTTGGCAGGAATTTCTCAAGATAATGCCTGCCATTATAATTAAGAATAACTATTGCAACACCAGGGTTCATGAATAAGGGAATTATTTCATAAATCCACCTAAATCCAACCCCGGAATATTGGGAAGAACTCCGTCTGTAGCTTTTTGAAGATGCTCTTTAATTTTGGGCTCAACCTGCTCAAATGCTTTATTGACTGCCGCAACAATCAAATCCTGAAGCATTTCTTTATCGTCAGGATTAACCAAATCTTTATCTATATCAAGGCCAATCAGGCTTTTTTGTCCGTTTACCGTTGCCTTAACCATGCCTGCTCCTGACTCAGCCGTTTCAACTATAGTGGCCAGCTGATCCTGAGCCTCTTTCATTTTGGACTGAAGGTCTTTCATTTTTCCCATCAAGCCCATCATATCACCCATGTTTCCAAACATACCTTCCTGTTATTAAGTTGTGTTTTAATAAAAACAAATTGCCCCAAATGGTTCCTTATCTTAAAAGCATAAAAGTACCTTTTTTTTCAACAGTTTGGTTTATAATGTCCACAGCTTTTAATCGGTATGCATAAGATCCTGCCGGAGCGTTTGCCCCGTTTATAGTTCCGTCCCAACCTTTAGTAATATCATCAGAATGGAAAACAACATTTCCCCACCTGTTATAAACATACAAATTGAATGACTGCAACAAAGTGGCTTTTGCCTGCAAAATATCATTATTTCCATCTCCATCAGGTGAAAATGCTCCCGGAATAAAAATATTTGCATTACGGTTAATAGAAATTAAATTGGAAAAGCTCTGAAAATCAGAATCCGCAGAATTGGCCCTGACCTGAAAAGTATATTCCAGATCACTTTTAGAATCCAGTGTAGGAGTATAGGAATGGCCCAGCTGAACATTTTTTTCTACTTTTGAGCCTCCTGAGCCTGTCTGTAAAATATCATAAGAAGTCACTTCGGGCAAAACCGGTTTTTCAGGTGTCCAGCCCAGATTCAGAAAACTATTTGTCAATAAAACTGTACAAATTGGTTCTGTGGCGGCAACTTTCTGATCACAGGAATTGGTATAACTCATCCTGTAACAATAAGATTTCTCATTTGTTTTTACTTCTATATCTGCAAATTGGTTCTGATTGGCCAGCGTAATAATTTTTTTAAAAATCGTACTGCCCGCCTCGGCTTTTTCAATTGTCAGATAATAAGTACTATTTAAGCCAACAATTGGGACTTTGGCACTGATGGTCACATTATTGTTGTCAATGACAGTAACATATGCTTTATCAATTGGCTTGGCCGAAGACAAATCTGCTTTGAGAGCAACAGGCGCAGACGAAGAAGTTATCCCGTTAATTTTAGCAATCACCTGATATTCGGAATAACTGCCACATTCTATCTCTTCGTCGGTATAGGTTATTTCGTCTATGGATGTGAAGGTTTTAATAATAGCCCCGTCCCGTAATAAATCATATTCTGTAAATCCCGTTGGAAAGCCATATTTACTCCAGGTTAATGTGTTTTTTCCATCTTCCGATTTACCCGATAATACCATGCTGGAAATCGGATTGGTAATAAGTTTGCTCGCACACAAGTCCTCTGAGGATAATCTTAACTGGTATATCTGGTTTGTATTTAATCCGGCAATATCATAAGGCTGAATACCTCCGGAAGATCTGATGCCATGTGTTGTATAAGTTGAGCCGTCTTTACTATACTGAATGGATGTAGGAATAGAAGTTAGTCCCTGATAAGTAATCCGGACAGATCCGTCTGCCCGCATAGCTACGCTTTGAATTGCAATGTTAGCCAATTGGACTTGCTGAAATAAGATTGGAAGAGACAGCGTTCTTCCATTGCTACAAGCAGTGTTACTCGTATATATTCCTTTAATTGTAACGATCGGACTTCCTGTGGTGCTGGCATAAACGTGCTCAAGATTCAAATCATCGCCTTTTTTCCAGATTTCAGCAGCACTTCCATCACCCCACTTAATTTCCAGCTGATCATAAACTTGTAGATAAACATTGTTAACCAATACGAGTTTTATTTTCCCTCCGCCACAAGATGAATACTGTGCATTAACCGTATTTGTTTCATACACCTTCACTTGTTTACAGGTTGAAAAAACACCAGTTGATACCGCTCCGTATTGTAAAACAGTATATGTTCCGGCTGCATTATAAGTGAAGGACGAATAATTCGCGTAAGATGGATTCTGCGCTACCTTATCATATGCAAGCTGGTATCCTACGGTAATGGAATTTGGTACAAGATTAGTAATTTTTACAGCCAGGGGGGCACATCCTTCTGTGGGTGTAATTTCAAAATCCCCACCGCCAATGTCACACAATCCCTGGCCGGAAACATGTGAATTTATAAAAAACGAAAAACAGATAGTTAGAGCTAAATGTAATGGTAATCTCATATGTGTGTGTGTTTAACTTATAGTCTTCTTCATATCAAAAAGATATTTTGAAGACTTATTCCCAAAAATTCGAATTATGAACTCAAATTTTGAAATAGCATATACTATTTCCTCATTATCAGAAACTTAACTAAGTATCAGAGAAATCCATTTCCCTACTTGCCGAATAAAAACAAGTTTCTTATCTCTTATATCAGACTAATAACTGTCTTTAACGCGTGAATATTGCTATATACGCAGCAAATATACAAATTACTATCTGATCAATAAAAAGCTACCGGTCTTAGATATAGCCCGGTTTGACCGATCAGTAATATTCATCTTAAAAGTGTAATATCCTGCTGGTGCCGGTTTCCCATTTATATTTCCATCCCAGCTGTCGACCGCATTTCCTGATTGGAAAACAACCACTCCCCAGCGATTAAAAACACGTATTTCAAATAACGATGCAAAATAATTTTTTACTTCAAACCTGTCATTAATACCGTCTCCATTTGGAGTGAAGGCATCAGGAATTAACACAATGATGTCCCGTTTCAAATTTATTACATTCGAATAACTTAACAGATTCCCATCTGAGGAATGTGCTTTTATTCGAAAAGAGTAAACAGATTCCATATTCAGGTCAATACCATGGCTCAGACTAAGCTGCTTGGGCAATTCGTCCGTTATTTTACCATCTGCATCCATTTGCAACAAGTCATAAGAAGCTATTGCCTCTGTAAAAGGCGATTCGCTGTTCCAGGTTATTTCCTGGATATTATTTTTTAGTAATATTGAACAGACCGGTTCACTGAAAGAAGGTGCAGTTTGCTTACACGCATTTTCATAATTAAAACGGTAGCAATAGGAAGTCTGGCTGGTATTCACATTACTGTCGTCAAACGTAAGGCTTTCATTGACCGGGTTAGAAATTTTTTGAAATCCGGAGCTTCCCAGATCTGCTCTCTCAACGATCAGATTATAAGTACTCGTCAGGCCTTCTCCGGAAAGCTCCACTTTTGAGACAATAAGGTTATTATTTTCAACGGACACGCTTGCTTTTTTTATAACTTCCGGAACTGCCGATTTGGGAGAAACCATGATCGGCGCTGAATAAGAACGTACGTCATTTTCAACAATCGCTACGATTTCGTACTTATAATTATTGCCGCATTTTACGTTGCTGTCAAAATACGAAAACTGGTCAGCAGTTGTATAAATTACCGTATCGTCCCGTTTTAACTGATATTGCAGAATATTTCCTGCTCCGGAATAAGCCTCCCATGTCAGCGCATTTGTTTCGTCTGCGATAGATGTTCCTTCGGTTATTTTTAAGGTGCTTACCACAATACTTTCAACCGGATTATCACAAAAATCCCTTGAAATAAGCTTGAAGCGATAAATTAGATTCGGATTAAGATTTTCAATCGTTGCAGTTTGAAGGCCGCCAGCTTTCCCGGTTTTTGAAGTTGTAACAAACAAACCATCTCCTTTGTCAATAAAAACTTCGGTTGGTACACCTTCTTCTCCTTCATATAATAATTTCGCAGTACCGTTCGCCTGCATTTCTACACTGCTTATTTTTATTTTTTCCAGCGACGGAGGATTTAATACTCCGGAAATGACGGTAGGAACTAAATTAGATTCGCATAGCCCCGCAGTATATCTTCCACGGATTGTAATGTCTGGTATGATACTGCCGGCTTTATAACTATGGTTAATAGTAAGAGGATCTCCATTTTTCCAGGTTGTAAGTGCAGAACCGTCCCCCCAGTTTATTTCAACCTGATCGTATGCTTTCGCTACGCTGTCCTGGATCAGCGTCAACCGGATGCGGCCGTTCTGACAAGTTACTAATTCTGCTTTCGGAGCCCTCGTTTCGTATACTACGACATCTTTACACAAACTAAACCCTGTACCTTCTGCACTTCCAAACTGAAAAATGGTGTAAGTTCCCGGGTTTTGATAAGTATAAGATGAGTCTTTCGAAAAATCTTTATCTTCAGGAAATGTTGTCTGAGTTTTGTCAAAATCATAAATATAACCTAAACTCTGAGCTTTCGGAACCTGATTTTTTATAGCCACTGTCAGAGGCGCGCACCCTTCTGACGGAACTATTAGAAAGCCGCCCGTCGTTCCGCAAAATTGTGCAAAAGCATTTGCCGTAATTAATATTAACTGAACCGCCAGAAATGTACTGAGTATTTTTATTTTCATGAATACGCTAAGTGTTACTTCTTATTCTTTCCAAGTCTTGAAACGCATTTTGCCAAACCTTTGTTTTCCTTATTACAAATCCAAAAATAGAACTTTTCCACATTTAGACTGTACCTTTACATTTTAAAACGTGATTTTGTTTAAAACTATTTTTCATCAACCCAATTAATGAATAATAACGGTAATACAATTGTGTTAGATACCATTGAGGAAGCCATTGAAGCGATTCGCAAAGGTGAAATGATTATTGTAGTTGACGACGAAGATCGTGAGAATGAAGGCGATTTCGTGTGTGCAGCTGAACTGGTAACTCCTGAAATTGTCAATTTTATGGCCCGTGAAGGCCGTGGTTTAATATGTGTTCCAATAACTGAAGAGCGTTGTGTGGAATTGGAATTGGAAATGATGGTGGGTAATAATACCGCCTTACATGAAACTGCATTTACCGTCTCGGTAGATTTGCTGGGTAATGGATGTACTACCGGAATTTCAGCAAGCGACCGTGCCAAAACGATTCAGGCTTTGGTAAATCCCGAGACAAAACCTCAGGATTTAGGCCGGCCTGGTCATATTTTTCCATTAAGAGCAAAAAAAGGCGGGGTTTTACGTCGTACGGGACATACAGAAGCAGCCATAGATTTCCCTCGTTTGGCAGGCTTGTCTTCGGCTGGTGTATTAGTAGAAATCCTGAATGAAGATGGCTCTATGGCCCGCCTTCCTCAGCTTCGCGAAATAGCCAACCGTCATAACCTGAAACTGGTAAGTATCAAAGACCTGATTGAATATAGATTACGCGAAGAATCTTTGATAAAAAGGGAAATCGGAGTAGATATGCCTACCAATTGGGGACACTTTGATTTGATGGCTTACAGACAAATTAATACAGGAGATTTACATCTGGCATTGGTAAAAGGAACCTGGGAAAAAGACGAACCGGTATTGGTACGTGTCCATTCATCCTGTATGACCGGAGATATTTTCGGATCATGCCGTTGCGATTGCGGCCCTCAGCTGCATGCCGCTATGGATATGGTAAACAAAGCAGGAAAAGGTGTAATTGTATACATGAACCAGGAAGGACGCGGAATTGGATTACTCAATAAATTACGCGCATATAAGCTTCAGGAAATGGGCCGTGATACGGTAGAAGCAAATCTCGAATTAGGTTTTACGAGCGACGAACGCGATTATGGCGTAGGTGCCCAAATCCTGCGTGACCTGGAAGTTTCCAAGATAAAACTTATTACCAATAACCCTAAGAAACGTGCCGGACTGATTGGATATGGCCTGGAAATTGTTGATTCTGTTTCAATTGAGATACCGTCTAATCCTCATAATGAAGCTTATTTGATCACAAAAAGAGATAAAATGGGCCATAATCTGAGTAATCTTACATTTCCTGTTAATAAAGGATGAGCCAGGTAAAAGTAGCAGTAACTGAAAGTGATATTTTAAAATGTCGCAGAGCTATACAAGCTCTGCGACATTCATTAACAGACGATATATATTTAGACCAGGCTCTTAAAACGCTTGCTGATAACCGTCAGTTTGTTTTTATTGAAGAAAACGGAGAGGCTGCAGCAGTGGCTGTTTTTGAAACTGGCTACAATCTGTTCCGTGGCAAATACATCTATATTGATGACCTTTCTACGCTTCCCGAATACCGTGGAAAAGGATTTGCAGGCATTCTGCTGGACTGGATTTCAGAGTATGCCAAAACCGAAAATTTTGATGAGATTCATCTGGATTCGGGAGTAAATGAAGCACGTACAAATGCTCACCGGCTTTATCTTAATAAACGATTCCAGATAACAAGTCTTCATTTCGTTACAAAAGTTTAATTTTGATTTCAGACCCTTTTTGAAGGGTTTTTTTTTACAAAAGCACTATAGTTAAATGAATATAAATCAGGTTTTTGAAGCATTCAATTCTTTACGGGTACTTGTCATAGGTGATGTAATGCTCGACTCCTATGTTTGGGGAAAAGTTGAACGGATTTCGCCAGAAGCTCCTGTTCCGGTTGTTAACGTAAATAAACGGGAATATCGCCTTGGAGGCGCAGGAAATGTACTTCTGAATGTGCAAGCCCTAGGTGCAGAGGCTATTATCTGCACAGTAATCGGAGCAGATACTTCCGGGGATCTGTTAAAAACGAGCCTGACTGAAAAAGGCCTGAATTGTGAAGGTTTGTTGAGAAGTAACAACAGGGTTACCACAATTAAAGAAAGGATTATTGCCGGTTCGCAACAGGTTGTGCGTATTGATACAGAGACAGATAAGCCCATTCATACAGAAGAAACTGAACGTTTGATAGCCAAAGCTAAAGAACTCATCCCTTCAAGTAATGTGATCATTTTTGAAGATTATGATAAAGGTGTGCTTACAGCCGAATCCATTGCTGAAATAACTGAATACGCCAATGAACATGAAGTACCTACGGTTGTAGATCCAAAAAAGAGAAATTTCCTTGCGTATAACAATACAACACTTTTCAAGCCCAACCTGAAAGAACTTCGCGAAGGTTTAAAAGTGGATTTTAATGTCGACAATCCTGAAGAATTACAAGCCGTTGTCGAACAGTTAAAGGCAACACTTAATGTAAAAGGAGCATTGATCACACTGTCTGAAAAAGGCGTTTTCATTGATTTCCAGAACGAAATTCATAAGCTTCCGGCACATATCAGAAAAATCGCAGACGTTTCAGGAGCAGGCGACACGGTGATCAGTATAGCAGCCTGCTGTATTGCACTTGGGCTCTCACCAAAATCAATCGCTGCGATTTCCAACCTGGGTGGCGGACTGGTTTGTGAATCCGTAGGTGTTGTTCCTATTGACAAAAATTTATTAAAAACCGAAGCAGAAAAACTGGTACTGGATTAATCGTTTTCAATTACCAGTTAACACCTGTTTGCCCTAATCCTAATTTACGTGTAAACCGTGAAGAGAAACCGGATTTGCTGGTAATATACCGCACACTTGCACCAATGTATGGTGTTGTTGCCGGATTATATGAACTCAGGTTTTCATGGGCGCTGTTAAAAGTCCGAAGCTGGCGGAAAGTCGTGACGCCAGCTTCCAGAGAAACATTCAGCACAGAAAATAAATGTACATTGGCTGCTGCTCCTACTTTAATATGGCGGTAATTTTCCCGTCGCAGCATTTTTTCTTCGGGAGTTTGTACCTGAAAACCGCCACTGTATCCATTCAGTCCGGCCATCATATCCACATTGAACCATTTGGTAACTTTATAATTTGCATTTGCCATAAACGGCAGCAGAGCTGATAACCGCCAGTGTTTTCCCAAACCTTTATTGACACCAAAAACCGGAACAAAACGGAGTTTCTGGTTATATGCCAGTATTGAACCATAAATAATCTGGGTGCGAAGTCCGAGAATGTGCATGCGAGCGGCACCTCCCCAGAAAAAAGGCTGAGGCGTAAAAAAAGTTTCATTGGTTTCTGTCATTCCCAGGCCTCCTCCATATACCCAAAGCCGGTCCTTAATACTTGCCTGTAAGCGTATGACTCCTAACGATAGTGTTTTATAACCATTGGTGGGAATGTCCTTTCCATCCACAGTCGGCTGTATTTGTGTAAACTGAGCCAGCATCACGGTATGTATCGCACGCAAATCCAGTTTCTTTTTCAGACTATAACCCAGTTGTACTTCGCTTTGAATTGGAATAATTCCGTAAAAACCACTTCTTGTCACTCCATAATCCTGCGTTCCGTTCATGCTGGATGGTACACTGTAATCTGCTTTTAAAGTTACATTGGGATAAAATAACCGGCTTAAAGCAAAATGTTGTGCTTTTACCGAAGATATGATAACCAGCAAAAAGCAAATTAACAGGTAGCAGGAACGATTCATGATAAGAATTTGGGGTGTGTTTAGGGCAAATAACGTGGAAATAGAAATGCTATTGTATAAGTGTATTTATCAGAAATATAAAATGCAGGTAGTTCTATTTACCAAATGGCCGTATCATATATATCACAGTATTAATTTCAAACACTTTACTTTCTTAGATTTAGTTTCAATGCATTCTATAATAGTATGAAAAAGCTACTTATCCTTCTATACTTTTTGATTGCTCATTCTGCCGCTTTTTCTCAGATTCCTGAAACTACTTATGCCGAAAAGTTAGGTTTTCCAAAAGGAAAAAAGGTACTGATCATTCATGTAGATGATGTCGGTATGTCATACGAATCTAATCAGGGAGCTATAAAGGCCATAAAAGAAGGTGTTGCTAATTCTTTGAGTATTATGATGCCTTGCGGATGGGTGCCGGGCTTCGTTCATTATCTGAAACAAAATAAAGAACTGGATGCCGGTTTACATTTAACATTAACTTCTGAATGGCAGGATTACCGCTGGGGACCATTGGCAGGGACAATGAATGTAAAAGGATTAGTCGATCAGGAAGGTGCCATGTGGCCAAACGTGGCCGATGTTGTTAAAAATGCGTCTGCCGATGAAGTAGAAACGGAGATCCGGGCACAACTGAGCCGCGCCAGAAAAATGGGTTTTGAACCAACACATCTTGATTCTCACATGGGAACATTGTTTGCTACACCGGAATTTATGGAAAGATATTTGAAAGTAGGAATACAGGAAAAAATTCCGGTGATGTTTCCAGGCGGTCATAATACAGCGTTACAAGAAGTGGAAAAGATGGATCCTGAACGATTAAAGATGATAAGAAGGGTTGGAAAACAGCTTTGGGATTCAGGATTACCAGTACTGGATGATCTGGAAAATAACAGTTATGGATGGAACAAACCGGAAGCTGGTGATACCACAAAAAAAGCACTTCAAAAATATAAAACGGCTAAATACATCAATGCATTCAGTAAACTGAAACCCGGACTCACGATGGTCATTATGCATTGTACGGTACATTCAGAAATATTTCCTCATATATCTGATTCTGCTCTAACACGCGAAGGTGATCTCCTGGCAATGATTGATCCTGAACTGAGAAAATACATTGAAAAAGAAGGAATTATACTTACAACCTGGAGGGAAGCTATGCAGCGGAGAGGAAAAGTAAAATAGTATTAAAGAATCCCGATGCTGTTCATTACCTCGCGATTTGCAACAAGAGTAATTTTATTTTAACAGTTAAATGATTTTAAAACAAACAAAGCCCCGAAAGACAAAAATCTCCGGGGCTTTGTTATATCAGGAAGCCGAAAGCTTACAAATCAATTGCTTCACCGTAAGCCGCTTCAGTTGCACCTTTTAATGCTTCTGACATAGTTGGGTGTGGATGGATCGAACGCATAATTTCGTGAGAAGTTGTTTCCAGTTTACGGGCAACTACTACTTCCGCGATCATTTCCGTAACATTAGCGCCAATCATGTGAGCTCCAAGGAATTCACCATATTTAGCGTCGAAAATTACTTTTACAAAACCTTCAGTAACACCGGCTGCGGTTGCTTTACCAGATGCTTTGAAAGGAAATTTACCGACTTTAATATCGTAACCAGCTTCTTTTGCTTTCTTTTCAGTAAAACCTACCGAAGCAATTTCAGGCTGGCAATAAGTACAGCCCGGAATGTTGCCATAATCCAAAGCTTCTGTTTTATGCCCTGCAATTTTTTCAGCGCAGATAATTCCTTCCGCAGTCGCAACGTGTGCCAATGCAGGGCCGGGAGTACAGTCGCCTATAGCGTAAAATCCGGGAACGTTGGTTTCATACCACTCGTTTACAGAAATTTTGCCTTTATCAGTCTTGATACCTGTTTCTTCCAGACCAATATTTTCAAGATTTGAAACTATACCAGCTGCTGAAAGAACAACATCAACTTCAAAAGTTTTTTCTCCATCTGGAGTTTTTACAGTAACCTTACAACCATTTCCGCTGGTATCTACTTTTTCAACTGATGAGTTTACATAAGTATCAACACCAAGCTTTTTGTATTGTTTGGCAATTTCTTTTGAAATGTCTTCATCTTCAACCGGAACAAGATTTGGAAGAAATTCAACCACAGTAACTTTCGTTCCCATTGTTGCATAAACATAAGCAAACTCCATTCCAATTGCACCAGAACCAACAACCAGTAAACTTCCAGGCTGTTTTTCAAGACTCATCGCCTTGCGGTATTCAATAACTTTCTGTCCGTCAATTTTAATATTCGGCAACTCACGTGCTCTTGCACCTGTCGCGATAATAACGCCTTTACCAGCAGTATAATCAGTTTTTTTGCCGTCTTTATCGGTAACTTCAACGGTTTTTACACCTTTCACTTTACCATAGCCCATGATGACGTCAATTTTATTTTTCTTCATCAGGAATGAAACTCCTTTGCTCATCCCGTCTGCAACGCCACGGCTGCGTTTGATCACCGCTCCAAAATCAGCAGCAGATTCGCCCACGTTGATACCGTAATCTTTCGCATGTTTGATGTATTCAAATACTTGCGCACTTTTAAGAAGAGCTTTAGTCGGAATGCATCCCCAGTTCAGGCAAATGCCTCCTAAAAGTTCTTTTTCAACAATTGCAACTTTAAGTCCTAATTGAGAGGCACGAATTGCTGCGGGGTAACCACCGGGACCGCTTCCAACAACGATCACGTCATATGTTTGAGCCATTTTCTGGGTATTTTTATTTGAAAGAAATGGATTGACAAAAATTTGCCACAAAGTTAAGACGATTTGCCGGAATGCCTACACCGACAACGCAAGGTATTTAAGTGAACCCGACGGTAATCATGAATTGTTATACCTTTGTGACTTTCATATTATAAAACCTTATTGATTTGGAATTGGTTCTTTAATTTCATAAGGTTATTTTTTAACTTAAAAATTCAAAACTTCAAATGACAGCAGAGCAATTGAAAGACTTGAAGGCCCGTGTAGAGGCTTTGGGGAGGTATCTTTGACTACGATAACCGAAAAAACCAGCTAGAAGATTTAGAGCAGCAAACGGTTCAGCCAGAATTCTGGAGTGATTCTGAACGTGCTGAAAAAACAATGCGTGAAATCCGCGGTTTGAAATTCTGGACCAACGGATATGAAGAACTTTCGAGGCTGCGTGATGATCTGGACACGATCTGGGAGTTTTATGACGCCAGTGAAGCTACAGAAGAAGAGGTAGACGAAGAGGGCAAAAAACTTTCTGACAAGCTGGATGAAATTGAATTCCGGAAAATGATGGGCGAGGAAGGCGATGAATTGCCTGCCGTTATTGAAATTAATTCCGGTGCTGGTGGTACTGAATCCCAGGACTGGGCTTCTATGCTGATGCGGATGTACATCATGTGGGCCGAGAAAAACGGATACAAAGTACGTGAGGTAGATTTGCAGGATGGTGATGTGGCAGGTGTAAAATCCGTTACATTGGAAATCAGCGGCGAATATGCCTATGGAAATCTGAAATCTGAAAATGGTGTACACCGCCTGGTTCGGATTTCACCTTTCGATTCCAACGCCAGGCGCCATACTTCATTTACGTCGGTTTATGTATATCCATTGGCTGACGACAATATTGAAATTGACGTCAATCTGGCTGATATTACCTGGGACACGTATCGTTCCGGCGGAGCAGGCGGGCAGAATGTAAACAAGGTGGAAACGGCAGTTCGTCTGCATCACAAACCTTCAGGAATTGTAATTGCCTGTCAGCAGGAACGTTCTCAGCTGATGAATAAAGAAGTAGCCATACGTCTTTTGAAATCGCGTTTATACCAGATCGAGCTTGAAAAACGCAATGCCGCCCGTGCAGAAGTGGAAGCTTCCAAACGTAAAATTGAATGGGGATCTCAAATACGGAGTTATGTTCTAGACGACCGCCGTGTAAAAGATCACCGTACGGATTACCAGACATTTAATACAGAAGCAGTTTTAAATGGCGATATTAATGATTTCATCAAAGCATATTTGATGGAATCGTAAGGATTTGATTGGTTAAAAACCTCCCGGCATTTTCAGTTCATTGGATTCGCCTGGAGGTTTTTTTGGGCGTTTCAAAGCAAATAACTTGTTAAGTTGAAATTGATTGTATTTCCATTTACAATAGGTACAATTGGAATTTGGAAAAATAGGGGAATCATCACAAAGTGTTACTATGGGAACGACTGAATTTATTATTTACTGGATTTCACCAACTACCAAATCCACTATGGCAAAAATTCATGAATGAGTCCATTATTACAACCCTCCACTTTCACAAACTCGGCAACGGCCCAATTATACTACTTGCCTTTCATGGCATCGGTCAGGATGGCATAAGTTGCTTCAAACCATTTTCAGAAAACTTGGGCAACTATTACACCGTTTATGCTTTTGACCTTTATTTTCACGGCAAAAGCATTGAATCATCAGAAGTTAATTTTTTTAGTAACCAGGTCATCACAAAGAAAATATGGGCAAAGACAATCCAGGAATTTCTTCATAAAGAAAAAATTTCACGTTTCGATGTTGCCGGTTTCAGCATGGGCGGACGATTTGCATTAGCCACACTGGAAGCTTTTTCCAATCAAATTGACAAAGCATTTCTCATCGCTCCCGACGGTATTTCTGAACATCCTTTATACACATTAGCTTCTGGATTTAAACCAACCAGAAAACTTTTTGGATGGTTAATGCAAAACCCGAACTCTTTTTTCAAAGCCGCCAATATTTTTCAAAAAGCCGGGTTTGTCCACAGCAGTCTTTACCGGTTTACCCAGCATGTTTTGAACACCTCCGAAAAACGGCAATCTGTTTACAATTCCTGGGTAGGTTTTCGTAAACTTCATTTTGAAATTCCTGAACTCTATCAAAAAATTAAAGTCAATGACATCGATTTGTATCTTTTTATTGGAAAGTATGACAAGCTTTTAAAGGAAAAAGGAGTCATAAGATTGGCAAATCTTCTTCCTGCTGACAGGTATATAATTTTACAAAACGGGCATTCACAACTGGTTGAGAAGGTTGCATTTTATTTGAAAAATATTCTTAAAAACTGAAATCGTTCTGCCATCAATACGATTTTGACTAAAAACGTTCTACACTCAGAACACTTTCATTATAAATTAGACAACTTCAATGTTTCAACTATTTTTTCAGAAAAATTTTATTCATCTTGTCTGTATCTCTTAGATTTTACTTTTGCCTAAAAAGAACCTAAACCGTTTCTGAAAAAATAACTCTGTTCATGTCACAAAAAAACGATACAAACTGGCGTCTTAAAGCCATTATGGGCGGCTCCGCCGGGAATCTTGTAGAATGGTACGACTGGTATGCTTACTCCGCATTTTCTCTTTATTTTGCCAACAGTTTTTTCCCGGATTCCAACCCAACAGTACAACTTCTTAACACAGCCGGTATTTTTGCAGTGGGTTTTTTGATGCGGCCTATTGGTGGTTATGTCTTCGGGAAACTGGCCGATACAAAAGGAAGAAAAGAAGCCATGACGTTATCAGTATTACTGATGTCATTCGGTTCTTTGCTTATTGCTTTTTTACCTGGTTATAAAACGATTGGTATTGCAGCGCCCATTTTACTTTTAATTGCACGTTTATTACAAGGCCTGAGTGTGGGCGGCGAATATGGCACGTCAGCAACGTACCTGAGTGAAGTTGCTACTAAGGAAAGAAGAGGATTTTATTCAAGTTTTCAATATGTAACGCTGATTGGCGGGCAATTGATCGCACTGGGCTTACAGCTTTTATTACAACGTATTTTCCTGACCGACAAACAAATGCACGAATGGGGATGGCGTATTCCATTTGTGATCGGGGCAATTCTGTCATTAGTTGCATTATACCTGAGAAGCAATTTACATGAAACGGAAGCTTTCCAAAATAAGGGCGGAACCGCAAAAAAAGAGGGTTCAATCAAAGAATTATTAAAACATCCAAAAGCACTTACCACTGTTGTCGGGCTTACTATGGGAGGAACGCTTGCTTTTTATACGTATACAACATATATGCAGAAATTTCTGGTCAATACAGTTGGGTTGAGTAAGGATCAGTCCACCACATTAACTTTCTGCTCTCTTTTTATATTTGCTTTGTTACAACCTCTTTTTGGAATGCTGAGTGATAAAATCGGTCGCCGCCCATTATTAATTGGCTTCGGTATTTTAGGTACGCTCTGCACAGTACCATTACTTACAACACTCAGTACCGTTACCACCATGACAGGAGCGTTTGGGTTATTAATGGCTGCATTGCTTATTGTGAGCGGTTATACTTCTATCAACGCGGTGGTAAAAGCCGAGCTATTTCCAGTCGAAGTCCGGGCATTGGGTGTTGGACTTCCATATTCCCTGACCGTTGCGATCTTTGGCGGAACGGCCGAATATCTTGCTTTATGGTCAAAAAATGCAGGCCATGAAAGTTATTACTACTGGTATGTAACTATCTGCATATTGCTTTCCCTTGTAGTTTATATAAGAATGAAGGATACCAAACATACTTCACTGATAGAAAGCCATTAAACACCTGCTTTACAGTATAATTACCAGTTTTCAATTATAAGAAAAGATAAATTATCTCTTGACATAATCCATCAAATTTTATAGCTTTCTGGAAATCAAACCTTTCAGAAACCATGAATATGATTGATAAAATCGAACGTTGGGGCGATACACACCATCCGGCCTGGCTGGATGTAGTTCGCATAGGTTTAGGAGTGCTCCTATTTGTAAAAGGTATCAGTTTCATCAGCGACACAACCAAGCTTTCTGAGTTAGTCAACGAGCTTGATATTCGATTGTGGACCGTAGCAGCAGTTCACTATGTTGCCTTTGCGCATATTTTTGGAGGGTTTCTGATTGCACTGGGATGTCTTACAAGAATTTCCTGCATTATTCAAATCCCAATTCTGATCACTGCCGTATTTTTCCTGAACATTCGTCAGGGATTCTCTTATATGAACTCTGAATTATGGCTCTCCATGATTACGCTGATATTGGTTATAACGTTTACCATCATCGGTTCCGGGCGTTTCTCAATGGATGAATGGATGCGTACACACGATAACTAAGTCATTATGAGTGCGGTTTGCCTTAATCTTTTCTTTTAAATTGAATATTACCGGTGACTTTCATAAAGTGCCCGTAAAGCTAAATCATAAAAAACCGCACTCAAAAAATATTTTTTCTCTTCTGATAATTCCTTCCTGAAAACGGATTGGTGCTCCTGGCTTGCATCGCCTGAAATTTCTTGTAAATCTTCTCCCTATTTGTACATACACTATGTATATCAATTTAAGAATCCAATAATACCAGAAAGTGGTATTTAGGAATCCCTTTGTGAATGATCGCATTTAACCTAAAACATGCATTGTTTATGAAAAGAAATTACATTTCACTTATTCTGCTTTGGTTATTTTTAAGTGTTTCTGCTACCAGCTGCAGCAACGATCATGACGTTCCGCCGGAGGGTTGGATCAATGAGCTGGAAACTTTATTAGGGCCTGGAACTGCAACTACACTAACAAATTGGTTCGCTGCCGGGCTGGACGAAGAAAAGACCAAAGAGGCTTTTGAAAAATCCAGTGACAAGGCAGGTTTAATGAATAATCTGAAAAATGCACTGAGTATTTACCACCAACGTGTTTATATTGAAGATTGGGATCATATTCCGGGTATTGAAAAATCAGATTATGTACCAAACGGGCTTTCAGCAGGAATATCGGATCCTGTATGGAACAATCCTGACCTTGACCTGTCGGCGGCCGATGCAGCTAACTTTGTAGATGCCAGAGCAGATGAACTTCCAGCCGGAACAAAAATTTACCGGGTTACTGGCGGCAATCCTGCTGGCGGATACTGGACAATTCAAAAGCCCGGTTCAGTTGGAGAGGTAATTGGAGGCACAGCAGTTCGGCCGGAATGGAATAATTTTTCCAAAATGTATGTATATGAAGTACCTGCGGGACAAACGCTGAAAGTATGGAGAGGAACCACAGCCAGACAACTCATTACAGATGGCATCATTAATCCGCATTTGCCCGGTGGCGCCGAACAGCTTTTTATTCCTTTTGCAGTCAGAGATAATGCATTTAAATCCTTAGTTCAAGAAACTACATTACCATGGTAAACGACTTGCAATTACAAATTGATAACTCTTTAAATGACTTAATTCAACTCTTAAGTGCTGAATCACATATAAATGAAGGCATTTCCCGGTTTCTTCTGTATGTAAAAGAAAAAAGTTTCTGGCACAATCAGGTAATGCCGGCCAAATGAAAGAAATGATCAGAGGTATTAACCGTTACTCTGATGAATTTGAATTTACTGGTACCAATGCAAAAAAAATCAAAGCCAGTATTGAACGGTTGTATAATCTGGCAAATTGATTTTACATATATTTTTTAAAAACACTAACTATTCCCAACTCATCCTCAATCTGTTTAATTTCGTTAAGCAGATTGTCCATTTTTCCCTTTAACTCATCCGTCAGAATCCCAACTTCCCTTCTTGTATAAAGTGAAATCGGAAATCCGCGCTTTTGAAGACTGTATTTGGCAATGATCGGATAAGCTGAATGAACCAAATCCATCGAATCATTGAAAAACTGCTGCACTTTTGCGACATATTCCCGGCGATCCGGATCATTGTAATGTTTACATATCCAAACCACCAGTTCCGGATATATATTTCCCTGAATACAAGAAAGTCCGGCTGCACCAGCTTCTAATGAAGAAACAGCATTGACCATGTATGCATCGTACAATCCAAATTTATAGTCACTTCCGACAGCCAAACGACGGGCGACTTCTTCCTCATCCAGGCAAGTATCTTTGTGATAAACTATTCTCCCGCTTTGTAATAACTCCCCCAAAACTCTACTGTTTATCAATCTTTTATACGGAACCGGACATTCATAAAAACCAAGTGGGATATCATTCGTCAGGTTGATCAGTTCTTTCATTTTTTCAATGAAAACCGCATCAGATTCTTCTTGTTTTACAATAAGACTCGTGATAACAATTACAGCCTGGACTCCGGTCTCATATATACGTTTTACAAATTCCGCCTGTTCCGTAACAGATCCGCCAAATGTTCCGGTGGCAACTACCGGAACTCTTCCTGCCACCTGATTTACAACAGCTTGTGTGATATCAATTCTTTCCTGCTCTGTCAGTTCAAACATTTCGCTGGACAAACAATTTGCAAAGAGCCCGGCAGCACCTGCTTCCAGATACAGCTCCGTTAATGATTTTAATCCATCAAAATCCACTTTTCCAGTATCAAGAAAAGGAGTGAGCATAACCGGAATAAATCCTTGTGGTAAAGAAGAGGTTTTGGAAATTTGAATCATGTATTTTTAATGGTTAAAAGAGCCGTTTGTGGGATCACAAAAGATGGCAACGATGGCGAATTCATAAATTGATCAATGGTTATCTATCACAATATCCGGTTCAGGATTAGTTTTGCGTTTCAGCTTCGTCAGGATTAATCCTGTTAAAAAGATAGTGAGCGTTCCAACAACCATGATCATGTTCTGATGAAGCGGGTTACGTAAATAGGCGTATTCATCCGGTAGCTGTGATGAAAAAGTCATCCAGATAATGACAATAATCCCAATCAAAGTAGCCGTTAAAGCTTCTGTATTTTTGGTGTTTTTTGAAATAATACCTAAAAGAAACAATCCTAACATGCCTCCGGCAAAAATTCCGGATAACATCCACCAAACATCCAGTACACTTTTTACACCAATCATGGCAATTCCAGTCAGCATCCCTAAAAGGCCAAAACCAGTTGTAGCTATGTATAAAAGCTTCATTGACTGCTTAGCGGTAAGATCCGGTTTGATATAACGCTGATAAATGTCAACCGAAAAAACCGTGGCTGAAGCATTCATTCCTGAACTGATCGTACTCATTGCAGCAGACATTATGGCGGCGATGATCAGCCCGAGTAAACCGGTCGGAACCTTATTTACCATGAAATGCGGCATAACTTTATCACCATATTCGGCAGGAGTGAGGGTAGAAGCTAAATTGCTAATTGCTTCTGCTGTTCCCTGAGGCAAACGTTCGGTTGCTGCCTGCATTCTTACAGCATTCAGCAAGTCGGGACTACTTTGGTAATAGGCATATAAACAGGAACCTAATACAAAAAAGATCAGTGAGACCGGCAGGTAAAGATACACACATAGCCAAACAGAACTTGCGGCTTCTTTAATGGATGTTGTTGTATGATAGCGCTGTACATAATTTTGGTCCATGCCAAAATTGTTCAGATTCATGAAAAATCCATACAATAACACGACCCAAAAAGACGATTGGACGAAATCAGGAGCAAAGGTTCCGAGGCTGAATTTGTGATCTGTTTGGCCAATATCAATGATTTTAGAAACTCCTCCATCCATACTGCTGACAACAAGATATAAAATGACCAGCGCCCCAATCGTTTTGACCACGCCTTGTACTACTTCCGTCCAGATTACTGCTTCCATCCCGCCCATAACCGTGTACAAAACGATACAAATGCCAACAACAATCATAATTGTTGACATGGGATAACCTGTAAGTGCTTGTAAACTAAGTGCGATGCCAAAGAAGATTGATCCCATCCGGGCGAGCTGTGTCAACAAAAAACACGCTACTGCATAAGTACGTGCCCAGGAACCAAAACGCTTTTCCAAATGTGTATAAGCCGAAACTTCTCCTGTATTACGGTAAAATGGAATGAAAAATTTGGTTGCTACCCAGGCAGCAAGCGGCATCGACAGGCTAAAAACAAACGAATTCCAATTGCTTCCGTAAGCTTTGCCGGGAACACCTAAAAAAGTATTACTACTTAAAAAAGTGGCATAAATGGAAATACCAATTGCCCAGCCAGGAATTTTTCCGGAGGCCTTCGTGAACTGATCCGCCGTTGTATTTTTTCTTGAAAAGTAAATACCTACCGCTATCATGCCTGCCAGATAAATAATTACAACAGCAAGATCTGTAACGGGTAAGGATTTCATTCCACTTTTGGGTAAGTATATTTTTAATTACAAAAGGAAAGGACTTTGCCGATGACATTATACTAATTGTCACCGCTATTATTGTACGGTATGGGCAATGATTAAGACTATTTGTAGTTGTAATTATTTCTCAGTCGCTTTTTTATCTTTAAAAAAATAACCCATTCCAAGTGTAGAGATTACAATGAGAACAAGAATAAAAACCTTTGTCCATAACCCCTCATTCGGATGTTTAAGCAGATAAGCAATATCCTGGGCTTCTTTTCCTGCCCAAACTGCAAGTATGGTACGCGGAATCATTCCCAAAGTACCTCCCGCAAGAATTTGTTTGAAACGTGCTCCTGCCATTGCAAAAAATAAATTGGCAACAGCAAAAGGCAGGATCGGGGAAAGTTTGGCAAAGAAAATCAACCGGAGTTCGTTTTGATGAAAACGATTTAATAAAGGTACTATCTGTGGGTAAATCTGTACCAGGTAATTTCTTACAGATTCAGGGTGCAAAAATCTTGACATACCAAATATGATAGCAATAGCTCCCAGATTCAGGCCAAAAAGCAATGGAATAGCAACCCAACCCAGAAAATAACCATAAACCAGTGCAAGAAAAGTAGGCGGGGTCAGGGCAACGGACGAAGCAAATGTGAGAACAACTGTCACGATGATCCAGGATTGTAATGGCCAGTTTCTTAACAAACTTTCATTGCTGATTGCCCAGGCTGTTACAAGAGAAGTAGTCACAAGCGGAATAATCGTGAGCAAAACACTGATTATAACCGGGAGTGAAAGTTTTCCTGCCGATGAATTCTTTGAAAACATATTATTTAAAACTGATCAATTATGTTGATTCAACGTGATGTATAGCTAAAAGGTTTTTCATAATCTTATCTTTGTGAGAAATAGCCTCCGGCATTCAGCGGTCGGCTTTCAGAAAAATAACGAGCTAAAAGCTATCTGCGGTCTGCCGCGTGGCTAATAGCTGTAAGCTAAAAACACATGAAATTCGGAACAAAAGCTATACACGCAGGCGTACAACCTGATCCAACAACGGGTGCCATTATGACGCCGATTTACCAAACCTCCACCTACGTGCAGGAAAGTCCGGGTAAACATAAAGGATATGAATATTCACGCACGCACAATCCAACCAGAACTGCCCTGCAAAATGCTTTGGCCGCTTTGGAAAACGGGAAACACGGAATTTGTTATGCTTCCGGCCTTGCTGCTACGGATGCGGTTTTGAAAATGTTCCGCCCGGGTGACGAAATTATTGCAACCAATGATATTTATGGTGGATCTTACCGGATCATGAAGAAGATTTATGAGCCTTTCGGTTTGGTTTTCAATTTTGTTGATATGAGCGATATTACCAATATTGAAAATGCAATTACCGAAAAAACCAAACTGGTATGGATAGAAACACCAACAAATCCATTGTTGAGGATTATTGATCTGGAAGCAGTAATTAATTTATGTAAAACCAAAGGGATTTATACTGCAGTTGATAATACTTTCGCTTCCCCTTACTTGCAAAATCCGCTGGATATGGGTGCTGATATTGTCATGCACTCGGTGACGAAATATTTGGGCGGGCATTCTGATACTGTGATGGGTGCGCTGATCACAAATGATGATGAGCTGGCAAAACAGCTGGCTTTTATACAAAACGCAAGTGGTGCAGTACCTGGCCCACAGGATTGCTTTTTGGTATTGAGAGGGATAAAAACACTTCATATTCGTATGCAGCGTCATTGTGAGAATGCAATTATAGTTGCGAACTGGCTGGAAACTCACTTAAAAGTTGGTAAAGTTTATTACCCCGGCCTTGTTTCCAATAACGGCCACGAACTTGCAAAGAAACAGATGAGAGGTTTTGGAGGTATGCTTTCTTTTGAGTTGAAGGGAGACGTTTATGAAGAAGCTATTCACGTAATGGAAAGCCTGCAGGTATTTTCATTGGGTGAATCATTGGGCGGAGTTGAATCATTATGTACGCATCCGGCGAGCATGACGCATGCAAGTATTCCAAAAGAAGAGCGCGAAAAGGTAGGATTAAAAGATACGCTTATTCGGTTAAGTGTTGGTATTGAGGATGTGGAAGATCTGATTGCCGATCTTGAGCAAGCAATTGGGTAAGGTCTTTTTTGCAATCGCAAACCAAAAGACTTACTTTTGAAACCGCATTTTAAAGAAACAAAAAATCAATAAATAATATGGAATTAACAGGAACGGTCATTGCTTTACTTCCTGAGGTAACCGGCCAGGGCAAAAACGGAATGTGGCGTAAGCAGGAATTCATTCTTGAAATCCCTTCCCAGTATCCGAAAAAAGTTTGTATTTCGTTATGGGGAGATAAAATCGATCAGGCTGGATTACAGGTAAACGATTCTGTGACTGCGTCGATTGATGTGGAAAGCCGCGAATACAATTCCCGCTGGTATACCGAAGTAAAAGCATGGAAAGTGGATAAAGCAGGAAGTGCAGGCGCAGGTTCAGCTCCGGCGGCTGGCAATAACAAAGCAGGAAACAGTCCATTGCCGTCAGTAACTACGTTCAGCGAAGACGAATCGGACGATCTGCCGTTTTAATTATTAAACAAGCCATACAGCCAGGCCAATGAAAAAAGCAATTCCGCTATGAATCAGATTATTCTTGTTTTTGTAGGTGGCGGATTAGGTAGCCTTGCACGTTATGGTACTGGTAAAGTTTTCATTAAATGGTCGTCAGTTTTTCCTTTTGGAACACTGACGGCCAATATTTTTGCCTGTCTGATCCTTGGATTCTTTACCGGCTGGGCTGCATTAAAACCAACCGATTCCGTTACAACTTATCGTGCTTTTATAGCAGTGGGCTTTTGTGGTGGATACAGCACTTTTTCTACTTTCACGAATGAGACGATACAACTGATCATCCATAACCGGTTTGCAGATGCATTTATAAATGTAGTGATAAGCGTAATTCTTTGCTTTGGGGCTACTCTTCTGGGAATGTGGATTGGCAAATGATTTCAATCCATTATTTAATTTGACTGATAAGCCAGTGACATTGTAAAACGATCGAGTATTTCGTGGGGGTGAACTTCCAGTATTCGTGCTAATACCATAACTACCAATGTATTGGAAGCCATTTTTCGGGGAATTCCGGCAAATGCAGCAAAAACATCAACGGTTACGGATTTCTTTTCGTCCAGAAGTCTCATTAATTTTTCTTCCTTTTCACCGTAATTGAAACGGATGTCACGTTCTCCGCGTCCGCGCCGCATAATCTCTTTCATCTCACGGCTGGCCTGGATTGACTTATCTTCAACACGAATATAAGCCTGCCTGTTTCCGGTTGAATCAATCACATAATGAGGTTTGTCAATACTTCTGGGAATGGTAATTACCAGTACGTCCCGATCTATAGAAACAGGAATTCGTTCTGAACGAAAATTAATTTTGGGATAAATATAGGTGCTGATGGCCTTCGTGAGCGTATATTCGTCTTCCTCTACGTCTTTGAGCCCCTTGATACTCTTGTCATCTCCGACTCCGATGAACAACTTTCCACCACCGGTATTGGCAAAAGCTACCATTTCCCGGACAATCTTTTCAGGATGATTGGATTTCAGTTTGAATTCCACGTGCTCACCCTCACCTTTTTTTACTAACTCTTTCAGCAATCGAAGTTCCATCAGTAGAATGGATGAATATCTGAATTATGACAAAATCATCTGGATTAATCTTTCTGCCCTTTCTTAGATAACGTTAACAATTTACATTTTTGGATATTATAAAAAAATTTGTCTGCTACTTTTTAATAAAAATCATTGGAAACAAAAAAAACGGCACTTGATAGTGCCGTTCTCTTATTTTAATATTCGTCTTCGTTAAAAAAGAAGTCATCTTTTGTCGGATAATCCGGCCAAATTTCCTCAATGCTTTCATAAGGCTGACCGTCATCTTCAAGTTCTTGTAAGTTTTCAACTACCTCTAACGGAGCGCCTGTTCTGATTGCAAAGTCAATTAGCTCGTCTTTGGTAGCTGGCCAGGGAGCATCTTCAAGATATGACGCAAGTTCGAGTGTCCAGTACATAGTATTTTCGCCTATTAATAGTTACTAACAATTTTTGCAAAAGTAAAAAAATTTGCCTCTTTTAATAGCTTTAAGCGAAAAAAAGAAAAATAATTGTTTTTTGAGGAAAAATATTTTTCTTTTTAATATAAAATATTGACTATCAAATTATTATATTTTATCAATATAAGAAAAAATCCTTTAAGTCACTTGTGATAATTATATTAAATACCTGCTACATTGGAGTTACTTGATTGTAGCAAAAAGAAAATTAATAACAAATTCATTGCATGCCGTAGCCATACCACATTAATTAATAGTACCGTAACCACGTCATGGAAGTTGGTCTAAGCTACTTTAATATCTGCAAACAGGTAGTATCGATGGTACATTATTACGGTCTTCATGGTAATTCACTCCTTGTTTTGTAATTTTCCCAATCATTTAGTACACAATATATATGACTATTGAAGTTTGTGCCTATTCTCTGGAGTCCTGTATCAATGCACAGGCCGGTGGCGCGGGAAGAATTGAATTATGCGGCGGATTAGGTGAAGGCGGAACAACCCCAAGTGCAGGACTTATTGAATTGGTTCGTGAGCACATCCAGATTCAACTTTACGTAATGATAAGGCCACGCGGAGGTGATTTTGTATATGACGTGTTTGAGGAGGAAATCATGAGGAAAGATATTGCTCTTGCAAAAAAACTGGGAGCTGATGGTGTAGTACTTGGTATTCTTCATGCTGACGGACAAGTAAATATTGAGCGGACAAAAGCATTGGTTGATTTCGCATATCCTTTAAAAGTAACATTTCACCGTGCATTTGACCTTACGCCGGATCCTGTAAAAGCGCTCAAAGCTGTCATTGAAACAGGTGCTGAAAGGATATTAACATCAGGCCAGAAACCTTCTGCGATACAGGGAAAAGAACTTTTGGCTAAATTATCAAAAGAAGCCGGCCAGTTAATAGAAATCATGGCAGGAGGCGGAGTAAACCATACCAATGCCGCAGTATTAAAAGAAGCAGGGGTACATGCCTTGCATCTTACTGCAAAAGCATTCCGACCCGGCCGGCAAAAGTTTTTTCCTTCAGATATTTCTATGGCTGGCGAAATACCTGACGAACGTTCCGTACTTTACAGTGACCTTGATCTGATAGAAGCAATTGTTCAGACAGTTTCCGTCTGACGTTTTTTACCAACTGGTCCATTTATCGACATAAAACCTTCTGTATGAAAGTTTTTAAGGCATTTATATCACTTGCTTTCTCTATTAGTTTTGTGTACGTCCTGAACAGATCCTGGGGCCGGATTCCGGCACTTGGTTCCTTTATTAGCCCTTTTGTCGGATTCTGGCAAAACGGAGACAGGCCGGTAGATCCTAAAGAAGAAGTGATCCTAAAACTAGACGGCCTTAAAAATGAGGTTATCATCAGGTTCGATGATACCGGCGTACCGCATATTTTTGCAAAGAATGACTTCGATTTATTTTTTGCGCAGGGTTATATTACAGCAAAGGACAGATTATGGCAAATGGATCTGCAGGTGCGTGCTGCCTCGGGCCGGCTCTCAGAAGTGCTTGGTTCTGCTACCTTAACGTTAGACCAGAAAAGCCGTCGGCTGGGAATGGGTTATGGAGCAGAGGCAAACTTAAAGGTTGCTATGAGCGACAACCGCTCGCGTGAAGTATTGCTTGGTTATTCAGCAGGAGTAAATGCGTATATCAGTCAGCTTACTCCGAAAGCTTTTCCGGTGGAATACAAATTATTGGGATACAGGCCTGAGCCATGGAAACCAATTAATACCATGTATATGCTGGAGCAAATGACTCTTACTCTCGCAGGACGATCTAATGACCTGAATATAACAAATGTCCTGAAAAAATACGGGCAGGAAGTTGTAAACCAATTATTCCCTGATTATCCTATGTTAAGGGAAAGCCCGATCATTCCGGTAGGTACAAAGTGGGATTTCCAGCCATTGCCACTACCAGTTAAAGGTACATTATCACAAGCCAAAGATTCATCTTTAATAAAACTAAAAGGAGTAAGCCAGCCACAATTCCCAGCCAAAAAAATACTAAAATTACCCAAAAGAGATCCTAAAATTGAGGGCTTAGGAAGTAATAACTGGGCAATTTCAGCTGAAAAATCGATTACCGGGTATCCCATCCTGGCCAACGACCCTCATTTGGAATTAACCTTACCTTCGATCTGGTACCAGGTTCAATTGCATTCTCCTGATATGAATGTTTATGGCGTTTCATTACCTGGTATTCCGAGTGTGATTATCGGTTTCAATCAGAACGTAGCCTGGGGCGTAACCAATGTTGATGCAGATGTTTTTGATTTATATAAAATAAAGTTCAGGGATAGTACCAGAGCTTATTACTGGCATGATAACAAATGGAAAGCAACACGTAAACGCGAAGAGCTTATTTATGTAAAAGGCCAGTTGAAACCTATAAAGGAAGAAATTATTTATACGCATCATGGCCCTGTTACTGATGCTGATGACTCAGAAAAAATACCTGATCTGGCTGTGAAATGGATAGGGCATGAAGCCGGAAACAGCTTTCTGACATTTTATGAACTGAATAAGGCCAGAAACTATGAAGATTACCGAAAGGCTTTAAAATACTATGTCGGGCCTGGACAAAACTTTGTTTTTGCTGATAACGGAAAAAATATCGCTATGACTGTCAATGGAAAATTTCCTTTGAAATATAAAGATCAGGGGAAATTTTTGCTGGACGGCTCAAATCCTGATGACGACTGGCATGGCTGGATACCTGCTGAACAAAATCCATATGTAAAGAATCCACCAAGAGGATTTGTCAGTTCAGCTAACCAGTCTTCTACTGATACAACTTATCCGTATTATATCAACTGGATGTTTGCTCAATCAGAAAGAGGCGTTCGTATTAATGAGCGGCTGGCAGCTATGACTAAAGCAAATGCGGATAGTTTGAGAATGTTACAGAATGACAACTTCAGTGTTCTAGGACGTACGATTTTGCCAAAACTATTATCAATCCTTGACTCTGCTTCGCTTAACACCGCTCAAAAAGATGCCGAAACAGCATTATCTGGTTGGAATTATCAGAATAGTCCTGAATCTATCGCAGCATCTATATTCGAAACCTGGATGCCACTACTGCAAAAAGCAATATGGGAAGATGAGTTTAACTCCAATTCCGTCGCATTGGAATTTCCATCCCGTGACCGTACTTTGTTCATGATCTTGTATCAGCCAAATGAAAAATGGTTTGATAATATAAATACAGTTAAAAAAGAAACCCTGCATGATATTGTTGCAGAAAGTTTTAAAGAAACGGTTGATACCATTACTGCAGGCCATGGATTTATGAGCCCGGACTGGCAATGGTCACAGGTAAAAGGCACCGAAATTCGTCATTTAAGCAGAAGACTAAAACCTTTTAACGCTCCATTGCTCAAAACAGGAGGAGGAAGCAGTATTGTCAATGCTATTACAAAAAGGCATGGGCCTTCATGGCGTATGGTCGTACAATTAGGTGCTTCACCAAAAGCTTATGGCATTTATCCGGGCGGGCAATCCGGAAATCCCGGAAGTCCGTATTATCTGAATTTGCTGGAAAAATGGGAAAAAGGCCAGCTGAATGAATTGATTTATCTAACGTTTCCCGACCAGCAGAACCCTCATCTTACATCAAAAATTACGCTTAAAAGCAATTAACAGGACATGAATTTCATTCTTATATTTGTAGTCACTGCCATTTTACAATTTTTTGCACCCTGGTGGACTATCGCACTGGTTCCCTTTTTGGTCAGTTTATGGCAGCCCGCTTCGCCAGTCAGATCTTTTGCAATAAGTTTTGCCTCCATTGCATTGCTATGGTTTACCTACGGATTATATCTTCATATTAATTCAGAAGGTGCTATGTCAAACAAAATTGCTGAAATTTTTTCTTTGCCAAATGGTATACTCCTTCTGCTTGTTACAACTGTTGCAGGTGGTTTGGTGGCAGGTTTTTCTGGTTTGTCCGGTTCCCTGGTACGGCAAACATTTGATAACTAGCCAATAACAAGTCTTGAAATTAATAATACCTACTTTGTACCCACAGCTTCCCGGATATTTATTGTACTTAAACACAAATCATTATCTTTGCGGCTCTTTCAAAAAAAACAATAAAACTTTAAAGACGTGAATAACAATACTTCGTTGATTTGGAACATCGTGCTTACCCTTGCTGTGGCGGTGTTATTCTTTTTGCATTTTTCAGGAAAACCTGAGGCTGGATCGGTAGCAGATGGTGGAGTTGTAGCCGGACGCCGGACAGTTTATGTACAGGTAGATTCCCTTTTGAAAAATTATGATTTTTATAAAGAAACCAAAAAAGAACTTGAAAATAAAAATTTCCAATTGGAAAATGAGCTGAATACAAAAGGAAGATCATTACAAAATGAAGTTGCTTTTTTCAGCAAAAAGCTCAGACAATGACGCCTGAACAAGCTCGTTCCACAGAAGCTCAGCTAATGAAAAAACAGCAGGATCTTGTTGCTTACCGTGATCAGGCTGCTCAGGCATTAGGCCAGGAAGAAGCAGTTAAAAACGAACAGCTTTATAAAAATATCAGGGCGTATATGGAAAAGTACAACAAAGAAAATGGCTACGAATATGTTTTAGGCTATTCTCTGGGTGGTGGAATTCTTTTTGCCAACCCATCTTTGGATGTAACTAAAAAGATCATTGACGGCTTGAATAAAGAACATGCAGGAACTGCAAAACCTGATACTACGAGCAAAAAATAATATTCAGTCAGAATTTATCAGCATTCTGATTCATTGCATATAGAACGAGGTCGCCAATTTGGTGCCTCGTTTTTTTTTGATTTAATGGCTACTATTACTTATCATTAGAAGGTTGGAGGAAACGATCGTGGGACGGCTCGGGCAAGTACAAAAAATTATATATTGTGGCTGAAAATGATTTACAGTTAATTTCTGAAAACAAAAAAAGGCACTGAATGATCAGTACCTTTTCTCAATCTTATAAAGAACTAATATTTTCTTATACAGCAGTCGAAGATATTTTAGCTCCGATATATTCCCGGTTCATACGGGCTATGTTAACCATACTAATTTCTTTCGGACATTCTGCTGAGCAAGCACCAGTGTTGGTACAAGCACCAAATCCTTCGGCATCCATTTGAGCGACCATTTTTTCTGCGCGGATGCTTCTTTCAGCCTGGCCTTGTGGTAATAAAGCCAACTGAGATATTTTGGCAGATACAAAAAGCATAGCCGAAGCATTTTTACAAGCTGCAACACAAGCTCCGCAACCGATACATGCAGCGGCAGAAAACGCATCGTCAGCCGCTTCTTTTGGAATTGGCAAGCTGTTTGCATCCTGTGCATTACCTGTATTAACAGAAACGAATCCACCTGCGGCAATGATCCTGTCAAATGCATCACGGTCTACAACCAGATCCTTGATAACCGGAAAAGCACCTGCACGCCATGGTTCCACAACAATAGTGTCACCATCATTAAACGAACGCATGTGTAATTGACAGGTTGTTACACCTTTCAAAGGTCCGTGCGGACGTCCGTTTATAAACATATCACATGACCCGCAAATCCCTTCGCGGCAGTCATGGTCAAATGCAACTGGTTCTGTTCCTTCTTCGATCAGCTTTTCATTAAGAATGTCGAACATTTCAAGAAAAGACATATCCGGAGAAACAGTATCGAGACTGTAATTTTCAAAACCTCCTTGTGTATTACTATTGCTTTGTCTCCAGACTTTAAGCTTAATATGCATGTTACCTGCACTCATTGTTGTAATAGTTAACGGTTATCAATTAACCTATAATATTATTAAGCCAATGGCCAGCTGCAAACGGTTGATAGCCGAATGCCGACAGCCGGCGGCCATTATTTATAACTTCTTTGGGCAATTTTAATGTTATCGTAAATCAGCTCTTCTTTATGTAATTCCCATTCTTCCTGGGCCTTGTGCTCCCATGCAGAAACAAACATAAAGTTTTCATCGTCACGCAGTGCTTCACCTTCTTCCGTCTGATGCTCCTCACGGAAGTGGCCTCCACAGGATTCCTCACGCGTTAATGCATCAATACACATCAATTCTCCTAATTCTATAAAGTCAGCAACACGGCCGGCTTTATCCAGTTCAGGGTTAAATTCTGTGATATTTCCCATTACTTTCACATCGCTCCAGAACTCTCTACGAAGCGCACGTATTTCAACGATTGCTTCTTTAAGTCCTGTTGCATTTCTTGCCATTCCACATTTATCCCACATAATTTTACCCAGGCGGCGGTGGAACAATTCAGGAGATGTGTTTCCCTGAATTTTAATCAATGTATCGATCCGGTCTTTTACTTCTTTTTCTACCTTAACAAATTCCGGGTGATCCGTTGGAATTTTACCCGTTCCTATTTCTTTCGCCAGATACGATCCGATCGTATAAGGAATTACAAAATATCCATCCGCAAGTCCCTGCATCAATGCAGAGGCACCCAAACGGTTTGCACCATGGTCGGAAAAATTTGCTTCTCCCATGCAATACAAACCAGGAACAGTAGTCATCAGATTGTAATCAACCCAAAGTCCACCCATTGTGTAGTGAACAGCAGGATAAATACGCATAGGCACTTCATAAGGATCTTCTCCTGTGATTTGCTTATACATATCGAAAAGGTTACCGTATTTTTCTTTTACGACTGCTTTTCCCCAAACTGTTATATCTTCTTTTGAAGGATTTGCGATGTTATTTTTATTCGCTTCACCTCTTCCGTACCGCTCAACCGCGGCAGCAAAATCAAGGAAAACAGCAAGCTTCGAAGTTCCAACACCATATCCGGCATCGCATCTCTCTTTTGCCGCACGTGAAGCAATGTCACGGGGAACCAGGTTACCAAATGCAGGATAACGGCGTTCTAAGTAGTAATCCCTTTCGCCTTCTGGAATTTCGTTTCCGGGACGCGTGTCATTTTTCGCTTTTGGCACCCAAATCCGTCCGTCATTACGAAGGGATTCTGACATCAAAGTCAATTTCGACTGGTGCTCTCCTGAAACGGGAATACAAGTCGGGTGAATTTGTGTAAAACATGGGTTACCAAAGAATGCACCACGTTTGTGCGCTTTCCAGGCAGCTGTTACATTGCTACCCATTGCATTTGTTGAAAGATAAAATACGTTTCCATATCCACCAGTACAAAGCAAAACAGCATGGCCGCCATGTCTTTCAATTTCTCCTGTGATCAGGTTTCTTGCGATAATACCGCGGCATTTGCCATCGATATTAACAACATCAAGCATTTCGTGACGGTTGTACATTTTGACTGTACCCATCCCAACCTGACGCTGCAAACCTGAATAAGCTCCAAGTAATAATTGCTGACCTGTTTGTCCAGCCGCATAAAATGTACGCTGAACCTGAGTTCCGCCGAAAGAACGGTTAGAAAGCAGACCACCATATTCACGTGCAAAAGGAACACCGGCAGCAACGCATTGGTCTATGATATTTCCTGAAACTTCGGCAAGACGATGAACATTACCTTCTCTTGCACGGTAGTCACCTCCCTTAATTGTATCATAAAAAAGACGGTAAACAGAGTCACCATCATTCTGGTAATTTTTAGCAGCATTAATACCACCTTGTGCAGCAATCGAGTGTGCGCGACGGGGAGAATCCTGAAAACAGAATGCTTTCACTTTATAACCCAATTCCGCTAAGGTAGCGGCTGCCGAAGCACCGGCAAGTCCGGTTCCAACGACGATTATTTCCAGGTTACGTTTATTAGCAGGGTTTACGAGAGGAACCGAAGATTTGTATTTACTCCATTTAGTTTCAATCGGCCCTACTGGTATTTTGGCATCCAGACGAGATGAAGTTGCCATATATGTTTTTAATATTTAATTAATCGGAAAAAATTAAATTCGAAAATTTAAGCTATAAGCTTAATTGTCATTTTACTTTACCCAGCCGAAATAAATAGAGATAGGCATCAGTGCAAAAAGTACCGGAATAATAATGGAATAAGCTGTTCCGATAAATGAAACAAGGCCATTGTATTTAACGTGATTCCAGCCTAATGTTTGAAATGCACTTTTGAATCCGTGCAAAAGATGCCAGAAAAGTGAAATGCAACCCAATACGTAAATCAAGACGACCAACGGATTCTGGAATATATCAAGCATCATTTGATATAAATTAAGCTCCTCTCCCGTAGCAAACTGATTAGAACGGTTTGGAATCCAGAAGTGAGATGTATGGATGACCAGGAAGATCAGCAATAATGTGCCAAGCAGGCCCATGCTTCTTGAATACCATGTGCTATTGGCCGACGGATTAGTGACCGCATATTTGATAGGTCGTGCGGCACTGTTAGTTTTCCACAACATAAGCCCATCAATAATGTGGATAAGAAATCCCGCAACAAGCCCAATTTCAAGCGTACGGACAATTGGATTTGTACCCATAAAATGTCCCCACTCAGTAAAAGTTTCACCGCCATCATTGTAAAAAATCATGGCATTGATTCCGGCATGAATAATCAGGAAAGTAATCAGAAATAGTCCGGTAAGAGCCATCAGGAGTTTCTTACCAATGGAACTCGTTAACGTTTGTGTAAACCACGACATAGGAAACACGAATGGTTTTAGTGCAAAAAAATAAGGTATATTTAGAACGATTCAAAGGTATAGCACAAACCTATGCGAGACAATAGAACTGTGCCATTTTTATAAATCTGTATATAATTTATAATGATTATTAAGAATCAAAAGCATTTTTGGCCTGCACATTTTCCAAAATCCCAATACCAAATTAGCTGATAAATAAACTCTTAAACGGAATGCCATTGATATACACATTTTTAGCATAATTTTCGTTCAGAATTTAACCAGGTTAATTAAAGCAGGATAAATCTTATGCGCGCTCTTTTACGGTTCCGGATTTTATTAATATTCAGTTTGCTCTCCCTTTATGGATATCAGTCAAACGCGACACATTTTCGTGCAGGTGAAATTACAGCAAGGCGTTTGCCCGGTGCATCTGCAAGTGACCTCACTTATGAGATTAAACTTACCGCATATTTTGACGTAACCCCTGCCGGAATAAACGCAGCAAATGCAGCAAATGATGTTAATTTCTATTTTGGAAGCGAAGGCCCTGTAAATGTAAAAAGGATTCAGAGTTCGGTTGTAAATATCGGAAATAACACTACTATAAATGAGTATATAACTACGCATAGATTTCCATCGGCTGGAAAATTCCAAATTTCAGTAATGATGGAAAACCGGAATGCCAATATCCTGAATTTAAAAAATGGTATTGGAACTGATCAGGTAAATTTCTACGTCCATTCTTCTCTCGAGATCAACGCAAATTTTGGCCTGAACCAGACCCCAGTAATGCTCAACGCACCTATTGACGTTGCCGCTGTTGGCCAGCGCTATATCCATAACCCGGGTGCTTTTGATGCAGACGGTGATAGTTTGTCATACAAAATGTTTGTTCCACAACGAAGTCCGGGAAATGGTCTGGGAATAGATATTCCATACGTTGATCCCAACCAAGTGCGTCCACCCGGTCAAACGGAAGCCGGCGCCAGCCCTGCCACTTTCAGCCTGAACCCTATTACTGGGGACCTGATCTGGGATGCGCCGACGTTAAAAGGATTATATAATGTAGCATTTGCCGTAGAGGAATGGCGTGATGGTGTTCTGATCGGCCAGATCGTGCGCGACATGCAGATCATCGTCGAGGATGCCGACAACAAAAGGCCGGTCCTAGAACCCCTGCCCGACCTGTGTGTCGAGGCCGGCACGCTCATCCGGCAGGCCGTCAAAGCCACCGACAAAGACGGCAACAAGCTCACACTGACCTCCAACGGCGGTATCTATGAAAGCACGCTGGTCAAACCCGCACTGGCCAGCTTTACCGTCGCCAACCAGGGAGCGCTCAGCACCGTCACCGGGCAGCTGCTGTGGCAGACCGGCTGTGACCACATCCGGCTCGAACCCTACGAGGTCCTTTTCAAGGTCGAGGACGGGCCCGCCACCGGCAACCCCGCCTTCTTCCGCAAACTGGCCGATATCACCACCCTGAACATACGCGTCTACGGGCCCAAACCTCTCAACCTCAAAGCCGTGCCCGCCACTGACCCGGCCGGTACTGCTTACAGGCTCACCTGGGACCCCTACAAATGCCAGGTCAGCGGCGCTAAAATTATCATCTACCGCAGTGAAGGCTGCAAGGATATTCCGGAGGATGTCTGCATCACGGGCATCCCCGCCGGCTCGGGCTATACCGAGATCGCACGCGTAGGCGTGGGCGAGCTCACCTACCTGGACAATACAGGGCTGGAAGCAGGCATCTCTTACAGCTACCGGCTCGTGGTCGCTTTCCCTAGGCCCGGTGCCAACCCCAACGAACCCGGCAGCCTGGTCGGCGGCGGACAGAGCGTGGCCTCGGACGAATCCTGCCTGAACCTGCCTACCATCATGCCCGTCATTACCCATGTCACGGTCGATTCCACCGATACGGCCAAAGGCGTCATCACCGTCAGGTGGACTCGCCCCACCTCACTGGCCGGCATACCCGCACAGTACCGGCTCATGAGGGCCACAGGCCAGAACGGGAGCGTTTTTACAGAGGTCATAAAGATCCCCACACAGCTGGACCCCAAAGTAGCCGATACGCTCTATGTGGACAAAAACCTGAACACCACTGCCAATGCCTACCGCTACCAGATCGAATATTATACCACCAGGGCCGGGGCTCTGGCTTTGCAGGACGTCACAGAACCGGCCAGCAGTGTCCGCCTCGAACAGGGTGCCGCAGATCCGGCACGTATCCGCCTGAACTGGTCGGCCATCGTGCCCTGGAGCAACGAACGCACCGTGCACCGTGTCTACCGCGAGGACAAGGCCAGGCCGGGCACTTTCAACCGCATCGACGATGTGCAGGTACAGGCAGGGCAGCCTTTCAATTATACCGACGACGGCACCGACAGGTTTGCAGCCGACGGCATTGTCAATGTCACCATTTCCAAAGAGCTCACCTATTGCTATAAAGTAGAGACCGTGGGCTCCTACAACAACCGGCAGATCAAGCCCGATACCCTGCTGAACTTCTCGCAGATCATCTGTGTGTCGGCCTCCGATACGACCAAGCCCTGCCCCCCCGTGCTCAGCATTGACCCGCTCGACTGTGCCGCGCTCAATGCCGCACCGGAGACGTTCTGTGACCAGGCCACCTTTACCAACCAGCTCACATGGACCTACCCGCAGCTGCCCTGTGACCAGAACCTGACGGCCTACAAAATCTATTATGCACGCTATGAAGGAGACCCGCTCACACTGGCAGGTACCGTCACTGCACCGCCCATACCGCTGGCCACTTCCTTTGCCCATGAAGGCCTGAGCTCATTTGCGGGCTGTTACTACGTGACGGCCGTCAACGGCTTCGGCACCGAAAGCGCCCCCAGCAACACCGTCTGCAAGGACAACTGTCCCATGTATGTGCTGCCCAATGTGTTCACCCCCAACGGGGACCGCAAAAACGACGTGTTCCGCCCTTTTGACTGCCCCGCTTTTGTGCAGTCGCTCACTTTCAGGGTCTTCAACCGCTGGGGAGCACAGGTCTATGACACCAAAGATGTCAGCATCAACTGGGACGGCAAAAACAAGTCCGGCAAGGAGCTCTCCGCAGGGCAATACTACTATGAGGCCGTCATCTACTTTGAATCCGCCAGCAAAGATGCCAAGCCCACCACCCTCAAAGGGTGGGTACAGCTCATGAGGTGACCCGCTTTTTTCTTTCACTTTCTATCAGTTCCTTTGTAGCCCCGGTAATAAAATTCCTGGGGCTACTGTATTTTATATATCATGATTAAAGCAAATAAAACGTTGATTATCAAGTAAAAATAATCTGGCTACTAGCGCTATTTTTATTTGTGATTTGCGATTTGTCCATGTTCCGCGTTAATAATACTATAATCTGCATCATATTAATGGTGAAAACACACATTTTTAGCTATATTTTCGTTGAATTAAAACAATCAGACGCTCGGATGCTAACGGTTATTTAATTGTTTTCATCTGAAAAATAGCTTCTGTCCAACTTAGTAAGTACTCTATCATCACATATGCGCTCTGTTTTACAATATCTGCTTTTAACTTTCTTTTTTGTGGTCTTGTTCATCAGCTTTGAAGCAAAGGCAACGCACGTTCGTGCGGGTGAAATCACAGCAAGACGAATAAATACCGGATCTGCCAGTGCATTAACATATGAAATAAAGCTGACTGCGTATTTCGATATGATAAATGGCCAGGGAGCAGCCGATGCACAGGAAAATGTGACTTTCACAATTGGTAACGTCAATTCTACCAGTCCGGGTGTTGTTCTGGTAGCACCACGAATTAAACCAATTGTTGATATAGGAAATGGTACCACCAGAAACATTTACATTATTCAGTATACTTTTCCTGCGGCACAGAAATACCGTATCTCGTTTGAAGTGGACAACAGGAACAATAATGTTTTGAACATCGGCCCTCCGCCAACCCAGAATCTAAACTTTTACGTAAGTACCATACTCGAGATCAACGCAAATTTTGGCCTGAACCAGACTCCAGTATTACTCAACGCGCCAATTGACCTAGCGGCTGTTGGCCAGCGCTATATCCATAACCCGGGTGCCTTTGATGCAGACGGTGATAGTTTGTCATACAAAATGTTTGTTCCGCAAAAAAGTCTGACAAACGGAGCAGGTATCAATCTGGAATACAAAGATCCTAATCTGGTTGGAGCTCCCGGCCAGACGGAAGCGGGTGTGAGCCCTGCCACTTTCAGCCTGAATTCTATTACAGGAGATTTGATCTGGGACGCACCTGTAACAAAAGGTTATTATAACGTTGCTTTTATAGTAGAGGAATGGCGTGACGGTGTTCTGATCGGCCAGATCGTGCGCGACATGCAGATCATCGTCGAGGATGCCGACAACAAAAGGCCGGTCCTAGAACCCCTGCCCGACCTGTGTGTCGAGGCCGGCACGCTCATCCGGCAGGCCGTCAAAGCCACCGACAAAGACGGCAACAAGCTCACACTGACCTCCAACGGCGGTATCTATGAAAGCACGCTGGTCAAACCCGCACTGGCCAGCTTTACCGTCGCCAACCAGGGAGCGCTCAGCACCGTCACCGGGCAGCTGCTGTGGCAGACCGGCTGTGACCACATCCGGCTCGAACCCTACGAGGTCCTTTTCAAGGTCGAGGACGGGCCCGCCACCGGCAACCCCGCCTTCTTCCGCAAACTGGCCGATATCACCACCCTGAACATACGCGTCTACGGGCCCAAACCTCTCAACCTCAAAGCCGTGCCCGCCACTGACCCGGCCGGTACTGCTTACAGGCTCACCTGGGACCCCTACAAATGCCAGGTCAGCGGCGCTAAAATTATCATCTACCGCAGTGAAGGCTGCAAGGATATTCCGGAGGATGTCTGCATCACGGGCATCCCCGCCGGCTCGGGCTATACCGAGATCGCACGCGTAGGCGTGGGCGAGCTCACCTACCTGGACAATACAGGGCTGGAAGCAGGCATCTCTTACAGCTACCGGCTCGTGGTCGCTTTCCCTAGGCCCGGTGCCAACCCCAACGAACCCGGCAGCCTGGTCGGCGGCGGACAGAGCGTGGCCTCGGACGAATCCTGCCTGAACCTGCCTACCATCATGCCCGTCATTACCCATGTCACGGTCGATTCCACCGATACGGCCAAAGGCGTCATCACCGTCAGGTGGACTCGCCCCACCTCACTGGCCGGCATACCCGCACAGTACCGGCTCATGAGGGCCACAGGCCAGAACGGGAGCGTTTTTACAGAGGTCATAAAGATCCCCACACAGCTGGACCCCAAAGTAGCCGATACGCTCTATGTGGACAAAAACCTGAACACCACTGCCAATGCCTACCGCTACCAGATCGAATATTATACCACCAGGGCCGGGGCTCTGGCTTTGCAGGACGTCACAGAACCGGCCAGCAGTGTCCGCCTCGAACAGGGTGCCGCAGATCCGGCACGTATCCGCCTGAACTGGTCGGCCATCGTGCCCTGGAGCAACGAACGCACCGTGCACCGTGTCTACCGCGAGGACAAGGCCAGGCCGGGCACTTTCAACCGCATCGACGATGTGCAGGTACAGGCAGGGCAGCCTTTCAATTATACCGACGACGGCACCGACAGGTTTGCAGCCGACGGCATTGTCAATGTCACCATTTCCAAAGAGCTCACCTATTGCTATAAAGTAGAGACCGTGGGCTCCTACAACAACCGGCAGATCAAGCCCGATACCCTGCTGAACTTCTCGCAGATCATCTGTGTGTCGGCCTCCGATACGACCAAGCCCTGCCCCCCCGTGCTCAGCATTGACCCGCTCGACTGTGCCGCGCTCAATGCCGCACCGGAGACGTTCTGTGACCAGGCCACCTTTACCAACCAGCTCACATGGACCTACCCGCAGCTGCCCTGTGACCAGAACCTGACGGCCTACAAAATCTATTATGCACGCTATGAAGGAGACCCGCTCACACTGGCAGGTACCGTCACTGCACCGCCCATACCGCTGGCCACTTCCTTTGCCCATGAAGGCCTGAGCTCATTTGCGGGCTGTTACTACGTGACGGCCGTCAACGGCTTCGGCACCGAAAGCGCCCCCAGCAACACCGTCTGCAAGGACAACTGTCCCATGTATGTGCTGCCCAATGTGTTCACCCCCAACGGGGACCGCAAAAACGACGTGTTCCGCCCTTTTGACTGCCCCGCTTTTGTGCAGTCGCTCACTTTCAGGGTCTTCAACCGCTGGGGAGCACAGGTCTATGACACCAAAGATGTCAGCATCAACTGGGACGGCAAAAACAAGTCCGGCAAGGAGCTCTCCGCAGGGCAATACTACTATGAGGCCGTCATCTACTTTGAATCCGCCAGCAAAGATGCCAAGCCCACCACCCTCAAAGGGTGGGTACAGCTCATGAGGTGACCCGCTTTTTTCTTTCACTTTCTATCAGTTCCTTTGTAGCCCCGGTAATAAAATTCCAAGGGGCTACGGTATTTTATAATCTACTCTTTTTTAAAATCTTATATGAAAAAAGCTTATATATTTCCAGGACAGGGTTCTCAGTTCAAGGGAATGGGACTGGACTTGTATCAATCTTCCGATTCAGCTAAAGCATTGTTTGAAAAAGCCAATGATATTCTCGGCTTTGAAATTACAAAAATCATGTTTGAAGGAACTGATGAAGAACTGAAACAAACGAATGTAACCCAGCCAGCAATTTTTATACATTCAGTGGCTCTTGCCAAGACAACTACTGATTTTACTCCTGACATGGTTGCAGGACATTCTTTGGGTGAATTTTCTGCATTGGTAGCTACCGGAGCCTTGTCTTTTGAGGACGGCCTGATACTTGTTACAAAACGTGCCGATGCCATGCAAAAAGCCTGCGAAATACGGCCATCCACCATGGCAGCAATTCTTGGACTGGATGATAAAACAATAGAAAATATTTGCGCAAGCATTCAAGATGAAATTGTTGTTCCTGCCAATTATAACTGTCCCGGACAAGTTGTAATTTCGGGAACCATTGAAGGCGTGGAAAAAGCATGTGAGTTGCTTAAAGCAGCAGGAGCAAAACGCGCCCTGATCCTTCCGGTTGGCGGCGCATTTCACTCTCCATTGATGGAACCTGCGCGCGAAGAACTTGCGGCAGCAATTTACGCAGCCCATTTTGAAGCTCCTGTTTGCCCTGTTTACCAGAACGTAAACGCCAAGCCATCTACCGATGTAACAGCGATACGGGAAAACCTTATTTCACAGCTTACCGCTCCTGTACGCTGGACTCAGTCTGTGGAAGCAATGGTGTCTGATGGTGCAGGGATTTTCATTGAATCGGGCCCGGGAAAGGTATTGCAGGGGCTTGTGAAAAAGATTGCGAATGGGGTAGAATTAAAAAGTATTTAATTTTTTTCTCCAAATGCTTGACAAGATCAATTCCCCGTATTACTTTTGCACCACTATTTACAGTTTTGGCTGATGGTGTAATGGTAACACAGGACATTTTGGTTGTCTCGTTCAAGGTTCGAGTCCTTGTCGGCCAACAATAGTTAAGAAGAGCTCACCCGCAAAGTGAGCTCTTTTCTTTTCTAAACCATGGATAAAACTATCCATTTCTGCTACATAAGCTTAATTCGATTACAATTTCTCAAATTAAGATACGAAAACTAAGAAAAGGTGACATATATAGCATACGTTGTATAATATTTTCATACGAAATGTTACATTTACCATGTTTTCAATCTAAACGCTACCCAAATGAAAATCGATAAAGTAAAAAAACGCGATCGTGAGCGCACAAAGGGTAAAATATTAAAGGCTGTTGGTGAAGTTATTGAAAAATACGGAACCGAAAAAGTTGGGGTTAATCTTATTGCACGCACTGCCGGCGTTAACAAAGTATTGATTTACAGATACTTTGAAAGTGTTGACGGTCTTATGGAACAATATGTAAAATCAGGTGAATACACATCAACTACGGGTGACGAATTCATTGAAAATATTGAACCGATAGCAATAGAAGACCGCAACAAGGCATTTACCCAGGTAATGTTAACTTTCCTCAATGATCTGCGTGAAAGAAAAGCCACGCGTGATCTGTTAAGATGGGAAATAGGTACCGGAAAGTCCATGTTATCTGATTCTAGGAATGATGTTGGAAACCGCTTGCTGGAAAAAATAGGTGAACTTCCCCAATTTAAAGATACTGGCGCACTGATGGCACTTCTTACTGCCGGAATATACTATCTGGTTATTGCAGCAGATTACCGGGGGAAATTAATTGATGTTGACCTGAATTCTGAAGAAGGCTGGAAACGTATTGAAGATGTAATAGAACGGATCATTTTTGATTTAGGTAAATAAAGATTTAAGAAGCTTTGAAGTCCTTTTCTTTAAATAATAGAGAAGGACTTTTTATCAATAGACGATATACTGTATTCCTTGACTTATATTTGTTCCATTGATTTTCTTTAAAAGTCATTACCTGAATCTGAAATTTATAGTCTGCACCAACTGAATTAAGTGGATAGCAGACTAAATAATTATGAGTGTATTAAAAAAACTGGCCAGTGATACCGCAACTTACGGCATCAGCACCATGCTGGGCCGATTTCTGAATTATTTACTGGTCGCGCTTCATACCAAACTATTTGAACCCGAACAAATTGCGGCTCAGGGCCAATTGTACACTTATGCAGGTCTGGCACTTGTGTTATACACATTTGGCATGGAAACTGCGTTTTTCCGTTTTGCCCGTCAGGAAACCGATAGAAAGGAATATTACAACCTCATCCTGAGTGCTGTTACCATCGTAAGTCTGTTTTTTTCTGGCTTACTTTTCATTTTTGCAGAAAGTGCAGCTGATTTTATCAAATACCCTGAAAGCGTTTCCATAGTCAGGATGTTTGCCATGATCATGGCCATTGACGGCATCGTTTCTATTCCGTTTGCCAGGTTACGACTTGAAGGCAAAGGAAAGAAATTTGTGGTACTGAGGGTAGCAAATATCCTGATCAACATATTTCTTAATCTTTTTTCCTGGTTGTCTGTAAGGATATTTATGCTGGTAAATATCTGACGTTTTTAAAACCTGTCATTGGTGTTTTTTACAACCCGCTGCATGCTCCGGATTATATCGTATTGGCCAATCTGGTTGCGAACCTTGCGTTCTTCTGGATGCTGAGAAAAGAACTGGCAGATTTTAAATTCGTTTTTAACCGAACCCTCTTTAAACCGGTTTGGGTTTATGCATTTCCGATCATGATCATGAATGCCGGCGGTGTCCTCAACATGCTTTTTGACCGGGCTTTCATTCAGTTTCTGCTTCCTGACCACTTTTATCCCGGCCGGACAACAAAGCAGGCTATTGGAATTTACGTACAGTGTTATAAACTGTCTATTTTCATGAGCCTTGCAACTCAGGCGTTTAAATATGCAGCCGAGCCTTTTTTCTTTTCAAAAGGTGAGGATAAAAATGCACCGCCTGTTTTTGCTAAAATCACTAAATGGTTTGTTATCATCTGCGTACTGATGTGGGTGGGGATAAGCCTGAACCTGGATCTGCTGGCAGAATTATTTTTAAAGAAAAAAATATATCACGAAGGATTGCCAGTAGTGCCATGGCTTTTAGCCGGATATCTGTTTCTGGGCGTATATTATAATCTTGCAACCTGGTTTAAGCTCACAGACAAGACCCAGTATGGAACCTGGCTGACTTTGACAGGCGCACTAATAACAATTGCTACCAGTTTTATTCTGGTACCTAATATCGGTTATCTTGGTTTCGCCATTGCTTTTGCACTTTCCGGTTTTACAATGGTTGCCTTGTGTTATTATTTCGGACAAAAATATTATCCTGTTCCTTATGATGTAATATCGGCTTTGGGATATATTGGAGTAGGCGCACTTCTTATTTTCGGATCGACATTTTTCAAGATTCCCGACTTATGGATTTCTGTTCCCATCCACATGTCAGTATTCACTGTTTTTCTGGCAGGTATCTTTTTGATTGAGAGAAAAAATATTCCTTTTTTGCAGAAGAAATAACGGTTAGTTGTGGGTTGTCAGTGATTAGCCGCTTTCCGTTCTAACTTTAAACAGCGCGGTCGCAGCTTTAAACTTTTGACTCTAAACTTAAAACTTCATCTTTCCATTTCCCGCAATAGCTTATTTGAGAACAAGAATTCTTTCAATTCAGGAACGTCTGTTTTAGTAATGGTGCTGTTTAAACCCTCCCATAATTTATCACCCTGATACAGGAAAATAATATTCTGCCCGATTTCCAGTACCGAATTCATATCGTGCGTAATGATGATCGTTGTGATCTCATACTCTTCCGTAATCTCTTTGATCAGTTCATCAATTTTAACAGAAGTAAGCGGATCAAGTCCTGAATTGGGTTCGTCACAAAACAGGTACATGGGGTTCATCACAATAGCCCTGGCTATACCTACGCGTTTTTTCATACCACCACTTATTTCTGACGGCATTCGTTTAGCTGCTGCTTCCAGGCCTACACGCTGAAGACAAAATGCTACGCGTTCCCGTTTTTCTTCGTGCGACTGGTCCGTAAGCATATCCAATGGAAAGCGTACATTTTCCTCCACGGTTTTAGAATCAAAAAGTGCACCTCCCTGAAACAGAACACCCATTTCACGGCGAATAGATTGCTGTATATCTTTATCACTATTATAAAAATCCCGTCCGTTATATAACACTTGTCCTGCATCCGGCTTTACGAGCCCGATCATCGTTTTCAACAAAACACTTTTGCCGGTACCACTGCCTCCGATAATCATATTTGTTTCCCCTTTTTGAAAAGTGGACGTAATTCCTTTTAAAACCTGTTTACCGTTAAAAGATTTCGTGATACCTTTTATTTCAATCATACCATGTTGTATTAATGAGCAGAAATGTCAGATTTTGGCTGAACCTGAAAAAATTATAATAATAACTGAGCCAGCATATAATCGGCAATCAAAACAGAAATACAACTATTTGTTACAGCCTGGGTACTTGCCTTACCAACTTCCAGTGCCCCGCCTTCAATAAAAAATCCCTGAAAGGATGATATCGTCGAAATCAAAAACCCAAATACAAACGGTTTTACACACATAAAAAACAGATTGTAAGGAACAAATGAATCACGGATGCCGTACAAATAATCTCTTTCTGTAATAACACCTGTAAGTGTTCCGGCCAGATATCCACCAAAAATTCCGAGAAAAGCGGCAAAAATAACAAGCATGGGAAAAGTAAACATGGCCGCCAAAACTTTGGGAAGTACCAGATACGAAGAAGAGTTGATTCCCATTACTTCCAGTGCATCAATTTGTTCCGTAATACGCATCGTACCCAGTTCACTGGCAATATTTGATCCTACTTTTCCTGCAAGTACAATACAGGTGATTGTAGGAGCAAGTTCAAGGATCTGCATGTCGCGCACGATAAGCGCAACGGTTGAAACGGGGATAATAGGGCTTACCAGATTATACGCTGTCTGGATGCAGGATACCGCTCCGATAAAAGTAGAGACAATGGCAACAATAAAGATAGAACTCACTCCAATCCCCACGCACTCTTCCATGAAACGCCGCCAGTAAACAGATAACTTTTCACCTTTGCCAAACAATGATCCCAAAAAAATGAAGTATTTTCCGATAACAGACATAATATCTTAATTGTATTCAATATTTTCGGGAAAATTAGACAAAAAAAGAAGCAAACAGAAAAATGAATCCATTAGTAATAGTAACCGGAGGTACAAAAGGGATAGGAAAGGCAGTGATTGAACGGTTTATGGAAGGTGGTTTCGATGTAATTACCTGTGCCAGAAATAATACGGATCTTTTTTCTTTGCAAGAGGAAATGAAAACCAGCTTCCCTTCCGCTGAGCTTTATTATCTGCCGGCTGATCTTTCGCTTCGAAAAGATGTAAATGAATTTATATCTTTTATTTTGTCAAAAAACAGGCAGATTGCGGTACTTGTCAATAATACAGGAATATTTATTCCCGGGCAGGTCCACAATGAAACGGAGGGTACTCTTGAAAAAACAATGGAGACAAATGTATACAGCGCCTATCATCTTACAAGAGGCCTTATTGCAGGAATGATCGATCAGAAAAAAGGACACATTTTTACAATTTGCTCTACTGCAAGTATTACTGCTTATCCTAATGGAGGTTCTTACTGCATTTCAAAGTTTGCTTTATATGGTATGACCAAAGTTCTGCGCGAGGAAATGAAGCCGCATAATGTAAAAGTTACTGCTGTTTTGCCCGGCGCTACAATGACAGACAGCTGGAAAGGAACGGAACTTCCGGAAGAGAGATTTGTGGCATCCAGGGATGTCGCCGACGCAATATGGGCTGCTTATTCACTCTCGCCGCGGGCAGTTTTGGAAGAAATTCTGATCCGTCCGCAGTTAGGAGATTTAGATTGATTAGTAAACAATAAAGCAATTTTACTAAATTGCCGCATTTTTAAAATTATTTATTAAACCCGTATTTCATTTCATGGAACAATACCTCGGTATAGACGTGGGCGGTACCAACGTAAAAATGGGGATCGTTGATGCTTCAGATGGGAGAATTTCAAATTTTTACAGCCACGATACTGCCAGCTGGCGTGTTTCAGGCCATTTTATCGAACGGCTTGGCGATGCCATCTCACTTCAGCTGGTGGAATACCCAGAGGTGAAAAAGGTAGGAATCGGTGTTCCGGGACTGACCACCCGTGACCGTACTACACTCATTGAAATTACTGCTATTCCTGAAATTGACGGAATTGCAATCGTCCCGGACTTAAAGGCGCGTTTTCCTAATCATGATTTTTATCTTGAAAATGATGCTAATGCAGCAGCTTTGGGAGAATATTATTTTGGTGAAGATAAGCTTCCTGAAGACTACATTTTTGTAACGCTGGGAACCGGTATAGGCGGAGCAGCTATTATTGACAAAAAAGTGTTTAAAGGAGGTGGCGGAAATGCCATGGAACCCGGTCACGTTCCTTCCAAGAACGGAAAAGTACTGGAAAGAAACATCGGAAAAAAAGAACTGCTTGACATGGCCAATGCTATGAGAGCAAGTTACACCGGCGTTACTCAACTTCCCGGAGACGGCACCATATCTACAACAGGACTTGTTGCGGCAGCCTCGGGTGGCGATGAGCTTGCAAAACAGATCTTTTATGAAATGGGCTATCTGCTTGGAGAAGGTCTGGTATCCATGATCAGGATTCTGGACATTACTACAATATTGATAGGTGGCGGGATTTCTGCATCATTCGAGTTTATACTTCCAGCTATTACCGATCGTTTCAAGTACTGGCTTACACCTTATTATTTAAAAACAATCAGTATCAAACGTGCCACATTGGCTAATGATGCTGGTTTGCTTGGAGCGGCATCCTTGTGCTTTGATTAATGCAAATGCATTGATCCGGCAAGGATGCCGTTTCATTTTGATTCATCAACAACACACTCATGAAGTTATCTGTTATAGTTCCGGCATACAATGAAGAAAAGACGATTTGGAAAGTGCTGGATAAATTGAATTCCGTAGAACTGATCGGAGGATTTACGAAAGAAATAGTTGTTATAAATGATTGCTCTTCTGATAATACAGAAGGAATGATTAAACGATTTATCGAAGAAAATCCGCTTGTAGAAATCAGCTACTTCCGCCATGAATACAATCAGGGCAAAGGAGCTGCATTGCATACAGGTATCCGTAAAGCAATCGGGGATTATATTATTGTACAGGACGCTGATCTTGAATATGATCCTCAGGAATTTAATATTTTATTAAAGCCTGTTATTGAAGGCTACGCTGACGTGGTGTACGGTTCCCGTTTTATGGGCGGTACACCACATCGTATCTTGTTTTTCTGGCACACGATCGGAAACAAGTTTCTTACCTTTTTAAGCAATATGTTCTCCAACCTGAACCTAACGGATATGGAAACATGCTACAAATTATTCAGGGCTGATATGTTGAAAAGCCTTGTCCTGGTCGAAAAAAGATTCGGGTTTGAGCCTGAAGTAACGGCCAAAATCTCCAAAATACCCCGGATACGTATCTATGAAGTAGGTGTTTCCTATTACGGCAGAACCTACGAAGAAGGTAAAAAAATTAACTGGAAAGATGGTTTCCGGGCAATTTATTGCATTTTAAGATACGGGCTGGGAAGCTGACCAACAATCAAATAACAGCTTATTATTTTCCTTAGACAACCAATAATAAGCCGTTAAAAACTACAATTTGGGAGCCATATACTTTTCGTAAAACGAATCTGATTTTCCTAAATATTGGTTAGCTTCCTGTTGCGACCATTTTTCCTTTAACACTTCATAAATATTGGTATAGGCATCATATGGGATTGCCCGGAAAGTAACTTTGTCAGGGTTCATTTGCGCCGTATACTGGTTCACTGTCGCGGCTCTGAAAACCCGTGTAATACCAATAAGAGATGACGTCGCCAAAAGCAGTACAAGAGGTATGGCCATCCATGAATTTTTGATGATACCAAATGTTCGTTTTGATCTGTAAGTCGCTAACGGATAGAACAAGTACATGCCAATAATAATTAAAAAAGGCATCATTCCCCGGAATAAGAAATCATTGACCTTTCCCAATCTGTAAATCGGGAAAATGATACATAAAGCAAGTATGAGATAGAAAGGGAATTGTTCCAAAGATGGTAGATTGATCTTCCTGAAGTAAAAATAGGCTGTCAAAAAAAGTACTGCGTTAATGCCAATATTCACTGCATATTCTGAGATCGTATTACTGATGTCAGAGCTGAAATTCCATATAAAACCGGAGATAGGCGCTTCTGCATGTGACATGAAAAATATAAGTACCGGCAAACATATAAGGAAAGGAAGAACTACTTTCTTAAAAACTCTTACCCAATCCAACTGAAATTTTGTAAGAATCCAGTCTCTTATAATTAATACAGCCAATAAAAATCCACATACAAACGCGGGAAAAACAGCCCACCAAAAGCTCAGGGCTATGGGTAAGACCATTAAATCAAAATTTAAATTCCTCGTTAAAATATACATGAACATGCCTCCTAATATCAATGTCGGAATTACCTGGTTAGGCACCCATAGTAAATTTTCAAGATTAGACCAGTTTTCAATTCCGAAGTCCCCAAATGCATAAAGGCTGACAGACAATTTATACAAAACTGTTTTTAAAACATGGGGAAGATCTCCAATGCAAACTGCCAGTAAAACAAATACTATTTTTTTATTTAAAACCAGGTATATCCATGAAATCCCAATGGCGATTCCCAGCCACGTCCATACGAAAATAGATGCTTCATTAATGGTGCCGGTAACTTTGGAAAACAGGGCAGGAATAATGTAAAATCCATAATAATAGGAAATTACCGGTCCGTTTTTCGGAATCCTTATAGGCCAGCTGTAAGATAGTAATTCGTAGAATTTGGTATTGTGGCACCAATAATCAAAAGTTTGGTAACAATAACCATTTATACCGGAAACAAACGTGAGAACTAATGTTGTAAGGCCAATGATGATGACATCTTTCCTCTTCAGTATTCTAAAACCATTAAAACTCTTATCTTTTCTGTCCTCAATTAAAAGATATATTAAAGTAATCACTCCTGCTATGGCAATTGGTAAATTTGTCCAATTATAGAAAAAAAGAATATTAGGAAGAATCAGATAGGCAATACTTAAATTTCTTAGGGATTTTTCGCTCATCGTATACTCGTTAATACAATGTTTTAAGGACAAACATACATTGTATCACAATTCTACTACAATTTATTCTATAAAAATATATAGGAATAGAATAAATTTTATATTTTTAATCTGAAAATCCAATGAAATTTTATTCTAAACTCATTAAATATTTATGTCAAAATCGAATTAATGAATAATAAATTATTTCACAATTTTCTGGCTAACCGCAATTCCCTTGTCATTTTTAAGCGTGATAATGTAAGCTCCGGATGGTAAAAGCGCTGTATTAATGAAATACTCCTTTTTCAAAACAATGTTGTCGCTGAATACGCTTTGCCCTTGCTTATTAACGATTTGTAATACTCCGGAAGTTGCTTTTTTAAACTGAATATTTAATTTATCTGTCGAAGGATTTGGATAAACATTCATATAATCACTTTTATTTTGTGGCTCCACCGCAAGAATTGGCACAACCGTTATAGAAGATTCATACTGTTGTGATTCAGAAACGGCGCTGAATGCCTGAATCCGGTATGTATACGTTTTATTCACTGCGACATCCTTATCTACGTAACTAACCGTTTTGTCATCAAACTCTTTTATTTTAGTAAAAACGGCGGAAGAATCGGTTTTTCTTTCCAGAACATAATTAGTTGCACCTGTGGCAGATGGCCATTCTACCTGTACTGTCATACCCGCCTGAATAGATGAAAGAGAAAGCAGCAACGGGTCACCAATAGTAACATTATTAAAAGAAAAGGCACTCAGTCCCGTACTATTGGTAATATACGGCCCACGAAAAACCGAAATGTTTGCCGGTTTTACAATCGGAAGATAATTGATCGTTTTTGCAGTAACGGGTTCCGTCATTGACAATGTCACACGGTTTCCGGCCGCTGTACCCGATTTGACTTTGGCAGGTGATGCATTATTTCCATCGAGGAAAAAGAAGTTACGGTTACTCATTGTCACTGGCGTACCATCCTCCCCTTTTATTATCGTATCTGCCGGCCATTTTAAATGTTGTCCTTCATCAAACAAAAGCACGATTTCATCTTTTTTTGCTGAAGAGTAATATGCCTTTTTTATGTCAGGGCACGAAACATCAACGGTATCCGCTAATCCGTAATTTTTCGGACTTAAAAAGTGGAATAACCGTTTTCCAAGTATCTGATAACCATCAATTAAATAATGAATTCCGTCTGTATATAGTGGTAATCCTAATGTTGCAAAATGATCTGTTTTGGGATAAAGATATTTTGTCCTCCGCTGAAAATCCCTTATCTCACCCGCAGTAGGACTCCAGAAAGCATTTATCTGTATGATATCAAACTCATCCACTTGCGGGTAATCAATTTGCCAGTATTTAAATAGTTTGTCAAATTCCGCGTCATAACCTGCAATTCCTTCAATCGCTTCCTGTTCCCCCTGATACCAAAAAAAGTTACGGATCCTTGCTGGTTTTGCTTTATTGACCCGATGTAAAAGACCGCCATAAAGAGAGGTAGGCTTAGCAGGATTGCTCGCATCCCTGTCCAAAAACTGCGTTATCTTCGTTCCTGGCAAAGAGCCATTGATAACGCAGGTAGGAATACCGTAAGTTTCAAGAACAGACCTTTGAAGCTGCAAACCCCAGGCTCCCACGTAAGTCCATGACCATGCCGCAGGAATCCATAGCGTATCACCGGGAGTGAGCCCCGGATTGGAATCGGGAATACGTGCAACCGTACGGCAGTATTTGTTTGAATAATCCCCAAATTGAAGAGCCAATGCATTTGATTGTCCGCTGATTACATAAAAATCACCTGCAACAACTTCGGCTCTTTTTACTATTAAAATAGAATCGGCCTGTTTACATGCGTATATCTCGAAAGAATAATCTGCCATTTCCGCCTTAATAGATGGCTTAATATCAAAGGAAGCCGAAGGTTTTCCCTCATAAGCAAGTACTGATTTATTATAGGCATAACGTTCTTTATTCCTGAAAGTAACAACAGAAATATGATCCCATCCTGCAACTTCAATTACTCCTGAAACTGGCACGACAGCCATGTCATCGTCTTCTCTGGCATACAATTGCATGTCTTCCGGAAGCTGATCAAAGACGACAGAATAAAAACGCTGCGCATAAATTTCTGCTTTAAAACCACAAATGAAGATAAGCAGTAAAATAAATTTTTTATTCGTTGAGTTCATTATCAAATCTTAATTTCAGACTCTTGTTAAATCAAAAATATGTCTTTATTATTTCACATTCAAAGCTTCTGTTTTATTTTCATATTGACTATGTAAACGTATATTCTTGAAGTCTGGTTTGCAAGAAATCCTTTTTGTTATATCTATGTGCGAAAACCACTAAAATTCTGTTTTATTATGATAACAGGCGGTTGTATAATAGATTTGTTATTTCTGCAACGCCTGTAATCATTACAGCAACACACACTATACGGTTTTATGAAAAAAATTATACTTTTATTCAGCCTGATACATATCAGCTTCGGACTTTCCTGTGGCTTTGCGCAGTCAATTGGAATTGTAACTTTCGACAATTTGCCCGCTGATAAACAGCTTTTTGGAAGAGATAGCCAGAGCGAGGCAGATATAAAAATTTCAGGTAAAATTGAAGCTTCCGGTTATGCCTATGTATCCGTTGTAAAATACAGAAATGCAATAAGAACAGGTTATCAAAAAATGAACCTGCAATACAGTGCCGCAGTTGCACCTTTTAGCACTTCCTCGAAAATAAAAGCTGAACTGGCTGAATATTCTTTTGAAGTCTATGCATGTAAATCTGCAACCGATTCCAGCCTGATTGTACGCAGGGATGACATTGTTGCCGGTGATTTTTATATTATTTATGGCCAGTCAAACGCTGTCGCATGGGAAGTCGATTATACATATAGAAATGAATACTGCCGCACTTACGGATCTCTGGGAGGAACGAGCGTAAACTGGGGACTATCAAACGACCTTACACCACGTGTAGGCATTTTTGGTATCGAATTTCAGCGAAAAGTAGCCGAAAAATACCAGATTCCTACCTGTGTGATCAATGGGGCACTTGCAGGAGCTTCTATTCAGGACCTCTTGTCCAGAAATGCTAATGATCATTCGGATGCCTCAACTGCGTATGGAACATTACTGCATTATGCCAAACAATCAGGATTGTTACCTTATCTGAAAGCGATATATTACTGGCAGGGAGAAAATGAGGCCGCATCCGAAACACCATTGGTATGGGCACCGCGTTTTGACCAGATGGTTGCGCAATGGAAAGAAGATTATCCAATGGCAGAAAAGATATACGTTTTCCAGTTACCTCTTTTTGGAGGAGGTGCCTACAATGATAACATTGGGATTTTTAGAGAACAGCAAAGAACTTTAAATCTCAAATATCCGATCATACAGCCATACGCCGCCTTGGGCGCACCTAGCTGGAACGGGTTTCATTACGGATTGGAAGGTTATTTAAAACTTGGCCAAGAGCTTGCTGATATGGCTGGTTTTTATCATTACAAAAAAAAGGAAAAAATCACCTCTCCCAGTCTTCAGAAAGCATTTTATTCAACACCTGAACGGGATGAAATAACTTTGGTGTTTGAAGATTACCAGCAAATGGTTTATCCCAATGATACCATTGCGGCAAATATTGAAGGAAGCCAGGAACCAGTATCTACATATGCTGTGAAAGATTTTTTTATTTAAATAAAGTTTGGCAAAAACTCCGATCGGGAAGAGCAGAAGCGAATAAGATCATTTTGAATTTAAAGGAAGTTGGCAACGACTCTTTGATAAAATATTTGCCCTCTAAATATCATTACTCAGGTCTTTTAAGCGCTCCCTGGGTTTATATCGGTCCATTTTTGAGAAATAAACAAGGATTCAGGGCATTTGCTTTTCATCATAACAAAATTTTTCCCTACCCGAATTTTGGAGATGTAGCACTTAGGGCTTCCGAAAATAAGAGTAAAATTGTACTTAGTTGGACTAAATTGTCCAATGTTACGGGCTATATACTTGAAAGGTTCAGCACTGATTCCCTATAGATGCACGATATCATTTATTTACCAAACAACCAAAGCGAGTATATCGATCAGTCAGCACAGAAAGGAATTGCATATACCTATCAGATAAGAGGTTATACCAATGAAGTGGAATCTGCCATTTCATTGGTTATGATTACGAAACAAAGTGATGATGTTGTGGATGATTCCGGTATAATCGTTTATCCCAATCCTGCCTTTGATATAGTAAATGTAATTTCGGATTTAAACACAATTAATCAGATTGACATATTTTCCAGTGCCGGTATACGCTTAAATAGAATTACTTATCCGAAAAAGAATCTAATCCACCTGCCCGTTGGCGATCTCGTAACAGGAATATATTTTCTTAAAATCCAAATAGGAGATCAATCCATCACAAAAAAAATATCAATAGCGAAGTGACGGCTTAGGTTCTTTTCCAGTTTTCGAGAGCGACCAGTAATTATCAAACATTGCCAGAAACCACAATGCCATGATCATGGGCAAAGAATATTTATCCCAGGAAAGTTGTGCTTTGCCCAGTAATAATACATTGATCACAACGATACAGCTTGCGAGGTTAAAATGAGGAGAAACAAAACGCATCAATGTAATCAGCATTAAAAACCCGAAACAGATCTGCTTGATAAAACCGGTTATTCCGACTGTCATAAAAAGCTGATCAATATAACCCAGATATGGCCATGTAAAGTAAGGATTATATGCTTGCCTGGCCGGGGAAAAGCTGATTAAGGCGATGACGATAATTACGAATGTTATGAACAATCGCGGATAATTGCGCGGATAATCCATAAAATACCTGAGTTTTCCGGTGATCAGGACTTCGGGAATTACATAATACACAGCAAGGCAGACGCAGGAATAAATTACGTATCCAAAATTGTAAACAACTAACTTATCAGAGTCATAATGCTGCTGAGCCATAACTGCCGCAGGTGCCGGTCCGTGCCAGAGCAAAACCCATGGAACAATACTGATAACTGCCACAGAATAATAGATCCAGGTTTTGTCCAAGAATAAGTTCTTCCAAAATTGTTTTAAACCTGAACTCTTTTTTAATAATTCAAGAAGTTCATAACCCGCAATAGCGGCCGGAAACGCGAGCATATATTGTCTGCTGCTTACTGCTGCTATAAAAAATAAGGCTCCTAATGCATGTGATCGTTTGATATAGGCAACAGTTCCTGCCAATACAAAAATCATTGCAAAAATGTCTGTATAATAGTATACGCTGCACAGATAATAATTCGGGAAGGCAATTAATCCGGCAAGGCATAAGAAAAAGCGCCTGGAATTGTCTGGTGCAGACCACACAAAAATCATAAGCAGCAAAAAGCTTATACTGTATGTTAGTAAACGGAGATACTGAACATTTTCACCAAAAGCACTCATAACCCAGCCCCCTAAAATAAAAGGTACCGGTGTATTCAATTCATTATAACTCTTGAGCAAATCCAGGGAGGGCAGGGGTTCTTTACTAAAAAAAACAGCCGTTGGCAAATAATGAAATTCGTCCTGATATAAGGGTCCGCTGAAATTCTTTTTTAGAAAAAAAATGGCAATGAAAATTATTAAAAGTACTAATGAGGTATAAAGTTTTTTTGAATACATATAACTTGTTTTAAACAAAATTAACCTCTGCCGATAAACGGATCCCAAATTTATGTTCAACAGAATCCTGAATTTTTTCTGACAGCATTTTTATATCTTGCCCGGTTCCTTCACCATAATTAACCAAAACCAATGCCTGACGTTCGTGGACTCCTATCTGCCCTTCGCGGTAGCCTTTCCAGCCAGCCTGTTCAATAAGCCAGCCAGCAGGTACTTTAATTTTATCATTTCCAACAGCATAACCTGGCACTGTTGGGAAAGAATTTTTCAATAATTCAAACTGTGATTTTTCTATTTCAGGGTTTTTAAAAAAACTTCCCGCGTTTCCGATTTGTGCCGGATCGGGCAATTTGCTTTGCCTGATATGAATGACAGCATTGCTAATGGTACGTAGTGAAACATTTGCAACATTCATTTCCTGCAATGTCTTTTTTATGTCACCGTATTCAATATTAAAAACCGGCTTTTTATTTAGCCTGTAAACAACTCCGGTAATGATGTACTGATCTTTCAGCTCTTTTTTAAAAATGCTTTCCCTGTACCCAAACCGGCATTCTTCCCACGTGAAAACACGGACTTCGGCAGTAGTAATAGAAATGGCTTCAACGGTTTCAATCACATCTTTTATTTCCACTCCGTAAGCTCCGATATTCTGCATGGGAGCAGCTCCGGCTGTTCCGGGGATCAAGGACAGGTTTTCTATACCTGCGTATTGACTGGCCACACAGTACATAACCAGGTCATGCCAAACTTCACCAGCACCTACATGAAGCCATACGTGGTCGTCATTTTCCCTTATTTTTTCAATTCCTTTAATATCGGGATGAATTACAAGGGCGTCGATATTTTTGGTAAGCAAAATATTACTTCCTCCACCCAGAATAAATTTTGGAAAGTTGTTCCAGTTTTTGTCTGTTAATATAACTGCCAGTTCATCAACTGACTTTGCTTCCACGAAGTATCTGGCTTCCGATTCCAGGCCAAATGTATTGAGGTTACGAAGCGATACGTTTTGTTGGATTTGCATTGACTGTTTTTATTACTTGCCGCAAAGTTAGGTATTACATTCAAAATAGTGTTGAATTGGTGATTCTTCCAATTTTGGTTAAGTTTGTAAGCTCAATATGAATCGTTCCGAATATGCTGCCTGAAAAAAGTTTTTTTTTATGGACCTTATTATTAGGCATCCTTACACTATCAGGCTGTAGCAAAAAAATCTGTCCAGTTCTTCCGGTTCTGAATATCGTGAAGATTTATCCTCGATAAGGCCCCGGTTTGAATATATTGAACCTGTTTTTGACAAGAAAACCGAGACTGTAACCGCTCCTGTAAATTCGAGCGCAGGCAATGACAAACCATTGTATGTAAACAAAAGGCTGGAAATGGTTCTGGACACCATGTCCAAACAAAATAAATCTATTCGCTATATCAGTGGTTACCGGATTCAGATTTATGTAGGAAACGTAAGACAAGAAGCAGATGCTGCAAAATCTTACGTTTACCAGTCTTTTCCTGACCTGACACCATACGTTTCTTACTCCCAGCCAACATACCGCGTGAAAGTAGGCGACTTTATGTATCGCAGCGATGCCGAGCAATATCTGGATCAGATCAAAGAGCAGTATTCTTCTGCTGTGATCCTGGCAGACAGGGTTGAGATTAAAAAAAGCCTGATGCTGAGTTCCGGCGAACAGTGATTGCACTTAACTGATTATTATCAATTCATAAATTTCTATACATACTTATTTCATAATGAAAAAGGCATTAATTACGGGTATTACCGGGCAAGACGGGGCTTATTTGGCAGAATTACTTTTGAGTAAAGGCTATGAAGTCCATGGTATCAAACGCAGAAGCTCTCTGTTTAATACACAAAGAATTGATCACATATACGAAGATCCGCACGAAAGGAATGTTCGCTTTCATTTGCACTATGGGGATTTGAGTGATTCTACTAATATTATCAGGATCATTCAGGAAATCCAGCCTGATGAAATCTACAATCTGGGTGCTATGTCACACGTTCAGGTAAGTTTTGAAGAACCTGAATATACAGCCAATGTAGACGGAATTGGTACGTTGCGTATTCTGGAAGCGGTTCGTTTGCTTGGACTGACCAAGAAAACTAAAATCTATCAGGCATCTACTTCAGAACTATACGGATTGGTTCAGCAGGTTCCACAATCTGAAACTACTCCATTTTACCCGCGTTCTCCATATGCAGTTGCTAAGTTGTACGGTTATTGGATTACGGTAAATTATCGTGAAGCTTACGACATGTTTGCGGTGAACGGTATTTTATTTAATCACGAATCCCCATTACGCGGAGAAACTTTTGTGACACGTAAAATCACACGTGCCGTTGCCCGTATTGCATTGGGATTACAGGATAAAGTATATCTGGGAAATCTTGATGCTCAGCGTGACTGGGGTCATGCAAAAGATTTCGTAGAAGCAATGTGGCTGATCTTGCAGCAGGAAGTTGCAGAAGATTACGTTATTGCAACCGGTGTAACTACCAGAATCCGTGATTTTGTAAGAATGGCATTTGCTGAAGTAGGTGTTGAACTGGAATTTTCGGGCGAAGGCGCAGGTGAAATTGCAAAAGTGGTAAAATGTAACAATCCGGGCTTCCAGATTGAAATCGGAAAAGAAGTTGTAGCTGTTGATCCACGTTATTTCCGTCCTACCGAAGTTGAATTGCTGATCGGCGATCCGACAAAATCAATGACTAAATTAGGCTGGAAACCTAAGTATGATTTGAAAGCATTGGTAAAAGATATGGTTACTGCAGACGTGACTCTATTCAAAAAAGACCAGCTTCTGGAAAGCAGCGGCCACCGCGTTCCAAATTACTACGAATAAGAAATATTCATACACCATATAAAAAATAACCCTGAGGTAATGATATTCCTCAGGGTTATTTTTTATAAATGCTTGAACTGATATTTACATAGCAGAATGCTGTGAAATCTTTTTGCCGATCTTAATCAGTGTTTCTGGATTTTGGTAGCCGGTTACCTGTTCAACCATTTTTCCGTTAGCATCTATAAAAAACAATGTTGGATAACCTTCTAATGGATACTTTTTTGCCAGCTTAGGCCCTTCGCCACTTTCCATGTCAAATTTTACGTTGATAAAATTCTTATTGAAAACATCGGCCACATCGTTACGTGTAAAAACATTTTTCTGTAACAATTTGCACGGCCCGCACCAGGTAGTATAAGCATCAAAGAATATAATTTTTTTCTCCGCTTTCGCTTTTTTCAATATTTCGGACCAGGAGCCAGATGTAAACTGTATTCCGGTATCCTCTTTTTTGGTTTCCTTTTTACCTCCGTCGAAAGCATTCGCAACCGAAACGGTCATGATAAATGCCAGAATAAAAAATGCCTTTTTATAAATTTTCATGATTTTTGATTTTGTAACGGCTTGAATAAAAACATAACGAAAATAGTGCTTTGTTTTGTTCTAATAAAACAATTCTTTTTCAATAGTTTACAAATTAAGGCCTTAAACTGCTCGCTTTTCGTAGCACTTAAAAAGAATAAGTACCTTTGCACCCAAAATAACCGGATACAAGATGAAAATTCAGGAAGCGAAATACGTGATGAGCAATTCAGATTATGAAAAATGCCCTCCTCCTGACATGCCTGAGTATGCGTTTATTGGCCGTTCCAACGTGGGAAAATCGTCGGTAATCAATATGCTTACCGGAAAAAAATCTCTTGCCAAAACTTCTCAGCAGCCTGGCAAAACCCAGTTGATCAACCATTTTGAGATTAATAATGCGTGGTATCTCGTAGATTTACCTGGCTATGGTTATGCCAAAGTAAGTAAAGCAGAGCGCGAGAAATGGGAAAAGATGATCGGCGATTACCTGCATAACCGCGAAAACCTTGTTTGTATCTTTGTATTGGTTGATATCAGGCACAGCGCATTGGCCGCGGATCTGGAATTCATGGCAGGACTTGGAGAAGCCGGGCTTCCTTTTCATATTATTTTCACAAAAGCAGATAAACTCAAAGCTTATCAGGTTGACATTCAGGTGGCTGCTTACTCAAAAAAACTAGCAGAACTTTGGGAAGAAATACCACCTCTTTTTGTAACTTCTGCTGAAAAAAATGAAGGAAGAGAACCTATTCTTAAGGCAATAGAAACTTATAACGATACGTTTTCAGCAAACAAGAAATAATTATGGTTGTTTGCGGATCAATCTTTCCGTTATTTTGCGGGAAATTTGCCAGATCCAAAGCTACCTGGAAGTGATCATTTGCCATCAGAACCTGGCTAATGTGTATGGTGGAGAAAAAATTAACAGAAAACTAACAGCAGAGAAAGAATGAGTGATAAAGTAGAGGCAACCGGAATGGATTTGTTGAAAGAAATAGCCAACGTTTCTGGCAAAGGCGGTTTATTCCGCATTTTAAAACCAAGTCGCGCAGGTGTGATAGTAGAAAGCCTGGATGAAAAACGTGAAAAAACATTGATCGGACCTACTGCACGGGTATCTGTATTAAAGGATGTTTCTATTTTTACTGATGGCGAAGAGGAATCAGTTCCTCTGGCTGACGTTTTCCTGAAAATTAAAGAATTACACGGAGAGTCGATAGATTTACAGGCGAAAACTGCTTCAGACAAAGATTTTATTGAATTTTTAAATAAAATACTTCCTGATTTTGACAGATCGAAAGTATATATTTCCGATATCAAAAAAATTATCACCTGGTATAACCTGTTGTCAAAATACGTACCAGAATTGTTCGTAGAAGCTGCTGCTGAAGCAAAAGAAGAAGTTTCTGAAAATGCTGCATTGGATACTGCCACAGTTGATACAGAAGTAAAAGAAGAAACTACAAAAGCATAAATTAGTAAGAATTTCAGTATCATATTAAAAGCCCTGTCGGTTAGACGGGGTTTTTGCATTAGCCCGATGAGCCTTTTTAAGTAATATAGATGACAAACCTTTCCTCTTACATTGATCATACCCTGCTCGTTCCCACTGCCAGGGAAACCGATATCAGGAAACTGTGTGAGGAAGCCTGGATTCACCAGTTCAAAGCTGTTTGTGTTGCTCCGACTTATGTTGCTTATACGAAGGAAATGCTGGAATTCTGCCCGATCAGGATCGAAATTGCCACGGTAATCGGGTTTCCAATGGGTTACTCAACTACTAAAACAAAACTGGCCGAAGCACAGGATGCATTGAACAACGGAGCTACTGAGCTGGATGTGGTGATCAATGTCTCTCAGTTTAAATCAATGGCATACTTAAGCGTTAGGGAGGAAATCCGTCAGTTGACAATGCTGGCGCACGAAAATAGCACGCTCATTAAAGTAATTATTGAAACGGCTTACCTTGATTCCTTTGAATTATATACCGCTTGTGAAATTTGTGCTGAAGCAGGAGTTGATTATGTAAAAACATCAACCGGATTCGCCTCAAACGGCGCTGAAACAGATACTGTTCGTAAAATGAGAACGATACTACCGGCAGAAATCAAAATTAAAGCATCCGGAGGAATCAGGTCATATGAACAGGCAATTGCTTTTGTAGAAGCCGGTGCTGACCGCATCGGAACTTCCGCCGGCGTATACATCGTAACTCAGGCATGACACAGCGGGTACTACTTCTTAGCAGTGTGCATCCGGCCACAGACCCACGCATTCTTTACAAGATTGCGCCTTCACTTGCGCCGTTTTATGAAGTATTCTGTGCCCTACCAAATGCCGGTCATTACGAAACCCAGCCTGCTGTTACCATGGTCCGGTTGCCTGAATTTAAAAGTTTATTGTTCAGGATTATTTTTACACACCCTGTTTTACTTTGGAAATGTATTCGTTTACGCCCCGATCTGGTACATATATTCGTCCCTGAACTTATACCGATTGCTTTTTTCTTCCAATGGCTCGGCGCACAAATTATTTACGAAGTACAGGAAAATCTGTATAAAAAATTCCAGATCAAACAATATAATAATCTGGCTGTATTTCAGGCTTTATTCCGGTATTTTGATCACGCTGCCAGAAGAAATTTTTACTGCATTTTTACCGAACATGCGTATTTGAACGAATACCAAAACCTGGCCTTACCGTCAGCCGTTGTTCATAACTATGTTTCGTTGCCGTTTATTGATGCCTGTTCACGACAATCCATTACCTCATCTCAGGTGCCAACGTTTTTCTATTCAGGTGTTATTTCCATGGAAAGATGTTTTGATACGCTGGTAGCAGCATTGGTTATCCTGAAAAGAAAGCACCAACGCTTTCATGTACATTTGTTCGGGCCAGTTCGATTCAGTCAGGATGAAGCCAATTTATTGCCGGGATACGAACGCATCAGCCAGCATCTGACTTTTTATGGATATACTGATCTGCGGTTGGCCGTTCCATTTGCGCAGGAATCTCTGGCCGGAATTGCCTTATTAAAGCCATTAGCTGATTATCCCGATTCTTATACGACAAAGCTGTTTGAATACATGGCATTAAAATTGCCTGTCATTACATCAGATTTTGCGCTTTATAAAGACGTCGTAGAAAAATCCGGATGCGGTTTCTGTATTTCTCCTTATGATTCAGGCACGCTGGCAGAAACGCTGGAATGGATTATTGATAATCCTGCAGAAGCCCTGGAAATGGGCAATAATGGAAAAGAAGCCGTGAAAAACCATTACAATTGGAAAACTGAACAAAAAATTCTTTTATTATTTTATAAATCCATACTCAGGCCTTAAAATTATAACTAACCGAACAATTAGATATAATTTTATTAGTTTATTCTTGAATTGTTCAAATATTAAGTACTACGTTTTCTACGAAATATTTAACTTTCGGAATTAAATTGAATCTCAGTGTGCGGAGCCAACTTCTCAACCATGTATATTAATACTATAAGTCATTATTTGCCAAGCGAAGTAATTGGTAATGAATATTTTACGAATCTCAATAATCTTTCTGACGAATGGATTGTGGCACGTACCGGAATTTCAGAACGCCGCAAGGCTTCCAGCAGACGAAAATACCGCTACTATGGCTATGAAGGCCGTGGAATCTTTGCTTGAAAATATTCCTTACAGCAAAAATGAAATTGATCTTATCGTAGGCGGTACTTACACTCCTTATGATACTATTGTAACACTCGCACACGCAGTTCAGCACCAACTTCAGATTCCCGATATACCTGTTGTTACTATTTCCTCAGCATGTTCGTCACTTCTCAATGCCATTGAGATCGTGGAAGGATATTTTGCTCTTGGTAAAGCAACAAAAGCGCTTGTAGTGGTTTCGGATCAGAACACGGCTTATTATAATGAAATGGACACGGTTTCAGGCCACTTGTGGGGCGATGGCGCTTCGGCCATGCTGATTTCAAAAGAAAGGCAGACCGAATCGGATATGCAGATTAAAAAGATTATTACCGGAGGAGCTGCAACCAGCGGGAAAGCAATAGAAGCCGTTGTGCTGCGCCCTAATCACCGCGGGGTTGTGATGCCTCATGGCAGGGATGTTTTTCAGAATGCGTGTATTTATATGCCAAAAGTAAGTCAGCAGGTTTTACAGGATTGCGGACTGACAATTGATGATCTGGATTATCTTATTCCGCACCAGGCCAATCACCGTATTAGTTTGAATGTTATTAATACTTTGGGAATTCCGGCTGAAAAATTGATTTCAAATATTCAGTATTTGGGAAATACAGGCTGTGCAGGCTGTGCCATTGCATTATCGGAAAACAGGGATAAATTTAAATCAGGAGAAAACATTGTAGTTACTGTATTTGGCGGTGGTTATTCATACGGGGCAATGCTGATTACGGTCTGATTTCTGCTCTGTTATTTTTAATAATATAAAAAGCCTTTAAGCTCTGAATCACAATCAGAGTTTAAAGGCTTTTTTATGGAGTTCTTACAATTTATTTCCGCTTGTTAAAGGCTGGAATCTAAAAACTAGTTCACTTCCGGTTCTGAAATTTTCATTGGTTTCCAAACATTGTTTTCCGGATTGATATCAGGCAGGCTGTGATCAGGATCAATGGTTACAGAGCGAATTGGCTGCTGTGTGGATGCACGGAAAGTCCAGCTTCCACCACGTTGCCATATTTCCACCGGCAGCTGTACACGCGTTTTTTTACCGCTTACTTCTTCAATATCTATTTGTACAGGCATCGCCCACTGATTCAGGTTTTCAATCGTTATAATAGAACCCTTCTCAGGATTTTGCTCAACGTAAGTTACATCTTTAACGCCCTGGTCAAGCTTGTAATTTTCAAAAAACCAGCCTTTCCAGAACCAGCCTAGATCTTCTCCCGCTGCATCTTCCATAGTACGGAAGAAATCATACGGTGTAGGATGTTTGAAAGCCCAGCGCTGCACATATAAATGAAATGCATAATCGAAACGGTCTTTACCAAGCACCTGCTCTCTTAACATTTTTAATCCGAGCGCTGGTTTGTGGTATGCCTCCCATCCAAGATTTGCAGGCTGTACCACATCAGGTATAGTCATGATAGGATCTGCCTTGGGACGGAAAATGATAGGCGCAAGGCGATGCAGATTGTTCATTTGTCTATTCTTGTATTCTCCGTTATTAAAGTTATCTCCTGACAGGAAATTGATAAAAGTATTAAATCCTTCATCCATCCACGCATATTTGCGTTCGTTATTCCCAACGATCATAGGAAACCAGTTATGCCCGAATTCATGGTCAGTTACTTCCCAAAGATCATCTTTTCTGCTTTGGCTGCTGCAAAAAACGATTCCAGGATATTCCATACCACCTACGATACCAGCTACATTGGTTGCTACCGGATAAGTAAATTCATGGATATAAGAAGAATAAAATTCAATACAGCCTTTCACATATTCCGTTGAGCGCCCCCAGCCATCCGCGCCGCCGTCCTCAGCAGGATAGGCAGATTGTGCCAAAGCTGTTTTTCCGTTAGGAAGGTTCATTTTAGCCGCATCCCAGACAAATGCTTTTGATGTTGCCCACGCAATGTCGCGGGATTGCGATATTTTGAAACGCCATGTCAGTGTTCCGGATTGTTTTGGCCTGCTGGATGGGTTCGTAACCTCCTCAGCAGTACGGATCATCACTGTTGCATCGCTTTTTGCTGCATCTGCCAGTCTTTTTCTTTGTTCGGCTGTCAGTACCTCAGCCGGGTTGGTTAATTCACCTGAGCCAACAACAATGTGATCCCAGGGAACGGTAACATTATATTCAAAATCACCATATTCCAGATAAAACTCTCCTGCTCCAAGGTAAGGAAGCACGTTCCAGCCTTCAATGTCATCAAAAACAGCCACTCTCGGATACCATTGCGCCATTTCATACACGATACCGTTCTTAGTTTCCAAAGTACCCATACGGTCTGCTCCGTATTCAGGAATTTTGAACGAATAAGCAATTTTTATTTTGATCACATCTCCGTTTGCTTTCAAAGGAGTTGCCAGGCGAACCTGCATACGGGTATCAGTTACCGTGTAGTTTGCATTTACAAACTTATCTTTTCCGTATTGCACCATGACTGATTTCAGGGAATCGCCACCGCTGAATCCCGTATTACCAAAACGGCCACCGGTTACAGGCGTCGTTTTACCTCCTCTTGATTTTTCGTTGAAGGTATTCTGATCCAGTTGCAGCCATATAAATTCCTGGTTTTCAGGACTGTTATTTTTATACGTAATCTCTACATCACCGCTGATCATCCCTTTTTCTTCTTCCAGGGCAACGTTAATTTTATAGTCGGCACGGTTTTGCCAGTATTTTGGACCTGGTGCGCCGCTTGCTGAGCGATATTCATTACCTGGCTGGAAATTAAATAATGGATGAAAAAGTACGTGTGCATCATACTTTACCTTGTCGGCATCCTGGGCAGAAGCCACCGAAAAACCAAGACAACATACAGCAATGATGCCTAAACAAATTTTTGAAATTTTCATTCGAAAAGTGATGTATTGAAAAGATGTTATTTTAAACGAACAATATACAGGATTTAGCGTTTTTTCAGATTAAAAAGTTTCATTTTTCATAGTCAATACCGACTTTTACAACCTGTTCCTCTAAATCTTAAGCAGTTCATGCGCCAGCGACTTTCAATTGATGATTACACCAATGGCATTTTTTCTGGTGACCGTTTTGTACTAAGCCGCGCTATAACCATCATTGAAAGCAGACTTTCCCAGGATCGCAATCTCGCTAAACTGATACTCAAGAATATATTGCCAAATACAGGAAATTCCCTGAGAATCGGGATTACCGGGATACCCGGTGTTGGAAAAAGTACGTTTATTGAAGCGTTGGGCAAACATATTACCTCCCTGGGAAAACAGGTAGCCGTACTGACCATTGATCCATCCAGTAAAAAATCGGGTGGGAGCATATTGGGAGATAAAACCAGGATGGAAAGACTTGCACATGATCCATTGGCTTATATCCGTCCATCCGCTACCAATTTGTCACTTGGTGGCGTTGCGCGTAATACAAGGGAAACCGTTTTATTATGCGAAGCGGCCGGCTTTGAAGTAATTATCGTTGAAACTGTCGGTGTCGGACAGTCGGAAACACTGGTAAAGGGTATGACAGATTTCTTCCTGCTGCTTATGCTTGCAGGTGCTGGTGATGAATTGCAGGGAATTAAAAAGGGAATTATGGAAATGGCCGATGCAGTTGCAATTAACAAAGCAGACGGATTAAATAAAATGGCAACGGATCTGGCTGTGCATGAATACAAAAATGCGCTTCATTTATTTCCCAAATCGGATTCCGGATACATTCCTCAGGTAATTTCCTGTTCGGCAATGGAAAATACCGGGATAACCAACATCTGGGAAATCATTAATGATTACCAGCAAACAACAAAACAAAATGGCTTTTTTGAAAAAAACCGCCGGCTTCAGAACCTGGATTGGATGTATGAGCATATCCGGCAAACGCTGGAAACGATGTTTTACGAAAAGCCCGCTGTCAGAAAAAAAGATTGGTACAATAGAAAAAACAGTGAGTGCGGGCCAGGAATTGCCTATTGCAGCAGCAGAAAAATTGCTAAATCTTTTCTTTGAAAAAAAAGCTTAAACTGATAACTGCTAGCCTGTTCCATTTCCGAATTTTGTTAAAAATCTTAACTAAATGCAATTTTTAAAGTAATTTTAAGTCATTAAAAAACGTTTTTGAAAAACTAATCAATTCACCACTCTAATCTTATGGCTATTCACAATCTTTTCAGTAAAACTATTTTCCTGATTTTCCTTTCGTTGGCTTTTGTATTGACTTCCTGTAAAGATGATGACAAAGAGCCTGAAACAGTTGATAACAATGAGATCGTAGGCAAATGGGAGCTTGAGTCAGCCACTCCAGAAACGGCTGGAACAAATATCCCTGCGTTAGCTTTAATCCCTGTTGCAGCTCCTTGTGCTTATGACCTGAAATTCACTTTCTTATCCAACAATACAGTTACTGCCTCAGATTGCGAATCTGCCATTGCAGCATTATCAACATTTGGCTATCTGACTGTGGGACAGGCTACAACATGGAAAGTAGAAAACAGTACGCTGACTTTGACCAATGGAACAACCACACAATCGTTACCAATCAAACAAAACGGCAACACAATGACGCTCACTGTCAATACCAATACAACCGGAAGTGGTGCAGCTGTTAATGCGCTTTTATTATTCAAAAGACTTTGATATAAAATTTTCATATTGATGGCAGCCGGATGTATTATTTACGTCTGGCTGTTTTGTTATTGGCATGTGAAAAACTTAAAGACCGGTTTCTCACATTTTTTTTGGATTTTTGCAAAATGAATTACTGTATAATCTTTCAGTATAATTTATAATGGTTGTAAGCTGCTACAAACCCAATAAGCGCATTAATTATGAGTAAGTTTGATGATTTGTTCAAGAAACTGGATCGGCAAAAGTATCCTTTTATCGATGGTCTGTATTATTTGTTCATCATCGTTTTTATTCTTATTCTGTTCCTTTTCTTTGCTTAATTCGTGGGTGATTATCTTTTTATACTTAATCCGACGTCGGGTACGTCCATTGGGCAAAATGTTGATGCTGTGGCAAAAACCATCGATACATTTTCTCACAAATACGGAAATAAAGCGCATATACTTTTTACCGAGGCAAGGAGCCATGCAACAGAACTGGTTGAAGAAAATTTAAAATCAGAAAAATGGAAAGCCATCGTGGCAGTCGGTGGCGATGGTACTGTAAACGAAATTGCACGGCCGTTAGTCAACCATTCTATTCCAATTGGCATATTGCCGCTTGGTTCCGGAAACGGGCTTGCGCGCCATCTTGGCCTGCCACTAACACTGGACGCTTCCCTGAAAAGACTATTTGAAGGAAATCCCATAACTATTGACAGCGGCCAGCTAAATGATATTCCTTTTTTCTGCACTGCCGGAATGGGATTTGACGCTTATGTTGGCCATTTGTTCAGCCAGCAAACGCAGCGTGGATTTGCAACTTATGTTCGTGTTTCGTTTAAAGCTTTCTGGGATTACAAACCACAATCATTTTTGGTCAATGGAACAACCACTGAGGCATTTTCGCTGACATTTGCCAATGCAGGACAATTTGGTAATAATGCCTGGGTAGCACCGCAAGCAAGTTTACAGGATGGATTTCTGGATATTTGCACCATTAAGCCATTTCCTGCATGGTTCGGAACTTCACTGGCCTATCAGCTTTTCACCAAACAATTAAAATCTTCCAGATATATTTCATACCAAAGTATTACCGAGGCTGTAATAGAAACAAAAAAACCACCCATAATACATTACGATGGCGAACCATTCCAACTCGATACTAATTTGATTAAAATAAAGATTAATCCTCAAAGTCTGAATGTAATTGTTTAAATCATTTAACCATTATGTCGAAAAAAAACCGCTCCGGAATTGTATTCTCTACCAACCCGGAATTCGAATATAACGATGCCGGAGAAGACGAACCGGAAACATTGGCACCCGCTCAGCAAGATCTGCGCATTTGGCTTGACCGCAAAGGTGGCGGTAAAGTCATTACCATTGTAAAGGGTTTCGTTGGTAAAAATGATGATATGGAAGCACTTGGCAAACAAATAAAAACATTGTGCGGGAGTGGAGGAACTGTAAAAGACTACGAAATCCAGATACAGGGCGACCATCGTGACAAAGTGATTACCTGGCTGTTATCGAAAAATTATAAAGCAAAAAAGGCGGGAGGGTAAAAAGGGTTAAAAGGTTAACGGTGAAAGGAAGAAAAGGGACAGAAGGAGAAATGGCTCAAACCTTTCATCCTTCGTCCCTTTCCTCCTTTAACCATTAACCTTTTACCCACTTTATAAAACAGCGTTCGTATCTATTTCAGTAGGAGCGGGTATGGTAGCTGGTGCAGGTGTGGCTGGGAAATTGTTGGTACTTCTGCCACTTTGCAAAACTTCAACTTCCGTTACAAAATACTTGGTGTCTCCATTCCAGGGAAGTGTAAAAAATTTCTGTTCGTATGTTAATGAAACGCGATGTCCGTTCTGAATGGCTTCTTCCAGTTTCGCAATAGCGCCTTTGTTTTTTGAGCTCACTGAGAAAATCCATTTGGATGAGTTCATAGTACCGTCGCCTTCGCTAAGGCCGCCCATTCTTAATTCGCCCTCGTAGGTTTTAAATAAATATCCCTTGTTACTCAGTTGAGTTACAAATCCGCCCCGTTTGCCTTCACTGTAATACCCAAATGTGAGGTAATATAAAATTCCGAAGATGATAGCCAGGAATATGAAGAATATGACCCATTTACGCATAATTTCTAATAATATAAGGTTATGATTTAAAGCGAACTTCGTAAAACAGTTTGGTTTTTCCTAGTTATTATTTTGCCCGGATTGCAATTACAGGATCCATTTTCGCCGCCAGCATCGCCGGAATGATCCCCGACAAAATACCAATAACACTGGAAACCCCTAATCCAAGTATAATATTACCAGGTGTCAAAATAATCTGTAATGATCCCATTTGCATGAATGATAATAAGTATACCAAAAATATGCCAAACAGGCCACCCACCAGACTCAGCATAATAGCTTCAAAAAGAAACTGGAAAAGTATAGAATAATTTTTTGCACCCAGTGATTTCTGGATTCCGATCAAATTGGTTCTTTCTTTTACAGAAACAAACATAATATTAGCAATACCGAATCCGCCAACCAATATTGAAAAGCTGCCGATTACCCACCCAGCTACCGAAAGAACCGCAAAAAGCCCGGCAATTGCCTGTGCTGCAGCCTCAGGCCGATTTAATGAAAAGTTATTTCCATCACGTGGTTTAATTCCTCTTTTGGTACGCATCAGTCCTGTGATTTCAGCCTCTACTTCTTTCATGCCCTCATCCTCAGGAAATCCTTTTACAACAATAGTTGCTCTTCGTCTTCCTGATTGAAACAATTTCGAAAATGTGGCAAATGGAATGATACATTTTTTATCAGGACTGCCTCCAAAGTCTACCAGACTTTCACCCTTTTTTTCTGAACTCCTATAATTACAAATTTATTTCCTGCCAGTTTAAATACTTTTCCAACAGCTTCCTGTCCCGGAAAAAGCGCCTCTCCAATATCAGCACCCACTACCGCCACATTCCGTGCCCCGGATGATTCTATCGGCATAAAATAGCGGCCATTGTCAATAGGAATATCAGTGATCTGATTATAATCATGAGATACGCCCTGAACCTGCCCCTGAATACTGCTTGATCCATTTTTTAACGTTATATCTCCCCGGGAATCTATTGCAGCTATTGCACTCGCACTTTCGAGGTTGTCATTTAAGTATTTATATTCCGTATAATTAGGTTCAGGCCACTGAAAATATTTCCACCATTGAAATTCACCATCAAAAATCCATGGCCATTTCTGGACATAAATCACCTTATCCCCGATAAAACTCATGCTGTCTTTTACGCTTCTTTCCAGCGAATCGACAATAGTAAATACTGCGACTATGGCAAAAATACCCACAGTTACCCCCAGCAAAGACAGTATTGTTCTGGTAAGATTGGATTTAAGTGCCTGCCAGGCAAATCTAAAACTTTCCCATATCTGGCGTAATAATTTCATAGTAGCGGCAATTGTATTTAATCACTAAAACATTAATCCTGAAAAGTTAACACGAATGCATAATGCTCCGATATAAATTAGGATAAAAGGCATTAAAACCATTTGAATAGCCGGTAATAATTAAGCCATTGACAAATTTTGAAGGAAAATTTAAAAAAACGTATATCATATCATTCCTATTATCTAGATTTGGTAAATTACATCACAAACAAGGATACCATAAACATGAAAATTTCTTACAGGCTTATTTTGCTTCTTGGTACAATATCAGGCTTTTCACACGCACAAACACCGGTTAAAGAATCAACAGGATTTTACCAGTTCCCCTCAGACGACCCTAATCAAAAACCATTCTATAGTGACCGTAAAGGTGTTATTGCAAAAAATGGAATGGTTGCGTCCGGTCATCCCGATGCTTCACGCGTTGGTATTGAAATATTGAAAGCCGGCGGAAACGCAATTGATGCAGCCATAGCGGTTCAGTTTGCACTGGCCGTTGTACATCCTTCAGCCGGAAATATAGCAGGTGGCGGCTTTATGGTATTGCGGGATAAAACCGGAAAAACAAGCAGTATTGATTTTCGTGAAAAAGCACCCGCAAAAGGATTCGCAGATATGTACCTGGACAAAGCCGGCAACGTAATTCCTGATGCAAGTACATTAAGCAGGTTAGCGTCTGGCGTGCCGGGCTCTGTGGACGGAATGGCTGAAGCGCACGCAAAATATGGCAAATTACCCTGGAAACAACTTTTTCAGCCAGCTATTGACTTCGCTATAAAGGGAGTCATCCAAACGGAAAGAGAGGCCCGCGGGTTAAATGCAATCAAAAAAGATCTTCTGAAACTGAATCCCGGCACTAAGTATTTTCAGAAAAAAGACGGGACCGAATGGGCCACCGGCGACAAACTGGTTCAGAAGGATTTGGGAAAAGTATTAAAAAGTATTCAAAAAAATGGTCGTGATGGTTTCTATTCAGGTAAAGTAGCCAAACGGCTGGTGAAAGATATTAATCAGAATAAAGAAGGAATTATCAGCAAAAAAGACCTGGCTGAATACCATGCAAAATGGCGGGAAACTATCATAGAAGATTACAAAGCCTATAAAGTAATTACCATGGCGCCGCCGTCCAGCGGAGGTGTTGCATTGGCCCAGTTAATGCATTTGCTTGAAGAATTTCCGCTTCGTAAATGGGGCTGGAACAGCGACTCAACTGTTCAGGTGATGATTGAAGCCGAACGTCGCGTATATGCTGACCGGGCTAAATTTCTGGGAGATCCTGATTTTGTAAAAATTCCTGTTGAAACATTGGTAAGTAAAAACTATTTGCAAAAAAGATGGAGCGACTTTTCATGGGATAAAGCTACCGACAGCAAGAATGTTAGCGGTGGAGTTCTTCCCGGTTACGAAAGTCTGGAAACAACACACTTTTCAGTTGTTGATAAAGAAGGCAATGCGGTATCTGTAACCACTACTTTAAATGGAAGCTATGGCAGCCGGGTTGTTGTTAAAAAAGGGGGTTATCTTATGAACAACGAAATGGATGATTTCAGTGTGAAACCGGGTACTCCTAATATGTATGGGCTTGTTGGCAACAAAGCTAATGCCATTGCTCCCGGCAAACGCATGCTTTCGACAATGACACCTACTATAATTGAAAAAGACGGCAAATTGTTCATGGTTGCAGGAACTCCGGGCGGTTCTACTATTATTACATCCGTTTTGCAAACAGTCCTGAACGTAATTGAATATGGCATGACCATGCAGCAGGCCGTAAATGCATTGAAATTTCACCACCAATGGCTTCCTGACCTGACTACCTTTGAAACCAATGCATTTTCGCCCGCTACTATCAAAAAACTGGTAGATAAAGGTTACATACTGGAACAGCAACGCAACACGATAGGCCGCATGGATTGTATCCTTGTTACACCTGATGGCTGGCTCGAAGGTGGATCAGATTCACGCGGAGATGATCTGAGTGTGGGTTATTGATCAATGAATTGAGTGATTATTGCAAACTTTTTAAAATGATTCAGGAAGAAGTTAATTCCTGGATCATTTTTTTATGCTGGGGAAAAGAGTTTTCTAATGTTTCCCTCTTTGCCATTTCAAAATCTTCAAAATCAAATCCGGGAGCCACTGTGCAGCCAACCAGTGAATAGGTGCTGTCAACAGCCGGACGTGACCCAAACCAGGTTCCGGCTGGTACAACTGCCTGGAAAGTTTCGCCATTATCCGGATCTGAGCCCAATTTTATAATTTCCAGGTTTCCGGTTTCAGGATAAATTACAAAAATATCCAGCGCTTCGCCAGCATAAAAATGCCACATTTCATCCGATTTGATTCTATGAAAAGCTGAAAAATCATTCGCTTCCAAAAGAAAATAGATTCCCGTAGAAAATGCCCTGTTTCCTGTAAATCGTTCAGGTAAAGCACCCTTATCAATATCCGCGGATGAGCGATACGTTTCCGCATAATAACCTCCTTCCGGATGCGGCAGCAGATTGTATTTTTCTATCCAGTAAGTGGCTGGTTTCATTTTATTATCAAGATTGATTAAACTAAAACGCGGATTCCTTTTTTCTCCAATTTAGGTATTTGATCCGTTTTTTTATCAGTAATTAACACATTTACCAAAGTTACCGGTGCAAACTGCAAATATTTATCCTTTCCAATCTTTGAAGAATCACAGAGTAAATAAGTGACATCAGCATGCGCAGCCATGGCTCGTGTAATGCCGGCTTCCAGTTCACTATGCGCGCTCAGGCCATTTTCTGCCGATATTCCGTCTACACCAATAAATGCTTTATTTGCACGATAACGTGCAATATGTTCCTCGGCTATTTTTCCATGAACAGCCAACCTGTCTTTATCTATTTCGCCACCAGCCAGATTAACCTTTATTCCTGAACCCATTAGTTCGTATATAACAGGTAATGAATTGGTTACCACTCTTATTTCTTTGTGTTTGATAAACTGGCATAAGCGAAATACTGTGCTTCCACAATCCATAAAAATAACATCCCCATCCGCAATTTCCTGAGCGGCAAGACGGCAGATATGGTCTTTTGCCTCAATATTAGCAGCTACTTTATTTTTAAAATCAAACGGCGTTTTGGTTAACTCAACTTTCATTGCGCCACCATGTGTACGATAGATTAAGCCGTCGGCAGCCAGTGTTACCAGATCGCGGCGTACTGTGATCTCGGAAGTACCAATTTGCTCAGCTAATTCCCTGACATTCACTTCACCAAGATCTTCTACCAAATTTAAAATTATGTTTTTTCTTTTTTGAAAATTCATATCTCATTGTATATTTGTTCAAAAATAATCATTAATAATCAAAAACGATCAAACAATGAATGATAAAGTAAATGTAATCTCGGAAGAAGTTCTTTCCGACAATTGGTACACATTAAGAAAATTTACGTTTGATTATCAAAATGCAGATGGAAAATGGGAGCGCCAGTCCCGCGAAGCTTATGATCGTGGTAATGGTGCAACGATTCTGCTTTATAACCCTGAGAAACAAACCGTTATTCTTACACGTCAATTTCGCCTGCCTACTTATACCAATGGCAATGACACGGGAATGCTTATAGAGGCTTGCGCCGGATTGCTGGATAAGGACAATGCCGAAGATTGTATCAGGCGGGAAACGGAAGAAGAAACGGGGTATAAAATCAAATCTGTGAAGAAGATATTTGAAGCATACATGTCTCCCGGGTCAGTGACGGAAATCCTTTACTTTTTTGTGGCCGAGTATACCGATGATATGAAAACCGGAGAAGGCGGCGGCCACGAAGAGGAACAGGAGAATATTGAAGTAATGGAAGTTTCTTTTGCAGAAGCAGTAAGTATGGTCGAATCAGGAGAAATCAAAGATGCAAAAACGATTCTTTTGATTCAGTATGCTCAATTGAACAATTTACTTCACATATAAAGAAGGATTGAAGATTAGCCACTTATGCTTCTTCAATCCTTCTTTGAAATAGTATAATATCAGGATATCGGATCAGGAACCTGCGTCATATCTGGTGTTGCGGGTTGATTTCCTTTGTTGCCTACGAATTTTTCATACAGTTCTTTGAAGAAACCCTCAGCATCCGGAAAACCATTTTTTAATGCATCTGCACCTTTTGTTTTAAGCTCATCAAAATAAACCGGTGCTTTTTCTATCGCTCCTTCTGCTTCTGATTTAAGATCATTTGCTTTTGTTTTCAAGTCTTCCAAAAGCTTTTCACCTTCCTCAGACTGAAGATATTTATGCGCTGCCACCCCAGCGGCTGCACCAAGAACAAATGTGGCCAGATGTTTTGCGTTTATGCTCATAATTTTGAATCCTTTAATTAATAACTGATTTAAAGATACTTACCTTTTAAGATAAAAGAAACGACTTAGATCAATAATCCATAAGCGGTTAAAAAATGATGCCAGAGAGACTTCGGCGGGCGGCTTTCGGCAATCGGCTTTTTCCAGATCAACGTAGCCGAAAACCGAAAGTCATTATTTTATTTCAAATGCTGCTTGCATCCGGTAACTTATTTTAATTTTTTGATACTGAACATCGCTGTCAGGCGCAACATCTGCTGATTCGGCGGCTGCAAATGAACGCATGTTGGCTTTCATAAATACAGGTTGTGGATATTGTATGTTTTCATCCAGTTCACGGATTTCCATAATCTTGCCCAATTTCTGATCAACTGCGGCAACCAGATATTCGGCTTTCACTTTTGCAGCCTTTAAAGCGTCAATCTTAACCTGTTTTTTAAATTCTTCTCTTTTGGAATGTTCAACGCGGCTTACATTTGCATACTGAATACCACGGCTTTCAACTTTTGACAGGATACCATCCAGCTTATCGGTACGGTCTACTTTCAATTCGTACTGTTTAGATTCCAGAAAAGTAGCCGGCTTTTTCTTTTTATCCGTATAATTCTGATACCCACCTACTCCACTTATCGACAGGCTTTCTTTTGGTAAACCTGCATCCGCAATAGCTTTGATCAGCTGCTTTTCTAGCGTGCTGATAATGACTTTATCCTTTTGGTTTTTTTCATCATTGAAATATTCTTTCAATGATACACTAAAATAAATTTCATCAGGAATAACTTCCATTTCGGCAAAACCAGCTACTTCGATTTTCGGAACAGAAGGAGTTAGCTGCACAGCTGTGGTTTGTGAAAAAGAAAGAAATGAAATGGCTCCCATCATCAGCGAACTCAACAAAATTACTTTTTTCATGGCTTTAATTAATGTAAAATATTTGTTAGAAATTATATTTAGTATGTGACAAATTCCCAGGCTGAAAGGTTGCAGCTGGTATTTTGCAAACATGAAGTTTAGACGTAAAGAAATTGGGAAGGTTTAAGGGGCTATTTGAGACGTGATGACCCAGGCTTCATGAAATTTGCATTATCCAGAAGCTAATATGCTTGGTTATGAAGCAGTTCCGAACGAAATGAATATCTTTTCTTGGCTATCCGATAAGCAAAATATTTTCTTTTTAGTTTAAATAACTTCAGGTGAAATTATTATAAATGGAATCCATAATACGGACAAAGTGCTGATAATCATCCTCTTCCAGATCGCCCCATCCTTTTCTCCGTATTTCGGCAACAATGGGAAACGCTTTTGTATAAATGGAATTTCCTTTATCAATAAGAAACAAATTAAATTTCCGGCGATCGCCGGCCGCAGGAGTGCGTTTTACAAATTCCTTTTTTTCCAGCAGATCAATAATTCTGGTTACCGTTGGCGGATCTTTAAACGTCAGTTCTGCAAGCTCGTTCTGACTGATACCCGGTTGCCGCTGAATATGATCTATTAATACCCACTGATCTACTGTTAAATCAAAACCTGCCTCATTTAATTGCTTTTGCAACGCGTTCCGGATTTTTTTTATCGTTGTATCGATTTTAAAAAAATACGCACGCTGGTCAGAATGATGGGTCATATTTATAAAATTATTGTGGTAATATTAATACATTATTAACAATATAAGTCAGCGTAATTATTAGTCTACTAATAATTACGTCATAATAATTGCCATATATCGATCAATTATAATTCAAATGGATTTTAGCAAAAAAGCACCGGACAACAAATGGCCGGTGCTTCCTTATATTCTAATAAAAATTAAGCAGAATTTCTTGCAGCATTAATAATACCAAACATTGCCCTCATAATCAGTTGATTATAGGTTTCTACATCCACTGGTAATGTTTTAGGATCTTCCGCCAGCATTTGCAGCGCATATTGTTGGATTGTAATGAGTGGCAATACAATCCGCTCACGTACTTTGATCGAAACCTTTGTAACGTTATTGCTGTCCAATAATTCCTTCTGTTCAGAAACATCCAGCAGCAAATCCAGAGTCAGTTTGAATTCCGCATACATTTTATCCCAGAATTCCCTGTAAGCATCTTCATCACGAAGATATTTGGTTGCTGGGAAGAACGCCTTAGACAGTGATTGCATAGAGTTTTCTATCAATGTCCGGAAGAAAAGTGATTTCTTGTAAAGCACTTTGATCTCTTCTTTTCTGCCCAATTTATCCATTTCAGCAATCGCCGTCCCGAATCCATAGAAACCAGGCACATTCTGCTTCATTTGCGCCCATGACCCAACAAAAGGAATAGCACGTAAATCAGCAAATTGCAGCCCTTCATCATCATTCCCACGCTTGGTAGGACGGCTTCCAATATTGGTTTGTCCATAAAATCTGAGCGGAGTCTTTTTATCCAGATATTTTACAAACATCGGATGGTTTTTCAGGTCCAGATACGAATCATAAGCGGCACTTGCCATTTCTTCTATCAGATCTTTATCTTCTTCGTTCAGCTCTTCTTCTTTCCGGTTTCCTCGGAACAAGTGATTTTCCAATCCGGCCGTAAACAATCTTTCCAGATTATACATGGCAGTAGTAACCGTTCCATAATTGGAGCTGATTGTCTGGCCCTGAACGGTTAGCTGGATTTCTTTATCCTCAATATCTTTACCTAACGAAGAATAAAAATTATGGTTATTTCCACCTCCGCGTGCAGGTGGGCCTCCACGGCCATCGAAAAAAGTGACCTTAATCCCGTATTCGCGTGAAACTTTTGTCAATTCTTCTTTCGCCCTGTATATCGACCAGTTAGCACGCAGGTAACCGCCGTCTTTGGTACCATCAGAGAAACCCACCATAATAGTCTGGTGATTTGCTCTTCCGGTCAAATGTTTGCTGTAATATTCGTTTTCATATAATATGCGCATAATTTCCGGCGCATTGGCCAAATCGTCCACCGTTTCGAAAAGAGGAACTATATCAAGCTTCAACACACCATTTTCATCAGCAATCAGGTTTTTGGCTAATGCCACTACCTGCATTACATTAAGTGCAGACTGATTATTGCTGATAACATAGCGATGTGCACCTTGTTCGCCGTTCTTTTCCTGGATTGTTTTGATCGCAAGAATTGAGCCCAGAATATCTTTTGTAAGTGAATCTTCATAATCTTCAATACGCAAAGGAATATTGAGTGATAACAACAGATCTATCTTCTTGGCTTCATCCCAGCTTTCATAATCATTGTATTTCAGCAATGGAATTTTTTTCTCAAGCCTTTTCAAAATATCTTCCCATGCTTTGCCATGTTTGCGGCTATCCTGGCGTACATCCAGGCTCGCAAAGAAGAACCCGAAAATATTCAGTTTAAGAATAAAGTTATCCAATAACTCTACGAATAATCCCTGATGTTTTGCAATCAGTACTTCACGTGCTTTAAGCAATTCATCAATTAATTCCTGCGGATTGGAGTATCCTTCTTCAAAAGGCCCGAAAATCGTACTGTTCATTTTGCGCTCTGCAATGGCAATTGCATCGTCAACTCCTTTGAAAGTCAATCTCCGTTTTAATTGGCGTATGTCTCGATAATAACCGCGAAGCAACGTTTCGCGCAATCGGTCAGCAACCTGAAGAGTCGTATCTGCACTTACAAAAGGGTTTCCATCACGGTCTCCACCTGGCCAGAAACCAAGCCGGAACAAATTGGGGTAAGGCCAGTCATGGACACTCATTCCCAAACCATTAATCAGTTTGATAAGTATAGACGGAATGGCATCATAATATACGTTTTCAAGAAACCAGCATAAGCTTACTGCTTCATCAAAAGGAGTCGGTTTTTCATGATTGATAAATGCCGTTTTACCAAGCTGTAGAAGCAATTGGTTTACCTCAGTAAAATCATTGATCTTAATCGCATCTTCCAGGTCATTGATAATCCCTAATACTTTACCGGAATAAAACTGCGTAGGATGCGCTGTTAATACAATCCTGACACTGAAATCCTCTAACTTGGTAAGTAGTTTCTTTTTCAGATCATCATCATCAACACGGTCCGTAAGGTAATCGATAGATCCTTTTCCGGTCAGGTCGTGTGTCTGGTCAAAAGCAGCATCTTCAACTGAATCAAATAAAACTACTTGTCTTTCAATGTATTGGATAAAAGCAAAAAGAAGATCTGCACGTTCCTTAGGAGTTGCAGTTTCCAATAACTCTTCAAAAAAATTCTCTATAATTTGCCGGGGAGATTTTCCCTCCTGAAATCCTACTTCGCTTTGCTGTGTAAGTAAAGGAAGCAATGAACCAGTCTGGAAGATACCTCTGTAAGGTAAACTAAGGAAAAGACTATTGAAAATATTGTACTTCGTGACTACGGCGTCTTGAAAACTATTATTCATAGTAGGGCAACAAAATTTTATTTGGAGACTGGAAACTGACAACAAAGATACCTCAAAAAATCAATATCATGCTTTTGGATGTGCCTGTTGATGCGATTTTTTGAGCTTTTCAATAGAATTATGTGTATAAATCTGGGTAGCGGCCAGGCTTGAATGACCAAGAAGTTCTTTAATGGCATTCAGATCTGCACCCCGGTTCAGCAAATGTGTGGCATAGGTGTGACGCAGGACGTGCGGGCTTTTTTGCGAAAGTGTCGTTACACCTGCAAGGTGCTTTTTTACTGTCCTCTGAATAAATACAGGATATACCGGCTTACCATTATCCGTTAAAATCAGAATTTTGGTGTTTTCTTCCGGAGAGCGCTGTGTAAGATACTTGGTCAATAAAAGAGTTAATGACGGAGAAATCGGGATCATCCGTTCCTTAGATCTTTTTCCAAAAACACGGATCGTTTTTCCATATAAATCAAGATCCGGTATTTCCAGGTTGACCAGTTCTGATAAGCGGATTCCTGAGCCATAAAGCAATTCCATAACCACCTGATCACGCAATCCTTCGAAATCATCCGAAAACCCTACTGTATCAAATAGCATTTCCATAGATTTTTCTTCTACAAAAGCTGGTAGTTTTTTCCTCGTTTTTAATGCTGACAATTGCTTTGCAGGATCAGACAAAACCAATCTTTTTTTCTCAAATAACCATAAAATGAGCGAAGAGAGGCTATTTTACGGTTGATAGAAACCGGATTCAGGCCTTCTTCCATTAAGCTTACAATCCATGACCGCAACATTTGTGGCTGCGCCGTTTCCGGTTTATCCACTTCATATTGAAACAGAAGATACTTTTTAAACTGGTCAAGATCAGTCTTATAAGAGGTGACTGTATTAGCACTGCTCCGTTTTTCAAATTGCAATGATTCCAAAAATGCTTCTATCATGACCCTAACGTACAAAAAAGAGCGGCCTTATGCAAGACCGCTCTTTTCATCAAATATATATTATCAAAAGGATATAATAATCCCCTTAACACACTCAACAGAAAACAATTCCTAAGAACTAATCTTCTAAATGACCGTATGTTTTTTCTTTATATACTGCACGCAAAACTTCGAAACGACGCTTTACCGATGGTTTCTCAAAAGCAGTACGCGCACGGAGCTGGCGCATAGTACCAGTTCTCTCAAATTTCTTTTTGTAACGCTTAAGAGCGCGGTCAATCGATTCGTTGTCTTTAATGTTTATAATAAGCATGCTTATAAAATATAATGTTCTTTGGATTGCTTTTCTGAAACGGACTGCAAAGGAAAGATATATCAATCAGAAAATCAAGAAACAAGGCATTAAAATTAGGATATTTTTGCATATTGCCCTTGAAAACAAAGGAATTAACAGATTTGCTTTACCATATGGGCACTCGATTGGGTATTATTGATTTAGGCACAAATACATTTCATCTTCTTATCGTAGAAAAAAACGGAGAGGATGTTATAACCCATTTTCATGAGAGCCGGCCTGCACGTATCGGACTTGGAGGTATTAATAACCGGATCATTACAGATGAAGCTATTGAAAGAGCGCTTGCAGTCCTTCGTTTTTTCCGTGAGCAACTGGACCTTTTTGAAGTATCGGTTGAAAACACAATGGCATTTGGTACAAGTGCAATCAGAAATGCAGGAAACCAGGATCATTTTTGTGAAATTGTATTACAGGAAACCAAAATCCCGATTACGGTAATTGACGGTGACAAAGAAGCTAATTACATATACAAAGGTGTCCGTTACGGCGCCAACCTGGGAACTTCTACTTCCCTGATCATGGATATTGGAGGAGGGAGCGTTGAATTCATTATTGGCAATGCAGCCCAGATTTTCTGGAAGCAAAGCTTTGAAATAGGTGGGCAGCGTATGATGGAAAAATTTATGCGTAACGATCCGCTCACAGAAGGCGATAAAAAGAGAATCTATCATTATTTCGAAGAAAACCTGATTCCGCTGGCGAATGCAGTACATCAATATGCACCGGATAAACTGGTAGGTTCGTCAGGAACATTTGATACGCTGGTCGACATTGATTTTCATTACCGCACAGGCAACTGGCCCCCTAAGGAACAAACGGATTTTGCTTTGCCGATAGAAGAATTCTATCGGATTTATTCCCTTATTCTTAATGGAAATCATGATGAAAGAATGGCCATTCCGGGAATGATCCCGTTACGTGTGGATATGATCGTTGTGGCTGTTTGCCTGGTCGATTACGTACTTCGCAGCCATGGAATAAAGCAGATACAAGTTTCAAGTTTTGCTTTAAAAGAGGGCGTTCTGGCAGAACTGATTGGTAAGTAACTCTTCGAAATTGACTGCATAAGGAGGAAACTTTTCTTATACACAAAACTGCAATTCTAAAATTTTCAGTAACTACAATATTTATCTATCCCAATAAATATCCTCTGCCATATTATCGAACAAAATTTATATTTTTGTATAATGTGTAAATTTAGTTCTAATACTTTATGAAAATAATTCGTTACCTTCTTCTTTTAATAACAATTTTAGTTTGTTTTTCTGCGGCACAGGCACAAAAAAAGAAAAAGGAAAAACAGGAAGATGCCAAAATTGATAAGGTTGTCGATGAAGTTGCAACAGCTGTAAAAGACAAATTAAAAGATGATAAAAAGAAAGGCCCCAAATCTTTCAAAGATCTGATCGACAAATCGGCTATTAGCCAAAAGGGAATGATATCAGTTCATAAAGTAGATGAAAAATGGTATTTCGAAATTCCTGATTCTCTGCTGAATAACGATATCATGGCCGTTACCCGATATTCAAAAACTGCTGCCGGCGGTGGGATTTTTGGAGGTGAGGAAGTGAACAGGCAAATGATCCGTTGGGAAAAAGGGATTGATGATAATTTATTGCTACGTTCAGTAACAGTGGTTGTAGCCAGCCCGGATAGCACCAAACCTATTTTTCAGGCAGTAAAAAATTCCAGTTCTGATCCGATTATTGGTGTATTCGAAATAAAAGCAATAAAAAAAGACTCATCTGTTAATAGCTCCATTATTGACGTCACTGATTTTTTCAATGCAGATAATCAGGTATTTTCTCTAAGCAGTACTTCCAAGCAACTTCTGAAACTGGCTTCATTTAAAAAGGAAGCTTCATTTATTGAAAAAATAAGTTCGTATCCGATCAATACTGAAATCCGGACTGTAAAAACCTTTTCTGTAATTCCCCAGGTTTTAAGCATTGTACCCATGCCTTCTGTGGGCCGTTATTTACCATCCGGGCTCGATGCCGGAGTAGTAACCATGGAGATGAATACTTCTCTCATATTATTACCAAAATACCCTATGCGAAAACGGCTTTTTGACAGTCGGGTGGGTTATTTTGCCAGTCAATATGCTATGTTTGGTGAGGAATCCCAACGATCGGAAGACGAAGTTTTCGCGGTCCGGTGGCGGTTGGAACCTAAAAATGCAGCGGATGCAAAACGCCAGGAAAACGGGGAACTGATTGAACCTAAAAAACCGATCGTTTATTACATTGATCCGGCAACTCCACAAAAATGGCGTAAATGTTTGAAAGCAGGCGTGGACGACTGGCAGGCTGCATTTGAAAAAGCGGGCTGGAAAAATGCGATTCGTGGTGAATACTGGCCCGAAAACGATACAATTATGAGCCTGGAAGATGCACGTTATTCTGTAATCCGTTATTTCGCAGCAGACATCCAAAACGCATACGGGCCCAATGTACATGATCCGCGGAGTGGGGAAATCCTGGAAAGCCACATTGGCTGGTATCATAACGTAATGCGCCTGCTGCATAACTGGTATATCATTCAGGGTGCGGCCGTAGACCCGAATGCACGTAAGAAAAAATTCGATGATGAATTAATGGGCCAGCTGATTCGTTTTGTTTCATCCCATGAAATTGGCCATACGCTGGGTTTAAGGCATAATATGGGTGCCAGTTCTGCTACACCGGTTGAAATGCTCCGCGACAAGGAATGGGTGGAGAAAAATGGCCATACTTCTTCTATTATGGATTATGCCAGGTTCAATTATGTAGCACAGCCAGAGGATAGTATCACAAATCTTTTTCCAAGAATAGGTGATTATGATAAATGGGCGATACAATGGGGTTACAGTAATTTTCAAAATTCAAAAGGCGCCGAAGACGATAAAGCTGTTTTGAATACAATGACCAAAGAAGCTTATAAAAATCAGCGGCTTCGTTTTGGAACAGAAATCAGTCCGTATGACCCGCGTTACCAAACCGAAGACTTGGGCGACAATGCCATGAAAGCATCGGAATATGGCATTAAAAATTTACAGAGAGTTTTGCCTAACCTGACGGAATGGACTAGAGAAGACGGCGAAAGTTACAAGGAACTGGAAGAACTCTACAACAATGTAATATTGCAATACCGGCGATATATTGGGCATGTGATCAAAAATGTAGGAGGAATATATGACACGCCAACTACTTATGATACAGACGGTGTAACATTTATTACCGTTCCTAAAGAAACTCAGAAAGAAGCAGTTAGATTTCTGAATAACCAGTTGTTTAAAACACCGGCCTGGCTTTTGGATTCAAATATCCTGAATAAAATAAAACCAGAATCGGGTGTGGAGGCAATCAAGGCGTTACAGGAATATGCGCTTACTTCCCTGTTTGCCGGTGACCGGGCCGTTAGATTAATGGAATCCGGCTTATCTGTCAAATATTTCACACTGGATGATCTTTTCTGTGAACTGGAAAATGGGATTTGGCTGGAAGTAAAAAAGGGACAAAGTATTGATATGTATCGCAGAAATTTACAAAAAGTGTATGCCGAGAAACTTATTGCACTACTAAAACCTGGCAGAGCCAACGTACTTTCCGTTCCTGTTGGCATAACTTATGGTTATTCAACAAGAGTGGTTGAATTGGAAAAAACAGATCTAACGTCTATTTCACGTGCACATCTGGAAAGTTTAAAAACGATGATACAGCTTGCTATTCCAAAAACAACTGATAAAATAAGTAAATATCATTTGCAGGATGTTGCGCAAAGAATAAAATTTGCACTCGACCCCAAATAGAATTTACAGCTTATGATTTCCCTTAACGATGTACTGAAAAATCATAAAGGATTTTCCAAAGTTATTTCTAGTCCGAAACCGTACATGAAATTAGATTTTTCTGAAAGTAACAGGGATTTGCTTCACCGGGATTTATCAGAAACTTCTGTTTTTTCAGATTATGTATTTAAAGAATTATTGAGGAATAATACTTATACCGGTATTGGAGGTTATAATGAAAACCGTGTCATTTACAAGCAAAAGGAACATTTTACCAAACAGGAAGAAAATCCGCGCTGTATTCATTTAGGAGCTGATATTTGGGCCGATGCAGGGGAAACCATCTATGCACCACTAAACGGAGAGGTGCATAGTTTTGCTTTCAACGATCAGTATGGAGATTATGGCCCGACGATTATTTTGAAACACGAATTGGAAGGACACCCATTTTACACATTATATGGCCATCTATCTCTTGATTCACTGGATGGACTGTATGAAAAAAAACCGGTTTTAGCAGGTGAAAAAATAGCAGCAATTGGAAATTATCCAGTAAACGGAGATTGGCCACCACATTTACATTTTCAGATAATCACTGAAATCAGCACACATAAAGGCGATTTTCCAGGGGTTTGCAGTATTCAGGATCAGGAATATTACCTTTCTGTTTGTCCGGATCCTGATTTGATATTGAGAGTTGAAAAAATCAGTTAATCAATATTATTGACTAATTACAATGCGCACGAATAAATTTTATGCGTATATTAGCTTTATGAAAACAAGACTTAATATAACAATTGAAGGTGCACTACTTTCCAATGTAAAGAAATATGCAGCTTCCAAAGAAATTAGCGTTTCTCAAATTGTAGAAGATTATTTCAGAAGTTTAATAAAACCGGATTTTAAGAAGAAAAGCATTATTGACCTCGTTAATCAGCTAGAAACCCCACATCAGATTAATAAGGAGTTGGACTTAAAAAAATCTTTTTACGAAGATAATTCTGAGAAATATGGCTTCTAAGGTCTTTATTGATGCCAATATTTTATTAGACTTTTTATTGAAAAGAAATGATTACAAAGACTCTGAAAAGATTATTCAATTAATCTTGGATAAAAAAGTACATGCTTTTATAACTCCATCAATTGTCCACATTGTTGGATATTGGATTACAAAGGCTTACGGAAACTTAAAAGCAAAAGAACTATTATTGACTTTGTTGTCAGATATAACAGTTATTGACTCGAATCATCAAATCACTTTGATAGCCCTACATTCTAAAATTGACGATATTGAGGATGCATTACAATATTACACTGCGATCCAACATAAAATAGATTTATTTATTAGCAGAGATAAGCGACTAAAAAAATCAGCTATTGCTTCTTTACCCGTTTATAATATGATGGAATTTTTAGAATTATATTAAAAATCCTAACAGAACAGTATTTTATTTTCACTTCCTGTGAATGACAGTGGCTGCTGACTGCGCACCGGCCAAAATTGTAATGTCAGCAATGGTAACCCGGCCGGGAGCATTTACTGCATAAAGAATAGCATCTGCAATGTCTTCTGCCTGCAAGGGTTCGAAACCTTCGTATACCTTTTCTGCACGGCTTTCATCTCCTTTGAACCTGACAAGTGAGAATTCCGTTTCAACCGCTCCGGGAGCTACATTAGTAACTTTGATACCATGCTGGGTTAGTTCCAGGCGCATACCCTCGCTTAATACTTCAACTGCTGCTTTGGATGCACAATAAACGGCGCCATTGGCATAAGTTTGTTTGCCCGCAATAGAACTGATATTTACGATATGCCCCTTTCCCTGTTCCAGCATTAATGGAATAATGGCTTTGGAAACATATAATAATCCTTTTACATTCCCGTCAATCATAGCATCCCAGTCGTCCATATCACCTTCATCCAGCGAGCCCATTCCGTGTGCATTGCCCGCATTATTAACCAGAATATCAATACTTTTCCATTCATCAGGAAGTGAGCCGATCATGGCAAGAACAGCACCTTTGTCACGTACATCAAAAAGAAGTGTCGTAACTTTTACTTTTTCAGATAGTGTTTTAGAAACTTCATCCAAACGCTCCTGACGGCGGCCACAAAGAATGAGGTCGATACCAGCACTCGCGAATGCTTCAGCTGTGGCTTTACCAATTCCGGAAGTGGCTCCGGTGATCAATGCAATACGGGACATTTAGTTTTATTAATAGTGAATGATTAATTGTTAAAATCCGTGATACAGCTGAAACAATTTCCCTATAATCGGGTAACTGCATAGCCAAACCACGGATTTTCCGAACCTTACTCCCTTCTTCCTCTCTTCCTTTTTACTGCTCTATTCCTTTCCTCCTTTAATCGTATTCAGGCTGCTAAAATCTCCTGCTTCAAGCTGAGAAGCTTGTCCAAAGAGTTGTATTGCATGCTGATATACATTATCCGTTGGGTTCAAAACCTGGAAAACTTCATTATTAAGACCTGTTTTTTGTTTCCTTCCCCACACATAACGGCCAATAATTGCTTTTGTCTGAGCTGTAATAATTGGCTTTGAAAGATTAAGCTCTTTTGCATTCGGTTTGATACCCGATTTAGAAGCATCTTTTACCATTTCAGCCAGCATCACATCTGTTACCTGAAATGATTTAAGATATTCATTGAATGACTGTTTTTCAAGCTTTTTCACGTTGTCATTGGCATAACGTAAAGCATACTCGCGGATAATATTTTTGGCATACAATTCAAACAAATACTTACTGTTCAGAAGTGTATCGCGGGGAACAAAGGCGTCGGGAGTAATACCGCCACCACCATAAACAATGCGGCCTCCATCTGTTTTATAAATCTTGCTTTTATCAAATTTTATACTGTCTACGTTGAAAAGCTCCCCACTTTCGTAACGGTGTGACAAATCCTGGCTATAATCTTCCCCTTTTCCTAATTCGTAAGGTTTCTGGATGCTACGGCCACTTGGCGTATAATAACGTGAAATGGTTAATCGTAATTCCGAATTATCCGAAAGTTTAATAGGCATTTGCACCAGTCCTTTTCCATACGATCTGCGGCCTACAACCAATGCCCGGTCGTGATCCTGCAACGCGCCTGCTAAAATTTCCGATGCTGATGCACTTCCTTCATCTACTAAAACGATCAAAGGCCCCTTTTCAAAACTTCCTTCAACATGTGACCTTGTTTTTCTGTCAAACCGGCTGTCTTTTCCCTCTGTATAAACTAATAACTTATCCCCGGAAATAAATTCGTCTGCCATGCTTGTAGCACGTTCCATATACCCGCCCGGGTTTCCACGAAGATCCAGAATCAACTTTTTCAGTCCGTCTGCTTTCAGCGTTTTCAATGCCGATTTAAACTCATCGAAGGTTGTTTCCGAAAAACGGCTCACTTTAATGTATCCAATTTCCTGATCGACCATGTAGGCTGCATCTACCGAATAAGTTGGTATACGGTCCCTGATCACAGCAAAATTCATTTTTTCATTCAATCCAACCCTTTCAATACTCAGATCAACTTTTGTTCCTCTTTTACCGCGAAGTAGTTTATAAACCTGTGCATTGGTTACTCCCGGCCCCGACAGTTTTTCTTTATCCACCATCAGTATCCGGTCACCGCTTTGTATCCCGGCAGTTTCCGAAGGCCCTCCGCTTAACGGCGTTACAACATAAACGGTATCATTAAAAATGTTAAATTCAACACCAATGCCATCAAAACCAGATTCCAGCTGAGACCTTGCAGCTGTGGCTTCTTCACTGTTGAAATAAGCCGTATGCGGATCAAGTTTTTCAAGCATTTTCGAAATAGAAAAATCCACGAGCTCGTCCGTATTGACAGAATCCACGTAGTTATTTTCTACATACATCAACACTTCCCTGAATTTCGCAGATCCTTTTGCAACATCAGCAAGTTTATTCCCTCCACTAAAAAACGTACTTCCAATCAACATTCCTGCTGCAAGTGTAATAGCTACGATAATTGGAAGACGCACCACTGCGCGTGAATTCTGAACCGGAGCCTGGGTTTTTTCTTGTTTCATCTATCTATCTTTTTGGAGCCAGGGATAAGCAAATTTTAATAAGATCGGGCAATATGCAATTAACGTATTATTGCTCATTATCGTTGTGCAAGATTTTAAATATACATAAACTAAAATTAAAGTTTAAATACTAACAATGCTTTTTACAAGGATGGAAACGACGGAAAAATTCAAAGATATTGCTAAATCAAATTTAAAGAATATTTGTAGCAATTGTTCATATATTACAATAAATAAAATTTACATAACAGTATAAATAATTATATCAATCTCAATTAACTCACGTTATAACATGCTGAAATTTCTAGTTGTACTTAAGCAAGAGATAACCTGATAAATACGGAGATACGATTTTTGCCCAGTTATCCTTTACAATCGGAAAACGATTCAAAATCAATTGATCTGCTTCATACAAATGCTCTCAAAGATTCCGGATTTCTCATTGTATCTGGATTAATGATTTTGGCAGGATCCTGTCCCATTAATATTTTTTTTACAGGGGCTTCCATTTTCTTCCCGCTGATGGTGTACGGAATGTCATTCACCTGCTCAATCGTATCAGGTACGTGCCTTGGGCTGTATTGTGTCCTGAGTGAATCTTTTATCTGGTTTTTTAATTCTTCCGTCAGCAATTTGTCCTTCGCCAGTACTACAAATAATGAAATAGTTCCGCTGCCATTTTCTTTTTCAAGGTAAACAGCCAGACTGTCTTTTACATCCTGAATCCTTTCCACTGCACTATATATTTCGGCAGTACCAATCCGGATCCCGTCGCGGTTTAAGGTGGCATCGGATCGTCCGGAAATAATGACCGATTGCCTTGGTGTTATTTTAATCCAGTCGCCATGACGCCAGATATCCGGATACATTTCAAAATAACTGCTGTTGTACCTTTCATTGTCTGTATCTCCCCAAAAGTAAACTGGCATAGATGGCATTGGCTGCGTAATTACCATTTCACCTAATTCGTCCAGAACAGGTTTACCATTTTCATCAAATGCTTCTACTTTTGCACCCAGCATCCTGCATTGTATTTCTCCTGCATAAACAGGCAAAATCGGACAGCCGCCAACAAATGCGCTGCAGATATCTGTACCGCCGCTTAGGGAAATGAGCCAGACATCTTTTTTTACATGCCTGTAAATCCATTCAAAAACTTCTGCCGGCAATGGAGAACCGGTAGAACCTATCGTTTCCAGATGATTCAGCCGTTCCGTTGTAATACTTACACCAGCTTTCATAGACGCAATAAAGAAGGCTGCACCGCTTCCAAAATGTGTTATTTTTGCTTTTTCGGCCAAAGACCATAATACCTGCGAAGAAGGAAATACCGGAGCGCCGTCATAAATTACCAGTGTGGCACCGCAAAGCATAGAGCCCAGGGCGTAATTCCACATCATCCAGCCTGTTGTGGAATACCAGAAATAGCGGTCACCGGGTTTTACATTCTGATGCAGTACCAATGCTTTCATGTGTTCGATCAGGCATCCGCCAACACTGTGTGTAATTGCTTTTGGTTTAGCAGTTGTTCCTGAAGAATATAAAATCCAGATCGGATGATCAAAAGGAACAAATTCAAAGTCCAGGCCATGATTTGGCAAATGCAGTATATCCTCCCAGGATGTGAATTTGTCAGGTTTAAACTCTGAATTAATATTATCTATCAATACCACATCCTTTAATGATGGAAGTGCGGAAGATAGATCCTGGATAAAAGTCGTACTGTCATGTGTTTTTCCATTGTAAACATAGCCATCAGTTACAAAAAGCACTTTTGGCTCTATTTGCAAAAAACGGTCGGTAACGGCTGACTTACCAAAATCCGGCGAACAGGAAGACCAGACAGCTCCCACAGCATTGGTCGCCAGAAAAGCCACCACAGCCTGAGGTATATTAGGCAATACAGCTGCCACGCGGTCTCCCGGCTTTACGTCCCGCTGCCTTAGCCAAGCAGCCACAGCGGAAACCTGTATTTCCAGCGTTTCCCACGAAATTTCGGTCAGGCCGCTTTGTTCCGACTGAAAAATGATGGCAGGCCGGTCTTTTGTTTTATTCCTGAAAATATGTTCGGTGTAATTCAGCTTAGACCGTGTGAACCATTTGGTACCAATAATCCCGGTTTTTGGCTTTTGAATAACTTCCAGATAAAGGTCGTGTGATTTTATATGAAAATAATTCCAGAGACTTTCCCAAAAATCTTCCAGATCCGTCACCGACCATTCCCACAAGTCTTTATATGATCTAAAATAAAGCCCCTTTTTGACAAAGAGCCAATCCATGTACTTTTTAAGATTGGACTGCTCCATTAAATTTCGTCCAGGTTTCCAAAGTGGCAACTTTTGTATTTCCGTTGACATATTATTTCAAATAGTTGAAGGTTCTTTCTCAGATTAAAGCTGTAAAACCGGCTTTAGTTAACAGAATTTATAAACGATCCAATAATGCTTTTGACATAAAAGTGACCAGAAATATTTACTGAAAGAAAATTACGTATCTTTGCACTTTAAAACATATATACTTAGTACTCTGATCATCAGATACGTTCGTCAATGCGTTTTAGTGGCAGCCACAGCGTGGTACTTTAATGGCAACGGTCATTACAACACTAATCAATTACGCTCTAAATTTGTAAAGAGGAAATAAAAATCCAGTAGTGATACTGCATTCCTAATGAGAAAAAGAATTAACAACTCCAAGGATTCGAGCTCTTCGCGTCCATCTGGCGACGGACAGAAGTCATTTCGCCGCCCATCAGCTAAAACACGCCCGGAGGCAGAAAGTCGTTTTAGCAAACCAAGTATCAAAAAATCCAGTTTGAGAACAGCCAGTGCTGGTTCCGGGTCATCAGATAAACAAGGTTCTTACAAACCGCGTGCATTTGATAAAGATAGCAAATCAGCTCGCGCATACGTCCCTGGTGACAGACCTGCAAGAGAAGGATTTGAAAAATCCGGTTCTGACAGGCCCCGTTTTGACAAACCACGTTTTGATAAGCCAGGTATCGGAAAACCAAGATTTTCAGACCGCGACAGAGATTCCCGTGAATTTAAACCAAGAGAAAGCAATTCAGACAGACCCGGTCAGGATAGACCCGGTCAGGATAGACCCGGTCAGGACAGACCCCGGTTTGACAAACCTGATTTCAATAAGCCACGTTCATCTGATCGTGACGGAGATTCCCGTGGATTTAAACCAAGAGAATCAAATAGTTCAGGTTACGAAAGATCCTCTGACAGAAGCGGAGAAGGCCGCAGCTTTAAACCAAGAGGCGAATCAAGAGACAGAGTTATAAGAGACGAAAAACCGCGTTTTGAAAGACAGAGCAGTGATAAGCCCGCTTATGGTAATTCACGCCCTTCGGAACCACGGGAAGAACGTGAGTTCAAACCTAGAAATACAGGTTTTGATAAGCCGGGTTTCGATAAACCACGTTCATTCGGGCGTGACGGAGATTCCCGTGATTCTAAGCCAAAAAGCGATCGCCCATACGGCGAACGCGGCCGGAGCGAGAAGCCTGCTTTTAAAAAAAAGATGAATCGGATTGGTTAGAAGAGGATAACGCACAAGATAAGCCAACCGTTGACGAAGGTGCCAACCGTCGTGTAGGTAGATTTGAAACTGCACCGCATTATAAATTAGGCGCTTACGAGAAAAAGGCGGGTATTAAAAAGCGTAAACCGGAAAATCAGGAAATGAGGCTGAACCGGTATATTGCTAATGCCGGTATATGTTCGCGCCGTGAAGCTGATGACCTGATTGCTGCCGGACAAATTTCGGTTAATGGCAAAGTTATCACAGAAATGGGGCATAAAGTGTTGCCTGTTGATGTAGTAAAGTATGGTAAAAAAGCATTAAATCCCGAAAAACTGGTTTATGTGCTGATCAACAAACCAAAAGATTACATTACCACAACGGACGATCCGGAAGAGCGCAAAACTGTTTTGGATCTGATTAAAGGTGCATGTTTCGAGCGCATTTATCCTGTTGGCCGTCTGGACAGAAATACGACGGGTTTACTACTCATGACTAATGATGGTGAACTTGCCGAAAAACTGACTCATCCGTCTGGAGGTATTAAAAAAATATATCAGGCAGAACTGGACAGGGCAATTACGAATGACGATTTTGAAAAACTTCAGCATGGACTTGAACTGGAAGACGGTTTTATTCATCCCGATGAAGTAGGAATTGTTACGCCGGATGCAATGGTTGTAGGCTTGGAAATACATAGCGGACGCAACCGTATCGTACGCCGTATGTTTGAACATCTGGGTTATGAAGTTCAAAAACTGGATCGCACGGTATTTGCTGGATTGGATAAAAAAGACCTGCCACGTGGAAAATGGAGATTCCTGAGTGAAAAAGAAGTAGTCAGGCTGAAATATATGCTCTGATTTTAAACACAATATAAGTAAATGGCCCGTCCGGAAATTCCGGACGGGCCATTTACTTTATAACTTACTTCCGGTTTTACAACCTGAATCCGAATGAGAAAACATCATAGGGGGCATCCGCATATAATCCTTCAAACTGCACCATTGAATCCTCTTTGCCAGCAATAGCAGTTTCAAATTCTTTCACAGATTTTATTGCTTTGCCATTCACCTTGGTAATAATGAAGCCCTCTTCAACACCGGAGCGGGCAAGTTTACCACCATCAACAGACAGCACTTTCACCCCGCCATCTACTTTGTAACGAACCAGACGTTGTTTTTCCTGATCAGAAAGATTACCAAACTGAGCACCCAATGCGCTTTTTACAATGGCTGTTTCATCACGTTTGATTGGATCTGCCCCGCCAGTACGGTTTCGTAATGTAATGCTCAGATCTTTCTCACTTCCATCACGATTAACTGTAACGTTCACCTTATCGCCAGGTTTGTGCAGGCCGATAGCTTGTTGTAATTCAGGAATTGAATGAATATTCATACCATCCACCTTTACAATTACATCGCCTTTATTTACACCACCGGATTTAGCGGCACTGTTTTCAGTAAATTCTCTGACATAAACACCATCATTTACTTTTACTCCGTATTCTTCGGCTTTACGGCTATCCAGGTCTTCCAGAGAAATACCCAGGTATCCGCGTTGAACATTTCCAAATTTGATCAGGTCGCTTGATACTTTTTTAACGATACTGGACGGAACAGCAAACGCATATCCTGCAAAACTACCGGTAGGACTTGCAATGGCAGTGTTAATACCAATCAATTCACCCTTAAGGTTCACGAGTGCACCACCACTATTACCAGGATTTACTACTGCGTCTGTCTGAATAAAAGATTCCAAAGGTGAATCGCCGGCAGTTGCAGCAGTAGGTGTTACACCATTACGACGGCTGGATTGTCCGATAATACCCAGTCCACGTCCTTTTGCACTGATAATACCGGCGGTAACAGTAGATTCAAGGTTAAAAGGATTACCAACTGCAACAACCCATTCCCCAACTTTAACAGCATCAGAACTTCCAAAAGCAATGGCAGGAAGATCTTTCGATTCAATCTTGATTACCGCTATATCTGTAGACGGATCAGTACCAATCACCTTTGCCTTTAATTTTCTTTTATTATGCAAAGTTACTTCAAGCTCCTGAGCACCTTCTACTACATGGTTATTGGTCACGATATAACCGTCAGCCGAAATAATAACTCCCGAACCGGATGCTTCTGCAGGCTGTGATCTTCCTCCAAAATCTTCACCCATGCCGCCTCCGCCAAAAAAGTCGCGTAACATGTCTTGCATATCATTTTGTCTGCCACTGCCACGTGTTTGTGTCATAGTTGATTTAATATGCACAACAGTAGGTGTTGTAGCTTCCGCCGCATATACAAAATCACCTGGTGCACCAGCCGGAGCTCCTGCTGACGTAAAACGTGCTATTGACTGTGAAGGAGCTTCTTTAAAAATTACATCTGTACCGTTATCTGTACTTAATAGCTTAAAGCCGGCAAGAGTTGATGCACTCGAAATCAACCCAACCAACACTAAACCTTTCCAATTTGTTTTCATAGACTATGTTGGGGTTTTATTTTTGTGAATGAATAACGCAATTTAAATGACAATCTATTCCCGTATCCTGCTCATTTAACATATTTTAACAAAGATATGGAATATCATAATTTACTAAAATACTTCTTCTTATTAAAACAATTTCTATGAATACTGGTTCATAAAAAAAGGGCGTCATCCTAAGAATAACGCCCTTATAAAATTTAAATTTTAAGCAATTTCAATTTCACGAGCTGGTTTTTCTTTTGCTTCTTCACGTTTTGGCAAAGAAACACTTAGAATTCCGTCTGCATAATTGGCTGCAATTTTTTCACTGTCAACAGTAACAGGCAAAGTGAACGTACGTTGGAATGAAGAATATTTAAATTCCTGACGTGTATATTTTCCGTTGTTTTCTTCTTCTTTCTGCTCTTTCTGTGCTGAAATAGTCAATTGATTTTTTTCAACATTTAATTTAAAATCAGATTTCTGCAAGCCGGGAGCCGCAACTTCAATTTTAAAACCTTCTGTATTTTCAACAACATTCACTGCCGGAACGCTTCCTGAAAATGCAGGAGCATATAATTCATTTAATAGATCTTTTCCAAAAAATCCGTTGAAGTGTTTAGGCGCGAATTGTGTTTTTACTAATGTGCTCATTGTTATGGTATGTTTGTGTTTTTAGATTTTTATTCAGTTACCCCTTTCGGTATATAGACCAACTAACAACTTTTGTACCTCTTAACTAAGACTCAAAAATATCAGACATAATGTCCGATTTGTCTCATTTTAATTAATTTATTATGACAAAATGTCTTTTTTGTATTTACAAAGTTAGCGGCAATCCAATTTCTTGCCTATTCAAACCATTTTTAAATCTATTCAAACCATTTTTTCTTTCCTGACAATCCTGTGATTTAGTTTTGATGAAAAATCTATTAGCCATGAAAGAATTACAAATTGTTCGGAGATATGAAGGAATTTTGATCTTATGCTCGACAGTTGCCTACGTAGTAATAAGCCTGATGAAAAATGCTTATGATTTTGATAATTACATTCATATGGCAAGATATCAAGGCGTTAAAGTCTCAACAATACTCAGTGATTTGTACGACTACAATAACATTACTGACTACAATATTCCAATTTCGTTCTCAGCGGTTTTTACACTTCTGGCCTGGTTCCTGTTCCATTATTTCACCTTTCCTAAAATTCAAAAGCTGGGATGGAATAATATGACACTCGGATACCTGGCCCTGACTGCCGTGCTGATAGTGCTCAGTTCTTATGTGCTGAAATATTATCCCGAATATTTTGATCACAGAAGGACTGAAACTGGTGAAATTATAGGCTTCAAAGTGTATTCTGAATACAGAATCCTTTCGGTCGTGACAGCAGCTATGTCGACATTTACACTGATTTGTATTTATGAAATGCTGGCTCAGCTATTTTACAAAATCTATGAAATAGATAACTTTTCAAAACCAATCTATTACATCATTTTGTTATTTATATTGATGGCAGACCTGCTGATTATTTTTAATTCTGCATTAGCCATTTTATTCAAGTCCTTCGGGTTGCAACAATTTTTAAGTTTTATTTTAGGAGCAATAGTCATCGTTGAATTGCAAAAATATTTCTCATCAAAAGTCACGCACAGACTGCATACTTCTAAAACTTCCGAATTATACCTTGCCAATCTGGCCATATATCTAATGTTATGTTTGGTTGGTTCCGTTCTCGTTTGGGGACAATTCTCGAACTTTGGCCAGTCCGTAGAACCAAAAGTTTTTTATCCAGCCACTTTTATTTTGTTTGTCCTGGCTCCAATACTGATATCTTACATTGGCCAAAAGGAAAAAAATGTTTTGCAAACCACCATCTCAAATAAATCAGCAGAACTTTCCAATCTTCGTTCCCAAATTAATCCGCACTTTTTATTCAATGCATTAAACAGCTTGTATGCCACTGCATTAAAGGAAAACAGTGAAAAAACGGCTGATGGAATTCAAAAATTGGGAGATATGATGCGCTTCATGCTGCATGAAAACAATCACGAACGAATTCCACTGACCAGTGAAATCGCATATTTACACAATTACATCGACCTGCAAAGAATGAGGCTGGATGAAACACAGAATATTGAGATCAGGGTAAATATTCAGGAACCAGCGAAGGAAATTTGTATCGCACCAATGTTATTAAATCCGTTTATAGAAAATGCTTTTAAACATGGAATCAGCTTGTTACATCCTTCCTGGATCTACATTACATTGACTCTCGATGCAGATCATATATACTTTAAAGTACATAATTCGCTCCATATTCAGTCTGGAAATGATCCGGAGGAAAGCCACAGCGGAATAGGATTAGAAAATGTGGAGAGACGGTTAAAGCTCATTTATCCTGGCAGGTACAATTTACATATTCAAAGGTCTGCTCAGGATTACTTTGCTTCGCTAACTTTGAATTATTAGAAAGCTTTAGCCATTTGCTGATAGAGATACAGATCAATTTGAAGCCTTAACCTCTCTAATTATGAATATCAGCGCAATTGCCATCGACGATGAACCGAAAGCCTTAGAAGTTGTAAAACTGCATGCTGCAAAAGTTCCATTTTTAGATTTGAAAAGTTGTTTCACCAATGCATTCGAAGCAATTCCTTATCTTCAGAAACAAAAAATTGACCTGATATTTTTGGATATCAAAATGCCGGATATTTCCGGAATCGATTTTATTAATTGTTTGCAAAAAGTGCCCATGGTTATTTTCACAACCGCTTATTCGGAATATGCGGTTCAGGGATTTGAGCTTGATGCGCTTGATTATCTGCTCAAACCTTTTTCATTGGCCCGCTTTACAAAATCCTGCAATAAAGCATTGGAGATTCATACACTTCGCAATGGAGAACGTCAGAATTTTATTTTTGTTAAAACAGGATACGAAGAAGAAAAAGTATTTTTAGAAGAAATCTTTTATGTAGAAGCAGAAGGAAATTATGTTTCTTTTATTCTAAAAAATAAAAAAATATTAAGCCGCCAATCACTTGTGCATGTTGCGATGATCTTACCGGAGCACCAATTCGTACGTATTCACCGGTCATTTATAATCGCCATAAATAAAATCGAAAGGATCTCAAAACAAGAATTGCTGGTAGCAGGTGTAAGCTTGCCGGTTGGAGCATCCTATGAAGAAAAAGTAAATGAGATCCGCGAGAGGATTAAAGAAAGGAAATAGACTTATTTCAATTCCAGCAATAAACAAGCCTGCTCGGAAGCAGATTGCTCAGCTTTTTTCTTGGTAAAACCATTTCCGGTTGCAAAAGGCTCATCGTTAACTAAAATCTGGGAAATAAATTCTCTGTGATGGCGGGTTCCACGTTCTTCAAGAATTTCGAAGCGGATTTCTTTACCCTCTCTTTGTGCCCATTCGATAATAAGGCTTTTGAAGTTTGCATTGTTCTGGATAATACTATCCAGGTCGTAATGCGTAATAAGTTTGCTGATTATAAAAGTACGCGTAAAACGGAAACCTTTGTCGAGATAAATAGCTCCTACAAATGCTTCCAGCGCATCCCCATACATAGATGAACGGGGTGACATACCACGCCGGTTGCCATCATATTCAATCAGATTATCCAGCCCGAGCTTGCGTGAAATCTGGTTAAGCGATTCACGGTTTACTATTCGCGACCGGATCTCTGTCAAAAAACCTTCGTCTTTGTAAGGATATTTTGTAAAAAGAAATTCAGCCACTACCATTCCCAATACCGCATCTCCCAAATATTCCAGTCTTTCGTTTGACTCACGAAATCCTTTGATGGCGGTTTCCCGGGAGGCAGAAGTATGACGAAATGCTAACTGGTATACACCAAGGTTTGAAGGACGGTCGCCAATCACATGCGCTATCGATTCCTTAAATTTTTTATCCTCAGCACTTCCGGATCTGAAAAGAGAGAGTATCGGTATAAGAATTCGCTTTGCCAAGGTTAAATATTTAATCAGCCCTCATACTTTTTGAAAATGACGGAAGCATTATGACCGCCAAAACCAAAAGTGTTACTTAAGGCAATATTGACCTTGCGTTTTTGTGCGTGATTGAAAGTAAGATTCAATCGTGGATTGATCTCAGGATCATCCGTAAAGTGATTAATTGTAGGCGGGATAACCTGATCGTTAAGTGCCATGATACATGCCACAGCCTCAACTGCTCCCGCACCACCCAGCAAATGACCCGTCATTGATTTTGTTGAACTAATGCTCATATTATAAGCATGTTCTCCAAAAAACTGCTCGATCGCTTTTATTTCCTGTGGATCACCGATCGGCGTTGACGTACCATGTGTATTGATATAATCAATATCTTCAGGCTGAAGTCCTGCATTTTCAAGTGTATTTTTCATCACCATATATGCTCCTCGTCCTTCCGGATGTGGCGCAGTAATGTGATAAGCGTCCGAAGACATGCCTCCACCGATCATTTCGGCATAAATTTTTGCTCCCCTTGCTTTGGCGTGCTCATATTCTTCCAGTATTAGTGCAGCGCCGCCTTCTCCCAAAACAAACCCGTCACGGTCTTTATCATAAGGACGGGAGGCAGTTTCAGGTGAATCATTTCTTTCGGACAATGCTTTTAAAGCATTGAACCCACCCATACCTGCATTGGTGACAGCCGCTTCGGACCCCCCGAAATACATACATTCATCATACCCAGGCGGATGTAAAGAAATGCATCTATCAAAGCATTGGTAGCAGAAGCACAAGCTGAAACAGTAATGAAAGTAGGGCCACGAAATCCGTAGCGGATAGAAATGACGCCGGATGCACTGTCGGCAATCATTTTTGGAATAAAGAAAGGGTTGAAGCGGGGATTCATTCCTCCCGCAGCGAAATTTAAAACTTCATCTTCAAAAGTTTTTAATCCGCCGATTCCAGAACCCCATATTACACCGGCTTTGTCAAGATCAAGCTTATCTGTGTCAAAGCCGGCGTCCTTCATTGCTTCATCTGTTGCAATTACGGCATATTGGGTGAATGGATCCATCTTACGGGCTTCCTGCCGCGGAATGTAATCATTGATATCCAAACCTTTTACCTCGCAGGCAAAACGGGTACGAAACCTTTCTGCATCAAACCTGGTAATAGGCGCAGCACCGCTAACACCTGCAACCAAATTTTTCCAAAAGGTAGGAACATCATTTCCAACGGGCGTTATAGCGCCCATTCCTGTGATTACAACTCGCTTAAAACTCATAAAATAGGGGACAGAAAGAAGATGATAACTGTAAAGGAAACCTGAATTACTTCACGTTTTCTTCCAGATATGCAACAGCCTGACCAACAGTACCAATGTTTTCTGCCTGATCGTCCGGAATAGAAAGATTAAATTCTTTTTCAAATTCCATAATCAATTCAACGGTATCTAGAGAGTCTGCTCCCAAGTCGTTCTGGAAGTTTGCTTCTGGCGTAACCTCCGACTCTTCTACGCCGAGTTTTTCGACGATAATTTGCTTAACTCTTTCTGCAATTGCTGACATTTTATAATCACTTTTTGGTTAAAATCGGGACAAAGAAAGATATTTCAGTTCACTTTGTCAAAATTTTTTTAACCCTATCAGAATTATTGCATCTATTTGGGGGTAAATAAAAAAACAGGAAATCAAATGCTTATGCTCTCATATTCCAATAAATCTACTTATTACCTAGAGAACATTATGGATAACTGTACATTCGCAAAACTTTTGACAACGATTGAACTATAAAAATATGATTCACATCCCCAAATTAAAAAATACAGATTCCCCTCTTTTTTTTCTGATGGCCGGTCCATGCGCCATAGAAGGGAGAGATATGGCACTGCGAATTGCCGAGCATATTGTTACGATTACAGACCGTATGCGAATCCCTTATATTTTTAAAGGGTCGTACAGGAAAGCAAACCGGACCAAGGTTGATTCATTTACCGGAATTGGTGATGAAAAGGCTTTAAAAATATTAAAAGAAATCAGTGACACTTTCGGCATTCCGGTTGTAACTGATATTCATGAATCGCACGAAGCTGCATTGGCGGCTGAATATGTTGATGTTTTGCAAATTCCGGCTTTCTTGTGCCGCCAAACCGAATTACTGGCAGCAGCAGCACGAACCGGAAAAGCCGTAAATGTAAAAAAAGGCCAGTTTCTTTCAGGGGCATCAATGAAATTTGCTGTTGAAAAAGTAAATGAAGTCAATCCTGAATGCCAGGTTTTACTGACTGACCGTGGTAATAGTTTTGGTTATGGCGATCTTATTGTCGATTATCGTAATCTTCCTGAAATGAGCTCTTTCGGCGTACCTGTTATTATGGATTGTACACATTCATTACAGCAGCCTAACCAAAGTTCAGGTGTTACAGGAGGCAAACCTAAATTAATTGAAACCATAGCAAAAGCAGCCATTGCTGTAGGAGCGGACGGGCTCTTTATCGAAACACATTTTAATCCTTCCGAAGCTAAATCGGATGGGGCAAATATGCTTCCTCTGGATCAGCTGGAAAAACTTTTAGAAAGACTTGTTCGTGTTAGAGAAGCAATATTATGATGGTAATGGTTTACGTTACGGCTAAAAAAAGAATAAGCGGAGTTTTAAAAAAAACATCCTGCTTTACATTTAATTTCAGTAGTAATTTATTTTTCTTATTCATACTATGCTCAGTTCAGTTCACATTTTGTACTGAATCTTTTGCCCAGGAGCAAGATTCCACACTTTGGGTCGTAAAGCCTGCGGATGCAATTGCCCCGGTTTCACTGGCTCTGGCCGGGCTTATTACACGTGGTAACATAAGCCGTCGTTTGCAGCACAGCGTTGAAAGAAATTATCCTGATTTTAATACGACCGCAGATGATTATCTGCCATTTTTACCTGCTGCTGTCAGTCTGGGCCTTGCATCCTCAGGCGTAAAAGGAAAACACAAACTGGGGGATCAGATCATACTGGCCCTTATATCAAATGTTATTTCTCAATGCGTAACACAAGGTTTGAAACGGGTTATCCATTATCCCCGTCCACAGGGAGAACGTGATTATGCGTTTCCTTCCGGCCACTCTACTGCTGCTTTTACAAACGCAACTTTACTGCACGAAGAATATGGAGAAAGAAGTGTTTATTATAGCATTGGCGGCTACACAACAGCCAGCGCAGTAGGTGCTATGCGGGTTTTAAACAACAAACACTGGTTAGCAGATGTGTTAATGGGGGCCGGAATTGGCATTGGTGCAACCAAAGTCCTTTACATTAGTTATCCATGGATGCAGCAAACGGTTCGTCGGATGAAGCACAAATAATTAATCCTGCTGACATAAGGTTGTCACCTTGCTGGTTTTAATTTGTGGTCAACAATCTATCAGATATTATGAAAATCAATACAATTCATCCCATGCATGTGCTTTGTTTCGAAACAGAAACAAATTTCCGGGATATTTTTCAGTACGTCCGTTTTGTTGCCCACCGTCTTTACAAAGAGGCAGTAAAAAATGACGTGGAAATTACCGGCCCGGTTTACTGGATTTATGAAGGTGCAGACGGACAGCCAGATACAACTTTTAAACTTACCATTGCTCTGCCGGTTTATTACAAAGAATACGAACTGGCTGGCTCTGAATTTAAGTTGAAAACTTTGGATTCTTTTAGTTGTGTCAGCCGGCAGCATCCCGGAGACTGGAATAAATTAGGTGAAACGTATGGCCAAATGATTACTGAAATTCAGGCAGACAACTTTCCAATGAGTGGACAGAACCGGGAAATTTATTTAAATATGGATTTTGAAAATCCGGTAAGAAATATCACAGAAGTTCAGATTGGAGTCGTTCAGAAATAGTTTTGAACATATTTATTTAAGTTATTATATACCCTCAAAGAAATGTCCTATTGCAATTATATTCAAAATAATATTTCCGAGCAGACTGACTATTTGCTTAACAAACATTATCACGATCATCAGTATGGTTTTTCAATTGAAAGTGATGATGAGTTGTTTGGCAGATTGATATTGGAAATTAATCAGGCCGGCCTTAGCTGGACATTAATGTTACGCAAGCAGGCAGGATTCCGAATCGCATACCATGATTTTTCTATTGAAAAAATTGCAGCTTATAGTGAGGCTGACCGCGAAAGATTATTACAGGATCCGGGAATTATAAGAAACAGGCTGAAAATAAATGCCGCAATTGTAAACGCACAGAAAATTCTTGAATTGCAAAAAGAATACGGGTCATTTAAAGCCTGGCTGGAAGCGCATATTCATTTAACCAAAGAGGAGTGGATAAAACTTTTTAAGAAAACTTTTAAATTTACCGGCGGAGAAATCGTCAATGAGTTTTTGATGAGCACCGGATATTTGCCCGGAGCACATACCGAAGATTGTCCGGTGTATCAGAATTATCTTAAAGCTTAGCTGCTGATTTTACTTTAAATATTCCACCAATTCTGCCGGTTTGTCTGTCTGCAATCCATTTACGCCCTTTTTCAAAGCAGCATTCCAGGAGACAGCACCTTCTTTTGGATCCTGGACATCCAGCCAAACAGATACGCCAAGCTGATTAGCCAATTTCACAAGCTTCGGATCAGATAAATTATCCAGTACACTTATTTTCATTTCTTTTAAAAATAATTCCAGTCCTTCCTCATTGTTCATTTCTTCTGGTAAACTGGTCATTAATGGAACATGAGGTGCGATTTTCTTCCATTCTGCATACTGTTCTTTTTTATTGAGATACACAACAACATGATGTTGCATACCTGCTGCTTCAATTTGTTTCCAGGTTTGTGCTACATCAGCTTCTTTAAAATCAAGATAAATATTAATTTTCCCTTTGCACGTTTGAAGTACTTCCCGAAATTCCGGAATCTTATGCGTTTTCCAGTTCTGGTTAAAAACCTTAAGTTTTTTCACTTCTTCCAGCGTCATCTCACTAATTTTCCCTTGTCCGTTAGTTATCCTGTCTACTTTTGAATCGTGCAGCACAATCAAATGCCCATCTTTGGTTGTACGCAAATCCACTTCCACATAATCTGCACCTGCCACAATTGCTAATTTATACGAAGCCAGCGTATTTTCAGGAACATTGACATGATTTCCCCGGTGTGCTATTACAACCAACGTATGTTTTGATTCAGGCAAGGTCTGGCTAAGTGATTTTGTAATAAAACCAAAATAAACCACACCGACCAGTATAAATGCTGTTACAAATTGACGCATCGGAAGAAGTTCGAAATTCATGAATTCCAAGGAATAAAATTAGTTGAAAATCAAAAAGGCCGATAAAATACAAGAGATTTTACCAGCCTTTTTTAATATTTATCAGCAATTATTTACTGTATTTCAAAACTGGAAAGATTTACAAATTGCTGTACTCTATCATCAATTTCTTCCTGCGTAAGATTTACCAAGCGTTCTGTACCGAATTTCTCAACACAAAAAGAAGCCATAGCAGAACCGTAAATAATGGCACGTTTCATGTTTTCAAAAGAAATATCATCTGTACTGGCCAAATAACCAATAAATCCTCCTGCAAACGAATCACCGGCTCCGGTCGGATCAAAAACCTCCTCTAATGGTAAAGCTGGTGCATAAAAGATTTTTTCTTCCTGGAACAACAGTGCGCCATGTTCTCCTTTTTTGATAATCAGCGTTTTTGGCCCCATTGCCATAATTTTAACAGCAGCTTTGCGCAACGAATATTCGCCTGAAAGCTGACGCGCTTCTTCATCGTTGATTGTCAGCACATCTACCATTCCGATCACTTCTTTTAAATCGTCCAGCATGATGTTCATCCAAAGATTCATGGTATCAAGCATGATTAGTTTTGGACGTTTTGCCATTCTTTCAATTACTAATTTTTGAGTAGCAGGAACCGTATTGCCCAGCATCAGATACGCTGTGGTCTGATACGATTCAGGAATGATAGGATCAAAATGCTCCATAACATTCAACTGCGTTTCCAGCGTGTCGCGTGTGTTCATGTCTTCATGATACCTTCCCGACCAGAAAAATGTTTTCCCATCCTGTACAATCTCCAAGCCTTCCGTATTCACACCATGTTCTTCCAGCAAACCTATCATGCCCTGAGGAAAATCTCCGCCAACAACTGCAACCAGATTATTTTCTTTTGTAAAATAAGAAGCCGATAAAGTAATGTAAGTGGCGGCGCCTCCTATTATTTTGTCTGTTTTTCCGAATGGGGTTTCAAGAGCATCAAACGCGACAGACCCTACTGTTAATAAACTCATAAATTAGTATTGTATTGATTTTAAGTTAGTTTCAGATGTTGTTCTAAATAAAAAACGGTGCGAAGATACGCAAAACGATTGAATAGCATATTTTACATATTGGATTATCATAAACTGTTGGCAATCAATCATTGGTTATTTGCTATTTTTGTCGGCAGCACCGGATATTTTGTAAAAAGATTCTGTTAGAAATTTAATAAACTTCTTCATCAAACTTAATAATTCATTATGGACGCTATTTTAGAAGCAAAAAGACATATCGACAATGCGAAAAGCTTTCTTAGCAATAATGCAAAGAAAGAAGATGGTTTTTATCAGGATCGTAAGTATATCAAAATAGCTGGTCATACTGCATACACTGGTATTCTTCTGGCGTTAGATGAATTATTAAAAGAAAAAAGAAGAAAACCAGAAAAAGTGTTGAATGGTATCAAAAGGAATTATCCGGGCTTAATACAAAAATTACTTCCGATTTTGCTGCTGCATACCAGATTTTACATTTAGATATGGGATATGAAGGCACAAATAGTTCTGAAATAGCAAAATTTGGAATGGGAAAAGCTGAAAAAATAATTGGCTGGGTTGAAAACAGACTTACAAATCATACAAAATGAAAAAACAGCGTTGTTGTCCGGGTTTTTCAAATAAAAAAATTACCCAAAATTGATTTTAAAAAGAAAGTAAAATATACATGGCCGAAGCAACTTACCAGCCGCTCAAGATTTTTAATACACTTACACGAAATAAGGATTTATTCGTCCCACTTGCAGCACCATACGTAGGCATGTATGTCTGTGGCCCAACGGTTTACAACAATGTCCATTTAGGAAATATCCGTACTTTTCTTTCATTTGATATTCTGTTCCGATATCTCACACATATCGGCTACAAAGTTCGTTACGTCCGTAATATTACGGATGTAGGCCATCTTGTGGGTGATGGCGAAGTTGGAGAAGACAAAATCGGTAAAATGGCCAAACTTCAAAAACTGGAACCGATGGAAATTGTTCAGCGGTATACCAATGACTTTCATGATGTTTGCGCTATTTTCAGGTTATTACCTCCAAGTATCGAACCTACTGCAACCGGGCACCTGATCGAACAAATTGAAGCCGTTCAGACTTTAATCGACAAAGGAATGGCCTATGAATCAAATGGTTCCGTTTATTTCGATATCAGCAAATACCAGGCAGCAGGAAATGATTACGGAAAACTTTCAGGCCGGATTATAGAAGATCTGCTGAATGAAACGCGTGATCTGGACGGACAGGCGGAAAAACTGAATCCGCTTGATTTTGCACTTTGGAAAAAAGCCAGTCCCGAACATATTATGCAATGGGACTCGCCATGGAGCCGTGGATTTCCGGGATGGCACCTGGAATGTACCTGCATGAGCGCGAAGTATTTAGGCAAACAATTTGATATTCACGGCGGTGGAATGGATTTGAAATTCCCTCATCATGAATGTGAAATCGCGCAGGGTACAGCCCTTACCAATGTGGAGCCGGTAAGATACTGGATGCACACCAATATGCTGACAGTCAATGGACAAAAAATGTCTAAGTCGTTGAACAATTCGTTTTTGCCTGCTGAATTATTTTCAGGAAACCACGAATTGCTGGATCAGGCATATAGTCCGATGACAGTACGATTTTTCATGCTGCAAAGCCAATATCGCAGTACGCTCGATTTTTCTAACGATGCACTTAAAGCAGCTCATAAAGGATATAAAAAACTGGCTAATGCAATCCGGATTGTAAAACGGCTGACTTATTCTGAAAATCCAGAAATTGAACAGGATGAAAAGAAGAAATCTGAGATCGAAAAATCAATTCAGGGTTTTTACGATGCCATGAATGATGACCTTAATACCGCAGTTGCGTTTGCAAATCTTTTTAATCTGGTAAAATACGTCAATATGCTCAATCTCGGACAACTTGATCCGGGTGTTTTGGGAGAAGAAGTATTCAACGAACTGAAACAAAAATTCGTTGTTTTCTTTGAGGATGTATTAGGCCTGGAAGAGGAACTAAGTGAAGGAAATGCAGTTCTGGATGGTATGCTTAATTTGTACCGTGAATATAAAATGGTACGGAATTACGAAAAAGTCGATGAAATCCGTTCTTATTTCAAAAAACAAGGCCTTGCAATCCACGATACCAAGCTCCGGATTGACTGGGCCTATGAGGAATAAACCATGAGAAATCGTCAGTCGGTATTCGCTTATATTCTGCTGGCCGTATTCCTGTTGGGTGGCGTGGCTTATTTGCTGGCTCCCTGGCTGAATAAAAAATCAGTTTCTCATGAGACTGCGATCAAATCTGAATCACCGTTATCTTCGCCGGCTTTTAAAAAAGAAGGCGAAGTAACTTTTTTGAGTGATGGAAAAATAATCAGGAAAATAGATGTCGAAATAGCAGAAAATGAGATGGAACGCAACAAAGGCCTGATGTACCGTGCCTATATTCCTGATTCTACAGGAATGCTTTTCATCTTCCAGGAAGCCAGGGAATTGGGATTCTGGATGAAAAACACGCATATCCCGCTTGATATTATGTATGCTGATGAGAATAAAAAAATTATTTCCATTCAAAAAAACACAAAACCTTTTTCTGAAGAAAGTCTTCCTTCCAATGGTATTGCCAAATATGCTGTGGAAGTGAATGCCGGTTTCAGCGATCGCAACAATATAAAACCAGGAGATGCAATTTCATTTTAAAAGATCCTTTGCCCAAAAATTATTCCTGGTATTTATTGCTGTAACAGCATTGGATAGCTGTAAAACCAAAACAGATCAGGAAACAACAAATGCTGATGCAGCAATCAAATTAGTAAACAGCCCGGCGTTCAATGCGGATTCTGCATTTCTGTTTGTAAAAAAACAAGTTGATTTCGGCCCAAGAGTACCAAATACCACTGCGCATAAATTATGTGGGGATTATCTGGTGAACATGCTTAAAAAATATGGCCTGGAAGTTACCGAGCAGGATTTCATTGCAACTACTTATGATGGCAAAAAACTGAACGCCAGAAATATAATTGGTAGTTTTAATCCAAAAGCGCCTAAAAGAATTTTGCTGACTTCCCACTGGGATTCCCGCCCGTTTGCAGACCAGGATTCGCTTGAAAAAACAAAACCGGTACCGGCCGCAAATGATGGTGCCAGCGGCGTTGGAATTTTACTTGAAATTGCCAGAACACTTGCCAGCTCGGACAAGAAACCCGATTTAGGCGTGGATATTATCTTTTTCGACGCCGAAGACTGGGGCAATTCTGATAAAGCTACTGACAAATTCAGTGGATATTGTCTGGGTTCGCAACATTGGGCTGCGAACAAACATATACCTAACTACACGGCTTATTTTGGCGTATTGCTGGACATGGCAGGAGCGAAGGGCGCAACATTTCCAAAAGAAGGGTATTCGGTTCAAATGGCAGAAAGTGTGGTGAAAGAAATCTGGGATATTGCCGGTCGGCTAGGCTATGGTAATTATTTTATTGATCAGAGAGGTTCTGCTATTACCGACGACCACGTTCCGGTCAATGAAACGGCCAAAATACCAATGGTTGACATTATTCACACCATCCCAAATAATTTGAGCCAGACATTTTTTAAAGAATGGCATACCACGCATGATACAATGGATAATATTGATCCTAAAACTTTAAAAGCTGTCGGGCAGACATTGGTTCAGGTTTTGTTTCAGGAAGCAGCTGCGGAAACGATTCAGTAAAATGCCAGTTATACATGCACCGTTGAGACACCAAGCCTCGTGAAAAAGCCAGATGGATTAGTTGTGCCACGGATTTGGCCGATTTTATACAATGTAAGAAAATATGCATACAAGTACGTGAACCTTTTCCTTTTGCCGTCTTTGATAAACAACTCAATCTATTTGTTAAAATTCTAAGATTTTTTGTTAAGTTACATTCATTCTTGGATGTCGTTTGATAAATAAAACCTCCCTCACTTTGAAAAAGTTAAATTTTTGCCTGGCAATCTTCTTCTCTACTATTATTCTTAATTCCTGCAAGAATAATGATCTTAAACCTTCTGATCTTAACATTGAAGGAAAATGGGAGCTGGAATCTTTCCGTGGAGGATGGACCGGTGGTGATTATCCACCTGGCACCGGCCCAGTTTTTATTTTTCAGAAGAAACTTATCAAGAATTTAAAGGTGACACACTTCTTGTAAGTGGCTCTTACAAAATTGTAAAGGCCTACCGAAATTTACTCAATGAGGAGGGAGATAGGCTTGATTTAGAAAAGAAGGAGGTATTCGGTGGGACGTTTATCAGTATGTATAATGGTAAGTTAATTTTGTCCACTGATGCCTATGATGCCCCATCGTATTTATATAGACGAATAGAGTAAAATCACATTCTCTTCACCACAATCCACATATCCGTATTTCTTCCTTTATCATCACTGCATGAAATTTTTACTCTTCCCAATGGCGGATTTATAAAAACGGCATCATTCGGACCGCATTTTTTAGTTAACTTATCATTGACATACCAGAAAATTTCCTGTACATCATTCGCTGACTGACAAGCCAATTGAATTTGCTGTGGTTCATCTTTTCTGATATAATATTCGCTGCCTTCATTCGGACTAACGATCAGCGGTGCTCCGTCATGAAAAACACGTTCACATTTTGGATTGTGAGGAGGTAGTTTTTGATATGGAATTTTTTGAAGCTCGTAATAGGCAATCAATTCCGGTGCCAGATTGGGATAAGTTCTTTTCTCATAACCCTTATCAGGAAGACAATAAGTACAGTAAGAAATTTTTGCTGATAGATCAGTAAAAACATATCGCTTATGCTGACATTTCCGATAAGCCGAAACGCCCATGATATAATAATCTGTAATCTGGTGATCGCAGAATTCACTGGGAATATCTCCGCTAACTGCACATACTTTGCGCAAGGTTACATTAGATGGTGCCGCAAACCACCCTTTAGGTGAATTATAATCAAGTGCATTAAAAATAGAGAATAATAATGGTGTTGCCGTGTTGGCCCCACTCAATTCAGGAACTCCCTCTCCCGAAAAATTCCCGACCCAAACTCCAACCGTGTATCGCTTGTTATAGCCAATACTCCAGGCATCACGTTTTCCATAAGATGTCCCGGTTTTCCACGCAATTCTTGGCAAATGATAAGTATTATCAAAATTGGAAGGCAAATCAGGACGTGTAACCTGTGTAAGAATATTGGTCAGTAAATACGATGCATCTTTTGATACAATTGCAGCTCCTTTTTTACTACTGTTATCTACTTGTATGTAATTCAAAGGTTTAAGTTCTCCCTCATTGGCAAAAGCAGCAAAAAGTCTTGTCAGTTCTTCCAGCGTGACACCGCATCCTCCCAGAATCATCGAAAGTCCTAAATCTTTTTCCTGCTTTTTAATGGTCTGAAAACCCGCTTTTTTCAATTGACCGATCAGTACCGGAGTGCTGACTTCCTTCAGGACTTTTACGGCAGGAATATTCAGTGAATTAGCCAAAGCAAATTCAGTCGTAACCGGGCCATTAAAATGCTGGTCAAAGTTTTCCGGCTCATATCCTGCAAGATTAACAGGAACGTCATTCAATATGCTTTTGGGAGTAATAATACCTTTGTCAAAAGCAGTTGCATATAATAACGGTTTTAAAGTACTGCCCGGAGAACGAATTGCCCGAATGCCGTCAACTTGACCGCCGTCGTATGGATTGTTAAAATCGGCTGAACCGACGTAAGCTTCAACCGCCATTGTTTCGTTATCCACAACCATTACGGCCGCATTGTGAATATTGCTGCTTTGCAAACGGTTGATATAATTTTTAACCTGTTCTTCAATTTGCAGTTGCAGCTGGATCTTTAAAGTCGTACGGATTACAGATTGATCCGGAAAATCTTTTAGTAATCTTAAAGCCAAATGTGGTGCATGCTGCGGAGATTTAAGCCTTTTGACTTGTAAAGGTTCATTTAAAGCATCCTGAATAACATTTTTTTCAAACAATTCTTCTTTTTGGAATCGTTGCAGCCATTGGTTTCTTGCCAGTTTCAATGCATCATTGCGAGTCCCGGGGCGCAGGCTGGACGGGCGGTTTGGAACAATGGTGAGAGCCGTTATTTCTGCCAGACTTAGTAACTGCGGAGGTTTGCCAAAATACAAAAGAGAAGCTGCTTTTATTCCTTCAATATTTCCACCATACGGTACAAGGTTCAGGTACAATTGCAATATTTCCTCTTTTGAAAAATGCAATTCCAGTTGCATTGCCCGGAAAGCTTCTATTGTCTTATTCACATAAGTCCGTTTTTTAGGATCAAGCAGCCTGACCACCTGCATAGTAATGGTGGATGCTCCGGAAGTGCGCCTGCCGGTAAAAATATTGCGAATTACCGCCCGTGTTATGGCAAAAGGATTAATACCCGGATGATAATAAAAATACTGGTCTTCCTTGTAAATCAGCGTTTTGCGTAAGAGCGTTGTAATTTCACTATTGTTTGTATAAAGCCTCCATTTATCATCTTTGCTTAAAAACGCATGTAAGACAGTGTTATCCTTAGCCAGAATTTGGGTTGAATACTGAATCTTAGGTTGAAAAGGAAATAATAAATCAAGCAGTAAAAAGCAAAATACAAACCCGGCTAATACCCAGATGATTTTTTTGATTCTGGTATTTGGCAGGAATTTTTGGTAAGTCAGGGTCATGTTTTTGAATTGCTTTTCAAAGCTAATGACAATTTGAAGAAAAAATTATTTGAGATTAAATACATAGTTAAAATGTATGCGGAGTTGCATCCCTACGGGATTTGCATTGAATATTATTAATCGTTCTGCTACCTATATTACATCGCTACACGATAGTTCCAGGAATCCGGTTAAGAAGTTATCAAATGCCCTTGGGCATGAAATATTGATGGTCCGCCAGCGGTAGAATATGTTCAACAACAACGTTTTCTCACTTCGGTCAGGCATGTAACGTTTTCGCAAATTGTGCACTTACCTATGCCAATTCCCACAAATCCACTTATTCATTTGTCCAAACCAAGGAAATTTGCCTACTTACTTCCTTTATTGCAAAATAAGCCAATCATAATACTATTATGTCCAAATACATCGCTGCCATTGATCAGGGAACAACCAGTACGCGTTGCATATTGTTTAATCATCAGGGAAATATTGTCTCGGTAGGTCAAAAAGAACACGAGCAGATTTATCCACATCCTGGCTGGGTAGAACATAATCCAGAAGAAATCTGGAAAAACACACTGGAAGTCATTGCTGTAGCACGGATAAATGTGTCAGCCTCAGCTGCGGACATAGCGGCAATCGGTATTACGAATCAACGTGAAACTACGGTTGTATGGAACAAACGTACGGGCCAGCCTTATTATAATGCCTTGGTTTGGCAGGATACCAGAACGACCGAACTGGTAGCTAAATATGAAAAAGAAGGCGGATTAAACCAGTTCAGGGATAAAACCGGTTTGCCGGTTTCTACCTATTTCAGTGGCTTAAAATTGCGGTGGCTTTTAGAAAACGTAGATGGCCTGCGCGAAGATGCCGAAAAAGGAGAAGCTATTTTTGGAAATATAGATACATTTCTGATCTGGAACCTGACAGGCGGCGCACATGGCGGAATTCATGTAACTGATGTTACCAATGCAAGCCGGACCCAGCTGATGAATCTTTATACATTGGATTGGGATCAGGATATGCTGACAGCCTATGATATTCCTGCAATAATGCTCCCGGCTATTAAAAGCAGCAGTGAAATATATGGATATGTGACCAACGAAGTACTTCCTGGTGTCCCGGTTGCAGGCGATTTGGGAGATCAGCACGCTGCATTGGTTGGGCAAACTTGTTTTGAGCCAGGAATGGCTAAAAACACATATGGAACTGGTTGCTTTCTGGTCATGAATACTGGAAGTGAAATCAAAATGTCTGAAAACGGACTTTTAACCACCATTGCTTACCAGTTCGGAAACGAGCCGGTTCAATATGCTTTGGAGGGAAGTGTAGCTGTAACGGGCGCTTTGGTGCAATGGGTGCGCGATAATATGGGGCTGATCAAAAAAAGCAGTGATATTGAAAAACTGGCTATGACAGTGGAAGACAATGGAGGAGCATATTTTGTACCGGCATTTTCAGGATTGTACGCACCGTACTGGCGCAACGATGCTCGCGGAGTTATTGCAGGACTCACACGTTATGTCAACAAGGGCCACATTGCAAGAGCGGTTCTGGAAGCAACAGCCTATCAGACACTTGATGTTGTGAATGCTATGGAACAGGATTCGGGTATAAAACTGTCTTCGCTGCGTGTTGACGGTGGAATGGTCATGAACCAGCTTTTAATGCAATTTCAGGCTGATATGCTAAATACACAGGTAGTTTCACCGGCAGTTGCAGAAACCACAGCACTTGGAGCTGCTTATGCAGCTGGCCTGGCGGTAGGTTATTGGAAAAATACAGAAGAATTAAAAAAGAACTGGGCCATAGCACATACCTGGAATCCTGATTTAGAAGAAACCAGAAGGGAAGATTTGTATAAAGGGTGGCAAAAAGCGGTTACTAAGTCTTATGCCTGGATGGAATAATTATAAAAAGGCGAAATTTAGAATGAATATAAAAAGCAATTGTACAATTTGAAACTGACCTCTTATTTTGTGCCATATCTATGTAAACCGTAACTTCGCCCGATTAAAACTAAATGGAAGTACCTTATGCATACCCTTCATCTAAAAAAGCCGCTTGCTTTTTTTGATCTTGAAACCACAGGAGTAAATATTGCCCGCGATCGTATCGTCGAAATATCTGTGGTAAAGGCTTTGCCTAATGGTGAAACAGAGATCCGAACCCGCCGTGTAAACCCGGAAATGCCTATTCCGCTGGAAAGCAGCCTGATACATGGTATTTATGATGAAGATGTAAAAGATTGCCCGCCTTTTAAAGGGCTTGCGAAAAACATTGCCGCTTTTCTGGAAGGGTGTGATTTAGCAGGATTCAACAGTAACCGTTTCGATATTCCGATGCTTGTTGAAGAATTTTTGAGAGCTGGAGTTGAATTTGATGTGAAAAATAGACGGGCTGTTGATACACAACGTATCTATCACATGATGGAACCTCGCAATCTGGCAGCTGCTTACAAATTTTATTGTGGCAAAACTCTTATTGACGCTCACAGTGCAGAGGCTGACACAATCGCTACTTTTGAAGTTTTACAAGGACAAATTGCTAAATATCAAGGCGTTAAAGTAGTCGATTCACATGGCAACGAATCCGAGCCGATCAAGAATGATGTAGCTGCATTACATGAACTGACAGCGTCCAAATTAATTGATTTTGCCGGCCGGATGGTTTATAATGATAAAGGCGAGGAAGTTTTTAACTTTGGAAAACACAACGGAAAAAAGGTTGCCGATGTCCTGAAAAATGAGCCTTCGTTTTATGACTGGATGATGAAAGCCGAGTTTCCTCTTGATACAAAACGCAGACTTACCGAAATAAAATTGCGCGCTTTTACGCAGCGATAAATTAAGTATGCTGTTTACAGTTGGCAGTAAGCACTTTTTATACCTATTTTTGCCTGAATTCAATAAACAGATTTTGAGTAAGACAAAATAGGCTTAGCCCAAAACAAATAAATATTAATAGTTTAGTTAATCTGCTATGATCCCAAACCCTATTTTGCCAGAGGCTAATATACCAGAGGTTATTCAGAACATACCGCTTCAGCATTATCTTATACTCAGCACATTGCTTTTTGTTATTGGCATTATTGGTGTACTTACACGCCGGAATGCCATTGTTATTTTTATGTCTGTTGAGTTAATGTTAAATGCATCGAATTTGCTTCTAATCGCATTTTCATCTTACCGCTCAGACTCGTCAGGTCAGGTATTTGTATTTTTTATTATGGCCGTAGCAGCAGCGGAAGTAGCTGTGGGACTGGCGATTATTGTAATGATTTACCGGAATACCCGTAATACAGATATTGGTTTTCTTAATAAATTGAAGTGGTAAGTCTCCTGAAAATTGATCAGGTCACTCGTAACGAATAACTAATAAAGTTAAAATAAAGACATGTCTCCATCATTACTGGTCCTTATTCCATTACTGCCTCTTATCGGGTTCCTTATCAATGGGCTCGGGTTTCCTCATTTACCCAAAAGCGCTGTTGGAATCATTGGTTCTTTAACGGTTATTGGAAGTTTTGTTTTATCCTTGCTTGCATTCAGTGCATTTTTAGCCGGTGGAAGCCAGCCTATTATCATTCCGCTTTTTGACTGGATTACTGTTGGAAGCCTTAACATCCCATTTTCTTTTCAGGTAGACCAGCTGTCATTGCTGATGCTCATGATCATTACGGGAGTTGGCTCACTGATTCACATTTATTCCATTGGTTACATGCATCACGATGCAGGTTTTGGCAAGTTTTTTGCCTATCTGAACCTCTTCCTGTTTTTCATGCTGCTGTTGGTTCTGGGTTCCAATTATGTCATTATGTTCATTGGCTGGGAAGGTGTAGGATTGTGCTCGTATCTGCTTATTGGCTTCTGGAATAAAAATACAAGCTTCAATAATGCTGCCCGTAAAGCTTTCATTATGAACCGGGTAGGGGACTTAGGATTTCTCCTGGGTATTTTTACAATCATTACGACATTCGGTTCTGTTGAATATTTGGAAGTATTTCAGCAAGCATCAACATTTCAGGTTGGCGATCCTGTCATCATTACTATTACATTGTTTCTGTTCATCGGGGCAATGGGAAAATCAGCACAAATACCACTTTATACATGGCTTCCTGATGCGATGGCAGGCCCGACGCCGGTTTCAGCACTGATCCATGCCGCAACAATGGTCACCGCTGGAATTTATATGGTGATCCGCTCCAATGTCCTTTATTCTCTGGCTCCTTCCACACTGGAAATTGTCGGGATTATCGGAGGTGCCACGGCATTATTTGCAGCATCAATCGGGCTTTTACAAAACGATATCAAAAAAGTACTGGCTTATTCGACTGTGAGTCAGTTAGGTTATATGTTCATGGGTTTGGGTGCAATGGCTTATTCTGCTTCCATGTTTCATGTTATTACCCACGCTTTTTTTAAGGCTTTATTATTCTTAGGAGCCGGTAGCGTTATCCATGCAATGTCTGACGAACAGGATATTCGCAATATGGGTGGTTTAAGGAAAAAGCTTCCCGTTACCTTCTTAACTTTCTTTATTGCAACCTGGGCTATTGCAGGTCTGCCTCCATTTTCAGGCTTTTTCTCGAAAGATGAAATCCTCGCGCATGTTTTTGAACACAACAAATTACTTTGGGTGATAGGGGTATTAGGCTCTCTGATGACTTCTTTTTATATGTTCCGTTTGCTATTCCTTACTTTCTTCGGGAAGTTCAGAGGCACGCATGAACAGGAACATCATTTGCATGAATCACCAGCTTCCATGACAATTCCTTTAATTGTACTGGCTGTATTATCAGCAATTGGTGGATTCATTGGTGTTCCGCAAGCATTACATGGCTCGCATCATCTGGCTGAATTTATGAGCCCGTTGTACGATGGTGCACGCCAGGCAAATCCGTCCGCATTTCTTGCTACTACATTATCACATTCTGAGGAATATATCTTAATGGCCGTTTCTGTTGGCGTTGCACTTATTGCAGCTATTGCAGCCTACGTAATGTATGTTCAGAAAGCAGCAGTTCCCGCCCCGGATTCTGAAGAGAAATCAGCATTGCAAAATATTGTTTATAACAAATATTATGTCGACGAACTTTATGACAATGTATTTGTAAAATCGACAAAAATGCTCTCAAACCAGCTTTACAGTTTTGGCGAATTTTTTATCGATCTGTTCGTAAACGGAACTGCCCGCCTGGTGAATTTCCTGGCAGGCTTGCTGCGTAAAACACAAACCGGTTCAACAGGGGATTACGTGTTTGCCATGGTTCTGGGAATTGTAGCCATTTTGTTCTGGAAGCTGTTACTTTGATTTTATATACCGTTCACCATACATTGCTGACCGTTGACTTGAAAATATGCTTACTCTTCTTTTAATTCTTTTACCTATTGCGGCCGCTGTTCTTACACTGGCAACCGGCGACCGTATGGCCAAACAGGTAGCTCTGATCGGAGGACTGGCCGAGCTCGGACTTGCCATTGCAGTCTGGTCTCAGTTTAATCCTGCCGCTGGTTCCCAGTTTGAATTTAAATACAATTGGCTTGCATCTGCGGGAATCTCATTTGCTGGCGGCATTGACGGTATCAGTCTGATATTGGTTATACTTACCACTTTCCTGACTCCTCTTATAATACTTTCGGCATTCAGCCACGATTATAAAAACAGCTCTACATTTTATGCGCTGATATTATTTATGGAAGCGGCATTGATTGGTGTTTTTACCGCCACAGATGCCTTCCTTTTCTATTTGTTCTTCGAAGCCGCATTGATTCCGGTTTACTTTCTGGCCGCTGTCTGGGGAGGAGAAAACAGGGCGAAAGTTACTTTCAAGTTCTTTATCTACACCATGTTCGGAAGTTTGTTCATGCTGGTCGCTTTAGTATTTCTTTATTACAAAACGCCGGGAACACATACATCTGAAATTACTGCTTTTTACAATCTGCAGCTAAGTGCACAAGCGCAGGGATTTGTATTCTGGGCTTTCTTTATTGCTTTTGCCATTAAAATGCCATTATTCCCTTTCCATACTTGGCAGCCAGATACTTATACTGAATCACCTACACAGGCAACTATGCTGCTTTCAGGAATCATGCTGAAAATGGGTGTTTACGGTTTGATAAGATTATTACTTCCGATTGTTCCTCAAGGAGTTGATGCCTGGGGATTTTTTGCAGTAGTTCTTTCAGTTATCGGTATCATTTACGGATCTATTATTGCAATCCAGCAGCGTGATATGAAACGGCTTATCGCTTATTCCTCATTTGCTCACGTTGGATTAATGTCAGCCGGTGTATTTTCTTTGTCTGAAAATGGCTTGCAAGGTGCAATGATCCAAATGCTGGCACACGGGATTAATGTTGTTGGTTTGTTCTACATTGTTGACCTGATTTATTCAAGAACAAAAACACGCTATCTGGATCAGCTTGGAGGTATTTCCCAAACTTCACCTCAGTTCAGTATTTATTTCATGATCCTGCTTCTGGGAAGCGTGGCATTACCCTTGACCAATGGTTTTGTAGGAGAGTTTTTACTTTTGTCAGGCGTATTCAATTACAATGCATGGCTTGGAGCCATTGCCGGGCTTACCATCATTCTTGGTTCGGTTTACATGCTGCGTTTGTATCAAAAGTCTATGTTCGGGCCAAAATCAACCTGGGCAGAAGGATTTCCTGATTTAACACTGAATGAACGAGTTGTGCTTTTACCATTGGTTATTATGGTTTTCTGGATTGGTATTTACCCAAATACTTTTCTTGAAATATCAGAACCCGCAGTCAATCAGCTTTTGCAGATTATAACGAATTAAATCTGTACGCAAAAATATTATAGCCTTAGCCGACAGCCGATTGCTGAAAGCCAATAGCTTTTAACAGTGACAAACGATAATAAGTAATATATGTATCCCATTGTATTGTTGTCAATTTTTGGAATTGCAGCGCTCTTTTTAGGGTTCTCGAAATCTAAGAATATTCTTCTTCCTATGACGTTGCTGTTTCTTGCCCTTTCACTGGCCGGAAACTTTTATGAATGGAACAAAGGCCCGCTGCTTTATTTTTATGATATGCTCAGGGTTGATAACCTTACTTTAGCATTCAACGGAATCGTACTGGTTTCAGCATTTATGATTGTTGGTATTTCCGGAGGTTTTCAGGATAATCCGGATTCAGAACCAGCCGAGTATTTTGGCTTGATGCTGTTTTCATTGGTAGGAGCGCTTATGATGGTTGGCTTCGAACATTTGATCATACTTTTCATTGGTGTTGAAATTCTGTCAGTTGCATTATATGTATTAACCGGAAGTAACAAACGTAATCTTCGTTCTAATGAAGCTGCTCTGAAATATTTCCTGATGGGGTCTTTTGCAACCGGTTTTATGCTGTTTGGAATGGCTTTGTTATACGGTGCAACTGGTTCATTTGATCTCTCTGACATTCAAGGCTTTGTGACTACAACACACGCCGGCACACCATCATACATACTGTATGCCGGATTGCTGCTGTTATTGATCGGTATGCTGTTTAAAGTTTCAGCAGCTCCATTCCACTTCTGGACACCGGATGTATACGAAGGTGCTCCCACACTTTTTACAGCATTTATGTCTACTGTTGTAAAGACAGCAGGTTTTGCAGCTATTTATCGGTTATTAAATCATTCATTTACAGGAGTATACGGTTTCTGGTGGATTGTAATTGCTGCAATTGCCGTACTTACTTTAATGGTTGGAAATATTGGAGCAACAAGCCAGAACAGCTTTAAAAGAATGCTTGCCTATTCGGGTATTTCTCATGCAGGATATCTTCTGATTGCCATTACAGCATTATCGAAACCCAGTGAAAATGCTATCGTTTTCTATTCGATGGCTTATTCATTATCTACGATTTGTGCTTTTGCGGTATTGATGCTTATTTCCAAAGAGAAAACTATAGAAAATCAACCTGACGAACGCTATGAGGCGTTTAACGGATTGGCAAAAAATAATCCTTTGCTTGCATTTGTATTGACCGTATCTATGTTATCTCTGGCAGGAATTCCTTTGACAGCAGGTTTCTGGGGTAAATTCTTCGTATTCAGCAGCGCTGCCGAAAGAGGTATAATCTGGATCACAGTGATTGCCGTATTGATGTCTATAGTTGGTATTTATTATTATTTCCGGGTCATTATTGCGTCCTATATGAGAGAGGGAAATCTTACAAAGATCCGCATAGCACCTTTCTATCAGGTAATTTTAGTTTTGGCTACATTCCTGACTATTTTATTTGGCCTTGTACCAAGCCTTTTTGAAGGCCTGGTTTAGTTATCTGGAATCTCATTCGGTATAATCAGAGCTGCACACAAGTGTGGCTCTTTTTTTGTTACTTATTTCCACATTTCCGTATACAATATGATCGGGAGGTAAATTTATTTTCTTGAAATAAATCTGTTCATTCCTGCATTTATATTCATCTGCAAACTTTGTATTATGGAAATCAATACTAAAAAACTGCTTGGACGTGAAGAAATTATTATAGACACAGAGAACATCAGGGAGGAAATCTATAACAAACGGATTTTAGTAACTGGTGCGGCAGGTTCTATTGGCAGAGAATTGGTCAGGCAAATCCTTTTGTACAAACCACTTAAACTCATACTGGTTGATGCATCGGAAATTGGTATAGTCAATCTTCAGGCAGCTTATGGCAAATTTGAAAATGCTGAGTTTGTATTGGGGAATATCACGGATAAAAAAAGAATGAAAGCAATATTCAGGCAGGCAAAGCCGCAAATTGTTTTCCATACAGCAGCCTACAAGCACGTTTCATTATTAGAACATCATCCTTACGAAGCGTTAAGAGTTAACTTTTTTGGTACTATATTTCTTGCAGATTTATCAGCGTTAAATCAAGTCGAAAAATTCATTTTTGTTTCTACTGACAAAGCCGTAAATCCTACCAGCGCAATGGGATTTACAAAACGCCTGGCTGAAATTTATCTGCAAAGCTGTAATTCAAATAACACCTCAAACACTCAATTCATTATAACCAGATTTGGAAATGTATTAGGATCTTCCGGCTCGGTTTATCCCATATTTAACCAGCTGATTGAAAACAGACAGCCTCTTACTGTTACACATCGCGAAGTTTCTCGTTATTTTATGACTGTTTCCGAAGCATCACAACTTGTTCTGGAAGCAGCCGCTATTGGCAAAGGAGGTGAAATACTGATCTTTAAAATGGGTGAGCCAGTTGTTATTTCAGCCCTGGCAAACAGAATGATAAAACTGGCCGGATTTGTGCCGGGCAAGGATATTGAAATTGAATATACCGGACTTCGCAGTGGAGAAAAATTACATGAGGACCTGTTACATGATGATGAAACCTTCGTCGTAACAAATCATCAGCATATCAATATTGTTAATTTTTCAATTATCCATACAACAGATATTCATGCAATCATTTCACAACTTCGTGACGCAATGAAAACCGCAAATTCAGAACAGCTTCTGTCAATTTTGAAAAATTCATTAAGAGAAACAAGCCATTCTGAATTTATCAGGCTTCCGGTTCAACCACAAAACTATGTAAGAAGAATGTAGCTTTATTATTCACTTATTGCACGGTCCAGATGTACATAACCGCCATCCACATGAATGAGTTGTCCGGTTGTATGGCTTGATCTCGGTGATAGCAAAAACGCTGTCATATTTGCAATTTCTTCCGAGGTTGTCATTCTGTTTCCCAACGGGATTTTACTCACAATAGAAGCAATTTTTTGCTCCGGATTTGGTAAAGTCCTGATCCATTTTTCGTAAAGAGGCGTGTAACATTCTGCTACTATAATAGCATTTACACGTATGCCATAAGGTAGCAGTTCAACCGCCCATTCACGCGTTAAAGCATTTCTGCCACCATTGGCAGCGGCGTAAGCAGAAGTACCTCCCTGGCCGGTTTCTGCCGTTTTAGATCCGATATTTAATATTACACCTTTTGACTCTTTCAAAGCAGGCAACGCATAATGTGCAATTAAGTAATAATGAATAAGGTTACTATGCAGGCTTTGTATGAACTTTTCATAGCTGCCGTTTTCCAGGCCTACTCCGTCATTTACACCTGCATTATTTACAACGCCATCAATACGCCCAAATAAATCCAGGACCGACTTTACTGCTTTTTCACATTCTTCCGGCTTTGATAATTCTCCTGTTACCTGAAAGACCGTTAGCCCTTCTGCTTCTAACCCTGCAACAGCTTCCAGGTTATCGTGTTCATTCCGCCCGATAATAACCGGAACCGCACCTTCTCTGGCCAGTACATCAACAATACCCTTACCAATTCCTTTTGCTCCGCCAGTGACGATGATTACTTTGTCTTTTAATTGTAAATCCATATAAAGTGATTCTAATATAATTCTAATCCAAATGAGGAATGAGTTGCGGCCAAATTCTGGTTATTAGCATACAGTTTTGAATATAGTGGCCTCCTGTGTAATTTAAAGGTTAAATTTACTGCAAAGAGAAGCATTAGATAAACTTAAATAATTTAAGTCAGTAAGTGCCTGCTTTTACCCTAACCGGCCAGGACGGATTTGGAAGCCCGGAGTTTTTAAGAGTATTGAACAATATTGCATCATTCTATGTTAATTGCAGAATATTCGATCTAAAAATATAATATTTACAAGAATATAAAAATGAGTTTATAAAGTAATTCAGTTTTTCAATCAAAAAAATTAACTAGTTTTGTAATACAGCGAAATGGTCCAATAATTTGTGTGATGCGTTATAATCGGATTTTGAACTCTTTTTTATTTTATAAACTTCATAATAATTATTAATCCCAATAATAAAAGAATGAAATATTCAATACATGCAGAAGGCAAGTTTCAGTTTATCGACGAGGGGAAAGGCGAAACGTTATTGCTTTTGCATGGCCTTTTCGGTGCTTTAAGCAATTGGGACGGCATTATTGACCATTTTTCAAATCGTTACCGGGTAATAATCCCATTATTACCTATTTACGAATTACCCCCGCGTGAAGCAGGATTAGATGCGCTTCTGTCTTTTCTTGAAGAATTTGTGATTTTCAAGAATTTGACCAATGTAACTGTTATTGGAAATTCTCTGGGTGGTCATATTGGATTACTTTATACTTTAAAGAACCAGGATAATGTTTTTAAGCTGGTATTAACAGGAAGTTCGGGGCTTTTCGAGAATTCCATGGGAGGATCATTCCCGAAAAGAGGCAGTTATGATTACATTCGTGAAAGAGTAGCTTATACATTTTATGACCCACAGGTAGCAACGAAAGATTTGATTGACGAGGTATTTGAAATCACTTCAAGTATACCTAAGTGCATGAGTATAGTGGGAATTGCTAAATCCGCACAACGCCATAATCTGGCAAAAGACCTGCATGAAATTAAAGTTCCTACGCTGCTTGTCTGGGGCTTGAATGATACAATAACTCCGCCGCATGTTGGTTATGAGTTTAACCGTCTTATTTCAGATTCAGAATTGCATTTTATAGATCAATGCTGTCATGCACCCATGATGGAACGTCCGCATGAATTTAACGTTATATTAGAAAGCTTTTTAGAAAAACATATTTCAGTTCCGGTTGAATAGTTAAATTTCTAAAAACTTTTTCGAGCTCAGTTTAATTTTAAAAATTCTTTTGTAATTAAAATTTGATCTGTATGTAGTTTTTTTTATACATTCGATAAAACGACATTTTCAATATGCTTGCAGCTACGCTTGTTAATCCTATGATCCCCGTTCTGAAACTTACCGATTCGGTTGGTACAGCATTGGATTGGATGGATGAATTCCGTACAAAGCAATTAATTGTGGCCGATTCAGGTGTGTATAAAGGAATTGTTTCAGAAGATATTTTATTTGACATTTCGGATACTACCGAACAGCTCGGAAGGATCATCATCCAGCATAAAGATATTTTTGCATCAGAAGACCAGCATCCTTACGAACTTTTAAGGCTTGTCAATCAGTTCGGATTATTAATTATTCCGGTAGTTCATGAGGATAAAACAATTGTTGGAAGTATTCTGGTCAGTGATCTGATTGAAAATTTTGTCAATGAATTGGGCGTTCAGGAAAAAGGAGCTGTAATCGTTCTTAAAATTGCCGAAAAGGATTATTCGCTTTCGGAAATATCACGCCTGATCGAATCCAACGGAACAAAGATTTTAAGCACCTATTATTCTTCTTCTGAGGCTGCACATCCTATTCATGAGTCCAAACTTACCTTAAAGCTAAACCGGACTCATATAACCCCTATTATTGCAACCTTAGAACGCTTCGGATACGAAATCGAAGAAGCGCACGCCAACGACCCGATCGAAAGCGTAGACCAGGAACGGCTTGACATGCTGCTTCGATATCTGGCAACCTGATTCTTCCTTCCGGTAATTGCCATTCCACTTTTGAATCGGCACTTTTGTCGCGTATCTTTCGGGACAAACAAGATGATTTACTTTTTCTTTCATGAAAATAGCAATTCACGGACGCAATTTTAATGAGTCCGCACGACCGTTTATTGAAGATATGTTCAACGAACTGGCACGTAGGGAAATTGATGTTCAATTGTCCACACATTTCCGGAAATTCCTGGATCAAAGCGGAGTACAGCACAAAACTAGTCTGGTATATGAAAAACTGGAAGAACTTTATGACGCGCGTTTAGTCGTAAGTATGGGAGGCGACGGTACTTTGCTTGAAACAATCTCTCATGTTGGAAGCAGACAGATTCCTACGATTGGTATCAATGTGGGACGGTTAGGCTTCCTGGCTACTGTATCTCCCGAAAGAATTTCTGATATGATCACTGCATTGGACAACGGGCAGTTTCGTGTTGATGAAAGAACACTGGTACAAATAGATAATATTGATCTTTTTGATGGTCTTAATTTTGGTTTGAATGATTTTACGATCACAAAAACCGATACATCTTCCATGATTACTGTTCATACCTATCTGAATGATGAATTTCTAAATTCATATTGGGCAGATGGCCTGATCATTTCAACACCAACTGGCTCTACCGGTTATTCACTTAGCTGCGGCGGACCTGTACTGGTGCCTCATTCGCAGAATTTTATTGTTACTCCAATTAGTCCTCATAATCTTAACGTGAGGCCGTTGGTCGTGGAAGATACAGCCGTAATAAGGCTGGAAGTAAAAAGCAGAAGCAATAATTTTCTGGTTTCGCTAGACGCGCGCTCCCGTGTAGTAGATGAAAACACACAACTTACCATAAGAAAAGCAAATTTTCGGGCACGTCTGATCAAAATGTTTGATGATAGTTTTCTTAATACCTTAAGAAGTAAATTATCATGGGGTTTGGATATGAGGAATTAAGCGTAAAAAGAAATATCTTTAAATGAATAAAACTGATATTCATCTAATTATACCTCAACACTATGCAACTCATTTTCCACACATTTGATCTTCAGCTCAAACACACATTTACAATTGCACACGATTCCCGCGATGTACAGCCTACACTGATTGTAGAACTTCGTGACGGAGCACACAGCGGTTTTGGTGAGGCCACTTCAAACCCGTATTATGGTGCCACGGTTGAAAACATGATACAGGCATTGGAAACCGTTCGCCAGTTGGTAGAAAACGAAGACTTTATTACAGCAGATGATTTATGGGATCAGGCACATCTGTTTTTGAAGTCGAATCCATTTGCCCAATGTGCATTAGATGAAGCAGCACATGACCTTTTTGCCAAGAGAAAAAATCAAAAACTCTATCAAAGCTGGGGGCTTTCTATTGATCACAATACATTGACGAATTTTACGATCGGAATTGATACCGTTGAAAAAATGGTATCAAAGATGAAAGAACTTCCGTGGCCGATTTATAAAATAAAATTAGGCACCAACGATGACCTTCGTATAGTACAGGAGTTAAGAAAAAATACAGATGCAAAATTTCGGGTGGATGCTAATTGTGCATGGACCGCCGAACAAACAATCAGCTTTGCTCCTGAATTAAAAAATTTAGGTGTTGAATTTATAGAACAACCATTACCGGCAGATGATACAGAGGGAATGCTAAAAGTATTTACTGATTGTGTACTCCCTGTGATTGCTGATGAGAGCTGTATAATTGAAGATGATGTAGTAAAATGTGAAGGTCTTTTTCACGGAATAAACATAAAATTAACCAAATGTGGTGGCCTTACACCTGCTCTGCGTATGATTTCCTCGGCTAAAAAACTCGGAATGAAAACAATGGTAGGTTGTATGACAGAAAGCAGTGTAGGAATTTCTGCCATAGCACATCTTATACCATTACTGGATTATGTTGATATGGATGGCTCACTCCTGATCAGTAATGACCCTGCAACGGGAATAACATTTGATTATGGAAAAATCATTTATGCAGATGGCAATGGAACCGGTGCTTTCCTTAAATAAGATTCTGCCTCCATTTAATTTCCTCTAAATTTAAAATGGGTAAATATTACACAAACCGTCTTCCGGATAGAAATTTATATCTGGAAGATGGCAAAGAATATCTGTGGTTTAGTGGCACGGATTACCTGGGAATGGGTCACAACGAAGAGTTTCGTAGTTATTTGCAGGAAGGTATTTATGGATATGGAAGTCATTTTGGAAGCTCCAGAAATAATAGCCTGCAACTAAATATCTATCAGGAAGCTGAAAATGCATTAGCTCTTTATACCACTTCGCCAGCGTCATTAACTGTGTCATCCGGCATGTGGGCCGGGCAACTGGTCATGAAGGAAATTGAAAACATCGTTTCAACCAACAAGTTATCTTCCACATTTTCTTCAATCCAATATCACTACAGCCCAAAAGTCCATCCAGCTCTCTGGGGAAAGGATTATATAGCAAACGTGTTAGAGTGGACTCAATGGGCACATGAAATCATCCATCTTATTAAGAAAAGACCGGATAATATTACACATATTATTTGCTCTGATTCGGTTGGCTCTCCCTGGGTAGAAGAATTTGATTTTTCTGTTTTTGGTACTTTACCACTAAATAAAAACATCTGGCTCATTGTAGACGATTCTCATGGAATAGGTGCGACAGGAAATAAAGGAAATGGTATTTATCAAAAAATCGCTGGTATTGAGCATGTTAAAAAAATTGTGGTAGCTTCTCTAAATAAAGCAATAGGAATACCAGCCGGAATGATACTGGCAGATGAAAATGTAATCGAGTTACTACGGAATTCACCCTGGTTTACAGGAGCATCGCCCTGTGCGCCTGCTTACATGTACGCACTGAATATGTTTTTGGCAACTGATGCTTATTCAAAAGCATTTCATCAATTACAGTCTAATGTCCGCCACTTTAAAAATTCAATTTCAGAAACTGGCTTTTTTACAGGAATTATTGATTATCCTGTTTTTTGCAGTGACAACACATTTTTATTCCCGTTTTTGCTTGATAATGGGATTATGGTTTCCTGCTTTTCCTATCCGTCTTCAACTGATCTGCCCGTTACCCGATTGGCAATCAGTGCAATACATCAAAAAGAAGACCTCGACCAATTGGCCGAGGTCTGTATAAAATTTAAAAACTCAATGCTCAATCATTCTAGTATTTTATAAATCGCTGCCACCTAATTTAGCCAGTCTTTTTTCTTCTCTTAGCTTTTCTCTTTCTACTTTGGCTGAAACCAGTATACTGATTTCAAAAAGAAGGAAAAGAGGGATTGCTACCAAAATCTGACTGTAAATATCAGGTGAAGGTGTAATTACCGCTGCTACGATCAGAATTACAATCATCGAATGCTTTCTGTATTCCCGCATGAAACTTGGTGTAAGCACACCTACTTTGGACAATACAAACACTACAATTGGAAGCTGGAACGCAATTCCGCATGCTAGTGTAAGCGTAGCAACCAGTGATATATAAGACGCTAAACTAAATTCATTGATGATAGAATCATCTAATGTGTAATTAGCTAAAAAGTTTATTGCAAGAGGTGTAACAACATAATATCCAAAAAACACTCCGGAGAAGAAAAGGAAAGTTACATAAAATACAGCCCCGCGTGCAGATTTTTGCTCGGCCGGTTTCAGTCCGGGTTTAATGAAACTCCATATTTCCCAAAACGCATATGGAAAAGCAAATACCAGTCCGGCAATCACAGATGAAGTCATACTCATCGTAAACTGGTCTCCCATTCCGATTGCCTGCAGCTTGAAATTGAGCGCTTTAATACACAATTCATCATAATCTACTTTGTCTGCTAACAAACAAAGCATTTTATACGTCCAGAAATCTGGTTGGGACGGAGCAATAATTACATAATGATAAATTTCCTTAATGTAGACAAAAGCAAGAATGGCAAATACCAGAATTGAACCTGCCGCCCGGATAACATGCCATCTTAATTCTTCAAGATGCCCGATAAATGACATCTCTCCACCTGTTTCCTCTTCTTCGTTTTCTATTTCTTGATCTAAGGGCATACTATAAAAATGAAATTAGGAAGTTTTTCGGCTGCATAAGGAGAATTCACAAACAAGTCATCCCATGAAACCCATGTAATATTTATTAAATACAAGTAGTTTGTATACGTAGAAATCGGATACAACGATCATTTTGATTTCCAAAAGCTGAAATTACTTAAAAAACCCGCCGGATTATTCGACGGGTTTTTTAATAATGTTATAATTTCATCTTAATCCATTACAAACGGATAATCATTTTCCACATACACATCAGTATATGCTTCTTTGGCATCCGGAAATTCTGATTCCTCTGCAAACTGAACCGATTCTGCAACGAGGTCTTTTACTTTCTTATCAATGGCTTCCAGATCTTCTTCCGAAGCAAAAGAATTTTCAAGAATTACGGCACGTATCTGTTCGATTGGATCGCGGTGCTTGTATTCTTCTACTTCTTCTTTGGAACGATACTTTTGCGGATCAGACATTGAATGCCCACGATAGCGATAAGTACGGAATTCCAGGAACGTAGGCCCATCTCCCTTACGCGCACGCTCAGCAGCACGGGAAACAGCCTCGTGGATTGCCTCCACACTCATTCCGTCAACAGGTTCGGAAGGAATATCGTATGCTTCCCCCAGCGTATAAAGCTCAGTTACATTTGAAGAACGCGCAACCGAAGTTCCCATAGCATATCCGTTGTTTTCAACAACGAAAATGACAGGTAGTTTCCAGTTCATCGCCATATTCAGCGCTTCGTGAAATGCTCCCTGACGAATCGCTCCGTCTCCAAAGTAACAGATGCAAAGTTTGCCCGTTTTGTTATACTTTTCAGCAAAGGCAATACCTGCTCCCATAGGGATTTGTGCACCTACAATACCATGACCTCCAACAAAGCCATTTTCTTTATCAAAAATGTGCATAGAACCGCCTTTTCCTTTGGTTGTTCCTGTTTTCTTTCCGTAAAGTTCGGCCATGATTGCTTTTGGATCTGTTCCCAGAGCCAAAGGAATACCATGATCCCGATAGGCAGTGATGTACTTATCTCCTTTTGTCAGCGCACTGGCCGCTCCCGAAGAGCAGGCTTCCTGGCCTATATAAAGGTGACAAAAACCACGGATTTTTTGCTGGCCATAAAGCTGTCCGGCTTTCTCTTCAAACCGACGTTGTAAAAGCATATTCTCGAACCAGAACATGTATTGTTCCTTCGGATGCTGTAATTTTTTTGGGTCTGATTTTTTCTTTTTTTCAGTAACGGTGGCCATGTATTTGGTTCTCGTTTATAAAGACAGAACTTTGTCTTAAAGTTAGTGGTTTGAACAGAGTCTGTTTTTTGCCGTACTCACGCAAATGATTTGCGAAAATAAGCATTATCTATATAACAAAGAAGTTCATGTGGCTAGAAAAGCTCCATCTTACATACTTTAAGAATTATGAGGAGAGAGCATTTGTGTTTGGAGAGCACGTTAATTGTCTTGTCGGAGAGAATGGAAGCGGTAAAACGAACCTGCTGGACGCGATTTACTTCCTTACGCTTACCAAAAGTGCCTTTCATAATCAGGATGCATTAGGTATCCGGCACGCCAATGATTTTTTTATTCTGGATGGAATATTCAAGGATTCAGACCGGAATATTCAGATTACGTGCAGTTTTCAGCGTGGTCAGCGTAAAATATTCATGGCCGATAAAAAAAACTACGAACGGCTGAGTGATCATATCGGTCTTTTTCCCTTGGTGCTGATCGCTCCGAATGACACCGACCTGATACGGGATGGGAGCGAAGAGCGGCGCCGTTTTTTTGATGGCGTACTCGCACAAGCCACTCCGGATTATTTAAATGATTTTTTACAATACAATAAAATTCTATCCCAGCGAAATGGATTATTGAAGCTTTTTGCAGACCGGAACTATCTGGATGAAGATTTACTGGAAACTTATAATGAACCGCTGATTGAACTGGCAACACGGATTTATTCACACCGGCGTCTTTTCATGGATAGGTTTTTACCTCTTTTCCGAAAATATTATGAATTCCTGAGCAGTGGTAAAGAAGAAGTAGATGTATTATATGAAAGCGAAGTAGCCAGTCCTGATTTTCCTTCTGATTTCCGGAAGCACAAAGCACGGGATCTACACGCGCAAAGGACGGGGAAAGGGGTGCATAAAGATGAATATGTATTTGAAATAGACAGCATCACTTTAAAAAAATTCGGATCGCAAGGCCAGCAGAAATCTTTTGTGATCGCACTCAAACTGGCTCAGTTCGAATTATTGAAGATTGAGAAAGAAAAAACGCCGATACTTTTGCTGGATGATATTTTCGACAAACTTGATGACAGACGAATCCACAAATTGATTGACCTGATTGATACCGGTTTTCTTGGACAGGTTTTTATCACAGATGCCCGGCCGGAACGTTCGCAGCGAATTTTAGAAAATGTGAAAGCTGATGTCCGGTTCTTCGAAATAAGCCGATAATTTAAATGCAAAGTTTAGAGGAGCCTGGCGCAGAGTTTCGCTGAGATTATCATTTTTTAATAATATAACTCAGCGAAACTCTACGCCGAAAACTTCCTAGACTCTGCGTTTACAAGAATTCTAAACCCACTTAGAATTCAACTCCTTAGCCTCCGACACAAATTCTTTTACCTTCTGTTCGTCTTCTTTTTTGCAGATCATCAGGACTCCGTTATACTCAGCCACAATAAATCCGTCCAGGCCATTGATAACCACCAATTTGTCTTTGGGAGTTTTAATGATCGAATTGGTTGTGTTATATAGAAGCAAATTCCCTTCGGTAACATTCTGATTTTCGTCTTTATCAGATACTTCATACAACGACTTCCAGGTTCCCAGATCGGACCATCCAAAATTACTTAACACAACATGGACATTATCTGCCTTTTCCATAATTCCGTTGTCCACAGAAATACTTCCGCAATGCTGATAGGCTTTATTAATGAAAGACTCTTCGGTGTCCGTATAATAATGTTCTGTCCCTTCTTCAAAAATTTCTGCAATATCCGGCTGAAATTCTAGGAGCGCTTTTTTAAATGCATTGACATTCCAGACAAAAATTCCTGCATTCCATAAAAAATCTCCGCTATCCAGAAATTGCAATGCAAGTTCCAGATGTGGTTTTTCTGTAAATGACTTTACCTTTTTTACCGTTAACTTATCCGGAATGTATTGGATGTACCCATAACCCGTATCCGGCCGGCTTGGCTGAATACCAAGCGTAACCAGTATATCTTCATTACGTGTAGCTCCCAGAGCAATTCGGATGGTGTCTTTAAAAACCTCTTCCTTTAAAATAATATGATCGGCCGGTGCAACGACAACATTCGCATCCGGGTTACGTGCCGCTATTTTATAACACGCGTAAGCAATGCAAGGAGCAGTATTGCGTCGGTGCGGTTCAAGAAGTATCTGGTCGTCAGTGAGGGCAGGAATCTGCTCTTTGATAAGCTCCTTGTATTCTTCGCTTGTAACGATATAAATATTTTCAATAGGACAAACGCCGTCAAAGCGATCCACTGTTTGCTGTAAAAGAGTTCTTCCTGTACCCAAAACGTCATGAAATTGTTTCGGGAAGTCGGTTCTGCTAAACGGCCAGAATCTCGTTCCAACCCCTCCAGCCATGATGATAACGAATGTTTCCTTCATTATGAAGTCTAATGTATGTTTGTACAATCTAAATTTCCTGCAAAGCTAAGAATAAAGAAGGTATACGCCGATCCTTAATCTATTTGTACAATTTTTCTGCGAATTACTTACCTGGCCCATATTTCAATTTTAGTTAAGATAAAACAATGACTGTTAATATGATTACCCAAAATAGTCGCCCTTAAACAGCCTGAATACGTCGTATAATGATATTTGTACTTTAAAAACATACACATTAACAAAATATAATATTTTAAATAATTTAAAGAAAAAATTGAATAATAATAGAATTAGTTCTTTTTATTATTTTAAATTGCCCAGGCAACAATCTATCATTTAAATTAAAACTATGAACCATTCTTTTACTAAAAATAGACTACTTCCCACCTTGTTGCTTATGCTTTTCAGTGCATTGGCATTTGCACAAACCCAGATAGGCGGGAAAATTACGGAAGCTTCTACAAATGAACCTCTTATAGGTGTCAGTGTTCAGGTTAAAGGAAAAGTGATCGGAACAATTACTGATGCAAAAGGAAGTTTTAGCCTGACAACGACTTCGGCACCTCCGTTTACAATCGTAATTTCTTCGGTAGGTTTTGAGACACAGGAAATTAACGTGAGTGGCGGGCAAACAAATTTTGATGTAAAACTGGCTGAGCAGGCTGTTTTGGGCCGTGAACTAATAGTCTCAGCCTCCCGGGTGGAAGAAAGTGTAATGCGTTCTCCGGTTTCTATTGAGAAAATTGATATCCGTACCATTCGTGAAACTCCGCAGGTTTCGTTTTATGACGCACTTCAGAATCTAAAAGGTGTCGAAATGAGCACACAATCGCTCACGTTCAGATCTGTAAGTACGCGTGGCTTTGGTGCAAACGGAAATACGCGTGTTGTTCAACTGATTGATGGTATGGATAACCAGGCACCCGGACTTAATTTTTCGGTAGGAAATGTTGTCGGAATGTCCGAACTGGATGTTGAAAGCGTAGAACTTTTGCCAGGAGCAGCATCAGCTCTCTATGGCCCGAATGCGATCAACGGTATTATCCTGATGAACAGCAAGTCACCTTTTACGTATCAAGGATTAAGCGCGGCTGTAAAGACGGGTATTATGAGCGCTGATAACCGTACTAAAACAAATACTCCGTTTTATGACGTCGCAGTTCGATATGCCAAAGCATTCAATGATAAGCTGGCTTTTAAAGTGAATGCTTCTTATCTAACCGCAAAAGATTGGCAGGCAACCGATTATCGCGATCAAAGTTTAAAAAACGGAACAAATCTAACTAACAACACTAATAACGTTCTGAAAAACCCAATGTATGATGGTATCAACCGCGTTGGTGATGCTGATGTTGGCGCTGATTTCGGTGCCGGCGTATATGCTCAGTTATACGGAAACGGTATGCCCGGTACGGGAGCGAACGGGACTTCTCCAGTCATTGGGGCCATATTCACAACACCTGTTGCTAACGGAATGACCCTGCCGCAATTATTGGGTGGCGCCAATCCTGCAAACCAGATTGCAGTTGCACAAAACATATTTAACCAGATTATTCCCAAATCGTATTACATCGGAGCACCAGGATATCAGGAAAATCAGCTGACTAATTATCCCGCGAAAAGCTTAAAATTAAACGCATCGCTTCATTACAGGATTAATGACAACGTAGAAGCTATTCTTCAGGCCAACTGGGGCCGCGGATCCGCCGTTTACACAGGAGCAGACCGTTACAGCATTGAAAATTTTACTATAGGACAATACAAAGCAGAAATCAGAGGAAGTAATTTCTTTGTCAGAGCCTATACAACGAGAGAAAATTCCGGTGATGCCTACGCTCTGGGCGTTTTAGGAAGCCTCATGGGGAAAAATTATCTGACTGCTGTACAAGGAACATTGCCAACTGTTCTTCCTGGATATATAACCACGGCGTTAACAAATTATGCAGGTGCACTTCTGCAGTCTTTCCAGACTGGCTTGCAGGGAGGTCAATCTCAACAGGCGGCATTAGGGGCGGCCTACACAGCTGCTAACGCATTTGCGTCAGCCAATAACACTGCCTGGTTTGGCGCCGCAGTTGCTCCCGGAATTACTGCTTCAAATAACGCTTTTTTACCAGGAGGATCGCAGTTTCAGTCTTCGGTTGATGCTTTGAAAAAAGTCCCAATTCCAAATGGGGCAAAATTCCTGGACAAAACGAACTTGTACCATGCCGAATTCATGTACAACTTTAATAAGGTTCTGGACCCGAAAGTATTGGAATTGGTGGTAGGATCGAGTTATCGTATTTATGACCTGAACTCGGGAGGAACATTGTTCGAAACACAAGACGGAACACCGGAAGGTAAAGAATTCAATATCAAGGAATACGGCGGATACGCACAAGCATCTAAAATCTTTGCAGACGTTTTTAAACTAACTGCTTCAGTACGTTACGATAAAAATGAAAACTTTAAAGGGCAGTTCAGTCCACGTATTTCCGGGGTTTTGACAGTAGCAAAAGATCACAATTTCCGGGCTTCATTCCAACGCGGATTTAGAATACCAACTACACAAAACCAGTATATTAACTTGCTAACGCCTACGGTCCGTCTGGTTGGTGGTTTGCCTTTATTCAAGGATAAATACAATATGGTCAGCAATCCGGTTTATTCTCAACCTGACGTACTTAGCGGAAATTTTACTCCGTATAAGTTTAAAGAATGGCAACCGGAGCGTGTAGAAACGTATGAGATAGGTTACAAAGGTGCTGTTGCTAATAAACTGTATATTGACGCATTTTATTATTACAACCGGTTCCTGACCTTTGACGGAGTTGCGATTGTACTTCAGAAAAAAGACGTGAATGGTCCGATGACAGATTTGGGAGATCCTTCAAAAAGGAATGTATATAGCTTTCCTGTTAATGCAGGACAAATTGTAAAAAATTCAGGATGGGGTGTTGGCCTGGACTACGTTCTTGGAAAGGGTTATACTCTTAATGGAAATGTAACCCAAAACATTTTAAATAACGGCGACAAACTGAGAAGGAACGATCCTACTTTTGTATCCTTTTTTAACTCTCCCAAGTACCGGTTTAATCTTGGTTTTTCAAACAGGGACATTAATCACAGCGGATATGGTTTTGGCATAACTTTCCGTCACCAGACAAGTATGATTTGGTATGCAACCGTAGCGAGTGTGGCAGCAAATCTGGCTGATGTAACTAAAATCCCAGCCTATTCCACATTGGATGCACAAATCAGTAAGAAAATTGCTCCTATCAAATCCATTATCAAAATTGGTGGTACAAACCTTACTGGTAAACTATATACAACCGGCTGGGCAAACCCTTCTGTTGGAGCCATGTATTATGTATCAATAACTTTTGATCAGTTGTTGAATTGAAAAGCAGAAGTTATTAGCAGTTAAGAAGTTAAAGGAGTTAGGATCGGGAGGAAAGGGAGGATGGACGAAGGAGGAATTTCTAACCGGTTGTGATTACTTTACGCTATTTAAGGAAAAGGACCGGCTGAGGGTGATTCAGCCGGTCCTTTTGTTTTTCCTAAATTATGAACTGAATGATTAAGATCAATTTTACTATTGCAAAAGTTGGTTCTCGCCATAATCTGATAGCCGATGGCCGACAGCCATACCTACTTTTCGCCAAATGCAAGATCTCCTGCATCACCCAGGCCAGGTACGATATAAAATTGTTCGTTTAATTTTTGATCCAGTGCTCCAAGCCAAAGCCTGCATTGCGGAATTCTTTTTTGTAAAAAATTAACACCTTCCGGGCTGGCTATGGCAGCAGCAATATGCGTTTGGGCCGGTATGCCAAACCGTAATAATGCATGGTAAACCTTTTCCAGTGAACGCCCTGTGGCAAGCATCGGATCCACTAAAATCAATGTTTTCCCTGTCAGATCCGGACTGGTAATGTAGTCCATTTCTACCTCAAAATCTTCTTCATCCCCAATATTATGCCCACGATATGCACCTATAAAGGCATTATCAGCTTCATCAAAAATATTCAAAAAACCCTGATGCAACGGAAGCCCTGCGCGTAAAATAGTAGCAAGAACAACGGGCTGTAATAAATAACGTGACGGAGCCATCCCTAACGGCGTCTCAACTTTTCCGGAACGGAATGTAAGGGATTTGGAAATTTCATAGGCAAGTAATTCTCCTATTCTTTCCAGGTTCCTGCGAAATCTCATCCTGTCTTTCTGAATGTTGACGTCACGCAGTTCTGCAAGATAATGATCGGCGATGGAAGGTTTTTGGGAAAGTAAAAACATAAATTTGACAGTTTTTTAGCCTACTGCATGCAAGATAATATAAATTCATTGACGTAATTTGGAACACTTATTTGAAAAATTATCTGCAGACAGAGAAACTATGCAAATAATAGAATTTTAGCACCTATGAATCAACGATTTACAGAATTTTTTAGATTTTCGTTTATTATTCTGATATCCGTATCATATGTGCAGGCGCAAAGTTCTTTTATTCCCCTGAATGATGATTACTATCACCTGATAGACCGGCTGGAAATAAAGCGGGGTAAATTTACCGAGGGCTTTCATTCCACTGTAAAACCATTCGAAAGGAAAGCTGTCGTCGCTCTTACAGACTCTATTTTGAAAGAAGGTACGATGCAACTTACTGACCGCGATTGGGAAACGATAGATTACATACGCGAAGACAGTTGGGAGTGGACAAAAAATATGATTGCCACAGATTCGGTACGATATAACAAGCTTGGCAGATTAAGATGGTTTAAGTCGCCTCCGCCCGGAAAAAAAAGGAAGTTCTGGGAACATCCGGCGGATCTGTACAGCATTCATAACAAGGATTTAGATCTTCACTTCAATTTCGTCACCAATAATTTCTTCGGAAAGGATAACAATACCAGTTCCTCGTTATGGTTTACAGGCCGCGGTGTGGAAATTCGCGGGATGATTAATGAAAAATTGGGTTTTTACACATTTGTTTCTGATAATCAGGGATTATTTCCAAAGTTCGTTCGTGATTTTGCTCCTCAATATACATTTCCAGGAGAAGGTTTAGCAAAAGTAAGTCCAAGTAATAGCAGCGTAGATTTTTTGACGGCTCGTGGTTATATCACATTTCGCCCGTTAAAAAGTATCAATGTCAAATTTGGCCACGATCACAATGTATTTGGCAGTGGTTACCGTTCACTCATATTATCGGATAATAGTAGTCCGTATCTTTTTTTAAGGCTGGACACACAATTAGGACGATTTAAGTATACCAATTTGTGGACCAGTATGCTTAACAACGATGGCCGTTCATGGAAGGATGGCTTGAGAGGCAAAAAATTTGCAGCTATTCATCATCTTAGTGTAAACATTACTGATAAACTTAATTTTGGTGTATTTGAAGCCGAAGTATTCAACCGTGATTCTGTTGGCGGTGGTTATGACCTGAACTATCTCAATCCGATTATATTCTACCGTTATGTTGAATCCTACATTGGAAGCCAGGATAATGCATTGCTTGGAACTGATTTCCGTTGGTTGGTTGGTAAAAAAGGCTCGATCTACGGTCAATTTGTACTGGACGAATTTCTTACCAAATATCTTTTTAACGGAAGCAAATCGTGGACTAACAAGTACAGTTTGCAATTGGGAGGAAAATATGTAGATGCCTTTGGCATACCCAATCTGGATTTGCAGGCAGAATATAATCTGGTACGGCCTTATACTTATTCGCATAAAGACGGAGGCAGGAATTATGCCCATTACGGGCAATCACTCGCACATCCGTTAGGAGCTAACTTTAAAGAATTAATAGGAATATTACGTTATAAAGCCACATCCAGATTGTCAGCTTATGGTACATTGATGCTGGCAAAACAAGGCAAAGATCCGGATGCCTCAACCAATTATGGCGGTGATATTTTGAAAGGATATGAGACAAGAATCGGAGCAGCAGATCAAACTTTTCAACATAGAATTGGTGACGGAATTTTGGCAAATACTGTTTTCACTGATTTGCGGCTTACTTATTCCCTGGCCCATAATTTGTTTCTGGATGGCCGTTATCTGATACGAAATGTAAATTCGCCAAGTCCGCAATTTGCACAAAAGACAAATGTCTTTTCTTTTGCAATTAGATACAATGTAGCATACAGACAGCAAACGTTCTGATTAATACTCATTTGTCTTTCCTTAGTGCACCGATTAATACTATTCCATGCACATATCCGATCCTAATAACATTTAACAAACTATGGAAACTGACCCACATCAACTTCGCGATTTAATAAGGCTTGCATTACTGGAAGATATTGGCGACGGAGATCATTCATCGTTATCAAGTGTGCCTGCTGAGGCTACAAAAAGGGCAAAATTGCTTGTAAAACAAGATGGTATTCTGGCTGGAGTTGAAGTTGCTTTGATCATATTTAAGGAAACAGCTGAATTATACAATGATCCTGCACTTGAAATTGAGGTGTTACTTAAAGACGGAATGCCAGTCAAAAGAGGCGATATCGTGCTGACAGTAAAAGGAAGTGCAAGATTGATCCTGAAAGCCGAAAGACTGGTACTCAACACCATGCAGCGTATGAGCGGTATTGCGACTTATGCCAACCAGATGGCGGAATTAATAAAGGATTTACCTGTAAAATTACTTGACACCCGTAAAACAACCCCGAACTTCCGCGTGTTTGAAAAAATGGCGGTAAAAATAGGGGGAGGCTCCAATCATCGGATGGGACTTTACGATATGATCATGCTGAAAGATAATCATGTCGATTACGCAGGAGGCATTGAATCAGCTATTACCGGAGCAAGAAAATATTTACAAGAAACCGGCAAAAATTTAAAAATAGAAATAGAAACACGCAATCTGGCCGAGGTAGACGAGGTTTTGCGCGTGGGACAGGTTGATATTATTATGCTTGATAACTTTTCGCTGGAAGATATGCGGAAAGCAGTTGAAAAAATTGGCGGACGTTTTGAAACGGAAGCTTCCGGAAATATTACTGAAAAAACTTTACGGGAAGTAGCTGAAACAGGCGTCGATGGCATATCGAGCGGCGCATTAACACACCAGGCACGAAGCCTGGATTTAAGTTTAAAAGCTTTTTAATCTCTGCAAAAAAACCAAAAGCGTATGCTGAAACTCTTCAAAACTGCATACGCTCTACAATATCTGCTTTGTGAAAAAGTATTACGATTTCACAATCTTACTTTTCTGCTGTTACTGTTTCCTCAATTATTAAAAGCGCAGGATCCGCCCAGACAGGAAATTGATATCAATCAGTTTATTCAAAATTTATTCCCTGCTCCCTCAGAAGACGCTGATTACGAAAATTTATACGAATCATTGTTTCAACTGTATGCCAATCCGCTTGATCTGAATACAGTTACAAGCGACGAACTGGCTGCAACATTTATACTTTCTGATGTTCAGATCAGATCTTTTTTTCTTATCGGGAAAAATTAGGGCCGTTCATTTCTCTCTATGAATTACAGGCAATTCCTGGTTTTGATCTCACCACAATTTACAGATTGCTGCCATTTGTATCCGTTGAGCCTAAATTGTTATCAATCAAACAAACACTGAAAAATCCGACGCAGCACTTTCTCATGCTTCGTTCAGGCAAATTACTGGAACAGCAAAAAGGGTTTTCTGAAATTGATACCACATCGCGTTCTACTTCCCGCTATCAGGGAAAGGCGTTGTATGGCTATTTGAGATACCGGTATGCACGCACAGGGAGTTACAGCTTTGGCCTCAGCCTGGAAAAAGATTCAGGAGAAAAATGGTGGGATTGGAAACCCGGTCACCAGGTTTTCGGTACTGATTTCTCTTCTTTTCATGCACAAATCATGAACCGTGGAAAATTAAAAAACCTGATCATTGGTGATTTTCAAATGCAGGCCGGACAGGGATTAATCATGGCCGCTGGTTTTTCTTTGGGTAAAGGCTCAGAAGTTATCAGGACAACTTACCGCAGTACGCTGGGTTTAAGGCCTTACACTTCCGTATTGGAAGCTAATTTTTTCAGAGGAATTGCAGCAACTTATGCCATTTCCAAATATATTGACATCACCACTTTTTATTCCCGGACACGGCGCGACGCCAGTCTGGATAACATTTCTGATAATCCTGATGAAATAATTATTTCTTCATTACTTATTTCCGGTTACCACCGTACACAGACAGAAAGGGATAAACACGGAATTATTCCAGAGCAGAACATTGGTTTACACGCGCTTTATAAAATGCCTTCACAACGCGGGCAAATAGGTGTGACAATGCTTAATACAACATACGGATCTTATCTGGTAAAAAAAGATGTTGCTTATAATCGCTTCGAATTTTCAGGAAAGCAAAATCTTATTGTGGGTTTGCACGGAGATTACCGCTGGCAAAACTTTCATTTTTTTGGCGAAGGAGCACTCTCACAAAGCGGCGGAGCAGGAGGGATTGGCGGACTTATTGCAGGACTCGGAAAAACATTTGATTTTACCTTGCTGTTACGTCATTACGACCGTAATTTTCACACGTTTTATGGCAATGCAGTAAGTGAAGCCACGCGGCCTATTAATGAATCGGGCAGTTACTGGGGACTTCGTTATTCTCCAAACCGTCGCTGGCAGTTTAGCGGATTCTATGACAATTTTCGTTTCCCCTGGTTAAAATTCCAAATCAACGCACCATCGGTTGGCCATGATTTTTATATGCATGTTCTGTGGAAACGAAGTAAAAGATTTAATGCTTATGCCCTTTTTCATGAAAAACATAAACAACATAACCAGCCCGGAACAGGCGCCAATATGCCTCCGGTTGGTATGACTGTCCGCCGCACTGCCATGATCAATGTAGAGTACGAAGTTCCGCTTCGTTTTTCCATACGTACCAGGTTACAAGGTGGTGATTTTGGCTATTTGGGCAGTTCCAGATCAAAAGGTTTTACAGTTTTACAGGATATAACATGGCGCTTCCCAAAACTGGAATTTAGTGGCAGAATTGCTTTTTTTGCAACCGATAACTACGATACCCGGCAATATGTTTATGAAAAAGATATGTTGTACGCTTTCTCTTTACCGGCCTATTATGACAGAGGAACACGCCATTATTTAATGATGCGTTACAACTTATCGAAACAATTAAAGGTTTGGCTGCGTTGGTCACAAACACGGTACACGAATCTGGATACCATCAGTTCCGGATTGAACGAGATTAAAGGAAAAACACGGAGCGAACTGAAAATGCAGCTGATGTACCAGTTTTGAATCATTACTTTTGCGATAAAATTATACCTCAATGCCTATCAACAAGCAAGAAGCACTAAAAAAATACTTTGGCTACGATTCTTTTCGTCCTCAGCAGGCAGAGATTATCGACACTGTAATGGACGACAAAGATTGCCTTGTGCTAATGCCAACCGGAGGTGGAAAATCAGTTTGTTTTCAAATTCCGGCAATTATTCGAGACGGTTTAACAGTTGTTATTTCTCCGCTTATTGCATTGATGAAAGATCAGGTGGAAGCTTTAAGAGGTAATGGAATAAAAGCTGCATTTTTAAATTCGAGCATATCATCCGCTGAGCTGGACCAGGTAATGTGGCAGGCAAAAGTAGGCGAGCTAAAACTTTTATATATCGCTCCTGAAAGGTTATTCGCCGGAAATACGTTCGATTTTTTACGCGAGTGGAATGTAAATTTATTTGCTATTGACGAAGCACATTGTATCTCTTCCTGGGGCCATGATTTCCGTCCCGAATATCGCCAGTTAAGTAATTTAAAAGTAAAATTTCCTCATGTTCCGGTTATTGCATTGACTGCAACTGCCGACAGAGTGACTCGGAGAGACATTTTAAAACAGCTTGGAATTGAAACTGCGAAGACCTTCGTAGCGAGTTTTGACAGGCCAAATCTGAGCTTAAATGTACTTCCGGGCAGAAAGAGATTACAACAAATTCAGAGTTTTATAAGTAAACACAGCGGTCAGCCAGGAATTATATACTGCCTGAGCCGTAAAGGAACAGAAACGGTAGCAGCCAATTTACAAAGTGCCGGATTCAGAGCGGAATATTACCATGCAGGACTTGCATCAGATAAAAGGTCCAGGGTTCAGGAGCAGTTTCTGAAAGATGATATTCAAGTCATTGTAGCTACAATAGCTTTCGGAATGGGAATTGATAAGTCTAATGTGCGCTGGGTGATCCATTATAACCTTCCGTCTAATGTTGAAAGTTTTTATCAGGAAATAGGCCGTTCCGGACGTGACGGATCACCTGCTGATACGGTATTGTTTTACAGCTACATGGATATCATTACCCGCCAGGATATGATCAACAATTCGGATCAGAAAGAAGAGCAAAAAGAATTGCTTCATGCCAAACTGAACCGGATGAAACAATATGCAGAAGCTGATATTTGCCGGCGGCGGATTTTACTAAGCTATTTTAACGAAGCAGTAGATAAAGATTGTGGAAATTGTGACGTATGCCGCAATCCGAGAACAAGGTTTGATGCTACGGTGATTGCCCAAAAAGCATTATCCGGCATCGCCCGCACCGATCAGAAAATTGCGATGGGAATGCTGATTGATATCCTGCGCGGAAGCCGCAACCGGAATGTACTGATGTACAACTACGACAGGCTTCCTACATTCGGTGTTGGCCATGATTTACGAGGAGAAGAATGGGCAGAGTACATAAGTCAGATGCTCAATTCGGGCATTATGGATATTGCATATGATGAAGCGCATGCTTTTAAACTGAATCCAGTAAGTAAGCAGGTACTGAGAGGAGAGAGAAAAGTTGAACTGGTAAAGTTTATTCCGCTTGCTGAACGAAAAGCCAAAGAGGAAGAACTTGTTCCCAAAGAAAAGCCAAAACAGGAAATTATTCGTGATGCGCTGTTTGAGCGTTTAAGGATTTTAAGAAAACAAATGGCCGATGCCATGAGCGTTCCGCCTTATGTGGTATTCAGCGATGCGACCTTATCAGAAATGGCACAAAAAAAGCCGGTTTCAGAAGCACAGATGAAAGCTGTTTCGGGAATAGGAGCAGAAAAATTCAGGCGTTACGGGGAGACATTTATCAATGAAATTGTGGCATTTGCAAGGGAAAACACCAAACCAGGAACCCGTGTCGTAAAAGGAATGACTTATATTGAAACGCTGGATCTGTACAAGGCAGGTTACTCAGTAAAAGTGATAGGAGAAAAACGAAACCTTAACCCGGTAACAATTCTTTCACATTTGGTAAAGTTAAAAGAAGACGGGCATCCGATAGACCTGAAAGCGTTAATTGATAATAATTCATACAATACCATCGTAAAAGCTGCCCAAGAAATGAGCATCCGTAAAGAAGATGCATTGAAACCGCTATTTGAATTGCTGAATGAGCAATATGATTATGGACAGATCAAGCTTGCTTTGTCAGTTTGGGAGGAGGAGAATGAGGGATAGGGGATAGGGGATTGGGGATTGGGGAAATTGTTTAATTCCCTGATCCTCTGTAATTTTATAAAATAAATAACCCAATATGCCACATCCTTATTCACGTTCTGAAATCGATAAGTTAGGCAATGCTGTTGTCTATTTAGCAGAACGTATAAATTCTTTATCCAAAACAAACTGCTAAAACTGATTTATCTGATTAAGGAATATTCTGTAACTACTAATGATTGGTCTTTTCCTCTTGATACTTTTGTATATGGGTAACAAATTGGTGAATATTAAATTTCTATTTTAAAGGATATTTATCCGGTTGAAGGCTTAGACTTTAAAGTAATTGGACCTCTCACAATTACTGAATTCGTACATTTGAAAGAGTGCTTCATAAAGTCCGCCAATGTCAAACGTAATTTTAAAAAGTTGTTAACAGTATAAATTCATTGTTTATGCACAATTTTGGATACTACCAAACCACCAATTGAAAAAAGAAATTTACATATTTAGCGGACTTGGAGCAGATGAACGTGTTTTTCAACGACTGGACTTTTCTGAATCTTCAGCAATTTTCATAAAATGGATTATTCCGTTAAATAATGAAACTATTGAGCATTATGCAACTCGCCTTCTTGACCAAATACACACTACACAACCTGTTTTAATAGGACTGTCATTCGGTGGGATAATGGCTGTTGAAGTAGCTAAACAAATTGACACCGAAAAGATAATTTTAATTGCCTCCGCCAAAATAAAAAAGAAATTCCATTTTATTATCGCTTCGCCGGACAACTAGGAATTCATAAACTTATGCCGGTAAAACTTTTAAAAAGCCCAAATTTCATAGCAAACTGGTTCTTTGGAACGAGTTCAACGTCTGACAAGCAACTTTTAAAACAGATTCTTTTTGACACTGACCCAACTTTTTTAAAATGGGCTATTGACAAAGTAGCCCAATGGAAAAATCAATTGCAGGCCAAAGGTATTTTTCATATCCATGGAACAAGTGACAGAATTTTACCCCTGACTTTTGTAAATTGTGACGTGACAATAAAAGGTGGTGGGCATTTTATGACCCTGAATAAATCGGACGAATTGAACAAAATATTGAGACAACAACTGTGATGAACGAACGGGAAACTCAAAACCGTTATCTCTGACATTACCTTTGCGATACAATTGAAATATAAAATGTAGCTTATAGTCAAGTTCTGTGTCACATGAAAAGAACATGCATTTCCCTCTTATTTTCACTATTGTTTCATCCAGTTCTTGCTCAAGATCACACTCATCATCAACCCAATATAATTCAAGCCAATACTATTGATGCCCAGCCTTTATTAGCCCAGGCTTTGCGTTTACACGAAGCCTTGTCATTTTCAGGAAGTACTTTTTCTGAAAATGATATTGACAAACTTAAAAGCTTACAAGACCAGCCGCATAATCAGGAAACGGTAAAACAAATTCAGGAAATACTTGATCCTTATTGCCTTCACATTGTCAATATTAATCCGGAAAGCAGGGTTAAAGTTGATAGGGGAATGGCGGCGCCCAAATTGGTACAAGGTGGCTGGACAAGTTTTTTGGTAAAAATAAATAATGAGGCGGGTGTAACTGCTAAACTGGAAGTAGAAAGCCCAAATGCTGCCAAACCGGTACATTCCTGGTCTTTCGATTCCCGTGTAAAAAAGGAAAATATGATTTCGCCGGGCCAGGTTGCCAATCGTTTTCTGGAAGTGCAGATGTATACAAATCGTCCGTTACAGCCTAATCTAAGCGGTTTAAAGCTGGAATATGCGGTCGTTCAGATATTTTGTAAAGATGCTGGCAAACGCGAAGCTGAAATTGGTTACAATGTCGGGCAGGGTTCTCAGGATATCGGTTTCAGAAATACAATTCCTGTTCTTTTTGAGGTAGAGCCATCTATAAAGGTTAATATGCAGGTGAAAGATGAGGACGGATCTGCAACAATGGGTTCTTTTTTGATCACCAGTGCGACCGATCATCCAGCGGGCAAACTGACAGGTATTTATCCATTGCCGTCAAGACGGGTAGCAGCATTTGACGAGTATCCTGATTTTTTCTTTCAGCCTCAAATTTACCGTCAGGATGGTGAACAAGTTCTGCTTCCGGCAGGAAAATACCAGATATCTTTTACACGAGGCCCGGAATATATCAAACAAATACAAGAACTGATTGTGCCATCAGGAGTGAAAGAAATGAAAGCCTCCTTTCAGCTAAAAAGATGGATACAGCTTTCAAAACTTGGTTGGTACAGTGCTGACCATCACGTACATGCAGCAGGGTGCAGCCATTACGACAGCCCGGCAGAAGGGGTAGAACCTAAAGATATGTGGCGCCAGGCCTTGGGAGAAGATCTCAATATAGCGGCGGTACTTGCCTGGGGGCCAAGCTGGTATTATCAAAAAAGTTTTTTTACGGGAAAAGATAACCCATTGTCAGATACTAAAAATATTATGCGGAATGATGTGGAAGTTTCCGGATTTCCCTCTTCGCATGCAGGCCATATTGTGCTGCTGCGTATAAAGGAGGACGATTATCCGGGCACTACCGAAATTGAACAATGGCCAAGCTGGACGTTACCGGTTTTGTCCTGGGCAAAATCCCAGGGTGGCGTAGTTGGATATGCGCATTCGGGCTGGGGATTGGAACCTGTGCAGCTAACCAATCAGTTGCCAAATTATATTGTACCAAAAATGGACGGGATCGGGGCAAATGAATATGTTGTAACGGTTACCCAAAACCTTATTGACTTTTACAGTGCGGGAGACACACCTGCTCCGTGGGAATTGAATATGTGGTATCACACGCTCAATTGCGGTTTCAAAACGAGGCTTAGCGGCGAAACAGATTTCCCGTGTATTACAGATGCACGTGTCGGCCTCGCCAGAAGCTACTTTAAGTCTGACGGACCGCTCAACTATGATACATATGTAACATCTCTGCAAAAGGGCAGGAGTTATGTATCAGATGGCAAATCCCACATTATGGATTTTACGGTAAATGGCCAGGAATCTGGTGTCGGATCCAGTGAGTTAACTTTAAAAGGGAAACAAAAACTTGTGATTTCTGCGAAAATAGCATCATATCTTCCTGAGCATCAGGATGAAGAAGGAGAGACAATTGCCAAAACTCCGGTTACTAAAACGCCTTACTGGGATATAGAAAGGGCCCGTATTGAAAAAACCAGAAAAGTGCGGGTTGAATTAATCATGAATGGCGTGCCTGTTGATACTACAGAGATCATTGCAGATGGCAAAATAAAAGACGTCAGATTCTCTCATTCCGTAACGCATTCCGGGTGGGTGGCTTTGCGGATTTATCCAAGTTCACATTCGAATCCGGTTTTTGTGAAAATAGATAATACACCTATTCAGGAAAAACGAAGTGCAGAATGGTGCCTGGCGGCATTAAATCAGTGCTGGAAAATGAAAGAACCGAATATCAGAAAAGAAGAAAAAGCTGCTGCCGCCAAAGCTTATGAAGATGCCAGAAAAATTTATCAAAATATTATTGCAAACCAATAAGAATAAAAAAATGAAGAAGGAACTTAATAATCTTAACTTCTGAATGGTCTAAATTACTTCTCAACGGTTCCTTTTAAACATTCCTCCGATCCTTCCAAACATCCTCTTTTCAAATTCCCAAAAGAAAGAAAATTTCCCCCATACCCATCCCCAGGCTAACAGAATTACCTGGTATAAAGGTAGAATAATAAGAATATTGACTGTCCAGCGAATCCATGAGGGCGATTGGTTAGTCAGGCCAATCCATTCAAAAAGTATACGTTTTACAAACAATACTGAAAAACCGGTACAGGCAAAAACGAGTAAAATAATGAGGACATCCCATCCATTCCTGACGTTCCAGCGCTGTTTTAGTTTTTCAATCATATCATTTTTATTCGTATAAAAATCCTAAATGTTCCGGTTTGATTTCCTCCGTATCCAACGTTAAAAATTCTTCCCAGAATGGGTCATTGGGTAAGCCGGCCTTGCAGATAATTGGTTCTTTTTTTACAGGATGTTCGAAATACAAACGTCTTGCATGCAAATTGATACTTCCGTCAATATTGCCTTTTGGATAGCCGTATTTCACGTCGCCACGAATTGGACAATCCATAGAAGCCAATTGCACACGGATCTGATGCGGGCGGCCTGTAACGGGCGTTACTTCCAGCAAATGAAACTTGTTGATTTCTCCCATCCAGCGATAAGACAATTCCGCACGCTGCGTTCCGGGTGCTTCGTATGTGTAAGCTGTCGTTACGTTCCGTTTTTCATCTTTGGCAAGCCAATGTATCAATTTGCCCTTTTTCTCAGCTGGCCTGTGTTTTACTACTGCCCAATATGTCTTCTGTACATCCCGGTTACGAAAGATTTCGTTCATCCGTTCCAGTGCTTTGGAAGTACGTGCAAAAACAACCAGGCCACTTACCGGACGATCTAAACGATGTACTGTTCCCAGAAATACAGCACCAGGTTTTTGGTATTCTTCCTTGATATAGTCTTTCACCATATCCAGCAAACATTTGTCTCCCGTAGAATCTCCCTGCACCAGAATGCCTGGTTCCTTATTGACGATAATCAGGTGATTATCCTCGTATATAATTTGAAATGGTCTTTTAGCCATGGTATTTTTATTTATCTCCCAAAAAGAGAACACTTTGTTTAATAAGATTCCTGATCATTCGGGAACGACCTGCCTTTTACATCTTTGATATAATTCGAAATAGCATCCGTCATAATGGTATTCAAATCAGCATAACGGCGCAGGAATCTCGGTTTAAATTCTTTATTAATTCCAAGCAGGTCATGTAAAACCAATATCTGACCATCCGCATGCGGACCGGCACCAATTCCAACGGTAGGAATGCTGATGCTTTCTGAAACCAGTTTGGTAAGTTTGGATGGGATTTTTTCCAGAACTACTGAAAAGCAGCCAATTTCTTCCAGTATTTTGGCATCTTCCAGCAATTTCACTGCTTCTGCGTCTTCTTTGGCACGAACAGTATATGTGCCAAATTTATAAATAGATTGCGGTGTGAGTCCTAAATGACCCATTACAGGCACTCCTGCGCTCAGAATACGTGTTACAGAATCTTTAATTTCCAGCCCGCCTTCCAGCTTTACTGCATGAGCACCGGATTCTTTCATGATCCGTATTGCAGAACTCAGTGCCTCCCTTGAATTTCCCTGATAGGAGCCAAACGGAAGATCTACAACAACCAGTGCTCGTTTTACCGCCCTTACAACAGAAGCTGCATGGTATATCATCTGGTCAATCGTAATTGGCAAAGTCGTTTCATGGCCAGCCATAACATTAGATGCCGAATCACCGACCAATATAAGCTCGACACCCGCCGCATCAACAATACCGGCCATAGAAAAATCATACGCCGTAAGACAGGATATCTTTTCTCCACGCGTTTTCATTTCCTGAATCGTATGGGTAGTAACCCGCTTAATATCAGCTTTATGTACAGACATAATATTTTTGTAAAGTAATTTGAAAATGAGTTTAGAGTTGATGAGTTTAAAGGCTGCATACTTTAGACTTTAAACTCATCAACTCCTAACTCCCAGCCTATCGTCTTATCAGCCAGTTTTCCGGATTCAGGCGTGATGTATTTTTCCAGATCTGAAACTGCAATTCTGAGGTTCCGTCGCTATCCGTTGCTACTCTGCCGATGTTTTCGCGGGCTTTTACTTTCTGTCCCGGCCTCACCGAAACCCCGCTCATCTTCGCATAAATAGTCATATAATTTCCATGCTGTATGGCCACTACACTGCCCATTCCAGGCATTTGGGTAACATCCAGTACCACACCGTCATAAACAGAACGTACAGGATCTCCTGCTGAAGTCTGAATATCCACACCAAGGTTATCCACCATTACGCCTTTCAAAACTGCATGAGGCCTTTGTCCGAAATGTCCTGAAACAAAACCTTTAACCGGCCAAGGCAACCGTGATTGTGATGCCGTAAACGACGAAGCCAATGAAGCTTCTTCTTCGTTCAGTCCGCCTGATGAAATGACTGGTTCTTCTTCTACCTCTTTCGGTGTTTCTACAACAGCAGCCTGTCCTTTTTTCTCTCGCTCTGCATTTTCTCGTGCTATACGCTCACGCTCTGCTTTTCTTCTGGCCTCTCTTTCTTCCCGTTCTTTTCGCTCACGTTCCAGCCGCTCACGCCTTTCTCTTTCTGCAATTCTGCGGATATTGGCTTCCAGTAAATCAGATGCCCTTTTATTTTCGGCTATTTGTTTTCTTAGCTCAACTTCTTTTTGTGAAAGATCTTTAATTACCTCGTTCTGTTTCACTTTCAGGCCTTCCAACTTCGTATTTTCAGACAAACGTGTATCCAGAACCGTTTTCTGCTGCATTTTTTTGGATGTAATCCGTTGCCGTTCAGCAAGCAACTGAGCTTCCAAAGCTTCCATTTCTTTTACTTGTCCCTGCCGCGCTTCTGTATATTGCTTCAAATATTTGTACCTCAGCACAAGCTGGTTAAACGTACCGGACGAAAACAGAAAAACCAATGAATTCATGTAAGTATTCCTTTTGGAAGCTTCATAAATCATATGCCCGTATTCCTTTTTCACCTTTGCCAGACTGGCAGATAATGCATTCTGTTTATTCTGAAGTACTTTTAACTCTCCATCCAGTAAAGCCAGATCATCCGATAAAAGGTCGATTTGTTTTTTATAAGTATTAATCTGTTGATTTAAAGCTTTTAACTGCCCTAAATTTACATTTTTTTGAGAAGATGTTTGTCTGAGAATTTTCTGAATCTCATTAATCTTGCCTTGGTTTTCTGCTTTTTCCCTTTGAAGTTCTTCGCGGGTTTTTTGTGCAAATACACTCAAAGCGGTACAAAACATGAAAGTCAGTACTAAAATTAAACGACGGTAATGCTGTTTATGAAGGGGCATATTTGTTTTTACTTGCGACCTAAAATACCAGAACGGTGTGCAAAGTTAAGCAGACTTAACGTTTTGCCTATTATTAAGAACACAATCTAAGTTTTTACCTTTTGCGCTTATAGCCGGAAGGTACATTGAAAGGAAATCCAGGACTCTGGCTTACTATATCTACTTTGCTGTGTTTCAGCCTGATAGTTGTTTCTGAGGGCTGCTGGTCTTTGGGAGATTTTACATTCAGTTTAACAAAGCTCATAAATGGGAACAGGAAACTATCCACTTGCTTAAAGTCTTCATAATCAAGTGAAAAAGTATTGGTTGTGCCTGTTTCTGTCGCATTGAGATGTGTTAATTTCAGATTGGATTCAGCTACAAAATTCTCAATATTGATTCTTCCTTCTTTTTGTTTTAGTACAAAAAAATCACTTTCCTTCTGAAATTCAGAATCCGGCTGCTGTTTAAATGGCAAATTTCCAATGATAACAGATTGAAGCAATGGGAAATTAAGGTCAAAATTATATTGACGGCTTAACTGTTCGTAACTGAAAACAAAATATTGCTTATGGAATTTGTCCATAAAAACGATAGAATCCCTTGTAATTAACCCACGAGCTAATTCAAACCCGACTCCGGTTACTGAGATCCAGATCAGGCTATCCTTTTTCATGCGGATATTAACGTTTGTGTTATCAAAATCCTGGTTTTTGCTTTGAAAAGAAAATTTTGATTTTGCAGTCAGGTAATCGAAAGCTATTTCCCGGATTTTAACAGGGGCAACCGTTTCTGTTTCGGTATCAGCAAGCGATGACGTGTCTGTATACACTGAATCCCTGTTAACAAAAACGGAGTCGCTGACTGATTTATCTGTATTCTTGGAAATGCGGTTTTTATGGCAGGAAGTAAACCAGATCATGCTGATCATCATGAACCATACTGTAATCTTATTGTTCATGTAATGCTCCGGTTGCTATTTTTTTATCAAGAAGTTCGGTGGTTTCACCCATTTTTTTTGCCTTTTTCCATTGTGCAACAGCGTTTTCACGTTCGCCCAATTTAAACAGAACGTCGCCATAATGTTCAACAATGGTACCGCTTACGCCGGTACTGTCGGTCATTGCTTTTTCTAAAAACACTTTTGCTTTTTTATAATCTTTCAGGATGTATAAAACCCATGCGTGTGTATCCAGATAAGTAGGGTTGTCCATATGCTGCTGAACCAGCTTTTCTGACATTTTCAGTGCCAGGTCCAGCTTTTCTTTGCGAAGGGAAAGAAAATAACTGTAATTATTGAGCACATGATCGTTGTCTGGGTTGTCTTTCAGCGCGAGTTCATAGGACGCATCGGACTTCGCATTGTCTCCTATTCCGTTATAAGCATCCCCGAGCTGGGCATTTATAAACGTAACAAACTCCGGCTTATTTGTAATCAGTTTCAGGCTTTCGTCAAAGGATGAAATAGCAGCTTTGTAATTCTTCTTCATCAGCTGAGCCGTACCATTTGAATACCAAAGCGTACCCTGATTAGGAAAAACTTCCAGCGCTTTTTCCGAATGCACCAGCATACTGTCTACCTGGTTCAGTTCTCCGTCCAGTTGTAATATCGCTTCCCAGACTTCATATACTGAGCCATCAATTCTTGCCGCCTTTACATAAAGATCACGTGCTTCTCCTTTTTTACCATTTTGCACCAGTAAATCAGCATATACTACGTTCGTTTTCGCTTCATTGGGGTGAGTATCAATTAATTGCTTTGCCAGCTGAATCGCGTCAGTAAATTCTGTTTTTGTTTTCAGCATGGTAAGGTAACCTTTCAGCACCCTGATCTTGGGTTCGGAATCCAGGTTTGGATTGGCAAAAACCAGCTTTAACTCCTGATTACACTTTTGTACATCACCATTACGGCGATAAATATCAGCCAGTAATACGTGCGCCTGAGCCTCGTCCGGATTAATTTTCAGGGCTTCTTCAAGTGGAGCTACTGCCTCTGCAATCCGGTCATTGGCTATGAGTATTTCAGCCATTTCTATCCGGTAACTCGCTTCGCTTGGTTCAGAAGCAATTAATTTTTTGGATTCAACCAGTGCTTTTTCGAGATTATTCTGCCGCAGATAAAGCTGTTGTTTCTGCCGCGTGATTTCCTCCGTTACACCCATTGATTTTTCTAAAAGGTCGTAAGTAGCGATGGCTTTATCAAACTGATCATTGAATACATACACCGCAGCAAGCTCAATACCATACTGTATATTACCTGGATTTTTGGCTACAAGTGGTTCATAAACCAGAGCAGCTTCTGAATATTTCCTTTTTTTAGCATATAATTCGGCAAGCTGAATAGCATAAAACTCATTGTCTTTATCCAGGTCGTATGCTTTTTTTGAGGCAATAATGGCTTCATCTGCCCTGTCGAGCTTGATAAGTGCAGATGCTACCATAAAATGTCCGGCACCATCCTGCTCACTTTGCTGAACCAGCTTTTCGAAAATCGGAAGTGCTTTTGCCGGTTCATCTTTCATCATGAACTTCATACCTTCTGCGGCAAGTGATTCTTCTTCAAGACGGAAACCAGACTTATCTACGCTTTTTTCGGATTGGGTTTCTTTCGCTTTATTGCGTCGCTGCGCATAAGTATTCTGCACGGTACCAATAACCGCGAGCATACTAATCAAAAGAGTCAATTTTAAAAATTCTGTCCTCATATTTATCTTATTGCCAATCAGATATTGAGACAGATCGGCCGTTTCATGGTAAACAGCAAAGTTATTAATTTTTGTTCTGTTTAGTCCCGTTAAAAGACCTTTAAACTGGAATAGTAACGACAAAAATGGATTATTCTTATTTCGAAATTACTTATTGAACAGAATATACTGTTTTGGCTGATCCCGGTAAGCCGCCTGCACTTAAAACTTCAGCCTGAACGGCAATCTTTGTAACTGCATCGGTATTATAATATTGAAAACGGGCTTTCCCATCTTTTCCTGTTTTAAGCATTGGCGCCCAAAAGACCGTAGACCTGTAATCGGGCCTTGCGTCTTCCTGCCGGGTGACCTCATATTTCGGATTATAAAATTCACGGGGAATATTGAAGCCCGCTATTTTTGAGGATAATACGCCCGGTACAATGTCCTGCGAATAATCATAATTGGTATTGCCTCTTTTGGTATAAACCGCAATAACGCCATTGCCTCCTCTGCTTCCATATATTGCAGCGGACGCACCTTTCAGTACATCAATCGATTCAACATCATTGACATTCACGGATGTGATCATATTTTTATCTCCCGTCATACCATCGAGTACAAAAAGTGGTTCGCCTCTGTTGCCCCTTATAAATACAGAAGCATTCATACCAGACCCAACTACCTGAACACCTGCTACTCTTGCCGCAATAATATCAAGAATACTGAATGCTCCGGCTGCCATTTGTGACGTGACTTTAATCGTGGCATCTGCATTCGTGTAAAGTTTCCTGGAGTCCCGTTCCACTACCTTTTTTGCCTTAATAGTCACTTCTTTTAATAAGCGCTCCCTGCTTTCACGGATTTTGCGTACAATTTCCTGGTATTCTTCTGCTCTTTTGAGATAATCATTCAATTGTACGGCGTCCACTGTAATGGGATAATAAGGGATTTTTACCAAAAAAGCTTTGGGCGGTTCAAACAGGTTCATCAGGAATGATAAATTTTGATTTCCTTTTTTATTTGCTCCCTGTAAGCGAAAATTCAGTGTATCTGAAAAAACCAGATTATGAATTGCAAATAAGCCTGTTGCATCCGTTTCAGGTGTCAGAATGGTACTTATGCTGTCATTTTCTAAAAAAACCGACAGCATTACTTTTTCGCTGATTTGTTTATTATTTCTCTTGACTTGCCCAGCCAGTGTAATACCCTGTTCTACAAACCTTTGCGGAGCAGATAATGAATCTTTCAGAACATCTTCCCATTTGAACCGGCTCCATCCCTGCGTCATCATCAGATAATCCAGATGGATTTTTCGTTCCGACTTGTCACGATTAAAATAATAAGCAGGTTGCTCTACAAATCCTTTTAAATCAGAGGTTAACAGTAAATTTGAAACAAGGTTCATGTCATATGGCTGCGGTGCAATTTGTCCCTCATCAGTTACCGCCACCGAAAGATTGGTTTCAACGGGATTTCCGGCCGTATCCGTTACCATAATTTCTAATTCTGCCTTTTCGCGTGGTTTGTAAATAGGTTTGGATGGATTAATTTTCACTTTGAGTGTATTTCCATGATCTATAAAAACAAGCCGCTCACATACTGGTTTGTTCTGGTCGTCAAAAAGCGTAAGATGTGTGATCCCATCCGGAAGTTCTGTTTTAGGCAAATTGATCATCAGGCCTTTGGCAGAAACCTTTCCTTTTGCGGCAAAAGCTATAATACCTCTTGAATGGCCAACTACATGAACTTGTTTTTCAGCAGATTGAGAGAAATTATGATAAACCAAAATGCGCATCTTAGAAGGACTGGAAAGGTTGTCAACAATAAGCGAAAACCCGTTTTCCACAGACAAAGGAAAAGAAACAGACTGGAAAGTTCCATCCTTTTTACGGACATAAGCCTGGTATTTCTGATCTTTTTCAGGCTGAAACTGAAACCTTCCCAAACCCAGATGTTCACTTTTAAATGAAGTGATGGTATCCTTTTTCTGATTCAGGACAAAACCGTCTATATCCTGTCCCAATCCATTTCCATTCACTGCTTTAAATGCTACACGGGTACTTATCCCGGTCAGCAATTGGCCACCTTCCGGAAAAAACTGTATATCAAGCAATTCAGAAGTAGCCGGAACTGTATTTTGCTCCTGGCCAAAAAGATAAATACTCTTTTGAAAGAAGAAATCCTCTGAAAAATTACGCATCCAGTTGGTGTATGCACGGATCGTATATGCGCCATTTGGAATACTGTCAGGAAGTACAATATCACCATGGCCAACACCACCTTCAAGGCGGGTTCGTCTTAATGCTATATTTTTGCCCGTGCTTTGTTCTATCAGATCCACATACAATACCTGACTGGCGCTGTCCGCCTGATGCAATGAACCTTCAACCAGATAGCCTTTATACCATAAGGTATCACCAACCGTGTAATAGGGTTTATCAAGATGCAAATACGCCTTTTCCTGAGGGAAAACACCCCGGTATTTCAATAATTGGCCTGCAACTTTTTGAGCAAAATCCTCATCAACAGCCTGAAATCCAGCCAGTAGCAATATTGAAAAAAGAAGAAATGAAAGTTTCAGAAGTGTTTTTGTGCAAGGCATAATTACAAATTAATGTCCTGTGCAATTTATAGTTTTTGGTTTAAAATATATAATTGGGTTATTATAAGGCATTATTGAAAGCCTCTTTACATAAAAAGATTTAATTCAAAAATTCTTCAAAATTTTCTCTATTAATCAATTTTGTAACAGCATCAGGATAAGCACCGGTAAATGTCTTTGAAAATTTGGCTTTTGCTGTGGGGCTCCATTTAAATTCATAAGCATGTAACAAGCCATCATATTCTTCAAGATAATCTATTTCCTGCTGAGCGTATGTACGCCAAAAATATTGTTTTCCATAAGCCTGATTGTAATGATTGACCTTCATCCGCTCACTGATTAAGAAGTTTTCCCAAAGTGCACCAATATCATTTCGAAGAGCCAGTGGATTAAAATTATTGATGATTGCATTCCGAATGCCATTATCATAAAAGTAAATTTTACGGCTGCTGCTTATTTCACTTCTGATATTCCTGTTAAAAGGTGTCAATCGAAAAACTACAAAAGCTTGTTCCAGCAGTCCAATGTATTGCTCAATAGTAGCCCTGTCTATCCGTAACAAGTTTGAAAGTTCATTATAAGAAACCTCTGAACCCACTTGTAAAGCCAAAGCGATCAATAATTTAGAAAGAATTTCGGGCTTGCGAATCCCATGATAATTAAGTAGATCCTTATACAAGTAGCTATTTGCAATTTGTAATAAAGTAGCCTGTTCCTGGCCAATATTGTTAATTACTTCAGGATACATCCCGTATAAAAGCCGAAGTTCGAACTGCTGTTTAGTCCCTAAATATCCTGCATGATTAGTAAGTTCATCCCAACTGATAGGATATAATTGATATTCCCATTTGCGTCCCGTAAGTGGCTCGTTTACATTACTGCTCAACTCTAATGCCGAAGATCCGCTTACTACTACCCTGACGTCTTTAATACGATCATGAATTATTTTTAAAGTAAGTCCAATATTCTCGATACGTTGTGCTTCATCAATAAATATAGTTTGATATTTACCAATGAGTTGTCGTAAACGGGTTTCGCCCACATTGGTAAGAATAGTCTGGGTATCTATATCATCTCCATTAAAAAACAGATATTCACCTTCAGCCTTGCAAAGCTTCTCAAGCAATGTGGTTTTACCTGCTTGTCTGGGTCCAAGCACAATTAATATCTTTCCGGAATTCCAGTGGTTTTTGAGAATAGAGGCCAGTTTCCGCTCTATCATATTAAATCAATTTGAATAGCTAATCTACAAATTTATATAATTTTACAGATCGTAATCTATAAAATTATATAAATTTGCAAAAAACGCTTTTGTAAATTAGATGTTATTTTCTCACCGGTTGACCCGCCTTACAAGCAAATACAACGGATAACTCACAATCAGGAATAACAGGGCATACTGGCTGCTCGGCAGATCCTGAACTACGGCACTGACCAGAAATGCAATGGAAAAAATCAGCATAATAACTGGCAGAACAGGATAAGCCGGTACTTTCCAGGGACGGGGCAGAAACGGCTCTTTTTTTCTTAATGCCAATAAAGAAGCAAAACCCGAAGTATAACCCAGCACAAAAAAGAATGTTGCGATGTCAGAAAGTTTTTCGCATGCTTCTTTTCCTACTAATATTAAAGTGATAGCCACTGCCGATGTAATCAGCATCGCCAATGAGGGTGTACCGCCATTATTAACCTTGGTTCCGCCTTTCAGGAAAAGTCCGTCGCGGCTCATGGAATACAATACTCTTGGATTAAAAAGTAATTGCGCATTTACGATCCCAAGAATAGAGATCATCAGGAACAATGTTACGATCTTGCCCGATCCTTCTCCAAAAATAAGCCTGATAGCATCTGCTGCTGCCAATTTGGATTGTGATAATTCATTCATCGGCAACACATATAAAATCGCCAGATTACAAAGTAAATAAATGGCAATGATCAGTAAAACACCTCCGATCATTGATTTGGGTAAATTTTTGGAAGGGTCACGGTCTTCTTCTGTAAAGTAAGCTGCCGTGTGCCATCCATCGTAGGTGTAGAAAATAGCCTGTAAAGAAAAAATAACGGGAGCAATCCAGCTTCCTCCCTGAATGATTTTGCTGGTAGTCAGCTGCATTTCCTCAGGCGAAATCTCTTTGCCATAAACGTAACAAATGATCACAAAAGCAGATAATCCAACGCCTTTCAAAACACTCATCACATTCTGAAAAGTACTGGCAAGCGCGAGGCCGATCCAGTGAATACCCGTTAAAATCAATAAAATACATGCCGCCACATATGGTTCATAACCCACCAGCGACGGTATGAGCAGGGCCATATATTCACTCATGGTATATACGCCAAAACCCAGCGCAGAGCATGTTCCCAGCCAGCTGTTTATGCCTACCACGAAACCTGCGTAATTTCCAAATGCTCTTTGCGCGTATACATACCATGCTCCCGCTTTTGGTACGGAAGTCCCGAGTTCAATAGTGCATAATGTTCCAAGAAACGCGTATAAACTAACAGCTCCCCATAAGGTCATAATAAGCCATGGTTCACCAAGCTGGGCCGCAATCGGACCGGGCTTTCGCAGTATTCCGGTACCAACTGTACCGCCGATCGTTACGGCTATACCGAAGCCTACGCCTAAAATCTTAAATAATTCGTTCTTTGCAGAGGCCTGTGCCATAGGGAAGTGAAAATTATGCTTTCCGAAAATAGGGAAAGTTTTTGTTTTAGCAACTCCTATATTCGTATCAATTTCAGAAAGGAATACCAAACAGAGTAATTAAAGTATGTTTCAGCTAAAAAATCTTTGGATCGTTCACGTATTTGGATGGATATTCTTTATCATCCTGCCGTTGATGATTATGTCCAGGGAGCCCGAACCTTATTCCTGGATCACACTTTTATCATCAGGCTCTTTCTGGCTTTTTTCCTGACTTTCTGTTTTATCTTTTACCTCAATACTTTTGTTTTAATACCACAGCTTTATTTAAAGCAAAAATATTTGATCTATGCCGGCATTTTCCTGACTGGCTTTATATTGATTTTTTACACACAACCATTTGAAAATCTTATATTTAAAAAATTTCACACGATAGAATTACAGCGTCCGGACATGGATAGGGAAATGTTTCGTCCGCCGCCGCCGCCCGATATGGATTTTGAAGATCATGGTAGGGCGGCCACAAGGGGAGGCGGCCCGACGGGTGATGGAACGAATGGAACAGCGGTTGATTTTGTCAGCCTGGTTTTGTTTGTAGTTGTGTGGGCTGTTGCTCTGGCAACCCGGATCTCAGAGCAATGGCGTCTTTCCGAGAAACGGGTGATATTATCGGAAGCTGATAAGGCGCAGGCCGAATTATCATTTTTCAAAGCCCAGATCAATCCGCATTTTTTATTCAATACGCTTAATAATATTTACTCACTGGCCATAAGTAATAGTGAACATACGGCTCCAAGTATATTGAAACTATCAAAAATGATGCGGTACATTACGGAAGAAGCAACCGAAAATTTTGTCCCGCTTGAAGATGAAATAATTTGTCTGGAAAATTATGTGGATTTGCAAAGGCTCCGGCTTAACGCCAAAACAAAAGTAGATTTTAATGTAAAAGGCTCATTTGTCAATAAAAAAATTGCACCGCTTATCCTGATGACTTTTGTTGAAAATGCATTTAAATATGGTGTAAGCAACCGGTACGAAAATCTGATTGAAATCAATGTGGACGTTACAGAAAAAACCATTTTATTCTTTTGTAAAAACACAATTTTTCAAACCAATGTGCAAAATGAAAGGAAAGGAATAGGTATTGCCAATACACAAAAACGATTGGATTTTTTGTATCCAAACCGCTATGAGTTTAAAATAAATCAGCAGGAAAAAATATTTGAAGTGAATCTCGAACTTCAAACGGAAGGCTAACTCATGATCGCTTACAGCCAATAGCTAAAAATATGAAATGTATTGCCATTGATGATGAACCGCTTGCGCTGGATCTGCTGCAAAAGTACATTTCCGGTTTTTCTGAATTAGAATTACTGGCAACTTTTGATGATGCCGTCGAAGGTGCAGTGTTTCTGAAAAACAACAGAATCGATTTATTGTTCGTGGATATCAATATGCCCGATCTGACTGGTCTGGATTTGGTGGCCGGACTGGAATGCAAGCCCATGATCATTTTTACAACTGCCCACAAAAAATTTGCACTCGAAGGATTTGAACTCGAAGCCCTGGATTATTTATTAAAGCCTATTACGATAGAACGCTTTGAGAAAGCTGTAAACCGGGCAATCGAGCAGTTTGAACTCAGAAAATCAGTAGCAACAACTACTCCGGAAACACTGATTGTGCGCTCTGAATACAAAATGGTGAAAATAGAACTTACTGATATTGAATACATTGAAGCAATGGAGGATTATATTAAAATTCATTTGCGAAGTACAACACATCCAATTCTGACTTTGATGTCATTAAAAGGAATTTTAGAAATACTTCCCCAGGCAAAGTTCAGCCGGATTCACCGGAGTTACATTGTGCCAAATACGCTGGTAAAATCCATTCAGAATAAGAAAGTCAGGTTGATTACTGATCAGGAATTACCTGTGAGTGACAGTTACCTGGATTTCATTGAAAAGTGGAAAAACGGAAAAGGGAATTAAATTAAGGCCATTCACCGAGACAAACCTCCGGTTCACCGACACATACTTTACAGACCGCAACAAAAAGAGCAGCAAATACGATAATGTATTTAAAAACTCACAGAACTGTAAATCACATGGAACGTAAAGAATTTTTAAAGAGAGGTTTTTCAGCATTAGGGCTTGCAGCAATTGTCCCGATGATAAGCTGTTCTAGCAGTACCGTAGATCCCGTTGACACAACAACCGGAACTACTATAGATACCACAGGAACGACTACCGGCACAACTACCGGAACCTGTACATCCACGGTTTCAGAAACGGAAGGGCCATTTCCTACCAAAGTACCCGCCAGTTATGTTTTGACTGACATTACATCAGACAGGCAGGGTGCCAAAATAACAATTAATATTACCATTCAGAACAAAAACAATAGCTGTGCCGCTTTATCAGGAGCATTGGTTGATATCTGGCATTGTGATGCAGCAGGTAATTATTCGGAATACGGTGGTACTGGCATGCAGTCAACAAATTACCAGAGCGTTCACTTTTTGAGAGGAAGACAAACCACGGATGCCAACGGATTGGTAAACTTCACGAGTATTTTTCCGGGATGGTATTCGGGCAGAGCCCCGCATATCCATGTCCATGTATACAACTCAAGTGGTAAATCTTTGTTGGTTACACAAATTGCATTTCCTGCCGATGTGTGTAAAGTGGTCTATGCACAAGGCGTTTATGCAAGTCATGGACAAGCTGATACAACCAATGCAACGGATAATGTTTTTGGAGATGGTGTTACGACTGAAATGTCAACGGTAACAGGAAGCGTTGCTGCCGGATATGTATTGGCGCATACGATTGTGGTAAGTGCGTAGGCGGCTTTCGGCTTTCGGCTTTCGGCTTTCGGCTTTCGGCTTTCGGCTTTCGGCTTTCGGCTTTCGGCTTTCGGCTTTCGGCTTTCGGCTTTCGGCTTTCGAAAACTTAACTTCGTTCTATGACGATTGATTCAAAATCAGCAAATAAATTTAATATAATTCAAAAGCAGGCGATAGCCGACTGCTGAAAGCCGAAAGCCATGAAAATAATTCGCTTGTGTTATCGCAAAATTATTGATGCTGATTCTCCCAAACTTTGGGACAAGGCAGTTTTTGATGCTACCCATCTGGAATTTTATATGCAGGCACAGCGGCTTGATCCTGAAGGGAAATTCAAAACATTTCAGGAATTACTTGAAGGTGCTCCCAATGCCGGGCAACTGCATTATCTGACAAGCACTGCGGCCGTAGGATACATCCGGCAGCTGAAAGATATTGTACCAGACATTGCCAATGCATATGGTAAATTGTGCCTGCCTTTCAAGAATTTCAAGTTTGAAATCATTGATTCCCATATCCTTGATAAGACACAGTACAAAGTAGCTATTTACTTTTATACAGAACCGGTTATCTGGATTGATACTGTGTACAATCAATTGCTGATTTCATACGAAACTGCCATGGAAAATGTTCTTTCCGGGAAAGAAATAGAAACAGACCTGATTCCCCTTGTACCGCATTTAAGTATTTCAAATTTTCTGACAACCGGTTTCCAATCTTAGCCAATCTGTTATGCTAACTCAAACCGAAGCACAAATTTATCTGGAAAGTCGGAGAGGAATTTCGCAGTCCGAAGGATTTCGTAGTTTCCATACTTTTAATACCAATATTTATCAAAAGGAGGGAAGAGAAGCTATTGGTTCATTTATAGCCTTTGATGATCAGACACTTGCACCGGAAGCAGGCTGTGTCATTGAGGTGGAAGAACCGACTGAAATTATTCTGATTCCATTGGTTGGCGGAATTGAATTAGTAGCAGATTCAGAAGAGGCTAATTATATTAATTCAGGAGAAACATTTCATTTTTTAGCCAAACCCGAAAAGAAGTATCAGATTGTCAATCCATATCCGGAAGCAACGATCAATTACTTACAGATCAGGTTTAAATCAGATATTTTACAAGAAGAAATCCATTCCAAACAGAATCAGCACACCATTTTTGATATTTCCCAAAAGAACATTCTTCTTCCTGTTTTCAATACTTTCAACAAAAATACCAGTGCATATATAGGAAAATATGGGGGGCGGGAAGAAGGCGTTTACACGATACAGAATCCGGAAAACTGCATTTTCGTTTTCATTATTGAAGGAGCCTTCGAAGTACAGGACCGGCTTCTGGAAAAACGGGATGGATTGTCTTTAATGAATGTCGAAACCGTTGATTTCGAAGCACTTTCGAATGATGCGGTGGTTTTGGTGATGGAGGTGGGGATGTAGCAGACTGAATCTACAAAAAAAAGCAGAAGCCATTACGGCCTCTGCTTTCCTACAAAATATTGATTCTTCCTATATAACAGCTTCTGCCAGAACCAGAACGTTGTTGTGCAGCACTTCTACAACTCCGCCATCAATGACATAGGTATGCTTTGTGCCACTGATATCTACCACAACATTGCCTTTACCAAGTGTACTCACAAGCGGTGCATGGCGGTTCAGAACCTGAAACTGTCCTTCGGTACCCGGTAATGTAACGGCATTTGCCTCGCCGGCAAACACTTTTTTATCTGGGGTAATTATTTCTAAATGCATCTTTCAAAAGTTTAAAGTCTATGAGTTTATGAGCTTGTTAACTCATGAACTCATAGACTCATGAACTATTATTTATGATCTGTTGCTGGCTTCTGCAAGCATTTTTTCTCCTTTTGCCTGAGCATCTTCAATAGTTCCAACCAGGTTGAAAGCCATTTCAGGAAGATGGTCATAACCGCCGTCCATAATCAGATTGAAACCTTTGATAGTATCGTTGATATCTACCAACACCCCTTTTAAGCCAGTAAACTGTTCAGCTACAAAGAAAGGTTGTGAAAGGAAACGCTCTACACGACGGGCACGTGATACGATCAGTTTGTCTTCGTCTGAAAGTTCTTCCATACCAAGGATCGCAATAATATCCTGCAATTCTTTATAACGCTGCAAAATATTTTTTACACGCTGTGCACAATCGTAATGTGCAGCACCCAATGTTTCAGCGTTCAAAATACGTGAAACTGAATCCAATGGATCCACTGCCGGATAAATACCTTTTTCTGCAACTTTACGGCTAAGTGTCGTAGTTGCGTCCAAGTGGGTAAATGTTGTAGCAGGAGCAGGGTCAGTTAAATCATCCGCAGGTACGTAAACCGCTTGTACAGAAGTAATTGATCCGCGTTTTGTAGAGGTGATACGTTCCTGCATCTGGCCCATTTCTGTTGCCAGAGTTGGCTGATAACCTACCGCCGAAGGCATACGCCCCAAAAGGGCCGATACTTCAGAACCCGCTTGTGTAAAACGGAAGATATTATCAATAAAGAAAAGAATATCACGGCCTTGTCCTTCGCCATCTCCGTCACGGAAATATTCAGCTACTGTAAGTGCTGACAAAGCAACACGTGCACGCGCGCCAGGAGGTTCGTTCATTTGTCCGAAAACGAAAGTAGCCTGCGATTCTTTCAGCACTTCATAATCTACTTTGGAAATATCCCATCCGCCTTCTTCCATGCTGTGTTTGAACTCGTCGCCATATCTGATGATACCAGCTTCGATCATTTCACGCATTAAGTCATTTCCTTCACGGGTGCGTTCTCCAACACCTGCAAATACAGAAAGACCTTCGTATGCTTTTGCAATATTGTTGATCAGTTCCTGGATCAATACGGTTTTACCAACACCCGCACCACCAAACAAACCGATTTTACCGCCTTTTACATAAGGAGCAATTAGATCGATTACTTTAATACCTGTAAAAAGTACTTCGGTAGCCGTTGCCAGATCTTCGTATTTAGGAGCTGCACGGTGAATAGAAACACCATTACCTGTCGAATCAATTGTCGTAAGACCGTCGATAGTCTCGCCAATTACATTAAACAGACGGCCCTTGATCGCTTCGCCTGTTGGCATCTGGATCGGAGCACCCAATGGAGTCACTGTCATTCCGCGTTGCATACCTTCTGTACTATCCATTGCGATGGTACGAATTCTGTCTTCACCCAAGTGCTGCTGACACTCAAGAACTACTCTTTGACCGTTTGCTTTGATGACTTCCAACGCATCAAGAATAGCAGGGATGCGTCCGCTGTCTTCAAACGATACGTCTACAACTGGTCCAATTACCTGGGTAATTTTTCCTGTATTTGTTGCGTTTGCCATTAATATGATTTAGATTATCTTCGATGAGGTTATTTCAGACCGCAAAAGTAGGAGATAATTTGGTCAGTACCAATAGGCTCCTGATCCATTTATTGGATAATTTTTAGAAAACAGGTCTTTTCTTATCAAAAATGTATATAAATTTTTAATAAAAGAGTTTGGTTTAAATAGGAGCCGAAGGTTTTAGGTACTTTTTGGATCAATAAATACAGAGAAAATCTAAATACGTCCTGTTTTATTAATTTTGTTAGATAGAGATTGAAGTACTTTTGGTAAAATATCAAAAACTTATATTCCTGCGTTTGAATATTCTCTACTGCCGGTTTAAACAAACTATATGAAAGAACTTTTTTTCTGGAAAGTATGGTCGTCGTCCGAACGCCGGATTACACTCGCTGCTTTTTTTATCATTTTTTTAGCACTAATATTCTTTGTTTTAAAAAGTTATGATCCGCTTGCCAATGTAATTCATTGGAATATTCTGAGTGAATTGTCTGACATTACAACCGTAGCAGATGTGCTCCGGCTGGATCAGTGGCAATATGGTGTATCAATTCCTTCACATCTGGTCACTGAAAGTTTTGTGGCCTCCACCATGGAAACCGACTTTCTGACCGTTCAGTTATTCTGGTTTTTTGCGCTGATAGGTTTATCTCTGGTCCTGGCCGCACTCACTACCATGTCGCGGTTCTGGTATCTGGCCGGAATGATCGTTTTTATTCTTCTTCTTGCCTTTTCCAGACTCGAAATTTTAGGTGTTTTTGGTACCGGAAACCGTACCTTTTTTCTCTTGACTGTGATTCTGTACGGAGGCGTCACTTATTATTTTCATGCTTTCCGTCCTGATCTGGGAATCGGTTACCGCATAGCCGGAATGTTGTCAGTTTCTGCTATTTTGGCAATTTTAGTTAAAACAATTTCTCCCGTTCCTTTTCCCGGACTGGCAGCCGTTGCTTATTCGCTCCCTTTCTGGCTTTTATTGACCATACTTTTTTTGCTGATCATTGCTACTGAAATTATGGCAGCATTTGTATGGCTGAGCACGAGTGGCTCAGAAGTCAGAAAAAACAAATCAGGATTACGAAATTTTCTGATTATCAGTGTATTGTATCTGCTTTCACTGGTATTCATGTATCTGCGCAATACCAAACAGATTGACTGGGACCTTACACTGATCAATCCGGCGTATCTTGCAATAGCTGCTGCATTACTGGGTTTGTGGGGATTTAGGAAACGCGCCGATTCTACTGCCGGATTAATTCCGTTTCGTACTACTGGCTTTTGGTTATATCTGGGTTTATTCCTCATTGCCCTGGCTTTTGCAGCTTTTATTTTTGGTACGGCCAACGATCCGTTGATGGAAGTACTGGAAGATGTGGTTATTCAGGGCCAACTGGGAATGAGCGTGGTTTTTCTGTTTTACATCCTGGTCAATTACTATCAGTTGTTTCAGCAAGGACTGGCGGTACATAAGGTTTTATACAAACCCATGCGTTTTGGCCTTACACAAACGCGGCTGTTTGGCTTTGTAGGAGTGGTCATTTTATTTTCCATGCAAAGGCTGCTCCCTCTCAATCAGGGAATTGCAGGTTATTTTAACGGATTGGGTGATCTGCATGCCAATACGGGCGAATTTGCATTGGCAGAACAATATTATAAAATGGCGCTGCAGCAGGAATTCCAGAACCATAAATCAAATTATGCGCTGGCTTCGCTTGCTATCCGGCAGGGAGACGAAAATGCCGCTGCTTATTATTTCCGGCAGTCTTTGTTAAAAAACCCTTCTCCGCAGGCTTATGCAGGTTTAGGAACCATTCTTGTTCAGGAAAACCTGTTCTTTGATGCGGTAACAAGTTTGCAGGAAGGCACACGTAAATTCCCCAAAAGCGGAGAATTGCTGAATAATCTGGGTATACTTTATTCTAAAACCAATGTTGCAGATTCGGCCTATTATTATCTGGTAAAAGCTGAGTCGAAAGCAAAAATGGATGAAATTCCGGCTACTAATTTGCTGGCAATCATGGCAAAAAGTACGGATAACAATTTACTGGATTCACTTGCGTCTGGCGCTAAGGAAAGGAAATATCTTTCCTGGCAGTCTAACTGGCTGGCAGTACAGAATTTAAGACAGCATTTTTCCAAACAGCATTTTCTTTCGGAAGCTATTCCAAAAGATTCTTTGCTAAGCGTTTCTGCTTTTGCGTATTTACAAAACTATACTGTTAATCAGGCAAAACTGGATAGTTTGCCTGCAACAATTTTGCCCAAATTAGCTTTAAAAAATCCGATGTTATCAACCGATTTATTATTTGCATCGCTGTATTCTGAATTTTACAGCGGCAATAAACTAAAAGCGATTGAAACACTGTCGGCCTGGGCACAGGAAGATGATAATAAAAAAAGTGATTTGTACCATAAAATACTGGGGCACTGGTTTTTACAATTGGGATTATACGATCAGGCGATTGAGCATCTTTCCGTTGTAGAGGGAATTGAAGGGACTTTGGGCATGGCCGTGGCCAACGCATTGTCCGGTAAGCAGGCAATTGCAGTGGTTCTTTTGGATAAAATTGAAGGAAAAGAATCTATGGCCGCCATTGAACAGCTCAAAAAAACGTTGTTTTCAGGCGTACGTCCTAAAACCAAATCTGATAGTTTGTGGCAAATAGCTCAAAAATCACCTTCTGATATTCATTTTAATGCTGCCGTTAGGGAAAACCCTTTTGAAGCTAAAATTGTATCGTCTGCTGCGGCCTGGTACAGAAATAAAAAGCAAACAGGAAAAGCTTATCAGATGATCCTGACGGCATTACGGTATAATGAGTATGCTCCCGAATTATGGGAACAATATGCATATTTAAGCCTCGATCAGGGATTGACGGAACAGGGAGATTCCGGAGAAATGAAGGTGAAGCAGCTGGCGTCTCCCGCCGGTTATCAGCAATTTATGAATCGCTATCAACCTATGCGTGCTCTTATCGAAAAACAAAGAGCAGAGTTTCAATGATTTTTTAGCTTAGCAAATATATATCCGGACGATTTACATGGCATTAACCTGGAAAACATCTTTTAGCGGAAAGGAATGCCGTATTTTTAGGGATAAACTAATTGTCGGAATTTTAAAAACCAGTATCTGGAAAGGAGACGCTTACGGTGAATTAAACGGATATATGCTTTTGTTCAAACCACTAGGATTCTGGAAAAGAAGTACTCAAATCCTGGATATAGAAGGCAAAAAAGTGCTGGGAAAAATAGAATATAACTGGTGGAAAAGTTCAGCAGTTATTACGTATGAAGAAGTTACGTACGAATGGAAGTATCTGTCGTGGAACCGGAAAAGATGGGATGTAAAAGGCCCGGAAGAGTCGGCAGTTTTCCTGTTGTCCAGTTTATGGCGCAATGAAGGAAACATAGAATATGATGATACACCGGGCGCTGTTATTCTTGCCGCTTTGTATGTTCAGGGATATTTTGCAAAAATTACTGCATCGGCAGCCTGATGATAGCATAATTGATTAAAAGCCGGATTACTACATTAAAAACTTTAATTAAGAAGTCATTACAACCTTGATCATGCAAATTATAGAAACTACTGATGTCTCAAAGCGTTATGTCATGGGCAGCGAAGTAATTCAGGCGCTCAAATCTGTTACTATTTCGGTCAACAGAGGAGAATATGTTGCTTTTATGGGTCCTTCCGGTTCAGGAAAATCTACGCTGATGAATATTATTGGTTGTTTGGATACGCCTTCTACCGGCCGTTATATTTTGAATAATAAGGATGTCAGCGATATGACTGAAAGTGAACTTGCCGAAATCCGTAACAAAGAAATTGGCTTTGTATTTCAGACTTTTAATCTTCTGCCAAGAATGTCTTCGCTTGATAATGTTGCACTTCCCCTGATTTATGCCGGGTTGAACAAAGCAGACAGAACTGAAAAAGCAATGCTTTCTTTAAAAAATGTAGGTCTGGAAAACCGAGCAGGACATAGACCAAACGAACTTTCGGGTGGGCAAAGGCAGCGTGTTGCTATTGCCAGGGCGCTTGTTAATGACCCAAGTATATTATTGGCGGATGAACCAACCGGAAACCTGGATTCGAAAACCTCTTATGAAATTATGGATCTTTTTGATCAGTTATATAGTAAAGGAAATACGATCGTAATGGTTACCCACGAGGAGGATATTGCGCATTATGCTCACAGGATTGTCAGGTTAAGAGACGGTTTGGTAGAATCAGACACGATCAATCCAAATCCAACAAAGGTGAGTGCGCTGGTATAGTTATAATTACATGCTCTTTATCAATATTTTATTACCTTCGGAAAAGCAAAATACAAGGTGAAAGGAATCAGCTATTTAACCGATGAAGCCGGACATAAAAAAGCAGTCGTTATAGATTTTGATTTATTAAAAGATAGAGATAGTCTTTTGGATATTTTAGAAGATATAGAAGACGAAATAGCTATTGATTTAAGAAAAAATGAACCATCATTAAATTGGGATGATGTTCGGAAATCGCTTATGAACAAGGACTGAAAGCGATGTACAAAGTACTTATCAGAAAATCTGCATTAAAGGAATTAGAAAATATACAGAAAACATTCAGGATTAAATCATTGATAAAATTGATGAATTATCTCTTGATCCCAGACCGTCAGGAGTTCGTAAATTAGAAAATTTTATAAATAGTTATAGAATCCGGGTTGGGACTATCGGATAATTTATCACATAAAGGATTCTGAACTTCTGATAGATATTATAAAATAGCAGATAGAAAAGAGGCTTATAAAGATAAATAAGCAATTCCTTAGTTTCAGCAGTGGCATAGTCAGGCTCCCGGATGAAACAATAAGCTTGATAAGACGCATTTGGATCAGCCTTGCCACCGATAGTCAACAACATAGCAGGTAAATAACTAACTTTGTATTTCTGGAAACTGAAATACATCAAAAATACACAAGCAATATAAATCCGGATAAATTGCCGACATCAGGTAATTTATTCGGATTATTTTTAGTTAAAGCTTTATGAAAATCAATTTTAAGGATATTATATTATTTGAAAACGAAGACTTTTTGCTCGTTAATAAGCCGCCACATCTGGCAACACTGGATGAAAGAACCGCAGACAGGGGAGGAAGTTTGCTAAGGCTGGCAAAGGAATATAATCCGGAATTACAGGCGGCACATCGTCTGGACAAGGAAACATCGGGCGTACTGGCATTTGCCAAAAACCCGGAAGCATACCGTCATCTTGCAATGCAGTTTGAACACCGTGAAGTTACCAAGCGTTATCATGCAGTAGCCAACGGAATCCATAATCTGGACAGCATTTCCGTTTACCTTCCTATTCTGGCTTTAAAAAACGGAACAGCCGTAAAAATCGACAGGGCAGAAGGAAAAGTAGCAGAGACAATTTTTAATACAATGAGGGTGTACCGCGGTTACACGCTTGTGGAATGTATCCCCATTACTGGCCGAATGCACCAGATACGCATCCATTTGTCCTGTCTGAAAGCGCCGATCGTTTGTGATCCGCAGTACGGAGGAGAGCCGATATTTTTATCCGGTTTAAAACGGAAGTTTAATCTTAAGAAAGAAACCGAAGAACAGCCGCTTATCCAGCGTGTTGCCTTGCATGCATATTCACTGTCATTTGCATTAATGAACGGAGAGCCGGTTAAAATTGAAGCACCGTATCCCAAAGATTTTGAGGTACTTGTAAAGCAGTTGAATAAGTTTGGGGTATAGGAAAACAGTATTTTATAATGTATGTTGCAGATGTAATTTAACGGTTACGTAAATCCATCTAACATAACTTTATGAAAACATTCTTACCCCTCGCAAAGGCTTATTTTCTGGCCTTTTTTCTCCTTTTTATTCTGGTTCAAACAGGTTATGGGCAAACTGTCCGGAAACCTGATGTGATCATTTTGAAAAACAATACCAAACTCGAAGTTTCTATTCAGGAAGTAGAGGAAAGCGCGATTAAGTACAAAAAGCTTAACGATTCGGAAGGACCACTTTTTTCGATTAAAAAGACAGAAATAGCATCTATTCTTTATGGAAACGGAGATGTTTCTACATTTCCGGACGCTTCCAGTGATGTGTTTTTTAAGCAGGAAAATGTTTCGAAACCCTTTGAATTAAATCCCCAGCCGGCGCCCCGAAATGCATTCGAGCAAACTATTTATGCATACAACCCCAATCAGCTAAGAAAAGCCTATCAATTTTACAGATCCAAGTCGAAACATGGATTGGTGTTAGGAATTGTTTCGTCTATAGTTGGTACAGTCGCTATGGGTGTAGGAAGTGCTATAATTGTAAATAATAACGACTTCTATTCTAATGGGTACTCGTCGTATAATGATAATTCTGATGCAGGCGCCATACTTTTAATAGGTGGATTAGTAGGAGGAGTAACTTTCGGAACGATCGGTTTTGTTAAAGCAGGAAAAAACGGCTCCAAAGCAAGCAGGATACGAAAAGAATTAATCAGGAGAAGAGAACCATTGGCATTCAGTATCAAACCAGGATACAATACTGCTACCCAATCAGGTTATTTGAGTTTGAAGATAAATTTCTGATTAATTTAAATACATAAAAAATGGCGTGAAGGGGAAATCCTTTCACGCCATTTTTTATGTATGGTTTTAGAATTTCAATGAAATTCCGGCCTTTGCTGGGATAACATTTGATCCTCCTGAGAGTTCTACAAAAACACCCATTGCAGGTTTGAAGTAATACCGGGCTCCTGCCTGAGCACCTATTACAATTGAAGTTCCATCATAATATTTATTATCATCAATACTGAATCCTAATACCGGACCTGCATAAAGATCCAATTTATCAATAGTTAGAAAGTGTTTACCATAGTGATAGGAACCTCTGGCTGCAATTGGAAGGGAAACGTAATTATCTGAAATTACACCATAGCTGTAAAAATTAAGATCGGCCTGAGCTCCAACACTAATAAATTCGTGAATACCATATTCAAATGATCCTCCTACGGCAAATCCGCCGCCGTAAAATCCGTAGCCGCCGCCGCCGATACCCAAATTGAGAATCTTGTCTCCTTTCTGATATTGAGCAAAAACTTTACCGGACGCTACACTTAAAATTGACGCAACAATAAAAATTGATAAATACTTTTTCATGTTAATAGATTGTTTTGAAAATGAATAATGGCACAAATTAAAGCGTTTATAAATTCGCTTCAAAACTTGTGCCATCTTACTTATCAACCGGACAAAATTCACGATAAACAGTCCAATCTCATAACTTCCTGATATTCAAACTAAATGCCCTTTCTTAATTTATCTTTAAAAACATGCTTGAATTTATCCAGCTTGGGAGCAATTACAAATGCGCAATAACCCTGATCCGGATTGTTTGCAAAGTAGTTCTGATGGTAATCCTCAGCAGTATAAAACTTCACCGCTGGTGTTATTTCCGTAACAATAGGCTTGGAATAAGCACCTGATTTGTCCAGTTCCGACTTAGCCAGTTCTGCCTGTTTTTTTTGTTCTTCGTTATGATAAAAAATAACAGAACGGTATTGCGTACCCACATCATTTCCCTGGCGGTTTAAGGAAGTTGGGTCATGGCTGCGGAAAAATGCTTCAAGCAGATCCGTATAAGTAATCACTTTGGGGTCAAAAGTAACCTCTACACACTCCGCATGGCCGGTATTTCCGGTGCATACTTCTTTGTAACTAGGATTAGAGACTGTTCCACCCGAATAACCTGATACTACTTTTTTTACGCCATCCAGTGATTCCAGCACCGCTTCCGTACACCAGAAACACCCGGTACCAAAAGTTGCCGTTTCCATGCCCGCCATTTTTACGTTTGTTTCATCCAGCGAAGCAGTTTCTTTATTCATATTCTTCTTTTGTTTTTTATCCGACTGTGCACATGATATGGCAACCATGCAACACAAAAACAGAAACGTGAAAAGCGAAATGGTTGTTTTCATTAGTTAAAATTTAAATTTCCCTGATTTATTTAACACTTGCCGGCAGAAGAAAGTTTATTCTTCTATTCGTGTATTATTTACGAAATTTGGCACAAAAAAGATCAGAACTGTTCAAAGGAACACTGGTCACCAAAGATTCATTGATTATGACTTATCTTCATTTTAAAGCTCTGCATATCATTTTTGTTGTAAGCTGGTTTGCAGGGCTTTTTTATATGCCACGCCTCTTCGTTTACCATACCGAAGCCAAAGAAAAGCCGGAAGAGGAACAGAAGATTCTTTTTGCACAGTTTACGAAAATGGAAAAACTGCTTTGGAATGCAATTATGACACCGGCTTGCTGGCTGGCTATTATTTTTGGCAGTATTCTCATTTATATTACTCCCGCCTGGCTTCATCAGGACTGGATGCAGTTAAAGTTATTATTTGTGGCAGGGTTACTGGTTTATCATTTTTTTACAGGAAAAATATTACGGGAATTAAGGGAGGGTAAATTCCGGTTTTCGTCGTTTCAGCTGAGGCTGTTTAATGAAATAGCAACAATTTTCTTGTTTTCCATTGTATTCCTCGTTGTTCTGAAAAATACGGTTGACTGGCTTTGGGGTGTTTTAGGGCTCATAGTTTTTGCTGTTTTGATGATGACCGCAGTGCGCATTGTGAAGCGGATCAGAGAGAGGAAGAATCTGAATTCATCAAATTTTCCAGACAAATAAAAAGGGCGCCTTTGCGGGACGCCCTTGATAAATATCATCAGTATCTGCTGTTATTCAATCAGTAATTTTGTCCTGACTATTTTAGACCCTGACTCTACGGTAATTACATAAATCCCGGTTTGCAGGTTATTGGATGGGTTTAAAGGAATTTTTACACTACCAGCATTATCGGTAAATGCTTTCTGTGTATGCCTGATTCCCCAACCTGTGCTTACCGGAATCACAGATACGGTTACCTCCTCGTTTTTGTTCAGATTATTTGCTTCCAGTCTCACATTTTTTCCCTGGCTTGGATTAGGATAAACCAGTATGTCTTCTTTCTGTATTTCGGATTTCAGTAATTCGGACGCAATCAAACTTTCTACGGCAAGGCTGTCTTCTTCTTCACCACCAGTTCGAACATTGTTGTTAGTGACCTTATATATCTCAACTGCTGCTATAGCCACCCGGTTTGCCGAAGGATCAAAGTTAATATTTAAAACTCCGTCACTTATCACCGCACTGAAATCTTTTACATAAGCGAACCGGTAACCTACCTCTTTAAAAATATCCAGATTATTGATCACCAGCTGATTTTCTAACGTTGCGTTAAACACCCTTAATCCGGCACCAGAAAAGAAGTTTTCCACCAGGTGCATACGTATGCGGTAGTTTCCATTTGCAAGCGGGATTTCATATCTCGTTTCCGCCAGATCTGTGGCTGCTGACAAGTATGTCTGGTACAATACATCTATATCCGTACCGCCAATTCCACTTGCCGTAACCTGCTTATCCAGTTTGATAGATCCTTTTCTGTAATTATTATCCGCTTCGTATACATTGCCACCTATGGTTACATTAGCATCAGCAGCACCTTTTATGCGCTTAAATATGCTTACGGTAGTAGTGCTGTTATTGGCAATACCATACAGTGGGATCCTCAACGGAGATTGGGAATTATTATAATTGACCAGTAAAACTGCATTTTTTATACCAATTGACTTCGGTGTGAATTTCACTGTTATCGGTGTAGTTGCCTGCGCTGCCAGATTGGTTGTACTGAATGCGCTTACTGAAAACTCACTGGCATCAGGACCGGATATGGTCGCGCTTTTCAGCTGAATTGCAGGATCGGCCGGACCGCTCGAATAAGTTGTTCCCTGGTTTTTAAGTGTGACATTCGAAGACACACTACCTCCGACTGATGCAGGATTAAAATTGACATCGGATGAGTTAACAGATGCCAGCAGAGAGTAATTTACAGTACCTGTTTCCGGTTTTATATTTTCCACATAGTACATGTTATCCTGATAATCGTAATTGGTAACTGAGGCATTTCCTATGTAATCCATATTGACCAGATAAGCATTAGGAACAATATTCCCGTTTGCATCATATACTTTCAGGAATCGCAGACCAATCAGTCCGCCAGCATTTTTAGTTCTGTCGGACGTAATACCCGCGGCCTGCAATCCAAATGAACCTGATGGCACAAATGTTCCCTGTGCAAGCGAAGTCGTTGGATTTTTTAGCCTAGGCAAAAGCGATTGTCCATCCAGATTCAAATGGGTAAAAACGTTGGTTACAGTTGAAGATCCTTTGGCAAAATATTTGAATGTTTCAGTAGCACTGCAGCAGCCATGATAGGCAGCCATTTGAATAACTGTAACCGGTTTCGAATTATCAGCACGGACAAAATAGGATGCATTTACTTCGCTTGAATTAGGAACAATGCTTGATCCGTTTATACTGCCATCATCTTTTGCAAAACCGGTGCTGGATTTGAACCCGAATGCATCAATAATTTCCTGTCCATAAGGCTCATGATTACCTTCTCCACTGTATTGATAAAGTCCGTTCAACACCACTTTTTTGGTAGGAAAACCAGCGTCGTTACTTCTGATAGTGAGTGTATCATGAAATACTTTTACCCTCGAGGCTGCGTCTTTGGCTCTAAACTGAATGGTAACATCCGCAAAAGCGCCGGAATTAACCTGAACAGGTAATGCCAGTGTAGTATCGGTATTTATAGACACTATTTTCCATGCCGAAGTATTGGAAAGTATCAGGTTACTGATTGTAAGCCTGTCTGCGCCCTTGCTGTTAATCCTCAGTTTTACCCGGTCGTGGTTGGCATTGTAGGCGGTAGTAGGATTCGTACGTCTCCAAGGAATTTGTATCAATGAAAAAACCAGTTTATCGTCTGCCGGAAAGTTATCCAGGTTTTTCAGAACCATATAGGCGCCCGACGATGCTACGGTACCGGCTACACTGAAACTATATGCACTACTGATCTTCTGATTGTTATTGGCATCCGTTGATTTTACTTTTAAACTATAGTTACCCGGGGTTGTAATATTAAAAGGAACAGTAAAATTTACATAAGAGCCATCATTTATAGCGTATTGCAAAGTTCTTAGGCCCGATCCGCCCGCATCGCTACCAGTAATATATACTTTTACCGAATTTGAATAAACACTTGCTGACTCCTGTGTTCCTTCCAACCGTGCACTTGCGGTCGGAGCAACAGCATCAGTTACCGCCGTAGCACTAACGATAGAAATATAATTCATTTTAGAATTATTTCCTCCATTTGCATCTACTGTTAATTTTCCGTCACTCACCTGAACAGTAACTGTGGCTCCCTTAAATTTATTCTGAGAAGATGGCGTAAAATCACTGACTGCCGGCAATCCCTCCACATTGATCTGGTTATTACTATCAAAGTATGTATTGTCGCCTGCACTTACTGTCACACGGTATAAGCCATTGGCAAGTGCGTATTCCCATGTGCCTCCTATCTGAGTACCTATTTCTGACATCTGGACTAATGAAAGCAATTCCGGATTGGCGGTACCGGTTCTTAAACGCATATTAGCAGTAAGGTCTTTTGGAGCTTTCGTTGTTGGATCAATCCAACCGTATTTTCGGGCAGCAGTAAATGGTAAACCGTTATCTGCTGTAAATCCTGCTGGCGCCGCACTTCCCTGTGGCCGGAAACTAATTTTTACAGGTTGCGCAAGCACGCTGAAAGAAAGAAGGGCAATACCACAAAGCATTAAAATAAAACGATTGTGTGGAAAGGATAGAGATTTTCTCATGATTTGTTTTTTTTAGTCAATAAAAATTTGAATTGAGCAAATAAGACTGTTCAATACATCGCTTGCGCATGTATTGAATTTTACTATTAATTTTTGGGAGAATTTTTTATAACTGATTTGTGACAGAGCAAACACAAGTTTCTGCTCATTTTTATAATGTTATTTAGCCGGGTTTACCAAAATAAATAATAATTAAAAAAACAGGAATTTAACTCTTGAAGAATATGCAACCAGCTATATTAGACGCTGCCGGTTAAATTTCAGCCTATCCGGGACTTACAGATAAAGCTCATCTGAACTGAGTGTGGGGTCATTCAGATCACTAAAATCTTCAAAAAAATATTACAATTAAACAACAGAGCAATAAAACGGACAAATTTGCAAGTGAAGCGGGCAATACTGCACTGACAAACATTTCGTCACAAGTATCTTTCACTTAAACAGGTAGTTACAAAAAAAACGAAACCTTCAGCAGTTACCTGCGAAAATTTCGTTTTGTACCGAAGATGGGACTCGAACCCACACGGAGCAACCTCCACACGCCTCTGAAACGTGCATGTCTACCAATTTCACCACTTCGGCGTTTTATCAGAGCGGGTAAAAGTAGTAAGAGTTAACAGTCTTTCAAAGACTAAAAGATTGAAAAATCTGATAATTTATACTTCCACATTTTCATATAAGGCGGGAATATGGATATCCTTATACCCTTTGGCTTCCAGTTTCAGCTTAAATGAGATCTGTGTTTCGTATTCTCCATGTACTAAAAATACCTTTTTAACGCGGTCAGGAGTTTGGCAGGAAAGGAAATCAATCATTTCATTGTAATCACCATGACCTGAAAATGAGTCCATTGAAGCAATCTGACACTTTACATCAAACATTTCTCCAAAAATATTTACCTTTTGATCCCCTCTTTTCAAAGCACCAGCCAACGTATTTGCCGAAGCGTACCCTACCAGCAGGATCGTGCATTTCGGATCTTCAATGTTATTTTTGATATGATGCTTAATTCTTCCTGCTTCTGCCATTCCCGACGACGAAATGATAATGCAAGGCTCTCTTTTATCATTAATGGCTTTGGATTCATTTACATCGGATACATAATGAAGATAGGGGAAAGCGAAAGCATCACCGTCTTTTTCTATATAATCAAGAATTTCAGGATTAAAACATTCTTCGTGTTCTTTCATGATCTTCGTAGCATTAATAGCAAGCGGGCTATCAATGTAAACCGGGATTTGTGGAAGTTGCCCGGAACTGGAAAGCTGGTCCAGTGCATAAATCAGTTCCTGTGTACGGTCAATCGCAAAGGCGGGAATAATAAGTTTGCCGCCATTTTCCACGCAGGTTTCATGTACGATTTTCAACAGATGCCCTTTCATGTCAATTTCTTTTTCATGCAGCCGGTCTCCGTAGGTCGACTCACAAATAATTATATCTGCCTGTGGAAATACATCAGGCTTACGAAGGATACGGTCATCAGGACGGCCAATATCACCAGTAAAAGTGATTTGTTTTAAAGTGCCTTTATCAGGTATTGTTAAATGTACCGCAGCGCTGCCAAGCAAATGTGCTGCATCTGTCATCATTACAGCCACTTCGTTGTTTTCTCCCAAATGGAATGTTTCACCATATTTAACCGTTTTGAACAGGCTTAATGCTTTTTGTGCATCTTCTGTATTATATAATTCTTCAAGCAACGGCCGTTCCTGCCTCTTTCTGCGCTTATTAATTCTTTCCAGATCACTTTCCTGAATATGCGCGCTGTCGAGCAGCATTACCTTGCAAAGGTCTGCCGTGGCCGAAGTACAATATATAGGGCCGCTGAAACCTTGCCGGACTAATCGCGGAATTAAACCCGAATGGTCAATGTGCGCATGGGACAAAACAAGATAATCGACTTCAGCAGGTTTAAAACCAAATTTCTGATTAAACTCATCGGTTTGGATTCCCTGAAATAATCCGCAATCCAACAATATTTTTGTCCCCTTTTCAGTCGTAATCAGGTGTTTGCTGCCGGTAACAGTTCTTGCTGCGCCAAAAAATTGTATATGCATTTTTTGAAAATGGTTATCGTTTGTTGAATTGCATTAAAGTTTTATTTATGCTGACAAATTCCCAATCAGTCAGGTATGAATTTCAGGAAATCGCCGTCAATGATCATCATTTTGACACCATTCTCAGTGTAGGAACGATGTGAGCTCATTTCATCCGAAACCACGTAAGAGGTTCCTTTCAAAAGTTCAAATACAGAACCATCATTCATTTCAGATACAAAACTACCTTCCAGACAATGAACAATATGTCCTTTCCTGCACCAGTGGTCGGCCATATATCCGGGCGAAAGTTCCACCATTCTAATCCTTAACCCTTCAAATTGCAACGTTTGCCAGTATGCCGCACCAGGATCACCGGGATATTCCACTTTGGGAACGCTGTCCCAATTGATCAGCTGAAAAGGAATATTTTTATTGTTCATAAAGATCAGGCTAAAACGTACAGTGCATCCAGGTTTCGTCCTAGTCCGTCGTAATCCAAGCCGTAGCCCACTACAAAACGGTTCTCAATTTCAAAACCTATGTAACGCATATCGACTGGTTTTTGTAGTGCTTCAGGCTTGTGAAGCAGCGTCGCAATTTCGATCGACCGTGGTTTAAGGTCTGCAATCTGAGATAATAATTGAGTCATCGTAAGCCCGGTGTCTACAATATCTTCAATAATAATCACGTCACGTTCGGTTATTTTTTCTTCCAGACCAATGATTTGTCTTACTTTGCCGGTAGATTCCGTTTGAGAGTAAGATGATAAACGCACAAAAGTTATTTCGCAGGACAAAGGAATATTTTTGACAAGCTCGGTCGCAAACAAAAAAGCGCCATTCAGTACTACTATAAACAAAGGGCAGCGGCCTTCATAATCAGTGTTAATTTGTTTTGCAATTTCTGCAATTCGGGTTTCAATGGTCTCTCTGCTAATAAAAGGAGTGAAATTCTTGTCAAGTATTGTAATCATAAATAATGGTGTCAAATAAAATTTATCCCGTCAGCCCGGTTGCGTTATTCAGGGCATCAATATTAACTCTTTTTTCAAAAACACGCCGCTAAGCAAACGTAAAATAAAATTCCGTCGTTAATACTGACAGATTTACCCCTGCTATGAAAAGAATAGTTCAGACAACTTTAATATTTTGCATTACGGCCATTCTTTCCATATCCTCAGTTGTCGCTCAATTATATTCTTCGGCTGAACTGGATAAGAATTATGATATGGTCCTCAAAAATCCGAGTGTCCAGATAGAAGCAACTGAGGCCATTAACCTGCTATATAATTTTAAATTTGCAGAAGCCGATACAGAGTTCAGGTGGCTGAAATACCGCTATCCAAAACACCCGATGCCGCATTTTTTAATGGGGCTTTCAGAATGGTGGAAAATTGTGCCAAATACGGATGTTGAGACGTATGATAAGGCTTTCCTTGCCGCAATGGACTCGACTATTGACCTGGCGGAGGAAATGTATGAAAATGAGAAAAACAAAGTAGAACCTGCCTTTTTTCTCGCGGCTGCTTATGCTTTTAAAGGAAGACTATATGCCGAACGGGAAAGCTGGACAAAGGCTGCTTTTGCCGGAAAAAAATCTTTAAAGTATTTTGAAGTTTGTAAAGGAAATGGTGACCTGTCTCCTGAGCTGTTGTTTGGAGATGGTTTGTATAATTATTATGCAGAATGGGTTCCAAAAGAATATCCGTTGCTGAAACCTATTCTTGCACTTTTTCCAAAAGGAAATAAAAAACTCGGTGAGCAACAACTCGAAAAAGTAGGGAATAATGCATTTTACACACGGGTAGAAGCGCGTTATTTCCTTTTGCAGATTTACAGTATGGAAAACGAATATGGAAAAGCCTATGAAATGGCCAAGTACATGTGGCAGACTTTTCCTAATAATCCTTACTTCGAAAGATATTTTTGCCGGACAGCTTTCGTAACAGGAAAATCAGAGGAAGCGCAAAAAGCAGCACAAAATATTCTGGATAAAATAGACCAGGGTATGCCGGGATATGAAGGTGTCAGCGGAAGAAATGCAGCCTACGTTCTGGCTTATTATAATATGCAATACCACCGTAATTACGATTTGGCAGCACAATTCTATCAAAAAGCCATTGACTTCTCAGTAAAAACCAATTCCCTTAATGCCGGATATTATGTGTCTTCGCTGATCGGATTAGGCAAAATTGCCGAAATGAAGAAGAATTACGATGAAGCGCTGCGTTTTTATAAACTGGCCGATGACCGCGCCGACAAAAAATCCAGCCAGGATAAAGAAGCAAAAAAGGCAATTGAAAACCTGAAGAAGCTTAAACGGGAACAGAGGAGAGCGAGAAAGTAAAAAGTTTAAAGTAAATGAGTTCACAGTAAACAGGAATGATGCCAAAACTGATTACTGTGAACTCATTTACTTTAAACTCATTTACTTCTTACTTTTCAATTCCGCGTAGTGTTTGAAAAACAGGGGAATGGTTTCAATTCCTTTGTAATAATTGAATAGTCCGTAGCTTTCGTTGGGCGAATGCAGAGCATCAATATCAAGCCCAAAACCCATCAAGATACTTTTTCTTCCCAATTCTTGCTCAAATAATGCCACAATAGGGATACTTCCTCCGCCACGCGTAGGAATTGGTTTTTTACCAAAAGATTCTTCCATGGCCATTTCAGCAGCCTTGTATTCAATGGAATCAGTCGGTGTAACGTATGGAAGCCCGCCATGATGCGGTGTCACTTTTACTTTCACCGAAGCTGGCGCAATTGACTCAAAATGTTTGGTAAATAATGCACAAATTTCCTGGTCTGTCTGGTTCGGAACCAACCGCATAGATACCTTTGCGCTTGCTTTGGAAGGCAGTACAGTTTTGGCACCTTCCCCAATATAGCCGCCCCAAATCCCGTTTACGTCGAGAGTTGGCCGTACAGAAGTTCTTTCAATTGTCGTGTATCCTGCTTCTCCGGTAACGTCATCAACCTGCAGATCCTTTTTATATTCGTCCAGATCAAACGGTGCCGAATTGAGCGCGTTACGTTCTTCTGTTGTCAGATCCTGAACATTGTCATAAAAACCCGGAATAGTAATGTGGCCGTTTTCGTCTTTTAAAGAGGAAATCATATCACATAAAATATTGATCGGATTGGCAACACCACCGCCATATACACCCGAATGCAGATCACGGTTGGCACCGATTACTTCAACTTCTACGTAAGTAAGTCCGCGTAATCCTGTTTCAATGGAAGGTACATCATTGGCAATAATACTCGTATCTGAAATCAGGATCGTATCACATTTCAGCATTTCACGATGCTCTTTAACAAATGTTTCCAGATGGGAAGACCCGATTTCCTCTTCTCCTTCAATCATTATTTTGACATTACATGCCAGTGAACCTGTGGCCAGCATCGTTTCCAATGCCTTGATATGCATGTAAAACTGCCCTTTATCATCACAAGCACCACGTGCAAAAATCCGGTCATTTTTTATAACAGGTTCAAAAGGAGGTGAATTCCAAAGTTCGTAAGGATCAGCCGGCTGCACGTCATAATGCCCGTATATAAGCACGGTAGGCAAACCTGCATCAATAATTTTTTCACCATAAACCACCGGATGTCCCGGTGTTTCATAAATTTCAACACGGTCTGCACCTGCTTCTTTAATACGATCCTTTACATATTCAGCTGCTCTCAGCATATCCGGTTTAAACTTTGAATCAGCACTTACGGACGGAATCCGCAGCAGATCCAGAAGTTCATTTAAAAATCTATCACGGTGCTTTTCAATGTAATTATTCATATCCTGGTTTTAAAATTTGTAATTATCTGACAGAAGCATTTGTCAAAATGAAGGCCAATTTAAAAAATAACCCCTAAGGTTGAGTCCTTAGGGGTTGGTATTTCTGAAAATATATTTCTTACGAACGGTGGTCGATTGACTTCGGTTTACTGCCAAAAATGTTTACACGGCTTTCATTTCCATTCATCAGCCTGACGATATTTTTCTGGTGTGTAATCACAACCAATAAAAACATAACAAATCCAAAGACGATCAGTAATGGCTCAGGATGACCAAAAACACCCATCCAGGAAAGAACTGGGAAAGCCAGTGTTGCCAGTATTGAACTTAAAGAAACGTATTGGGAAGCGAGTAATGTAAAAATGAAAATAGTGATGCAGACCAAAGCAAGTTCGGGATGAATGGCAAGTACCATTCCTAATAAAGTAGCAATTCCTTTTCCTCCTTTGAAACGAACAAATATTGGAAAAATATGGCCAACTATCGCAATGATACCAAAGAGGATTTTGTACATCAACAGCTCTGTTTCGCCAATTGTACCCATATAAAAAAGCATTGATGCCATACAAGTAGCAGTCCAGCCTTTCAAAACATCAATGAGCATAACAATGGTTCCGGCACGTTTTCCCAAAATTCTGAAAGTGTTGGTAGCACCTGCGTTTCCGCTTCCGTGTTTCCTGACATCAATCCCAAAATAACCAATACCATACCAAACTGAACTCGGGATTGACCCTAACAAATAAGCGGCTAAAATTGTAACTATAAATAAGGCAATACTCATTTTGTACTATTCCTGTTTTATTTTGAACTCGACGTAGTTTTTACCAAAAATACAATAGTCAGAGGATTTTGCAAGCATATTTGCATGCAAATTAATATTTTGTTACCAAATCATCAAATATATACTACAAATACTTGGATCAGAACCCTTCGGCCTGCTCTTCCTTTTTCTTTTTTTCAGCAGCAGGTACCACTTTTTTCTTCACTTTTGCCTGTACCAATTTGGCTTTTTTAACAGCTGGCTGGTAAAAATCATCAAAGCGGTTCACGAACATATCTTTTTCTTCCATTCCCAAAGAGACCAGGGTCATTTTAGATTTGCTGTTTTTAGATTTTGCCGTCAGCTGATCATTGAAATCCAGCTGGGAAGAAACCACACCCAATTCATTTTGCCGGTAATCGAAAAAGTACCAGATATCCGGAGAAGCCTGCAAAAACAAACTGAATTCATCGCCGTCAATATTCCTCCGGATTTCAAGAACACCTTCCATTTGTGCATTGATATTGTTTCTTCCAAAATTAGAAACACCAATCGGGCCCTGAGAATAATAAGCCCCATGTACTGCCGACCAGTTCAGGTTTACATTAGACAATACGATAGGATTGTCCAGCACAGGTGAAGCATCGAACAACGGCTTGTAACCCGCAGCGGAAAGTTTGATGTATGCGTCCGTTGCTTTTGACCCTATCAGCGCAGCCAGTTTTCTGTTCAGTTGTTCGGCATCGTCGTCTGCGGCTGTACTGTTCTGCTCTTCCAGATTTGTCTCCACAATTTTAGCCGCCAGCGGTTGCAGGATCGGTTCAAGAGCAGCCATTTTTAAAAGTAACATGGTATTGAAGCTAAACCTGGAACTATCAACCTGGGCTTCAACTACACCTGCCGATTGCAGCCAGTCAGAAGTTATCAGCTTTAACGGGCCGGAAAAATCAGCAATTCCGGTTTTATCATCAAATTTTAAAACGTTGGATTCGTCCACAAGGCTGTCAGCGCCCATTGGCGGTATTACTTTAAATGCTTTATTGTCTGCATCATAATTCAAAGCGCCCTGAGCAAGATAAATATCTTCATCACCATCGGAATCTTTGGGGGAAAGAAATGACATATACATGCCTCTTGCCTCATTGTAATGCAACCCTACCGAGAGCGGCAGATCGTTTTCATTTTTAAGGTCTTTACCAATTTTGATCGCAATCGTTTCTCCCGGTGCTTCATTATAAACAATCCACGAACTCTGGAAATCTTTACGCGGTTTCAGAACCGGCTTTACAAATCCTTCCAGCTGTAACGATGGTTCGTAGGCGATCAGGTTAATACTTCCTTTATATTGAATACGAGGTGAAAGAATCAGATTATCCGTTTCCTTGATATCGGCCCGGGCTGTTGTATAATATTTTATTGAGGCCGAATCGTTTGCGGAACGTTTGCGCTTTCCGTCATTTGCAGCGGCAATTTCCCTCAATTCAAAATTCTGCATTTTGATGTTGAAAGTATCTTTTCTGGCCGTAATATACTGGTAAGTTGCAGAGCCTTCGAAGTGGTTACGGGAATCAATACGAATATCTGCATCACGCAATCTGTGCGAAGTATTAAGTGTGTCAATCTCAATCCTGGCCTTTTTAAGCGGGTTAATTTTACCTTTTGCATCAATACTGAGCAATCCGCCATCCGGAATTATTTTCACATCCGCTGTTTGCACGTACGGAACACCTTTTACATTCAGTGTCACTTTTTCAACATCGTAAATAGCCTCAGAGCCCTGGAATGTTAGCCCTTCCTGTTCAGGATTAGTAGAGGTATAGGATGAAGTTTCACCAAACCCTTTCATCAGAATGGTTTTTTTGGTCATATCCCATTTTGCACTTCCTATCAATGTCTGGTACGATGCAGTCGGAATCTGCATACCGGATGAATCTGAGCCAAAACCTGTTTCGTCCGTTAAGAAATTTACTATTCCGGTTTTGAAATTAAAATCAATGTTGACGTTATTCCCGGTCAGCAATTTTTTAAGCGTTTTTTCCTGACCGGTATTAATGGAAAACACAGATTTATTGGCAAGAAATCCTTCCTTATTGAATTTAATATCCTGCGAAGAAAGTTCAGAATCAGGCCTTTTTAGCCTTCCATTTCCATACAAACCCGAAGAACGCAGCAAAAGCCCGCCTTCCAGGCTGGTAGTTCCATTGTAAAATGAAAATGATTTTCCCTGTGTGCTGACAAACATACTGTCGGTATTGGGAAACCAGCGCAGTGTGTAATCTTTGAGTTGTACTGCCGGAAAATAACCTTTGCCGATAGTTGCTTCTTTTATACTCGCCACATCACCAGAAGCAATCAGTGAATCAGAAGCGAACAACAAACTTTTGGCCGTCATCGAAGCCGATAAATATTTGATAACTCCTTTTGAACGCAACCCGCTGTTATCCATGACCAAAGTATCGGTTAATCTGGCCAGCGCTTTTCCGTTATAAATTTTCTGGTCTGTAACAGGCGGCTTGTATTCGAAACCCAGGGAATTATCAGGCATACTTTTCAAAATGGTTTTAAAATCCGGAATAATACCGTTTCCATAAAAAGTACCATCAAAAATTACGTCCCGCTGATCCAGCCCGTCCATGTCAATTTTCGGGATTTTGAAATAAACTTCACGCGGATAAGTCAGTGAATCGCGTTCCGGCTGATCGAAATAAACCATCATACCATCCGGCACAACCAGCCGCGGCGATTTTTTGCCTTTTTGAATACCCGATTTATTGGTTGGATCACTTAAATAAAATGTACCACCCTTTTCATATTTCACATGCCCGCCGACTTCGCCTTTCTGGCCTTTTACAAACTTCTCTTTGGGGGTAAAAGTGATGGAGTCATTAGGACTGACATTGACAAAGAACTGATTGTAGTCAAATTTTAAATTCTGGCCCCGAAACTGGTAATTGGATGCAACAAGCTGGCCATTCATGCCAAAATTACGGTTACGGCCAATTACAATTTTCTTATCGGAAGGAACGCCATAAATTTTCAGCGAATCACTCACTACAAAGCGCGTTACACCCAAAACAGTCAGCATTGTATCAGGTAGATAAATGGTAGCATTGGCCGTTTCATTGTCTGCTGTAAACTGTGAAACAACCTGAAAATTATCATAATCCGCTTTATCCAGATTGGCCAAAACATACAAAGCGCCCTTTTTGCTCAACGCAAATTCATCCGTGGGTTTATTGTAAATAAAATAACCGTCCAAAGCCAGCCTTTCCAGTGACCGACGCAGTATTTTAGGGTTTTGCTTGAATTTTGCAGCCAGTTCTTCTGCCAGAAAACTTGATTTCTTTTGTGTTTGTGCATAATTGGCTGCCAGCAACATTGGCTGAAATCCATATTCCTGGCTGATTCCTTTGAAACGGTCCTTTTTAAAATAATCAAAAGATTCCAGTTTCACCGGTACAACCTGCTTGCCGTCGATACGGAGGAATTCCACTTTATCGTTAGGAAATTTCCAGCGCATTGCCTGTGCCCAGATATTCATTTTATGATAAGAATCCTGAAAGGGAAGAGGTGCAAAATCTGTTTTTTCCGCACGCCCCAGTTTTACAAGGCCTTCATCATCGTTATAATTGAAAGTCACACCCGGATGATAAAGAGAATCCGTTCCCAATGGCATAGAAAAAACAGCAAATGTAGAAGTGATCACTGAATCTCTCAGCGCAAATTTCTTGCTGATGGCTTTGAATGCCGGCTTGTCTTTATAGGAAACTGAAACTGTTGATGGCAAATCACTGAGCGAAGAACTGTACATGGTAGTTCCAATCAGTGCAAACCCTCCTTTATACGCAATATTTTTCCTGCTTGCTTTCAAACGTGCATCAATGCCATTGGAAACAAAACGCGGATACTGCAATGCCTGGCCTCTTATTTTTTTAATTCCCCTGTATTCTATTGTTCCTTTTATTGGATTGGCAAGTTGTGCCTCATCATGAAAAGTAACATTTTCAGCTAACAGCTTAGGTTGGGAAATGTTAAAAGAATAAGCGTCCAGATCCGCATAAATAGAAGAATCACCAGCAGCAGCCCAGGTAAAACGGCCGTTTTTACCAACAAATATTCCGTCTTTTAAGGATACATTACCGTTAGTTGGCCCGAACGTCACCGAATCTCCGGCAGCAACCATCCCAAATACAGCATTTTGTAATTCCAGTACTGCACCAGAAAGAACAGGCAACGGATTTGATTTGGGTGCAATTACAAAATTGGAATCAACAGGTGTATCCCAGCTATCGTTTGCTGCTGCAACAGTGGCCTGTGTATTGGCTGCTTCTGCATTGGTAGTATCATATTTATAACGATACGTGCCGCTTAGTAAATAAAGTGAATTGTAATTGGCAGAATAAAGTTTATTTGTTTCCGTCAAATTTTTGATGGTTTCCAACACTTTTTGAAAAGATTTTCCATCATATTTTTCTCCTGACTGAACGGCCAAATCCAGGAATCCGTCCAGATTTTCAGGAGATTGTTTTGCGAATGTGTGTGCATTCCTTATCAGCAGAAATAAAACCGGCCCGGCTTTCTGGCCTTTTGCAACTTGCGTACGAAAGGTTTTGATAAATTTTGTTTGTTGTGAAGAACCGACGGAAGACATCCAGATACTGTCCAGCTGTGCCGCCGCACGCATGTACTGCGGATTTCGGCTTCCATCCATCAGTTTGCGAACCTGCGTAATAAACTGCGCAGGTTCTTCTGATATTTTAAAGTTTTGCGCAGAAACGTTTGCTTCCGCAAATAGCATTACACAAAGAAAAAGGCAGTATTTAAAAATTTTCATGATCATGAACGTGCTTGTCCGAATTCTTTCCATCCCCTTAAAACGAAGGGAATGGAAAAGATTGTTTTACAACTTTTCAAATACAACGGTTGCCCATTGGTTACGCGTATTCGATCTTAATTTTTTTAACCCGTTTTCTTCTGCACAACGTTCAATATCAGCCTGATCTACCTCATAAAACCCACTTGTTACAAGCCAGCCGCCTGAAACCAGATGCTGCACATATTTGGGGATTTCTGCGAGTAGTATATTCCGGTTAATATTTGCCAGGATTCCTCCAAAAACCAATTCCGGCCGAACTTCATTTATTGTTCCCTGAAAGACCTCTGCTTCCGCAGGCAGATCGTTCATGGTGAAATTTTCTCTGGTATTTTCAACAGCCCATTCGTCAATATCAAAACCCAGTAAATGCGAAGCACCCAGCTTATAAGCCAGAATTGTCAGAATTCCCGTTCCGCAGCCCACGTCCATAACTGAAAGTGCGGAATGCGGTAAGCTCAGCTGTTCGTTCATCACCAGCCAAGTTGTCTCATGATGCCCGGTTCCAAATGACATTTTCGGCTGGATCAGCAAATCGTACTGAAAAGTCGGGTTTGGTTCGTGAAAAGTTGCCCGGACACGTATTTTATCTCCAACTTCAATGGGTTCGTAGCTTTTTTCCCATTCCTCATTCCAGTTTTTCCTTTCCAGCGACTTCCAGGAAGTCACTATTGTTGTTAGTTCACTGTATCTGGCAATGAGTTCCTGTAACTGTGTCTCATTAAAATCGCTTTCCTGTATGTAAGCCAGCAATCCTTCGTCTGTTTCCATAAAAGATTCAAAACCCAGCTCGCCCAGCTCTGCAATTAATATTTCCGTAAAATCGGATTCAACCTGTATTTCTGCCTCAACGTAATTCATTGGTAATTTTTGCGCTTGTTATAGATGTGAAGGTGTTGAATTTTTTTAGTAATTCAAGAGATTAACAACAGAAACGCCCACAAATACCAATGATTGATACCTGAGGGCGCTTTTAAAAATAGAAATATCTTATGCTTTTCTTCTTTTTGTAGCCAGATCGTGCGCTGTATCATAATAAGAACGCAGGTTCATCCAGTCAAAAACATCAGAAATGTTCTCTACACGGTTACGCTGCATGATACGGTCGCGGCGCTGCATTTTTACAAACTTGAACAGAATATCCGCCATCTGATCCGCAGCCTGCGTATAAGTTTGTGACTTCCTGTTAATTACATAAATCCCGCGGTTTTCATAGTCCCGCATGATCTGCATAATATAATCGCCAAAACCAGACAAGTCACTGGTAACCGTAGGAACACCTCGTACTACGCATTCCAATGGTGTGTAACCCCATGGTTCGTAATAACTCGGGAAAACGCCCAAATGGCATCCACGAACAAACTGTCCGTAATCAAGCCCGAATAGTGGATTGGTAGAAGATATAAAATCAGGGTGATAAACGATTTTTACTCTGTCACGCTCATTGTTAATCAGATTGGCTTTTTTGCAGAAATCAGTAATACCATCTTCTTCCTTCAAATCGTGCGTTACAAAAGCAGGCAATTTGTCGGTTTTCCAGGTCTGGATTGTACGGCGCAAACGAAGGCGCCAGTATTCATCAACAAAATTATTCAGATCAGGCATTTTATGGTCTGTTCCGGAAGCCGCTGCCAAAAATAGTTTCTCGCCTACTTCTTTTTCAATCGCCGTACAGGTTTCCTGCAATTCATTCAGAACTGCTCTGGACTCAAGTACGTCAGGATTGATGGAGGTATAGGGTTGCTTGGTCACAATGAACATCACGACTGTCGTGTCCATATTGGCCTGTACCATTTTCCAGTTTAACCGGGCCAGAGCTTCCAGAGTTAAATCGTAGCCTTTGTTGCTGTATTCGTAACGCCCCGATGTGAAAAAGTAAAGCGTTTTGTCCAGATCAAAGGAATAACTTGGAAAGAAATGTCCCAGAACAAAATCGTGAATCTTTTCCTTATACTTTAAGTGTAAATTCTGAAATTCATGAACGGCCTGGAAACGAACAACATTTAGTCCGTTTGGCGTAACCAGATCAGGCATCCGGCCTAAAAACACCTCGCATTCACGTGCGGTAACGTCACTTACTGTGGTGAGCACATTCGCGGCCAGTGCAGCCAGTCTTTCAACAGAACATTGTGTAACTATTCCGTAGTTTTTAGCTTCATGTTCCCAATCAAAAAATGGAAGTTTACTGTAAAAACCATCCACATTTTGTGCCAGATAACGGCCCAGCATGGTTGCATGTGTAGTAAATGTGGTTGCAATTTTTACATTTTCACGTTTCAGGTCAGGAAGCCCGCTGCTGGCCATCCATTCATGAAACTGTGCAGAAATATCTTCCCGTTTGGCATTTTCTTCTGCATATTCCTTTAAAAATATCCTGATAAGTTCTCCAAAACAAAGTGTCTGATTGACCAGCGGCTCTACATTAATGGTAGAAATACGGTTGCGCTCCCATAAATTAAACTTGATAATATCCAGCTCTTTGGTAATACTTTCCAGATCAAACAGGACAACTCTTGGCTTACCTGTAACCAGCCAGTAGCCGTAATGGACAATATAACCCATTTCCCTCATTCTCTTCACCGTACGCCCCGCAGGTGAATCGTCCATATCCGTTATTTCTTCAAATTCTGAGGATGCTTTTTTCTCAAAATAGGGACCAAGTAAAAAGTAGTTTTCCTCCCACTTTTCTACCATTGCAGGCACCTTAGTTCTTATTACAGTATAAATTCCTCCAACTTGATTACAAACCTCCCATGCGATTTCAAAGAGGACGTTTTTTTTAGTGGTTTTGACAAATGGTTCCAATATGGGATACAGGTTTAAACGTTATAGCGGTACATGTAAAATGTAATAATTAAGGTCTGGCACAAAAAATCCTTGTAATTACACAATAAATATCCAGAAAAATTATTCACAATAGCAATAATTTAGCGCATGATTATTTCAGTTTTTATAATCAGGCACAAAAGTCAAATATTAAAAATGTAACTAAGTTAAGAATGCAGGAAAATTTAATCATTAATTCAATTTGCCAAAACAAGGGATTCAAAGGCGAAATTAAGATAGTTCTCGGTTAACTTTGTTCCAAATTACGTTACTTTGACGGGATTAACATTTTGTATGTGTTTTATAGTGAGAAATTTTAAATTTATTACGCTTTTCCTCTTTTTAGATATTTTTTTGCTTGAAAGCTGTGTCGCTCAAAGTAATGATATTGAAAATATATTGCCTCCTAAAAGGGAATTCAGAGCAGTATGGATAGCAACAGTAGATAATATAGACTGGCCCAGCAGCAAAATTATGGAGCCAAACTTACAAAGGGACGAATTTACCAACCTTCTGGATTTTCATAAAAAAGTAGGCATGAACGCAGTTTTTGTTCAGGTAAGAGCTGCTGGCGATGCATTTTACGCAAAAAGTCCTGAACCGTGGTCAGAGTGGCTTACCGGCAGGCAGGGGCGGGAACCTTATCCCATGTGGGATCCTATGGATTTCATGATAAAAGAAACACATAAGCGCGGATTGGAATTTCACGCATGGCTGAATCTGAACAGATTAGTACACAAATCCTCTACGAGTGTTTCGACAGAAAATATCAGCCGAATTCATCCTGAGTGGATTTTGAGCTATGATGGTTATAAACTTTTTAATTTTGGTATACCCGAAGTAAGGAACTTCATTACAGATATGACTGTGAATGTTGCCAAAAACTATGACGTAGATGGTATCCATTTTGATGACTATTTTTATCCTTATGCTGTTCCAGGACAAATTATCCAGGATGAGGAGACTTTCCGGAAATATGGCCAGGGATTTGCAAACAAGGCCGACTGGAGAAGAAATAATATTGATTTACTGGTAAAGCAAATCCATGATGCATTAAATGAAATAAAGCCCAGACTTAAATTCGGGATCAGTCCTTGTGCGGTCTGGCGTAATAAAGCAACCGATCCCGAAGGTTCCAAATCTTTCGGTGCACTGGCCTCGTACGATGATCTTTTTGCAGATAGCAGAAAATGGATTAAAGAAGGATGGGTGGATTATATCGTTCCCCAGGTATATTTTTCATCAGGTTTCGGAAAAGTACCTTATAGGAATCTTGTAGACTGGTGGGCCGAAAATTCCTATGGCCGGCATTGCTATGTAGGCATCGGCGCATACCGCGTTGGATATAAGGAACGTGACACAAACTGGGCCAATCCGAAAGAAATCCCTAATCAGATAAGATATTCTCGTGAGGATGAAACGGACGGAGCCATATTTTTCAGCTCAAGGTCTTTAAAAAATAACAGTCTGGGTTTTGCTGATTCACTTCGCCAGGATTTTTACAAATACCCCGCATTGGTTCCTACCATGCCCTGGAAAGACCGAATTCCTCCGCTTTCTCCAAAAAGCCTGAAAGCTACTTTACTTAATAACGGGCTTGAACTATTCTGGGAAAAACCCGATTCAGCTTCGGATGGTGACCAGGCATGGTATTACATAATTTACCGTTTTTCACCAGAAGAAAAACCAACTGCTTACGACGCCAGACGTATTATTGGTATGTGTTATGAAGGAGAACGGTTTGTAGACAATACAGTACGGCCGGGAAACAAATATGTATATTACATTACCGCTGTCGACAGGCTGCACAATGAAGGCAGGCCGATCGGGCCTTTAAAAGTAGAGGTTCAGGATCAAAAACTACTCAGGTTTTAAGGTGTTAATTACTTTGTATCAGAAAAATAAGCTGCATGAGTAACGCGATTCAATACGAGTATAAAAAGGAATATCTGGCGGTTTCGGCACCTACCAAATACAACTCCGAAAATCTTCGTACAGAAGAAATGGTACTCAATATGGGGCCGCAACATCCATCGACACATGGTGTTCTGCGACTGGAAGTGGTTACGGACGGAGAAGTGGTAATGGACGTAATTCCTCATATCGGATATTTGCACCGATGCTTTGAAAAGCACGCCGAATCCATGCCATTTAACCAGATTATTCCTTACGTAGACCGAATGGATTACGTTGCTTCCATGAATTCCGAACATGCGTATGTAATGGGAGTTGAGCGTATGCTGGGAATTGAAAACGATATTCCGAAACGGGTTGAATATATACGGGTAGTCGTTGCAGAACTGAACCGCCTTGCATCGCACTTTGTGGCTTTGGGTACTTATGCGCTTGATATTGGTGCTTATACGCCGTTTTTATGGATGATGCGTGACCGCGAGCAGATTTTACGGTTACTGGAATGGACATGTGGCGCAAGAATGCTCTATAATTATATCTGGATAGGAGGGCTATTTTATGATCTGCCAATCGGATTTGAAGAGAGGTGCCTGGAATTTGTTAAATATCTTAAACCTAAATTAACAGAGTTACAACAACTCGTCATTGATAACAAAATATTTATTGAACGAACTGCCAATGTGGGTGTATTGCCTTTGCCGGTTGCCATTAATTATGGTTGTACCGGCCCCATGTTAAGGGCATCAGGTTTAAAGTATGATTTAAGGCGTGTGGATAATTATTCTGTTTATCCTGAAATTGATTTTGAAATTCCAATCGGTGAAGGAAAAATGGGAGCAACCGGCGATTGCTGGGACAGAACATGGGTCCGGGTTGCTGAGTGTTGGGAATCAGTCAAAATTATTGAACAAAGCCTGATTAAACTGACCGGAGATCATAAAAGAACACGTGATTTTGATCCGCAGGCTTTGGTTCCTAAAAAAATCCGCCCAAAAGCAATGGATTTTTATGTCCGGGCAGAAAATCCTAAGGGAGAACTTGGCTTCTTTTTCAGGACGGATGGAAGATCTGATATTCCGGTAAGATGCAAGGCAAGAGCTTGTTCATTCAATAATCTTTCGGTCATTGGTGAAATGTCCAAAGGTGCGTTACTGGCGGATCTGGTTGCTATAATTGGATCTATTGATGTAGTAATGGGAGAAGTGGACAGATAAATTTGGGAGAAAGGGTTAATGGAATAAAAGGAATTGGATTTATAGCAAAAAAGAGCTCCATGGTTGGAAGCTCTTTTTTGCTATCGTTTTTTTTAAAATAATATACAATGCTCAATGTTAAACCGCGACGGCGGACCGTTATCAATATTCAATAATGAAAATTGAAAATTATTTTATATCAATACTACGCTTCCTGAGTAACACCTACCAAATCGTGTTTCATTAAAAACTCAGCGATCTGAACTGTGTTTGTAGCGGCTCCTTTACGAAGATTATCTGCTACAATCCATAAATTTAATGTTTTAGGCTGAGATTCATCTCTGCGGATACGGCCTACAAAAGTTTCGTCTTTTCCGTGCGCTGTCAATGGCATTGGATAAAGAAAGTTTTTAGGATCGTCCTGAATAATAATTCCTTCCGCTTCACTCAAAATTTTCCTTACTTCTTCCAGGTCAAATTCATTTTCAAATTCTACATTAACCGCTTCCGAATGACCGCCAATAGTAGGAATACGAACAGTAGTGGCAGTTACAGCAATGCTGTCGTCACCCATGATCTTTTTCGTTTCGTTCGTCATTTTCATTTCTTCTTTGGTATAACCATTGTCGAGAAATGAATCAATATGCGGCAACACATTAAGATCAATCTGATGCGGATACACTTTTCCTCTGCTATGATCGCCTGCTCTTTCTGAAAACAATTGATCCACCGCCGCTTTGCCAGTACCCGTCACTGACTGGTACGTAGAAACAACAACCCGCTTAATTTTATATTTTTCATGCAAAGGATTTAAAACCACAACCATCTGAATGGTTGAACAGTTAGGATTTGCAATGATCTTATCTTCTTTCGTTAATGTTTTGGCATTAATTTCAGGAACTACCAGCTTTTTGGTAGGATCCATACGCCATGCAGAAGAATTGTCAATAACTGTAATGCCAGCTTCTGCAAATCTCGGAGCCAGTTCAAGAGAAGTTCCGCCACCGGCCGAAAATATGGCAATCTCAGGCTTGGCTGCTATGGCGTCCTCAAATCCGATCACCGTTATCTGTTTACCCTTAAATGTAACTTCCTTACCAACAGATCTTTCTGATGCAACGGCCAATAGTTCCGTCACCGGGAAATTACGCTCTTCGAGCACTTTGAGGATTTCGCCGCCTACCAGACCGGTAGCGCCTACCACTGCAATTTTCATTCTTGCATTAAGATTAAATGAATTATTTATTAAATACCGCTTTCTCAAAAACTGAATGAGAAAAGAGCCGCAAATTTACGAGGAAAATTAGAACAAATATTGTTTTTTACTGAATAACCGCGGTAAATTCTATCTCAACCAAATAGTCAGGAGATACGAGGCCTTTGATCTCATAAATTCCGGTTGTTGGCTTTATATCTTTAAAATAGAAACCGTGTGCACGCGCAATGTCATCAAAACGGGCAATGTCGGTGGTAAATATCCTGGTTCTTATCACATCATTCAAACTGCAACCCGCTTCCTCCAACACTTTTGCAATTCTTTCAATGATGTTATTGGTTTGTGCATAAGCATCATCTGCCTTCACGTTTTCACCATCCACAATAGCAACTGTGCCGGCAACTTCTACGATATTTCCAATTCTGACTGCACGGCAGTAACCCATTTTGTCTTCCCATGGAGAACCGGAAAGAATATTTTTTCTTGACATAAGATTGATAGTTGATATTAATAATTTCAGGTTGTAAAGATATTGAAGCCGGGCCTCAAACAATTAGCAGAACGTAATATATTCAGAGTTTACAATTTCTTCTTCTGGTTTGGATTTTTGTCCCGGTTCAGTTTCCATGCTGTTACACCAATATAAACCATACTTCCTCTTGCACCACCTTTTTTAATCAATCCGTTTACATTACTAAAACCTAAAAATACAGGCCCGAAATGACCAACTGCTCCAATTGACGGACGGTTATTTCCTTCAATAAAAGAAATAGGAAATGCAAAATCAGAATCTTCGTCTTCAAACCGCGGTGTTATGGTAAATGAATTCGGTTGATAAATATCCAGAGGTTCACTACTTCCGGCATTGTACCGTGCTGTTCCGGATAAGTTCAGGAAAAATCCTTTGACAAGCTGAATATCCGCTTCCAGATGAATTGCCTGCGGTAAGCGGACATTTTTGCGAAAAATAGTATCTGATTGTGCAGGTAACAAGCTCATAAAACCTTCCGGCCCCTTATCACTGATTGTTTCCAGGTCATTTTGACCTATTACATATTGATCCTGCCGACCACTTATTACGCGGTTATTCGTGGTCCGGTAGCGGATGGATCCTATATCCGTCAAAGAAACGCCAAGCCGCAGCAAATATTCGGGGCTTTCGTCATAGCTGTCTTTACCCTTTTTCCAATAAGATCCCAGTTCATAAGTCACACCCAGATCATAACCCCATCCCGAACCATATTTTTCAGGATCCAGTAAATTTCCCAGTTTCCTTTTTTTCACAACCTGGCTGTAACCACTTTCATAAGTCAGATTTGTTAATACCAGTTCGCTGGATTCTTCATTTCCTGTTTCCGGGCGAATCGTAAAATTGTCAGCATTGGCATTCAAATAACCAATTCTTGCTCCAAAAACTCTTTTTCCGGTAACTCCTACACGTAATTTATGCGATTCCAAATCCAGTAACTGGATGCCGTACGTAACACTAACATCAGAAAAACTTTGCTGAACAAGATTAAAATTCCCCCACGATTGGGCAGAAATTGACGGCGTATTTCCTGTATCAAGGCGGCGGAAGTAAAGATTTTGGATCGGGTCGGGAATATTATTTCCCTTTACATAACCTCTTGTCCTGAATTGTAATGCCAAACCCTGGTATTTATCAATAGCTATGGAAGCCGACGGCCAACGGATTTCACTCACCAGATAAAGCGGATCTTTATATGTAAGAGATCCCATCGTACGAGAACGCCCGTACAGTTCTTTGGTCGAATGCGGCGCCAGCAATGGATATAATAAGGAATTTTTACCAAGAAAAACAAAATAACGGTAATTGATACTGCCTCCGATTGTACCAATATTAATTTGCCATTTGTGCTTTGGCCCGCCAATTACAGATGGATTGTAGGTTGCGCGGTAAATTCCTCCATAATTGCTGCTTTCCAAGCCGGGAATTTGCTGGGCATTACTAATTTGAACTGCAAATAAAATGAATAGTGCTGTGTAGTATTTCGTTTTTTTCAAGACTTGATTTGTGTATTTAAAGTCAGTTTCCCGACTGAATCGTAATGTATAACTTCTTCCTCAATGAGCTGTTTTAATGTTTGCAGAAGAATTTTCTCTGAAATATTTTCAAAAGCCAAGCTCAAATCCCGCGGCGTAACAGCCATTTGCTGTTCAATATAAGACCTGATCGCACTGCTTAATTCTTCATTGCGTGTATTTTCACTTTTCCTGTTCATCAGGCATATATCGCAAACGCCACATTCTTTTGCATCAAATTCATTAAAATACTCCAGCAATAATAAAGTCCTGCACCGGTGTGTATGCGATGCGTATTGTATCACCGCTCTTGCTTTCTGCCGGTCTGTTTCCTTCTTTTTTCAATTTCGTATACATTTAAAGGAAGTAAGGAAGCATCGTATCTGGGAGTAAGGAATGTAAGCTGAGGCTTGTCTCTTTTGGGTTCATAATCAATCACATCCCGCTCTTTCAGAAATACCAGCTTTTTGTTAATTTCCTGTAATGGTGCAAAGTAAATCTGTGCAATTTCACTTTCTGATATCCGTACATATTCTGTAAAAAGCTCGCCGCCATATAACCGGAGCAACATTTTGATAAACGAATCAAATTCGCCGTAACGTATTTGAAAATCGTATAACTGACGGTTGTCAACGATAAAGTGTATTTTGGAAGTGTCGTTAAAATTTTCACTTAGCTGAATAAACCCTTCTTCTTCAAGCAATTTTAGTGCATAATGTGTTTCGCTGACCGGCAAACCGAAAATTCCTGCAAAGTCCTGAATGTCAAAACTAAAACTTTCAAATTCAGCTCCGCCAACCGGAATTTTATAGTAATTAGCCAGGGCCTGATACACTCTTTTTACAATTTCTGCCGAAGGATATTTACGTTCAACGCTTTCTGCCAGTTCTTCCAGGTCAATTTTGTTAAAAAGTGCAACCGCATAAGCCTTTTTTTCATCACGGCCGGCTCTTCCTGCTTCCTGATAATACGCTTCCAGGCTTTCCGGCAAATCGAAATGAATTACTGCACGAACATCCGGTTTGTCGATTCCCATTCCGAATGCATTGGTAGCCACTATGACCCTTACCTGGTTTTTTATCCAGGCCATTTGTCTTTCAGTACGGTCACGAAAAGGTAGCCCTGCATGATAACTTTGGGCAGGAATTCCTTGTCGGCTCAATGAATCCGCAAGTTCCTTAGTCCGCTTTCTGGTTCGAACATAAACAATGGCAGTTCCGGGGACATTTTTCAGGATCTGGATCAGTTTTCTCTCCTTGTTTTCCTCCATAAAAGCGGAATATGACAAATTAGCACGGGCAAAAGATTGTTTGAAAACCCTTGCCGACTTCATTTTCAGCTTGTCAAGTATATCTGCCCTTACTTCCTCAGTGGCTGTTGCTGTTAAAGCGATCACAGGTACGCCGGGAAGCAGATCACGGTAATCAGAAATAAGCAAATAGGAAGGGCGGAAATCATAACCCCAAGAAGAAATACAATGTGCCTCATCCACAGCCAGTAAGCAGATTGTCATACGCTTGGTGCGCTCAATCATGATATCGGTTCTTAAACGCTCCGGCGACACGTACAGAAATTTTGTGGTACCATGGATACAATTGTCAAGCGTAATGTCGATCTCGTGCCGGTTCATTCCCGAGTGAATAGCAGCAGCAGAAATACCACGTTTTTTCAACTGTTCAACTTGGTCTTTCATGAGTGCGATGAGAGGCGTTACAACAATACATACGCCATTCATAGCCATTACAGGCACCTGAAAGCAAATGGATTTGCCTCCTCCGGTCGGCAGCAACACAAGCGTATCCAGACCATTAAGAACCGTTCTGATTGCTTCTTCCTGAAAAGGACGAAACTGATCATAACCCCAGTATTGCTTCAGAACGGCATGAATGTCACTCATTTTTGACGAAATCAATTAAAAACAAATATAACATGGTGGAAAACAACGAATCAATTTCTTTGTTTTAATACGAAACTACTAACTTTACAACCGTTCATTTAATCCTTCCCGGCAACAGATTGGTTTTGCGTAACGTACCATTTTTTATCTTACACACCTATTTATGCGCATATCTATAATCATTATAAGTCTTTTTGCTTTGTCGGGATGCTCCGTTTCTCATTACTTAAAACGGGAAATGAAAAATTCACAGGTTTTGGGCCAGCAGCATACCGGAATTTCTATCCATAACCTGAATGACAAAAAAGCAATAGCATCTTATCAGGATAATAAATATTTCACTCCGGCGTCCAATACCAAGCTTTTTAGCTTTTATGCCGGATTATGCGCTTTAGGTGATTCCATTCCCGGCCTTGAATATCTTGAATGGGGCGAATTATTAATCATCCGTGGTACAGGAGATCCTTCCTTATTACACCCCGACTTACCTCACAGCAAAGTTTACGATTTTTTGAAAGGAAGAAAAGACCAGATATTTTTTACCCCCATTAATTTTGAGAACAAACGTTTTGGTCCGGGATGGGGCTGGAGTGATTACAATGATTATTATCAGGCTGAAGTTTCTCCAATGCCGGTTTATGGAAATTTTGCACGTTTTACAGGGGAAGGGTCTCAAAAATTTAAGGTCGAACCAAGCTTCTGGGGCAAATCATTAATAGCCGATACTACTGCTTCGGGAATTGAACGGGAAGAATTTCAAAATATGTTCCATCATTCCAGGTTAGGTGTTCCGCAAGGGCTGAGCCAGGATGTTCCGGTACGCATGTCGGATCAGTTAACAGTACGGTTACTGAGCGATACTCTGAAAAAAGAAATAAAACTCATTCATATTCCGATTAATCTCGAACTGCAAAAGATTTACAGCATTCCTTCAGATTCATTGTATGCGCGGATGATGCAGGTAAGTGACAATATGCTTGCCGAACAACTGATGTTAATTTATGCTTCTGCAAACGGCTTACCACTTAATACAGAAAAGGCTATTGAACACGCAATTGCGCACCATATGAGTGATTTACCTGATCCATTGCTATGGAAAGACGGATCAGGGCTTAGCCGGTACAACCTTTTTACACCCCGGACTATTGCTGCCCTGCTTCAAAAGATTTATGATAAAGTACCTCAGAAAAGGTTGTTTCATATTATGGCAACGGGTGGAAAAACCGGCACTTTAAAAAATCTTTTTAAAGATGAAAAACCATTCATTTTTGCTAAAACAGGAAGCCTTAGCAACATTTATGACCTCAGCGGATTTTTAGTAACAAAAAAAGGCAAAATCCTCATTTTCAGCTTTATGAATAATAATTTCACCAGGCCAACCGGTGAAATTAGAAAAGAAGTGGAACGTATCCTGACTGGCATTCACCAGAAATTCTAATCCTCAATCTGCTTTTCAGGTTGAGCCGGCACAACAGATGGTATTGTGCCCATTTTTCCTTACCAGCAAATAAATATTATATAATCCCGGCTCTATTGTGGCTTTATGAAAACTGGTATAAGCTCCATCTGAATAATCCTTCGCTGTTGTAAAAAAAAGCCTTTTCTCCCTATCTGGAAGAAATCAAGGTGATAACCGGAAAAACCATCAAACCATTTCCATAGGTAAAAGTGTCAGCAATAGCCAGAATTAATAAACCGGCAATATATCCGGCTCGTAAACGGTCAATTAAAGCGACGTAATTACAAACAGTAACACACCGAAATTGCAAAGAGAACGGACACCAAAAAAAATATTTTCATAATATTGGGAATAGCGCAAAGAAGAAACGCAAACCAGATTTTAAAATAAGGAAGGAGATTTGAAAGTATAAATTAATGGATTCTTACGGTAAATTATGCAGGATATTAAACTGGTTGAAACGCAATTTTCAACCATTGAAATAATTTAATTTTCAGTTTCTTCCTCTACTGAAGCACGCGGGTCTTTGGTATAATCGTATAGCAATTTGCCTTTTTCATCCCATTCGCGTAAAACAAAAGGCTCAAAATCATCGTCCCAGCTGCTTTTAGGATACTGTATTTCTTTTTTGCGCTGACGGCGAAACTGATAATATTCTACCCAGCGGCCAATTTTTTTACCTTCGTCGTATTTTCCGCTGGCCATGAGCTGGCCTTCTTTGTAAAATTCAAGAAATTCTCCTTCTACTTCTCCAAATGTAACCGGGACCACTTCTTTAATTTGTGAATGTGCTGAATCATAATAAGTAATTCGCGCTTCGGCCGGAAACCCTCGGTTCCAAACCGATTTATCAATCAGATTGAATTTGGTATCATATTTTGCCCAGCGGCCATCTTTCAGTCCCATGTAATAAAATCCTTCTTCAATCAGATTTTCTCCTGAATATTTTTTATAGGAACCATGTAATGGAAGTGCCTTTTCCTTTTCTTTAATAAGCGCAGAACTTAATCTTTTACTTTTTGTATCGTACCAGCGTGTTTCCGTGGCACGTACGTAGGGATTCAAGGGTTTGTGTTCTTTTAAAATATGGAATGATTCAACAGTTGCTCGTTCGCCGCTTCCGAACTTGACAGACATACTTTCCATTGGAATGCCTTCATATTGTACTTTTGCCAGTTTTGCCTTTTCTTTTTTGCGTTTCCTGTCGGCTTTCTGGTTTTTATATTCTTTAACCCTGAGTCCAAGATCAGGAATTTTTTCACCAAAAAGAGAAGATATAGATCCTGATTTATTATTCCCGCCTGGCACGGCAGTGCCGGTTACCGGATTAAGACCGGAAACAAATGATTTTAAATCACTCAGCCCACCTTTGCGGGCAGCAGCTGTGTCCTTTTTAACAGTCTCTTTAGGAAGCCACGAAGGTGTGGATTCTTTCTCTTCAGACTGTGCTGAAACCGTTCCAAACAGGAAAACAGTTAGAAAGCACCAGATTAGAATAACACTTTGCATGTAAATAGGATTTTTCTTAAGCACAAGTTTGTTACTTTTGTAACGAATTGATCTCAACGTTATTGATTTTGTACTTACAAATTTAGATAAACACATTGGAAAAAAGCGCTAAAATTTACATCGCGGGCCACAGAGGAATGGTTGGCTCTGCCATTCACCGTAAGTTAGTTAGTGAAGGCTTCACTAATTTCGTTTTCCGCACCTCTTCAGAACTTGATTTGCGTGAACAAGAACTTGTCAGAACTTTCTTTGCAACGGAGCGTCCTGAATATGTTTTTCTGGCAGCAGCGAAAGTTGGGGGTATTATGGCCAATAATATTTATCGTGCTGAATTTCTTTATGAAAACCTTCAGATACAAAATAATATTATTGACGCTGCTTATCGTAACGACGTAAAAAAATTAATGTTTTTAGGCTCTTCCTGTATATATCCAAAACTGGCACCTCAACCGCTTCAGGAAGATTCACTGCTGACCGGCATACTGGAATCTACGAATGAACCTTACGCGATAGCTAAAATTGCCGGAATTAAAATGTGTGAAGCTTACAGAAGCCAGTATGGCTGTGATTTTATATCTGTAATGCCTACCAATTTATATGGCCCAAATGATAATTATGACCTGAACAAGTCGCATGTACTTCCTGCCATGATACGTAAATTTCATGAAGCAAAAGAAGAAAACAAGCCATTTGTTGAGCTTTGGGGTACAGGTTCTCCTTTGCGCGAATTTCTTCACGCCAATGATCTTGCAGACGCGTGTTACTTTTTAATGCAGAATTACAGTGAGCCAGGATTCCTAAACGTCGGAGTTGGAAATGATGTAACAATTAAAGCTCTGGCCGAAACAATACGTGAAATTGTTGGCTACGAAGGTGAAATTCACTGGAATTCAGACAAGCCGGATGGTACTCCACGTAAGCTAATGGATGTAAGCAAGTTACATGCTCTGGGCTGGAAACATAAAATCGAGCTGGAAGATGGAATTCGAATCACTTATCAGGATTTTCTGCAAAAAATAGAAACCTACGCGGTTTAATCAAATTGTTGAAAATGAGTGACAAATAAGTTAAACCTAATAATCAAACACTAAAATCTATTTTCGCCTACTATAATTCTTTTTTTAGCAAATTTACAGTATATAATTACAAGATAATTCGGGAAACTAATTAGTTTTGCAGCGTCTTAGAAAATGGACACTCAATAAACCTAGTCGAAAAAAATGTCTTCAATTATAAAGTTAGACCAGATAGATCGTAAAGTATTAGAGATTTTACAAACTAACGCTAAAATAACTAACGCACAGCTATCAAAAGAAATCGGGCTTTCCCCTGCACCAACGCTTGAAAGAGTTAAAAAGCTTGAACAATCAGGTATTATTAAAAGTTATCATGCGCAGCTTGAACCTGATAAAGTAGGATTAGGAGTAAGTACTTTTGTACAGATTTCCTTAGTTGGCCATAGAAAAGCAGTTACAGAGTCATTTGTAGAGAAAGTACATGCAATACCTGAAATCATCGAATGCCATCATATTACGGGTACCGGAGATTTCCTGCTAAGAGTTATTTCTAAAGATATTAGTACGTACCAGAAACTCATGCTTGAAAAAATCAATGAAATTGAAGAAGTTGCCAGCACCCAAACAATGGTGATTCTTTCCACTTTCAAAGAAACCAAAGTATTGCCTATTCCTTGAGAATAATATTTGGAATAATACATTTAAAACAGAAGGTCGGCTCCGATATGGAACCGACCTTCTGTTTTAAATTAACGTGAAGATTTTATATTGAAGCGTCAGAAAGCTAACAGCTATCAACCAGCAACTATTATTGGTGCTGTTCGCGCAACAGATCATTTACCGTTTTTACCGGATTGAACGTAATCAAAGGAACTTCAACAAAAATTGTGTTCCAGTCGGCCATGGCACCATTCCATAAACCTGGTAACTCCTGTGCTTTCAGCTCTTTACCATCTTTCGATTTTCCGGTGATAAATCCGGTCAAAGGATCTCTGAATTTTTTAAGATCGTACAATTCTCCTGCTCTGTTTTTAACAGCACATACCAGATCTACCGGATTAAAATGAGTGGAGTTCTTGAAAATACTGTTTTGATCAGCGTCGTCTACATCTACCTGTGCGGATTCAACTACCTGAAGAGAAGAAGACCCATCTGCATTTTCAGCCCAAAAAGGCCCTCCGCCTGGTTCTCCCTGGTTTTTCACCATGCCGCATGCACGCAATGGCCGGTCCAGTTTTGTCAAAAAATATTCTCTTTTTTCAGAATCATCCCAATCTGCAAACGCTACCGGAGGAATTACACATAATTCTTTTTGGAAAAATGTATCTATTTCAGCCAGTAAATCTCCGTCCGTTGAACCAACGAGATGATTTAAATAATCAAAAATACGTTTCTGATATTGAAGAACGATTCCTGCCAGTGCTTTTTTGTAAGTAATGGTTTCTTCTTTTATGCGATCAGGCACTACATTATCAATATTTTTGATAAAAATAATATCTGCATCCAGCTGACCCAGATTTTCTAACAATGCACCATGCCCGGCCGGCCGGAAAAGAATACTTCCGTCACTTTCTCTGAAAGGAGAATTATCCAGATTAACCGCAATTGTATCCGTTGAGCTCTGCTGTTCCGAAAATGATACAAAATATTTTACCCCAAACTGGCTTTGATAACCAGGAAGCACTTCTACAACCAATTTTTCAAATTTGTCGCGATGTTCGGGAGAAACAGTAAAATGGATTTTTACCTGGCCTCCTGCATTTGCATATTTTGCGCCTTCAACCAGATGTTCTTCTAATGGCGTACGGGAACGATCCGTATAGTTATGGAATTTTAACAGCCCTTTTGGCAATTCTCCGTATCCCAAACCTTTATTAGTAAGGAAATAAGAAACAATTGTTGATTCATCCGCTGACTTAATATCATATCCGTCGGAAGCTAAAACCGTTTTTAAATCATCATAAAAAGCAAATTCTGAAAGTCTGGTAAAGAATTCGTCAACTGATTTATCTTTTTTCCTTCCTGCAAAAATCCAAAAAGGGATTTAAACATACGTGTTGCTGCTCCCGAAGCAGGCACAAATTTTAATAAAGCAATTTCACCATCTGAAGTACTTTTGTCAAATTCACCGACAACCTCTTTTATTTGCTCATCCGTAAGCCTTATAATGCCATCACCAACCGTAGCCGCTTTTGAAAGTTGTAGAAAAGGAAATCCGTTTACAAAATATTTTATTTGTTCTTCCACCACACTGGCGTCGCTTCCGCGCTCTTTAATCTGCGTAATATCTGCTTCAAGAAACATAAATCATTTGTTTAAATCTAAAGTAAAAAATTACACAGCCGCAGAAATGTTAACTAATTAAGAGTTCTGCGGCTGTATTTAAGCTAATAAGGTAAAGCTTTGGATAAACATAGTATAACTATAATAAAAGATTTATTTTATTATACGGAGTTTAGCAAAGCTAAGTAACAATGTTTTTTCGCCTACTGTATCAAATTTTACGGTTGCTTTACGGTCTGTTCCGTTTATTTCCATTTTTATAACCGTGCCAAAACCAAATTTCAGGTGTTCTACCTGATTACCTTCTGCAAGATCTTTGGTATCACTTGGCTGGAAATCGCCGGAAGGAACGTGTGAAGATGCAGTTGTAACAGGTTTTGGCTCAGTTCCTTTACGCGGCCCTAGATTTTTTACAAATGCCATCGGCGAATTTACTGATTCACGATCACGGCCTCTTTGTACAGCGACAGAAATATTCAGGAATTTCGGATCTACTTCTAACAAGAAGCGGCTTGGCTCACACATTTTCAGGCGGCCCCATTGGTAGCGACTTTCGGCATAAGAGAAAGTCAGCTTCTGTTCGGCTCTTGTAATAGCCACATAAAACAAACGCCTTTCCTCTTCCAGATCCTGCCGGCTTTCAAGCATCATCTGGCTTGGAAAAAGATCTTCTTCGAGCCCCACTATAAACACATTCCGGAATTCCAATCCTTTTGCAGAGTGGATCGTCATCATAGTAACCCTATCATGGTCTTCATTATCATCCGGCTCGTCCGCATTGGTCAATAAGGAAACTGATTGTAAAAATGCACCCAGCGTTTTATCTTCATTTTCTTCGTTGTCAACAAATTCTTTAATACCGTTAAGTAATTCCTGGACGTTTTCATAGCGGGAGAGCCCTTCAACTGTTTTGTCTTCATACAATTCTTTAAGGAGTTTAGACGCTTTGGCAATATGAGAAGAAATCTCATATGCATCTTTTCCCTCCTCGATCATGATCTTGAAGCTCTTGATCAGTGTTGCAAAATCTTCGATTGGTGTAATTGTGCGGCCGGTAGCATAGTTGCCTATATTCGCAACCACTTCCCATATCGGTACATTGTTTTCAGAAGCCGTTACTGTAATTCTTGCAACAGTCGTATCACCAATTCCGCGTTTAGGCAGATTTATAATTCGTTTGAAAGCCTCTTCATCCCGCTGATTGACAGTAAATCTTAAATATCCGAGAAGGTCTTTAATTTCTTTTCTTTGATAAAAAGATTGTCCACCAATGATACGGTATTTGATTCCAAGTTTACGTAACGCTTCTTCAAAAGACCGGGATTGGGCATTCGTACGGTAAAGAATCGCAAAATTTTCATTCCTTAACGCTTTCTGCATTTTTTCTTCAAAGATTGCAGTGGCTACCAACCTGCCTTCTTCATTATCAGAACCTGCTTTGATGACATCAATCAGTGATCCTTCCTGATTAGCGGTAAAAGTTGTTTTTTCCAGCTGCGATTTATTGCGGGCAATAACTGAATTGGCAGCATTAACAATTGTTCCGGTTGAGCGGTAGTTCTGCTCCAGTTTGATCGTCTGAACATCCGGAAAGTCCTTGGAGAAATTCAGGATATTCTCAATATTGGCTCCCCGAAAAGCATAAATACTCTGAGCATCGTCACCTACTATACATATATTACGATGAATTCCTGATAATTTACGTGTAATCAAATATTGTGAAACGTTGGTATCCTGAAACTCATCTACCATAACGTGCATGAATTTTTGCTGGTATTTAAGTAGTACATCAGGAAAATCACGAAAGAGCACATTGGTATTAAACAACAGATCATCAAAATCCATGGCATTTGCCTGAAAGCAGCGTGTCGCATAAGTTTTATAAATTCTGCCAATCTCTTTCATTCTTGCTGCATCATCGTCTGCCTGAATGACTGGATTATTGATATAATCATCCGCAGAAACCAAACGGTTTTTCGCACCCGATATCCGGTTGAACACAACATTGGCCTTATAAACCTTATCATCCAGATTGTATTCCTTAATAATACTTCTCAGTAATGATTTGGAATCGTCGGTATCATATATAGAAAAGTCACTGGTATAACCGAGGAACCTCGCTTCAATCCGCAGCATTTTTGCAAATACAGAGTGAAAAGTCCCCATCCATATATTTCTTGCTTCCATTCCCACCGCACCTTCAATACGCTTGCGCATTTCTCCCGAGGCTTTGTTGGTAAATGTCAGGGACAATATTCGGAAAGGATCAACTCCATTTTCGATCAGATGCGCTATTCTATATGTAAGAACCCTTGTTTTTCCCGATCCTGCACCGGCTATAATCATCAAAGGTCCATTTCCATGAAGTACGGCATTACGCTGCGGTTCATTCAGGGTCGACAAATAATCATTCTTGCTCAATCTCTCCAATTTATTTTCTTCTATTGTCTTCATTCGTTCCAGGCAAAAGCCAAAGTTAGGAAAAAGCATGAAATGCTTTCTCTTCTATATATGTATGATAATACTAAGTTTGTTACTTTACAACAATTCAAAACATAGTATAAAACAGAACGCCGGAGCGGACTTATTGGTTTTGATGCTATCCGGATATAAAACTGTTTGTCCTTTTTTATAAATTTCCGGAAGAGAATGAATATAATTATTAAATAACAAAAGCTGAAAGCCAATAGCCGAGAGCAGATAGATATGAATTTAACTGATGTAGAAGACCAGCCTCTTGAAATGCAATGGGAGTATTTACTGGAATCTCTTAAAAGCTTGGTGGGAAGCCGTCCGGCAGATCTCAACGGCGTGCTGTTTTTGATAGGGGTACAGGAACTGGGCCATGGAGCAAGAAGATTTACCAAAGAACAAAAGCAGGATCTGATGCATATAGGAATATGTAAAGTGTTAAGCCTGTCTTCCTATTATATATATGAGCATACGGATAAAGACGGCTGGCCGCATTACATCCTGAACCGTGCTTTGCCACAAGGAGGTATTGACAAGCAGGAAGCATTGTTAAAGATGCATGTGATTGAGTATTTTAAAGGAATCTAGGGGGAGTACATGTCTTTTTGCAGTAAAACGAACTTTACCTGCTTCTGAAAGTATATGTATACTCCTCAATAGCCAGAGTATCAGTCAGTGTAAGGGAATTGATATAGAGTTCATCGAATTCGTTAAAGACCTTTCCGCTAGCGACAGAGCGGTATAAATACGGCCCCATCCCGTAATAATTCTCAAACATGTGAGCTTTCACGATCTTATAATTATAAACGGATAGCTCAATTTCTGAATAATCTCCATAACCAACCATCAAATTATCAACCCGAAATAGGCCATCGTACCAAGGTGGCCCCAATTCACTTCTATACTTATTCATATTATAGATCAACCTTGCATGCTCAGAAGAAATCCTTCCCTGCTCTATAGAACGAAATATA